>CADCNQ010000011.1 GCA_902802815.1 uncultured Bacteroidales bacterium | reverse complement strand
TAATTCTTCAGGAATACGGAAAAATGATCTCTTGCGTTTCGTTTTTTCTTCTTTTATCATTTTGTTGACTTTTGTGTCAACTTTTTCTAGCGTAAGACAGATGGCAAGGTGATGGCAAGCTCAAACAGCTTGCACGAGTATGCTAACTCCTTGCCAACTCCTTGCCAACACCTTGCCTGGGTTTTACCTGATGTACAATTTTCGTACAATTTTTAGTTTTTTTTTAGATTTTACTACATCTTTTTTGCTTAAAAATTGTATTTTTGCAGTAACAATTTAATGTTTTGCGCAGAAAATGCTCTTGCGAACCTTACTCAATATCATGAACCCCTATAAGGCTGGTGCTATGCGGAAGAGAATGAATATTCTGCAGAGGATTCGTGTCTGGATGTTTGTGGGTGGCGTTCGTTTCATGTCTGTTTTCTACAAACGTTATGCCTACGCCGATATCGTGGATTTGGTGGATGTTGTAGTGTCTCAGAGCCGACGTGATATGGAGTTCGAAAGATGGTTGTCCCATATAAAGATAGACGTCCGGCCTCATTTGCGTTCAGCGAGTGAACTGCCAGCATCAGGTAAGTTGCATTGGTACAGACCGTTCTATAAATTTTTTCACATGGAACAGCTGATGACGGTATACCATGCTAATCGCAAAATAACAATTGACAGGACGTATTGGCTTTCTTTGGCTACTAATACCAGAGGACGTTTAAAGCTTTCAACTCAGGAGGACATCATTCAACGCTGCGAATTCAAGGTCGGTGGATTGACACTTCCAAGGCTCAATGTAGAGGAACCCAAAGTGCCGAAGAAGACAAAGAAGGGAAGGGTGTCGTTAGGAGAAACCAAACCTATTAATATACAGATTGACGAACCTCAACCTGCACCACCGGCTCCCGTGACGAGACAGATAAAAGGTGCGGAAGTAGACGAATCATTTTAATAACGTATAAAAATTTCAGGCAATGAACATCATATCTGAGAAAATCAAAAACGCATTTCCCGACTTGGCAGTAATGAAAAACACCGCCAATAAGTCATTATTCGAGGGCCGTAATTTGCCATCTTTTGTCAAGGATTATATTCTATGCAAGTATTCCGATGAGAAAGGAACTGCAGACCGTGACCAAGTGGCAGCTTATCTCGAGCAGAAGATACCAGATAACATTGTAACTATAAAAAACAGACTCTTGGCGGGAGAGCAGGTTAATGTGACGGTTAGGTTCATTGTTAAGAGCGATATCGCTTCCGGTCGCACTACGTTCACTATTCCCGATGCTCAGATAACAAACAGTGCCTATATTGCACCCTCTCTGTTGGAGGAATTCAAGGAGGAACTTATAGACGGAGAACAATGGGGCAATATCACGTTGAGTTATGTGGAACCGAACGGAAAAAAAACGGGTTATATAGAGATGGTTGCATATCGTTCCTTCGAACCATATAAGAAAGTTGATTTTGACTATTATTTCTCGGCTCGTGAGCAGTTCAGCGTAGAAGAGTGGTTGGATGTGCTGATTGCCACGATGGAGTATGACCCTGGTTCTTTTGGCACCTTGGAACAGAAAACGGAATTTGTTACTCGTCTGTTGCCGTTGGTAGAGCCCCGTCTGAACATGATAGAACTCGGTCCCAAGGGGACGGGTAAATCATACATATATAATAATATCAGTAAGCATGTATGGTTGTTGAGCGGCGGTAAGACATCGAGGGCTAAGATGTTCTATAATAAGTCTACCAAACAGTTTGGACTTATGAAGAATCATGATGCGGTTATAATTGATGAAATATCGACATTCGGATTCTCTGACCCTGATGAGATGCAGTCTATCCTCAAGGGGTATCTTGAGGCCGGTAAGGCCACTGTCGACAATGTTCTTTTTATGTCGGAATGTGGTGTTGGCTTGACTGGCAACATACCGTTAACATCTGATAAGGAACCTGCCGATGAAAGATATTTTCAGACGTTGCCGGAGATGTTTAGGGAATCTGCCACGATGGATCGCTTCCATTGTTTTATCGAAGGATGGAAGTTGCCACGTTTGGAGGTAGGCAGTATCCTTGACGGGTGGACGCTTAATGCAGAGTATTTCTCAAGTATCATGCATCAGTTACGTACCGCAACGGAATATGAGTCTCTCTTCGAAGAACTGGTTGAGTACAACAGATCGTGTGACTTGCGTGACCTGAAGGCAGTGAAAAAGGTTGCAACAGCTTATGCAAAACTTCTTTTCCCGCACGTCAGGTCTTTGTCGGTTCTATCTGAGGAGGATGCAGCTCTCTTCCCGCAATATTATAACAAGTATTGCCTTGAACCGGCTATTTATCGCAGGAGCATCATACGTCAGCAATGCCATTTGATTGACAAGGAGTTCCGCAGCGAGATGCCGGAGTTCAAGCTTAAGACGGGTACAAGTCCTTTGTAAAACGGGAATGTGGGTTAAGTCCGTGTGATACATTATTGTCCGTTTACTTTCCTTAAAATCTCAGCAACAATTAGAGCAGGGCAGTCGACAAACGCGCCTTTTCTTCTCAGAGTAATCTCTACACGCCCCTTGTTGTTATACACAACAGAGAAATATTTTATCTCTGCTGTTTCCAGCATCTTTCTGGTTTCCGTCATCTTATTGTTGTTGGCATGCAGTAGTATCAATGCTTTCGGATTGTATTCTACCACAAACCGGTTCCTTTTCTTACTTGTCTTCAGGCCACCTCTGTCGAAGTATTTCTTCAGGTAAAAGTCGAGTGTGTCGGCATTGATAGGCACAAATAAATCCTCAGTGGGGAGCAATGGATATTCCATGTCTTCTTTCTCCGTTGTCTCTACAGATTTGTTTTGCAGGTAAACATACGTTCCCAGCACAATAAAGGCAGCTATTGCAAATGCAATGTACTGTAATGTATAGGATTTTCTTTTCATGTTATCTCATATAAGAGTTAAAACTGGCACTGTTCACAATTTCGTTAATTGTTGTTTTGACAGTAGTTGGGAACAGTGTTGATTCCGGGTCTAATTGCTTGAATCTGAAATATACCACCATGAACTTATAGTCATCTGATGATTTTATATCTTTGTCATCTATAAGATTTTTATTACTGATAATGACCGCGAGCATCCTGTCATCGTTGACACCTGCTCGCAGACTCAGCGTTCCGGTTTTTGCATACAGATGATATCCTTTAATTGTTTCCCCGAGGAAAGATGCTGTGCCGATTGTTGCACATGCTGCCATACCTCTGAACAGGTTATCCCTATAAAAATCAATGAAGTCTTTTGAAGCCAGGCCGTTTCTGTCCAGCCAAGGCTCCGTGAAAGATGATTCATGTGGTGTCACAGAAGCGTGAAAATCGGGATGCATGGAATAAAGTTGTCCATACATCTCAGCCATCTTTATAGGAGTCACTTTCACAGGGAAAGCACCTAAGGTGTACTGTCTTAAGCGTTCTGCTGGTGTCATTTCCGGTTCTTTCATCTCATAATCGTATATACTTGACGCCTGTGGAAATGCCCATGGGAAACGATTAGAAAGCCAGGATTTGCTCTCAAGATTGTTCTGCTTATAGTATGCAGGATTAACAAACTCATATCTTATAGTATCAATATAACCAGTGAAGGTGGGCATTCTGAAATTCTTCGTAAGTCCGTCAAGTAAGATATGATTGGCGATGGCATGCGGCGCATCACGGAATGTGTACATCTTTCCGCCTTTCTCTATCTTGAAACGGGGATAATCATTAACATTAGTAGAAATTACGAAGATGCTGTCTTTTGCATCAGCTAAGTTGTCATAATGTCCTAAATATGTAATGAGGGCATTGTAGTAGTTACTTGATTTATAGAGGTAGAAATCATTGTCAATCCATCCGTTAATACCTTTCTCATCACCTTGTAGAGATTTAAAGGGTCTCCTTACACTATATTTATATGATGGACCGTATTGTTGCAGATTATAGTATTTACCAACAGGTTTTGAGACGGCAGTGTCAAGAAGTGCGGGGCTCATCAATTCAAGATCTGCCCAATTTATATCCTGACTTTGTGAGGTGACTGCTGCATAGGTTATTGGTTTTAGAGATGAGCCCGGACCGGGTTTCATGTAGCATAGGTTAAGATTACCGAATAGGTTCTGGTCTGTCTCAGGATTCGGGTTTAGATAACTTTGAATGGCAATCTCGTTGAGCAAAGACTCATTATTCGGGTCTATCGTTCCTGACTTTTTGTTGTCAATCATCAGTCTCACATTTCCCCATCCGTCCATTGCAACAACAGAGCACTCGCAGCCGGTTTTCTTTAGAGAATCAGACAGATTTTCTGTTAGTATGTTATCCAAAGTGACAAACACCGAATCCTTGCTACCGGACCCCTGTTTGCTATATGCGACAAGGTTGGAAAAGTCTCTAAGCCAGAGACAGTTTTCTTTCAATGGATAGAAAAATTTTCGTTTGCCGTTGAGTGTTATATTTTTCACAAGGAGATTTTTCTCCTCTCTACCATATTGATATGTCAGAATATCGTTATTCTTTTTGTTTTTGAGTTCCAGAAAGTCTTTAGACAAAATGGGGAAAACAGCCATTGTCGTCGGGGCTGTATAGTCCGCCATATCCTTGTGAATAATTCTTTCGTAGTTTTCTCCGCTTACGGTGCGACAGTCTGCTATGGCATAATCTATGTCTGATGGAATCCATGAACGCGGAACGGAATAGATGGCAATTCCTGGCAAGTTGGTATATACCGATGTCTTGTTCCTGATAGGCGATGAGACATTGGAATAAACATTTCCCTTCCATGCCTTCTTGTCGAGGTCGGGACTTTGCAGGTTGAAATAGCTCCTGTTGAGTGCCAATTCATAACGGTGTGTGTTATGGTGACGTAAATGGATGATATTCCCGTTAGAGTTCTTTCGTTTTAGATTTTTTGTAAACGCAAGATAAAGTGAGTAGGTGAAGTCATTGATTCTTCCTTCTTTTTTCAAGTTCTCAACGTGTTGCGACAGTTGTATTTTGTCTTCAATATCCTGTACGAGCGAACTGAGGTCTTCATTGTTTTCAAGTCGTTTATCTCTGGCAGGATATTCGGATAGTATGTCATTGATATCCGCAAGTTGACGGGAACTTTCATTCATTGCTGTTGAGAGATTGAATTCCTCTGCATTAGAACGATTTCCTTCCGAGGATTCATTAGCATATAATTTTTCGTATTTATTTCCACAAAAATAGATGATACCGACAAGCAAAGCAAAAAGTCCAAAGAAGAAGCTCTGTCGGGATGGCTTGGTAAACAGTGTTAGGCCTTTTCTTAGCCCGTCGTTATCCTCGTTTCTGCTGTCATGACAGGCAAAATATACAAATAGTATAAGCCAGATTTCAAACATGATAAGCGTACAACGTGCATTTTGACTAAGGAACGGGAAGTCCTGTCCGAAGAAGATGGTTCTATTTGTTACTGCCATCCACTCAAAGGTGCTTTGCACTAAAAACAGGAGTGCAATTGCAAATGTGAGCGCGTGTCCGGCTGGAGAATCGTTTTCACGTTCGCGATGGAAGACAGCCCAGAGGAAAACCCCAGCAAGCAGAATCATGAACAGTGGCACAAGGCCGGACAGTTCCCCGATCACGTATCTGGACAGAATGACATCGCTGATTTGGGTGTTCCAAGTTACTCCCTTTTTGAAATGTGGAGATAACGATATAATACCATCTTCAGTAATACGCTCTCCTCCCTTGTTGATGTGATATTGTAGGAACCATTGGTTTTGTGCTGCGTTCAACAGGCGTTGTGCGTCATCGTCGCCATATCTCTCGTCTTGCATTATTTCACCCACAGTCTGTGTGTGTATGATGGCTCTATATTTAAAGTGCAGGTTGTGAGTATGGTAATATTTGTGTACATAAATGGGAGACAATACGGTGGCACCAATCACGATTAATGATAGAATGGCATAGCCTACAAGATAGCATCTTGATTTTTGTTCTTTCCATCGCCACGTGATGAAGAGTAATATGCCGCCAGTGATTATCGGAAACAGTATGAAAAACAACCTAGAATTACTGATAAAACCTAAGGACGACGTGCTGCTATAGGAAAAAGAGATAATGTTGGGTAGAAGTATTGATACTGCCATAAGTACAATCAGCAGTATTACAAAGAAATATGATCCTACTGCTTTTGCAGAACTTGTATATCTCCATCGGTATATGAGAAATGCATATAGGATGATGGTATAGTAGATACATTCAAATATAAAGAACATTATGGCATATCCGGGATCGCAGAAGAATAACGCTATCAGGACTGAGATAGCGTTAACAATGCGAAAACCTACGGTTAGCCATCTTGTAACGATGTATTCATTGATAAGGAAAGCCAGTACCGGTGCCAAGATATTTAGACCGACCGTATTTATGTGTGCTCTTATAATGATTGTCGCTCCGTATACGCAGAAAACAATAATGAAAATAAACACCTTTGTCCAATGGCCGGCAGTTATTCTTCTTAAATTGTGGAATATTCTTAGTATAGGTGATGGTAATAATTTAAAAAATAACACGATAAATGGGACGATGATAGATATAACCCAGTACACGATTAATATAACCAAGGGCACGATTAATAGAAACGCTGTTATAATCATCGGGTTCTCTGTTAAATTCGATAGCTCCATCCTATATCTGAGGAATTCGTTCAGTGTTATATTTGATACAGGAGGGAACACTGCAATTCTCCACAGCAGATATATGCGCATGACCAATAGCGGGATGGCAAATAGCCAGGCCATCATCATGGCTTGAGCCGTTGTGTCTTTACGTGTCAACAACATAGGACAGATGAACGCAAAGAGCAACATGATAAATACCATGCTGATAATGGTTCTGTCCTGCACATAGATATTTTCTTTACCCGTAACGGGGCTGTTTTGGCGCATGTCACAAACATTGAAGTGCCATACAGCTCCGTTTTTTGATGTAAGTGTGTTGGGCGCAGGCATTGTGTTCTGATGGTCATCTGTTAGGGTCGCCTTAAACGGAACTTGACTGTTATTGATGCGATAATTGATATTGCCGTTGAAGTTATATTCGTTGTCCTCGTTCTCAAACAGCGGATAATAGAATGCCTCATTGGCATTTGCCTTGAGCAGAGATGCAGTTTTTGTCGTGACTGCGAGTATTTTTTGTTCATTTTCCGTTACGTCTGTTCCGTCCAAAGCACCGGGAAAATTGTTGACATAAGGGAACCTGAATCTAAGACAGACGCTGCCGGATTCATACGAAGCTTTCATCGGACGCGTTGCCTGACTGCCGATGCCGAGATAGAAGTAGTCGTTTTTGTCTATTTCCTTAGTCTGCATGCCCTTTTCCTGCAGGAAAGGCTTTCCGTCGCACACCAGTCGTAAGGACTCCATGCTGCGTGGATATGTCATATAATAGACATCTTTCTCGTCATAATCGCGGACAATAACAGTATTGCGTAATGCGTCCAGCAGTTTTTCTTCGGATTCAAGATATGATATACCGCTATGGAGGAGGTCGTATATATTATATCCTATATGGATTGGCTGTTTGAACGAAGGACGTTGACTGGGATTTGGGTTAGATGCCTGATGATTAAATGAAACATCAACATGTATTGAGTCACCTTGAAAATCTGTTATTGTAATGCAGCATTGTATGGAATCGTTTTCTATTGTAAGATTATTGCGGAAGTGAGGTAATTGTCCCTTATTTATCAGTTTTCCGGTTCTTTCTCCCTCTACAACGATAAAAAGCGGTTCTCCTTGAAGGTCGTAATGCATGATGCAGTTCATGTTGTCACCCTGTGGAGTGATGCTCAAATAACCCTCCAAGTTCTCTCTGTCGAAAAAAGATTCTGTCTTGTTCTTTCCAATTAACAGTACGGAGTCTTTTTTCTCAACCCCCTGCATGACCAGTGTGTGATAATCGGCATTGCTATATACAGAAATGTCCGGATGTAAGTAATTGAGCGTTATGATTACCGATGCGGCGGCAGTGATGCTCCATGGCAATACAAGGGAACTTTTGTCTCCAATAAATTTACATGAAAGGAGCGAGAGTGCACATATCAGGAAATAGATGGAGAAGTTAAGAGGGAAGAAGAAAAGATTCAAGAATGCACCAATTGCAATAATGACGATACATATTACACATAAAGATGTAAAATTCCTTGTTTTGAATTCCATAATTGTCTAGAATTTCAATTGATAACCGAATGCCGTGGTGCTTTCCTTTACACCTTGTTGTTCCAACCATTCATATATGGCAATAACCTTAACAGGAACAGTTGTGGGATCTCTGTAGAACTTGTCCAGTTTTATGTCATTAACAGAAAGGTCCTCCATAATCATTCTAACACCGTCAGCATTGTATCCCACCTTGTTGTTATCGTTATTGTTTTCTTTTAGGAAATTGATGGTTTGTGAGGATATATCCCACAAAAGGAGACTGATTCGTGCCTTATCTTCTGTCGTTAGAGGGCGTTCGATGTTATTAAACACATCATCCCACAGACTGTTATAACGCAGATACATGGCTTTACTCCAGTCCTGTTCCATGCATTTCTGTTCATCATGACATTCCTCTATGTGCGAAATTTCATCCGGTTCGATGGTATTTACCGGTTTAACTGCCACACTTCCCTTGACTTCAACCTCAGGATTTTTTGCAGGAGATGTATTATTTGAGAAAAGGCAGTTTCTATATTCTACAGCTAAACAAACAAAAGCCAATAACGGAATGCCGAAGATAACGCAAAGCAGCATCTGCCAGCATTCTGCAAAAATGACGGGGTAGATGAAAGGTAGCACTATGGTGATAAGCAGTGCTGCAGATTCTATTACTATGATAAAATAATAAGCAACTTTTTTCATTAATGTCAGTTTTAGTTCTTGTTACGTTCAATGTCGGTAAGGTTGGGTATGTGGCATTTTTTACCTAATATCCGATATGGGTATGGAAATAGGCTTTCATATAGCATATCTTTCTTGCTGTCACTTAATTGGGGTGTTAATTCGATGCTGTTGTTTTGATCTCTGACGTAGAATTCCTTTCCGTCAAAAAACACAGTGTATTCACCATTGATTGATTGATTATTCTCTGCAATGTACTCATCATCGGAAATATAAAAGCGGGTATTTTTGTCGCATCTGTCTAATTTTAGTTCTCCACGCATGATACGTTTGATAGCATCGTTGTTGGCATCAAGATTTATGATGTGACGTCCTTTTTTTCGGCTGCTTTGGAAAATCTTCAGGCAACAACGTGAGAATCTCCTGCACTTGAAAATACGTTTGTACCATTTTTTGCCGTTGTCTTTTTTATGAGCTTTTAGTTCATCTATAATATCATTGAAGTCATCCTCAAGTTCATCGCTGTTTGCTATTTTAGAATTTATAGCAATAGGAATTCCTATAATATCTGACTGCTGGCTCACTTTTGTGCTAGATAAAGGACCAGAAAGGCAACCGGTTTTAAGTTTGTCATTATCAAGGGTAATGATATCTTCTTTTTTCATTTCATATAGTTTCGACAAAATAATTTTTGTCGCATTCAGGAAAGGCTTATAGTAGAATGCTCTTCCGCTCAGGATGACTTTATCAAATTGCGTTTCCTTTACATTTACGACTATCTTCCGGATAATCTGGTGAATAGTGTGTTCTATTATACCGAAATGGTCGTCGATATATCCCCAATTCTCAATAGTATTGATAATTGTTTCGACTGTAGTTTTGTCATTAAATTCTGGAGCTTTTTGGTTATGGCTGGAGTCAGTTTCAGATTTCTCTTTTGTTGTCGGAGATTCTTTTTTGTACTTTTCAATGATACTCTCCAGTCGATACAACATAGCATCTTCAGATTCTTTGAGCACCTTTTCAATAACACGTTCAGCTTTCATTCCCCATATAGATACAACATAGTTGACAAAGATAGCATAACTCAGAGCATTTCCTGCACCTATAAATCCGGAACGATATATACTGACGGCATCGCGTTGGTCTTCTACTTTTATTATAGAAAAATCTGTGGTGCCTTTTCCTACATCGATTATCAGGTAATCGCCTTTTTCTGGATTATTTCCTGGAGTCATAAGCCATGAGATGAATGAAGCATCACTTTCGGAATATGAGTGGATATCAAAAACGACATCCTGCATAGTTGTTGGCAGTAATTCTCGAAAGGCATTATCATCTGTATATTTACGTATTGCATCAATAAAGTTCGAAAGTTGCTCTTGACTCATTACGTTTGGTACTAAAAGATGTAATCGAATGCCGCATTTGCCGGTAATCTTTTGTGTATTAATCTCTTCTTCCACCTTCATTACCGCCTCATGTATAAATCGCATTACGATGCCTTGGTGCAGTTCTTTCAAATTCAACTCGTCTGGATTTTCTCCTGAGAGATTGGAAATTTTTATGTTCGGGAGTCTGTTGCCTTTATTGGAATCATCGCGTTCGGTGATAAAATTTAGAAGGGGATCATCTTTACCTGGTTGTGATAAAATAGGATTAATGTCCGGATTTCCCTTTTTCCTGTTTTGGGAAGGAAAGAAGATACTCCTAAATAGGTTATCGTCATCATCTTGCTGATCGTATGTGTTCTCTGGAATTTTGTCTAAACCGTAAAAGTGTTTTGCGCACTTATCAAACAACTTGGATATTGTTCCGCTCTTATCCTCATTACCTTTGATAAGCATCTGACATGCTTCTGAACCGAAATCTAACACGATTTCGTACACATTATTGTCAGAAAGACAATTAACAGTAAACGTTCCTATGAATTCTTGTCTGTTTTCAATATAATGGAACACAAAAGTGAATGTTTCAGTGTTGTCACTCCCCGCGGATTTTATTGTTAAGAGATCTTCAAAGCTGTTGTTTTCAACGTTTAATACGACGCGACAATTGTCAGGCAGATTTATTTTTTGGGGGGGTATCGCATTTTTTTTACTGGAAGTGAGGACGATGTCTATTTGATAATCCTTGACATTGACAGATTCTATATACACTTTTTTATCAAAACTCGTATTATTCTGAGATACAAGTTTGAGATTCTTATATTCGAGAGTTATTAAATTCAGAGCTCCTTGGGAATTAGAGAAGAGTTGACTTTCTGCAGCCATCTTTGTGTCGTTTCCGCTTTTGTCATAAAGTTTCAAATTGTATGCACGTGCATAGCTTTTGAAATAAAGGTGATAAATCATGGTATGTAATTTCGTTTATGGTTTCTGGATAATGATTTTTGCTAATCTCGGATATCGTTTGTCTGTCGGATTAAGGTTGCGGCTTATTGTCTTAAGTCCTGTAACCCTAAATCCTTTTTTTATATAGTCTGTCAACTCAGATGATTTGTAATAGGATACCTGTTGCGGAATACCGTCCACGAGGAATGTTGTGTTGCCGAATGGGGTAGGGCTGTTTGTTACAAGCATAGATTTGATGAGTGGATCCTGAGTGACTAAAAGCTCTGTAATAAAGTCATAATAACTCACGTCAATGACTTGTATTTCTGACGTGATATCATCCTCCTCTCCTTTTAGATAAACCGTACAGTTATCCTTCAAGAACATCGTATCCTTGCAACTCAATGTGCTAGCCTGAAGTCTCCAGTTGATATCGTTGACATCCTTGACTTTTCTGTTGTAGTCGATGTAATACTCAATGGTTTTAAATATGGTATCTGTAAAATATACTGCACAAATCTTGGGGTCATAGACGGCATTCATCTTCAACTTATTGGCTATCTCCTGTTTATCTTTGTCTTGAGTTTTTGGGGTTATAGATTCTTGAACGCTATTGTCATTCCGCAACCTGGGAAGCAAGGCAATAAGTATACCTAAAATGATACCTCCGGCAATATACAGCAATTTACGGTTAAAGAGTAGGGGGGCGATTTTGGCTGATACAGAATTGACGCTGTCGGTACGCCATTCTATAATTGCGCTTGTGTCATCAATGTTGTTTGTGAATATTTCTTTCCCGGTATGGCAGTCGGCAACATATAAAGAACTTAATAATGTTTTGCAGATATCATTGGCAGGCCCGACATCAAATGCATTCCTTATTGTTGCATGAATTTCATCATATATGCTCTCTTTATGTTTGTTCTTGTAGTCAATATTAAGGAGTATATCCAGCAGCTCCTTTTGGATGAAACTCTTGTAAAAATTATATGCGGTCTTTTTGTTCGAGTTCAACAAGAACAAGACAAGGCGGTTTCCATCATCTTTAAAAACAACGTCTTTTTCGGGTACTAGTATTTTATATGTCATCTTGCTCATATTATTCTTGCTAATTTTCTATTGGCATCACCCGATAGACGTCTCCAAGGAGTATCATCGTCTGATTACCCATATCTTTGGGTTGCTTAATAAGATAGACACGATAGTCTTTCCTGTCTTTTTCACTTGTGATTTGTCTCTTTTCCACGGATCCGTAGAATATCACGCTTTGATACTCCTGCATAAGGCTGACAGTAGATTCATACACCTCACATCCATCAGATAAGGTTTCTGTTTTCTTCCAGTTCTTGGGATCTGCCAGAGAACCGTTAACATATCCGTTCATTATGCCAATCTTGTATGTTCTCTGCTTAATTCCATCCATGGACTGATGCTTAAGTGATGCGAAGTAAGCTGGCAACATTGAAGTGCGAAACTTATAGTTTTTTGATGTGTGGTCATACCAACTGGTTTTCATTTTCCTTTTTTCATAATCTCGAAAAAGGGGGGGGACATCGTTCTCAATGATACTTTGTTTTTCATAATGAGCCTTCAATAAAGCCTGTTTACTCTTATCAAACGGCGTATTGCCGACTTTGCTGATATATGTGCATAGTAGGTTCAGTTTGTGGTTGAGTTCTGTTTGCACATGCTTCAACTCGTCTCTTGTCAGCGATGATGTTTGTGCTCCAATATGACAAGAGACAGAAAATAGCAGTATGGCAATGACAATTCCAGTTCTCATATAATGTATAGTCAGCGTTTTTTCCGACCTTCTTGATATATGTAATGTCTTAGATAGTTTCCGCTCTCTTTTTGCCTGATAATAATAAGGAAGCATCGCGCCTTTTTAGACTTGTTTTGCCCGACATAACCAGAGAAAGATTCGACGCGATTGGAAAAATAAGTACCTTCTTTTTTTTCTCTTCTCCAATAAATTATCTTATCGGGGCTTTCGTACGTTATATTGATAGGTTCCGTTTTAATACATTTCCGTTCTTCACCATCAAAACCTTCCATGGATTTTTTGTTACTTATAACTTCAAATTCCCATTTGGTACTGAATGCTGAGAGGTGGGTTACTATTGGCCAAACTTGAAACTCATACTTGTCAATAACATTTGGTTTGATAAAATTCAGGTTGAAATTGGATGAAATACTTTGAATGGAAACATTGTTCACTTCCTGCCCTCTCCATACGGCTTTTATTTCGACATTTTCATCGCTTATGTGTCGTACTTGAGAATCATTTTCAATTTCACGGTGCAATACACATTTAACGAGATACCTGTTGTTCTCTTGGAGTTTTGTGATACTTTTTATCTGAATCCGGTGACTAATGCTATAATTTGCCAAAACGACCCTCTTGTACCAATTCAGGAAGTCTACCATTTTGATACTTTTCCCATTTATCAGAAAAATATTTATACCTTTTTGATAGGCCGATGCAAAACTTTCAGGACTTATCGGTTCCACGGGGCTGTTCATCTCGGACATTTTTAGGAAGAAATCCTTAACGGCACGCTCAATGTCTGTTTCGATGTTATACCTGTTTTGGGCAGTTATTGCCGTTGGAGATAAAAACAGGCAAATTATTATAACAATGGTATTAGCAACGGCTCTCATTTCGTATTTTTGTTTGCAAAAATAACAATAAATAGTGGAAAATCATGGAAATCTCCAAAAAATGTTTCTGCTCTTCCTTATGATTTGAGTATTTTATTGCTAATATTATTCAATATGTAGCAGTGTCCATCGGGTGTGGAGAGCTGGTTATGCCCCACGAATGTGATACCCATATTCTTTGCGATGCGTGAAAGGCTGCCGTCCTTGTCTTCTTTTAACGAGAAGATGTAAGAGTGGATTGATACGCCCAACAGAGCTTCCTTGATGGCGCATGCCTTGTAAACAATCTCATTAAACAAGCGTTCAGTTTCGATGCCAGTCTTACATTCGATAACGAAAAACTTGTTGTTCTTTGTGAAAACGACATCCAGCTCGTTGTCGTGTTTTGTCTCTCCCCGTTTTATCCTCACACCGATGGCGATGTCGTCTGGTTTGATATGCTCTTTGATTAGGTAGTATATGTATTCTTCAAACCAACCTCCTGTCAGGTAGTCAAGTTCATGTTTGGTAAGTTTGCTGCCATCTTCGGGATTGAATGACAAGTGTTCCAGAAGGTCTCCCAGTCCCGGCACTGGCGGTTTATCTTTTATGCCGTTTTTCTCCACTTCGTTGATATCGATTTTCTTCTTGCCGCGATAGTTCAGACGTAGGAGTTCCATGGTTTTATAGTCGGAGCCGGAGAATTTGTTCTGACTAAACATGTCGAAGAATTTTTGTGTGTCTTCTCTTGTACGTAGGGGAGAGTGACAATGGCTGTTGTCTGGCACGGATTCATCAATATCGTGCTTGATGTCATGCACTCGCAGGTATTCTGCAATGGTCATGTGGTAGCCGATGTTGTGTATGATATCGTCCCCGTCGTTCACGCTGTCGTCGAATATGGTGCTCACAATTTGGTTGTTCGTCACCTGCACATAGTAGAATGTGGCATTGAACTTCTCGAACACCTGCTGTACGGCCAGTGCCATATATCGCGTACCTCCGGCAAGATTTACGTGATAATTTACATCGTTCTTCAGATGCTTCCTTATGGTTTTGTATATCTCCTCATACTTGATATCAACGGCATCTCCAAGGATTATTTGCTCAACGTTCCCCTGGGGTACATCAAATAGACGAGCAAGTGCTTCAAGGTCATCCACGGTGTAGTTTGCGGAGATATACATAAGATTATCTCCGGCTTCATATTGCTCTTTGATGAACAGGTATGCCGGTATCGGATTGTCATCAGTAATGATATTTACAAGTGTTTTTGGCATGGTTGTGCTATGATTCGTATCGGAATTTGTTATATAAGATAGAAATGAACACGCCGAAGAATATCCAAGATATGAGTATCTGAATTATAAGAAGGTAGTGGAAAGTTGCCGCCTTACTGCCATCCAGATTGTTCTCACCATTATCCATCGCTTCATTGTGAGTAGCAGCAATCGCGAAAAAGTCTGTCGGCTCTTGCATGAGTGTCGTCAATATGGTGTTGCGGAATGTTTGAAAGAACGTTATATTTTGGTAGTTTATTTTTGCAACTTGAATTTGTTCAATGGTATCTCTAAGTATTATGCCATCTTGATTGATAAGATTAATAAGTATTATGGTATCTCTTCTTTCTGCAATGGTGTCTTTTTTGTTGGTGGTTAGTGTTTTGTGATAATTGTAAAATATATGTGGTTGGTTGACATCATATGATACCTTAGCATTATGGAAGAATCCAAAATAGTATATAAATGTAAAAATAGCTGTGATAATGAGAAAATTTGTAAAGAACACTCTAATGGATCCGGATGTTCCCATCATCCCATATACAGTATTCATTGGTCTTATCACAAATAATGTGATAATCATAAAAACAATGATATAAATTATCCATTTGATAATTGACCAAGAAATGTGCGTGAAATCAGGAATAGGAATACAATAATGTATAAAGGTTATCAAAAAAAGCATGGCAAAGGATAGCCATATAAGCCAAAATTTGCTTAAATGTTTTATTACACTGGAGTGCTCAATAAATTTAGTAATTAATAACCAAATATAATATAAACGCTGTCTATATTTCATTGCTATCTTTTTTTTACTAATATTAGGTAATATTTATTAGTACCACAATCTGTTGTACTAGACACGAGAACTAGCCCATTCTTAATTGGTGTGATTTCACCGTTCTCATCTACAAAAAGGATTGTATTATCAAAACTTTTCCATTTTTTTCCACTTTCCGCAGAGCCAATGTGGCAACCTGCTGTGGAAATTGTAATTAAATTAATACCTGTCAATCTCCAGCAATCATCCTTTAGTTTGGTGTAATCAGAATCTCTATTATAATTATCATAAAGTAACGGTAATACGGCACATATATAATCTTCATTAGGTGCAAATAATGTATGGAATGCTTTTTTCAGATTACTCCAACAATGAGTACAACACTCTTTGACTTTTAAAAAAAAATAGTTTATTTGTTGGCTTGAATTCTTAAATGAAACACCATCATTTAGACGTGCCATCGCACTGATAAAAGCTTCTTCAGCCTCAAAATGTTCTTTTTCTTTACAAAATAGACGACAATCGGAGAAGATCTGATTTAAAACGTTTTTCTTTAAGTCCGTACGGCTATCTTTGTTGTTATCGCGACTAAGCAAACGGTCGACATCTTTTTTAATTTTATTTATCCTAAATGTGGCATCGGCCTTCAATATCTTGTCATTTCCTCCTAAAATGCTCATAGCCAAGGCATTTTCACATGTCGCCGCAACATGATAAGCTTGAATCATCAATTGTTCATGGAAACCATTCATGGCTTCAATTGCATCTAAGGCTAAGATTGCTGATAGTGAGTACCTATGTTTTTTTTGATATAATTTGGCTCGGGAAACCATAGATTTCACCAAATCATATATATCCAAAGGAACACCATGTTCATGGTTTTCTCTATCTGTGTTTATTAAATACTTCTGATTCTTCGTATTATCATCTTCTTGCTTTCCATACTTAAGAGCATCGTCTGAAGTTTGCCTAATATTTTTAAGAGAGCGAAAAGATTCATATATGCCACAAACAGGTTTGTGTAGACCAGGAATTATTTGATTAGAATCTTTATCCTCCATGAAAAATCCGTCTTTAAGGATTTGTATATTTGAGGGTCCTTTGGAAATATAATATGTTTTGATATGTCTTAGATTAGACCAATATTCGTTTATGAAATCTTTTCCGTCAGCCAACCAATTTAAGGTTATATCCTTTTGACATGTCTTGTTATCCTTTTGTTCCAAAATATACCAATAATTGTTTTTACCCCGTTTGGCGCGCCTGATTTTATCTACTTCGTAGATGTCGATACGTTCTTCTATTTCTTCTATATTGCTTTTTTTAATGGATATTTTATTTGAAGACCTGTCATCAACGTCATCAAATTGGAGATCAAAATCCCTTACAATTAACTGAACCGAACGGACATCTTCTTCTCCTGTCTTACTATTATCGCATAAATCATTGAAATATTTCAGTTCTTTTGAAGATAAAATAGGAATAACGCGAAAACCATTTACATATAAACAGAAACTGTTAAAGTGGTTCTGTTCCAATTCTTCTTCGACGACAAGAGCGAGATTAGCCTTCCGGCTATCTTGAATAATACTAAAATTGTAACGTTCTACTTTCAAAGAATCGTACATATAGCGCATAATCGCATAACGCAAATTGGAACCATCATATAAGTTACTTCTGTTTCTTCTAATAGCAAGAAAGGGGTCTTCATCATATACACTATACTGATGGTATCTAATATTGACATCTAAAGCAACCTTGGCATTTTCATAAAAAAGGAAACTACCAAAATTCGTTTTTCCCTTCTCTATTTTTGTTTCACCTCTCCACGATTCATCAAAAAGAAACATTATTTCTGGATATTTCAATATTGTGCGGCGGATTATTTTTGCAGCTTCTCGTATAGAAAATTGTTCCAGATTTTGAACCGGCATTTGTTTGTTTCTTTCAAATTTTCTAATAGGGCAAATCTCATTTGTGTTATTTTCTTTCTTTTGAAATTGTAAATTATAGAAAGACAGATAATCTATAATCACATAATAGGATTCTGGAGAATCTTGTTTATCCAAGAAAAACATCAAATCAGAAGCATGTCTAAAATTTAAGGCTTCTTCCTTTTTTATGGCCCTGCGGAAAGAATCCTTAAGCTCCCATATAGATCCATCTAAATAGTTATAAAAGCTATTAACAGATTCCTTATTCAAGGAGAAATATAAAAGTTGTTGGTCTGTTCTCATATCAACTTTTCTAAAATATCAGACTTTAGACAGTTTTTTATTGTGAGCCTCTGCATTTTTGTTTTCCGTATCAGCACTCTGCATTCCTGCATAACCATTAATGTATTCATCAGTAGCATTATAGAGTTCGGTTATGGTTTCTGTATTTTGGATTATATTCTGAATATCAGCATTAGTATGACGGAAAACGATTACCCTGTATTCTATTTTTTTTCCATTATCTTCATATGTAAATTGCCCCAAAGGTTCGTCTTTACCTTCTTTTTGAAACTTTTGAAAATCTCTATCATGCAAAAGAAGAATCGCCTCTTCTACATTTGGATAAAATTCTATAATTGACTTGCATATAGCCTTTTCCCATTCTTTGTCATGATTTTTTTCTTCTACATCATATCTTTCATATTCTCCATCCCAAGGCCAAATTACGCAAAGTCCCAAGTCATTTGCCTCCCTTTTGTATATTCCAAGACGATGTTTAACAGTTTTATCCCCTTCCGGTTTGTCTAAATGAGAAATATCTTTCTTACTATTTTCAAAAGGCCGTTCTAAAATTACTTGATTATCATAGCTGTCGACATCATGTTCTTCAGAACTCGTATTATTTATTTCTGGCAGGACAGTCTTTAGTTGTTCAAGTTGTTGGGACAGTATGTCTCTGCTATTAATTATTGCCGTCCGTTGTTTTATATATTGTATTATATCATAATCAATTTTTAATATATCTATAAGTTTTTGTTTCTTCCTTTGACCAGGAATGGATATTTCGTGATCTGACAGCCCTAATTCTTCAACTTTTTTTATAAAGTCGTGCACTATATCAGAAACCTTGGGACCTGAGGATGGCAAAAAAGTACGTGCTTGTAGTCTAATCCAGTTAGAACAGTCGTCGTTATTACCAAGAAAATATTTTGTCATAACACGAGAAAAAACGAGATATTTTTCATATGGCGTCTTCTCGTTGTTATTACCATCTCTAAAAAGTGGAATTTCTGGAATCCATCTTGTAGAAATGAAAATCACTTTATTAATAGTCATATCTTTATTAATAGTCATATTTTTGCATCTTCTAGGAGATTAACTAATGTATACTTACAATCCATCAGAGAATGTTCAATTGCAGCATACTGAATGAATGGCAATTTTTGCGGCATGTCATTTTCTGCGGGTTTTGAACGGCCCGAGTGGATAATCAGTCCAGGGACAAAGCCATCTTTTCGGTTACCACATGGTTTTGAGCAGAACTCTTCATGAAGTCGATTCGTAAGAATAATTTTGTCATCACTATTATCTTTGATGCCAAATGCATCATATAACTTATCTAATAGACCCTGATGGATTGATATAAAATCAAAAGAGTTAAGCATAAAATCTTTACTACTCCACGTCATTCCACAATCCTTGCCTTTTTCTTTTTTTAATGTGGTATATTTTACTACCAATGTGTGATTTTCCCAATGTATTTCGGCTAGTTTTGAACACGTGCAAGTATAAAGGTTCTCATCATATATCGGCTCATAATCTTCTCCGTTTGGTTTTAATTTCATTCCATATAGTGAATATATGTTCTTTGTGTTCTCCGATACTTCCCTAATTAAAGTAAATAATTGAATCCCTTTTTGATAATAGGTGATTCCCATGCGGTCTTTAGTTTGTGTTTCTTGTATTGCAAATTTTGTTAAATCAAAATCAGAAAAATAATCAACTATATATTCATTTAATTCTGAAGTATTATTACTGCACTCTATTAATGATTTGTAATCTCCCCTCATCGCTTCAATATATACCTTCTTGTTCTTTTCTAAGTCATCAGGATCTATTGCGCCTCTAGTGAAACTTACTTCTTCTAATCCATAGATTTTTGCAAACAAACGTTCATCAAAGATTGCTACTTTTTGCTGCATAGCATGAAGATGGGTATAATACCATTTATAGTCTATACGATCATTTCGAACAAGTCTATCCGTTGAGGAATTACCGGTAATACTTTCAACAAACTTGCATCCGCTATAATTAGAATCACTTTTCTTTAAGCTTTTCATAAAAGCAGAGAATTCATTTGCTCCATCATGATGAGTTCTATAAAAATAGGATGCAATCCCTGCTCCATTAGTCACATTAACATTTGTTCCCAATATAGAGAACGACGTAATTTTTATTCTTTCTGCGGAACCCTTTGTTTCATTTTCCACAAACGTTTCTTTTTTTTCCGCATATTCAGGATTTTTTTCTGTATAATCGGACACCTTTGACGTTGCCCTTGCATCCTCTATACATATAATATCAGAGGTGTTGGGCCGTACAAGAAGTGAGTATAAATTATGCTCAATTTCGTCGCATTCTTTTTTGTTGAGTTCTCCCTTTAATTGAGATAATAAGTCTATTCCCTTTTGATCTTTTATTTCTTTTAAATTATATGTCCTAGAGGATGAAATTGGTCGAATCTCATCATATATTTCACGATTTTCACATAAAATAAAATGAAAACTCTTGTTTTCTTCTTTTTTAAAATCATCTATAGTGTACGTTCTCCAATCTTCTGCCGCATAAGGCTGTTTAACGTTGAGATTTAAAGCTTCTTTGGTTATTATTGCAACAGTACGAGGTTTTTGTAAACATATAATGTATTGTAGGCATCCATCATGTTGACGAACATATACTAAAGGAGCTTTTTTCGCAATTTGAGGCATTATATCTTCTTTAGGTACTTCCTTATAATACTCATCCTCATCTTTTGCACCTCTCAACCATGCTGATGAAATGCGGATTTCCTTGATGCCTTTATTCCCCTCATTCATTTTAAGAGTCTTGTCATCTATATAATCTTCAATTAAAGCTTTTCTCAAATTTACAATAGCTGATTCTGAAATAGGGATGTTGTCTGTTATGGTTAAAAAATATAAGTCATCTGCATCACGTGATTGACTATAGAATAGCCATAGGGTTTCCATAAGAGAAAGGTGATGAGTCCTATCCTTATCCTTCATTGGGTACAAGTCTGGGTTTGTTATAGGAGCTGCATCTTTGTTCCATTTTTTTAGTTTTTCCCTCTTTTCCTTAAGTTCCTTCTCTAAGTTCTCTAAGTCATTTCTTACGTCTTCATTGAGCTCTAATTCGCGAATTCTCTTTAACAAAATAGACTCTTCTTGTTTTAGACTCGAAAATTCACGTCCAGAATCTTTATCAAAAATTTTCTTGTCATAAAAATCAAATGTTAACTCGAGTTTCCCATTTTTCCTCCAATTACCATGCTTAGCAGCATTCCGAATAATATTCTCCACAATGGAAAAAAACGCTTGACGACCGACAACACCACCAGGTAAACTCACATTTATTTTGCGCATTTCTTCAAGACTATCATACGCATCTTTTCGATCGTATAATGGTTTCCCGTATTTGTCTGCAACGGGATTCCCATCAAAGTCGCGAAAATAAAGCACAATATCAGAAAGGCGTCCTTTGTCTTTAGCTGTTGTTCTTATCTCGCGTCCAAGACCTTCAGATCTTGCAATATTTCCCAAAAGAATATTATCGGTTTTTAGGCTACTTGTTCGTTCTGTATGTCTATCAACACGCTTATCTAAGTTTATTTCATCATAAATAAAGTCTTTAAAATTTACCTCAGCAAAAGATGGAATAAAATCTGTGGCAACAGTTGCGATAAAGTCCTGTCTTTCTTGCAAATATGACAAAAAATTGCCAACACCTACCAAAAATGGGAGTGCAATGTCTTCTATTTTGTTGCCTGAAGTAATATCACCTTTATCGATTTTTAATTCTGCAAGTACATTGTCTTGGATAATATTGGTAACAGAACCAAGGTGTTGCTTTAAATATGCCATAACATGACTGCCCAAATTATGACTCATATTACGAGACATGATGGCGGCCTTTGCTGATTTTGTTGCTTCATTTCGTAAGAGATAGTTAACATCATTAATATATATGGACTTAATAATTCCCTCAACAGCCAAGAGAGGAATATAACAGTCGTTAGCAATCTTTACCGAATTTGCGTTGTTAAGAGGAGTTATAACAACAAAAAAAGAATTTCCAATAAATTTTTTATCTGGATCTGATACTTTTACGACTATATCAACTCCATCATCTCTAGATTCAATAAAGCCATACCAAACATTTAAAAAACTAGCGGAATAGGATTTGATAGATTCTTTCAATTGGGCCTTTATGTTCTCTTTGTCAATATCCCCAGATTGTGTCCATAAATTTGTGGGCTCTTCTACTTGGATATCAAAATAACCATTACTATTCTTTTTTATTTTTAAATGAAGGGACTCTAACTGGACTTTTTCCAAGAACATTGGAAAACTAAAAAAACCGTTATTCCCTCGCAAAGAAGCTTCTGTTGTAATATTATTCAATGAAGCCAATATTTCTTTTCGTTTTTCCTTGTCAACTTCTTCCCCCTGCTCGTTTATTAATGTAAAAAATGGAATTATATTTGTTGTTTTAACATTCATCCCAATGTATGTATTTGCTGGAAGTGTGTCTACTCCATACCCATACAAAAAGGATGAGAAAGATACCTCTTGCCCCATTTGGGCAAAACGTTCTTCTACCTGAAGGTTTATACAACGTTCATGAACTTGATTTAATTCTTCATTAAAGGTACTATCCATATTATTTTCCATTCTTTAATAACCTTCTTGTAATAATAGTAAACTCTGGTTCTCCATTCTTGTCAAATGAGATGGTATTTATTGCTGTCTTAAAAGAATGGTTTATAATGCGATTGTAAATATCAATAGGTTTGGTGATATTTTCTCCTACAATAATATCATGATAAATTTGAACCATACTATAGCCAAATGCAGCATAACTACTTACTGGCTCATTAAATCTTTGCTCATATAAAGATTTAAAGGTGTCTGCAACGGCAATATCAGCATAATATATATCCGTAGAACGTGTCTCAATCATTTTTAAAACTGATGGGTCTGAAAAATTAAAGTCACCTGTTATAGGGATTCCGCTAAGTAAAGGATTATACATTGTTTGACGTATAAGTGTTCCTAACGACTCTCCAGAACCAATCAAATATAGTATATCAGGTTTAGAAAAGGCTGTTTTTTGGATTATATCTTTAAAATCCCTTTGGTTCGGTTCGTATGATTCAGACGAGACAATTTCCCCTCCTAACTCCTCGAATCTATTCTTATAACCTTTAAGAAATTCAACCCCCATATCTAGATTTAGATACAAAATGGCAGTACGTCTCATGCCTAATGAATCATAATTAAATTCGGCTAATTTAGATGACATAGACTTTCCCGTGGGTGACATTCGAATTATCCTATTTGAAACTTCTGTTAATGCTTGCATATTAGCAGCCGTCACAAATAGGACTTCGTCTTTGTTGTTTGATAGTGATGCAAATGACATGGTTTGAGGTCCTCCACAAGTAAGAAATATTTTTATTCCACGCATTTGGAATTCTTTAAACACATTCATGCCAACAGAAGGACTGGACTGATTATCTCCAATGATAAACTCCAACTTTGAATCTCCATTAAGAGAGTCATTGGCCAGTTCAATACCTTTCTTTACAAGTTCCCCTGTATACGATGCAAAATCCGTAAGAGGCAAGATGGTTCCTACTTTTATACTAGTACTTTCTTTACATGAAGTACAGAAAACCAGAATCGCCAGGATAAGGATGTTTAATTTTTTCATGTATTTGACAATTATTTGTTTATCTTTGACAGTTTTATACATCTTATTATTCTCGTTTCTGAATATATAGATAATTTGATATTATGTTTGTCATTTGCAGAAATGTCAAACATCTGACCAATATAATTTACAATGGGATTGATTGGCCACATTAATCTTTCTGTATAAGGTGAAATATGATTGTTTCTTTTAATAACGGGATCTTCAGAATCCCATCCTCCAATGATAATGTATGAGTCAGTTTTCATAAGTCTATAGAAATCTTGTAAAAAAATACTCCAAACTTCAGGGTTAATGTTACAGAAAAACATCCATGCTATAATTATATCGTACTTCCCTTCGTTTCCCAATTGCGATGGATAATCTGTTTCAAAAATATTAATTCCAGGCTTTGAGTACGTCTCCTTAAGATACTTTATCATAATCCTGGATATCTCTGTCATATCAATAACAGCTCCTCTTTCGTATTGATGATATGCAAGTTTACCATTTCCACAACCATAATCAAGCAATTTAGCACCTCTATAAATTCGTGGAATATAGGAATCAATAAGTTGTGAATATCTGTCAGAATACATGTCTGATAGCCATGGAGCATCGTTGATATGCTTCATATAAATCTGATCCCAAATATCACCATTATACATATTAGTTTCTATTAAACATTTCTCTTTCTATTATACATACGTCATTCCCAACAATGTAATTTACAATTTGCCCTTGTTGAATTAAGAGGCTCCTCTCACAAAACTCCACAGCTTTGGCGATATTTTGCTCAATGAGGATAATCGTTACACCCATATTTTCTCGAACAGCTCTAAGCATCACAAACATTTCATCCACAGCTTTGGGAGAGAGGCCAGCACTGGGCTCGTCCAGTATGACCAACTGGGGATTCGTGGCCAATGTCATCGCCAAAGACAAATGGTGCTTCTGACCACCGCTAAGTTTATCCGCCATCATATTGCGAAGTCTTCTCTCCGGCTGCTGTAAGAGCGGAATAATTTCCGCTAAATGAGAGTTGACAATTGACAATTGAGAGTTATTTCCTTGTGTTGCAAGTTTCAGGTTGTCCCAAACTGAGAGATTGGGGAAGACTTTGCCGCCTTGCTGCATAATGGATATACCAAGATGGGCGAGTTCGGGTGTAGAGAATCCTGTGACATCTTCTCCGTTAAACTCTATCACCCCCCAACGATAGGGTATCATCCCCATGAGGGCCTTGCCAAAGGTAGACTTGCCTGAGCCATTGAGGCCGATGATACCAACAGCTTCGCCTTGTTTCACCTCCATAGAGATGTCGTGAAGGATGTTGACACCCTCCTTATACCCGCCAGTCAGATTATGGATTTTCAATATTTCGCTCATCTTCTTTCTATAACCACTAACCTATAACCACTAACCATTATAATCCTAAGTAACTGTTTCGTACATTTTTATCGTCAAGCACCTCTGCTGTAGGCCCTAACTTTGCGATAATGCCATCGTCTAGGTAGGCACAGATGTCTGCCACCCGACGCACAAAGTGCATATTATGTTCTATCAGCAAGACAGTAAGTCCTTCGACCACCATCTCACGAATTATCTGTTCGATAGTGTCTATATATACAGGATTTACTCCTGATGTAGGTTCATCCAGCAACAACAACCTGTCACCTCCCATCAGCAGACGTGCCAGAGAGAGAATGCGCTGCTCACCGTAAGAGAAAGCTGAGGCATCCTGGTTTAGCATATTCAAATACTTATTGCCTTCTCCGAAGATGCGAACGAGGATATCCTTGGCTTGCTGTTCCTTGACCGCTTCTGCAGCCTTACTCCTCTTGCGCCAAAGCAACGATGAGAATGGCATCTCACCGGTCTTATCGTCAGAAGCCAACTTCATATTTTCCATCAAAGTGAGTCCGCTGAGTAGCTGCCCATCCTGGAACAAGCGCCCAATACCCATCAATGATATGCGATGAGCCGGTATGTGGTTGAAATTGTTCCCTTCGAATACGACATCACCGGTATAGTCTTTCTCGAAGCCGGATATGATATTGAACAGGGTGGTCTTACCCGTGCCGTTTCCGCCAACAAGTGCAGTTATCTTACCTTTTTCGACATCAAGGTTGACACCACGGAGCAGATCAAATGTCTCTTTTTGGGCATTCGTGAAACTCATATGTATGTCTTTCAACTGCAATATCATATCACTTCAATATAGCTTTGCCCCAAATACCCTGCGGACGATAGTACATCACTAATATCAATGCCAGGCCGTAGATAATCTGACGCAGGTTGGCAGCAATGCTATCCGGCAGTCCGACAAAGCGTAGCAATTCTGGCAACAACACAACGAACAAAGCACCAAGGATGGGACCTTTCGTGTTTCCGATGCCGCCTATAAACAGTGCACTGATGATAAAGATACTCTCATCAAGCGTGAAACTAGTCGGGTCGATATAGCTAACATATGAGGCGTAGATAACACCTGCCAGTCCGGCAACAGCAGCCGAAAGGAAGAACGCGATTGACTTGAAGAGTACCGTATTACGTCCCATTGCCTTAACTGTTAGTTCGTCTGCACGAATGGCATTCAGTGTCCTGCCGAAAGGAGACACCACTAAATGATGGAAAAGGAACACAACAACACCCACAAGTGCCAAAGACATGAACAGATATTCATACACTCCGGATAGTTCATACATTCCTCCCAGTTTGATTCCCGGTATACCTGGAATACCATACGGCCCACGGGTAACATCTGTCCAGTTGTACAAAACTGTGTACACGATGAGTTGGAACCCCATTGTGGCAATCACGAAATAATCACCCTTCAATCTGACGGAGGCGAAAGACACCAGACAACTGAACAACCCAGTGAACAGCATCACCAGCCCTGCTATAACAAGGAATGGCAGGCTGAACTGCATGAGGAAATATGTTCCTATATAAGCACCGATGCCATAGAACGCAGCCTGACACATGGTCAGCAGATTTGCCATGCCGATGGTCAGGTTTGCACTCAGCACCAACATGATGTAGATATTGAGCATGATGATGATATGAAACACGTACTCCATACTACACTGTGCGCTGCTTATATCCCGCAATACCTTGAGGACGTAGGAAAAGAAGGATTAACAATACTAAGAATGTGACGGCATTCTGCCAGTTGGAGGCAAAATGGTAAACTGTCAACGACTGTAGGACACCAAGTGTGAGTCCGCCAAGAATGCAGGTGCTGAACTTACCCACGCCTCCGATAATCATTGCCACAATAGCACTTATCAGGACACTCATGCCCATATTGGGGTCAAGACCCACATCATAAACCGTCAGACAACTGGCAATAGCTATAAATGCACCGCTGACAAGAAAAACCAGCACTCGGGTGGCTTTCGTGTCATAACCCAATGTCTCGAAAAGTGTCTCGTCGGCACTCAAAGCGCGTAGACGGAGTCCCCAATTCGTGCGTTGGAGCGTGAACATGAACAATGCCAACACTGCCGCACCAACCAATGCCTGATACTTCTGAGGCGTGGTGACGATGATGTCACCGAATGCCAATGGCTGCAAGATGGCACTCTCCACAACTTTCGTCTCATTACCGAAACACATTGCAATGGTGTTAATGATGACTGTCATCGCACCGATAGACGCAATCATTGCCACATTCAGTGATGCGTTCTTGTTTTTCAGCGGACGATAGACACACGTCTCCGAGAGGAGGCTTAGCAGCATTGTCAATGCTATTGCCACAAGCGAAGCAAAAATAATGGGCAAACCTGCCTTTGCCACAAAGAACCAAAACATATACGCTGCAAAGACATAGATACCCGCTGCGGCTATATGGAAGATTCGTGTGGTGTTATAGACTAATGCGAAACCTATCGCCAAAAGCGAGTATAGGATTCCTGTTATCAGTCCATTTACAACGAATTGCCAAATCATTTATGCGTTTTTCTGACATTAAATCGCGACAAATTTAACAAAAAAAAAGGATATAAGACATAATATTGTCGTTTTTTGAATGGAAATCTTTATCTTTGCTGATGAAAAAAATGAATTATACCTAACTTAAATCTATTATTATGTTTAAAATTTTCATAACAGAGAGTATTTACGACAATGTTATGGGTAATGTGAAGAAGCGCAAGACTCTTCTCTATAAAATAATGAAATGGCAAGAGGAGCAGGAGGAACAGACGAAGAAACAATTGTTGTTTAAACTGAACATAGAAGAGACGGAGAGGTATGAAAATGAGAGCTACCAAAAAGAGGTGCTTAACAATCCCTCATCGCTATACATACTTGATATTTCCAAAGAGACGGCAAGGAACATACGGAGAAAATACGGCGTGATGTGTGTCAGTGGGGATAATCCAGACATATCTCTCTTGGTTGATGTAGATGATTTCTTCAAACCAAATGTTGGTGTTAATAAATACGATGGATGGGACAAGGTGTTGGACAATGTGGAATGTCTGCCATGCAATGCCCTTCTACTCACAGATAAATATCTTTTCTCGTCCAATGAAAGTTATAAGAATGTAAGGCAAATACTGAATGAACTCCTGCCGAAGAGTTTTAGCGGTGGAGAATTCCATGTTACAATAGTCTTCTCCGAGGAGAGGCTAAAATGGGATATATATAAGAGTTTTGATGATATTGCAGATGGTTTGAATGATATAGTTGAGGATTTTCGCGAGAAATTGGATTATGGTATTATGCTGGAAGTTCTTGGGCTTAGGAATGGTTGCTGCATAGTAGGGAAACTGCATAGCCGTCGTATCCTGTCAAACTATTATTTCGTGGAAGCCACCCATAAACTCGCGGCGTTCAAGAAAGACTTCACTGGTACTGTTCAGCAGACAATCATTCCATGGGCATTATTCACGAACAGCGGTTTAATGGGCCCGTCATCTATGCCGTTGGAGTCAATGGATGAAACGTTAGAAACATTTCGGGGATTTAACAAACAGTACGAGGATTTGAATAGTCCGTATTTCTATTACGAAGTTTACAATGATTCCATGGACTCGTCAAGTATCTTGAAGAATCGCTTGCTTAAAGAATAAAAAGGATGTTTTTAGTTTTAAATCTGTCCTTTGTTCGTTATTGCCCCACAGGTGTTGTGCGGTTTAATTTATAGGGAAAGGCGGATGGTTTTATATTTCCCTGTGAAAGTGTGCGTCTTTGAATCCAGTTGAGGTATACTTAACATCTTGGTGGTGTCATCATACCGGAAATGAACGTTGTCGCAATTATCATCATTCACCAATTCAATCATAGACTGCCCATCCAGGATTGGAGAAGGAGTAAGTCTCCCGTTTTTAATGGTATAGGCAAATAGCACTAAGTCACTGGATTTGCGTATCTCACCATTCCCGTCTTCATAAGGCATCGGAGCCGGGTCGAAATAGGTGGCCTCAATGAGATAGTGTTTCTCCTCGTTGAGGGTGGCTTGATACAACTGTAGCCTATGGCAATTGGGGAAATTAGAATCCTGAAAGTCTTTAAGCCTGTTAAACAAAATGAGGTGGAACTGATCCAACGTTACGACCTTGCCGTTTACCTTATACTGAAGTGTATGAGTGTTGTAGCCGGCACCCATGCCATTACCGCCAGTGTAGCTTTCATAGTTGAAGAGCCTCAACTGTCCATCTTCGGAGGTGATAACTTCAAAATGAGTATTGTCATCATCAATATTGAATGAGTAAGTGAGAGTTTGAGGATTTGTGTGGAAGAAATAGGTCAGGTTTTGGTCTCTTCGCAGTGATCCACAACCTAAAGGGTCATTACCATAGTGATGCATCATACTGATAAAATCGTACTCTGTCCTTTTCTCGTCAATAAAGATATCTCCATACCAGATGACACATGCGTGAAAGTCTACAATCTTTTCTCCCTGAGCGTTGCTATACGTAACTTCATAGTAAGGATTTGAATAACAATGTTGAGAAAGATAGCCGAATGAGTAGCTACCATTGAGTTTATCGTTTAGAAATTCACGGAAGGTGACAAGGGTGTCGCCATCCTCGTCAATAGAGAAGGATGGTTCCAATCTTAAGGTATCATTCGATGAAACGCCGATATACCTTGCTTCCCAGCCGTGTATGTCTTGCGTGATTTCCAGTGGCATACACTTGGCGGGATCGGTGGGTGTACAATATATTATTCTTATGTCACCAAGGTCAATTTTGATTTTTTGTTCATTCTGCTTGCAGGAAGTGAAAATGATACAGAGGAGTGTAATCAAAAAAAACTGTTTTGTGTGCATGGTATTAGAGTCGTATAGTTTGAAATCGGATTAAATCTTCGCAAAAGTAATATTTTTTTTAAAAAAGAACCATAATTGGATGCAAAAAGTAGAAGACAAATGTTATCTTTGCACAGAAATTATGAAAAAGGCAACATATATAATATCCATGGTATTGCTTAGCATCCTATTGTTGTTGACAATACCATATGCGGCGAAAATAATAGGGATAATATTTTTACCTAAACGTATAAGTGTTCTAAGTCAGTTATCCATATTCCAATGGGTGGCAGTGGGTATAGCACTTTTTGCTGTTATACATGCTGTAGTGAAGAAGAATATGAACTGGTTGGAGACATTCTCCCATGAACTGACACACATTGTGGTGGCATTCCTGTTTTTAAGGCGAGTTCATTCATTTCATGCGGAAGAAGAGAGCGGGGTGGTGTATACGAGTGGTAAACATGATTACGGACTCGCTCCAATGGCATTGGCTCCGTATTGCCTGCCAATCTTTACCTATCTGCTGCTGTCAATAAGATGTCTGATGGATTTTCATGGAATGTGGATATATGATATTCTTATTGGTATGACAATCTGCTTCCATTTCTTCTGCTTTAAGAACCAAACGGGCAACTATCAGACAGACATTAACCAATATCCTATTTCCTTTTCCTATTTATATATTATAACGGCATTGCTTATCAATTTCTGTATAATATGGGTGTCATTCTTTCCACATTATAACGTCTACACATCGTTATGGAGATATGTGACATCAGTATGGGGTAATGCCGTGGGATTCATCCGATGGATTTGAGTCCGTGTGATTTAGTGATTAGATAGGAGAGAGAGTGCCTCCGGGATTTTCATCTGAGGGAAACCGCCTAACCTGCATATCAGTTTCCATAGCTTCATCTCGGCATCTGTCATCTCGCCATTCGAAGCCATTATCTTAGCCAGATAACAGGCTGCTGCTTTCTTCTGCTCATCGCTGAACGCCGTGACAACAGACAAAGCCTCTGCTGCATTCATGCCGACTGCCTTACTGAAAATATCAGAGGCATCTGCTGCATCCACTCCCAGGCGGGTCAAACCGGATGTGATGGCATGTTTTTCAATGTTGTCAGTATTGCCGTCAATCTGTGACATCGTTACTGCGAGATGCACAAGTGCTGCCAATTCCTTTACAGTATATTTCATGGTATTATTTTATGAATACACTGCAAAAGTAGGAAAAAAGAATGTGCTACACAAGTTTGTGGATGACAAATTTGTGTACCAATGTAAATTTGATGTAAAATTGTCTCAGATTCATATTCGTCATTTTATTTTGTCGAATTGTGGAAAATTTTACCCAAAAACGGGCTGAATTCGCGACAATTTTACTATTTCAAATCTGAATGACAAATATATCAGATAATGATACTTGAGTCTTTTTCATCAGGGCTTCCATGAAGGATATTAGCCACCTCACGGCAACCGCAGTCGCACAAATTGCCCATCTTGCACCCGGAACACATAGACGGTTTGTAGTCACTTTCGGCAAATAGGTTCCAATACCGGGTATCCTCTATCATCGGTTGGCTGAAAACGTGGCCTACAATCCTCGGAGAATGGTTGCATGTGCGTATCTGTCCGGAAGGGTCAACGACAAAGAATCCTTTGGCTGCGGCACACTGATAGCCGATATGTATTCTTTTATATTTGTCAAAGTCCTTGATAACACACAAAGGTATTTCCGTTCCCACATTACCCTGACGATTGGCATAACCCAGCACTTCTTCAGCAGTGTCGAGCATACCGTTGACCTGTTGCGGGGTTAAACGCAGTTCGTCAGCATATGCAAGCCCCCTGCCGCCGGGCAGGAATCTGTTGAGCAAAATGTCATGTGCTCCGTTCAGCAGACCTAAGGCAAGGGTCTGGAACAACTCATCGTAATTCCTGTTTGTTACAGTTACATTGACTGTTGTGTTGAGACCAATGTTTCTGGCCTCCTGAAACCAATGCAGCACACCTTCGGCATTATCCACTCCGGTGTGCTCCTCAAATGTCTCATATCCGGGCAGGCTCATGCTTAAATGAACATCATGTTCTAAGAAAAACCAAAGGAAACGCTCTTCCATGGCAAGGGCATTGGATATAACAACAATAGGTCGCGATATCCCAAGTCGGTTTCCCTCTTCTCTTATGCAGTGAATGATGTCCATAAAGCCATCCTTCAGAAGAACCTCGCCGCCTGAAACAGAGAACGACTCCACTCCCAGGCGGTATAGTTTCCTCACGACCCGTTTCCACTCTTCCACCGACAGTTCCCTGCCCTTGACGTATGTCGAATCAGGTGCATACCAGGGACAGGAACAGAACTTGCAGCGGTGGTTGCACTTATAGGTGAGTTCCAGTGCGACAGACTGCGGAAGACCGGATGTGTGCATAAGCTATTCTACAGAGATACCTGTCATCCGCCTGATATCGTCCAAACGGTCTTTGACCGGATGCGTGGCATCATAAGAATCCGCATATACAGCTTTATTCTCAAGGAACGCAATCACTGCATCATAGCAGGACGAGCAATTGTCCACAGATACAGTATATTCCGATTGCTCTTTTGTCTTGAAGTAGAATACAGTATGCACTCCATAGTTACCGAATTCTTCGCCGTCGTTGTTGCGCAGTCCCAATTTGTTGATACAATTAGAACATAGAATTTCAAGTTTTGCGTCATAGCCCATATCTGCAATCTTAGCCACTTTGCGCCTTAGAGACCTGAATGTGCTATCCCATCCGATTTTTTCCGTTATGCTACCACAGGATTCACATTTCACGCGGATGACGTCAGGAGGAGCCGGAGAATAACACATGGCTCCCCTGTGTAAACTTGTCTTCGGGATTTCGGCTGTCGCGAGAGCTTTCAGCTGCTCAGTCAACTCTTCTTTTGATAATGATTTCTTTGCCATAGTATTATAGAATCAGGTTATTCTTCTGAATGTGGTTTTCTGCTGTCAGAAACCGATGCGGCGCTTTTCCTTGGGAACTTCGATGGGCTGGATGTCGGAAGAGGTGATGCTGAAGACGTTGCTGAACTTGCGGGAAGGGTCGGCCTTGTGCTTCATGCAGCGCTTGGCATGGCGCAGGTAGATGCTTTCCAGCAGGTTGGCAACAAAGCGGGCATTGCCCCACTTCTCAGGATTGCGGTCCTTGTAGGCCTTCTCCAGTATATCACGGTATTTCTTCTGGCCGGCACGCGTGAAACGGTAGTTGTAGACAGCCAGACGACGGCGCGTAATCTCCATCAGCTGGTCGATGGAGAAATCCTCGAACTCGAAACGGTGGGGAAAGCGCGAATCCAGACCCGGATTGAGGTTGAGGAGACCCTCCATGGGTTCCTTGTAGCCGCACAGTATCACAGCGATATTGCGACGGCTCTCGTCCGCAAGACGCTCCATGAACAGGGGCAGGACATGCTTGCCGGGGTCGTTGGGATGAGGAGAATTGAGCAGATAGGCCTCGTCAATCATCAGGACACCGCCCTCTGCGAGTTCCAGCACCTGATTGACGGCCTCCTCCTCGTCGCCCCAGCTGGAGCCTACGAAGGTGGAACGGCCGCACACCACAACATGACCCTTGGTGAGCATGCGGGCTTCCTTGAGGAGTGCACCGTAGATCTTGCAGAGCGTGGTCTTGCCGGTGCCGGGACGCCCGAGGAAGACGGCATGGAGGGACACCTGATGCTTTGTCCACGCGGGGTAGCGACGGCTCATCTCCAGATTGTAGCGCGTGAGGGCGAGCAGGTCGTAGAACTGCTTCTTTATGTTGTCGCAGCCCACCATGTTGTCCAACTGCTCGTGGGGATCGGATATGGGAGGCAGTATCTCGACGCTGACGGGGCGACGGTATTTGGGGCCGCTGGTCTCAGGCAGTTCCGGTATGTCGTCGTCATCATCATCATCATCGTCATCGTCATCATCGTCATCGTTGCTGACGGAGTCGTCGTTGATGAACTGCTCGATGAGGCGGTCGAATTCCTCCCGCTCCTTCCTCTTCTGCTCCCTTTTCTTTTCCTCTTCAGCCCAGTCGTCGGCAGCAGCTTCTTTGGCGGTGTAGCCCTCCCGATAGAAGTGCTTTTCCATATCCTTGATATCCTCGGAACGCTCTTCCTCACCGTATTCCCCGTAGGTGGGGAATTTCAGGTCTTCGCGTTCGTCGAACCAGTTGAAGAGTGCGCTGTGGTGGGCATCTGTCAGCGCGTTGCGCTCATCGTTCCAGTTCACGAGGGGAGATTCCGCCGTCTGGACATTGTGGATGACGGTGATATGTTTCTTTTCCCACTCTTCAGCCAAATCGCGGTCGTTGCTGAAGTAGGAATTGGAAACGAGAACGCCCCATACCTTCTTCAGGCGGATGTCGGCGGCCTGCATGGCCTTCATGTACTGCGACATGAATTCGGAGAGGCGTGATACGGGGTTGACACGGTTCTCAGGCAGGAACGGCATAGCCAGGGTGATGTCGCCCCGCAGAACTTCCTGATAGGGTTGTTCGCGCCAATCGATGAGGACGAGGACAAGTTCATCCGGAGTGATAAAGGCATAGACGGGCATGTCGACGGTGGTGCGGCTGTATTTCCATACACAGATGACGTCAACATCTTTTTGTCGCACAGCATTGCTTAAAAGCATCTGTACGGTGTTATCGGTAGCGTTTCGAAATGAAGAAATTAACTGTGTTGACATAGCCCTTACCTTTACACTAAAAACTCAAAAACGGTCGCAAAGGTATGATGTTTTTGGATATGATGCAAACATTTCAGGATGTTTCACTGGGACATTCCTGCAACTTTTGTCACGGAAAAGGGTGCTTATGTCAAAAAAAATGCGTAAGTTTGCAGCGGAAAAAACAAATGATACCCTGAAAAACGATGGACCGCCTGTACGAAATATGCGACGAGATGGCTTCTGCGGAACAGTATGTGACGCTGCGAGCCGTCATGGAAAGATACTACGGGAGGCCCATCGGCAAACTGGAGGGCGACAGGGAATACGGCAGGCTGAAGAAGCAGCTGAACCGTCACGGACACATAATCGAGTACAGGAACGGGCACGACTTCAAGAAGGGATTCCGCTACAGGAGGGGTTGCGAATACTTCTTCAAAAACGAAGAGGAAAAGAACGAACTGCAGAAGAGGGAAGGGGACGAGAGGAGACTGTTTCTCACAGGAGGACTGCAGATGCTCTTCGACGGGAAATCGGCACACGAACATCTCGTGGAACTGGAATGCGTGTCGGGGCTGCAGAACCTGGGACTGGTGAAAGTGCTGGTGAGGTTCCTCGGGAAGCGTGTCATATCCTTTAAATATATGCAGGGCTACCAGAACATGATGGACGTCACCATGCATCCGCATCTGCTGAAGGAGTACAACTCGCGATGGTTTCTCTTCGGATACGTGTGTCAGGAAGACGGCAGATGGGACATAGTGAACGTGTCGCTCGACAGGATAGTATACAGCGGTGCCCCCAACGACATAAGAGTGCATGTGGATATACCGTTCAGGAAAGCTCCCAAGGACTTCTATCTGGACTATTTCAAGGATATGGTGGGAGTGACACGCAACAGGAAAGAGGCAGAATTGATAGTGATAAGGACGGTGGACTTCAAGGTGCATCATCTCCTGCGCACAAAACCCCTGCATCCCTCACAGGCGGAGACAAAGCCCTTTGACGAGGAAAAGGGGCAGGGAGAGTTTACCATACGTGTGGTGCCCAACATAGAACTGGAGGCGCGCCTGCTGAGCTACGGAGCAGGTATAGTGGTAGAGGGCAGTGACAAATTCCGGAAGAGAATGAAGGAAGTGATAGAGGAGATGAGTTCTCTTTATAGTTGACAAGTTGACGAGTTGACAAGTTGACAAGTTGACGAGTTGAGTGGTTAGAGGTTAGGGTCAAGGTTAAGGTCAAGGTTAAAAAAAGTGAGACTATACGAACTGAATAATATAGCAGCGGCAGCGATAGAGGGTGCCTTTCCCGAGGAAGTGTGGGTGGAAGGCGAACTCAGCGAAGGACGCGTGGGAGGCGGAGGTCACTACTACGGGGAACTCATAGAGAAAACCGATGATGGAGTGGTGACAGCAAGGGCACGTATCACGATATGGGCACGCACATACAAACTGCTGGCAATGCGCTTCAGGAAGGAGTCGGGGCAGGAACTGCGTGCAGGACTCAACCTGAAAATGCTGGTGGAGGTGACATTTCACGAGGCATACGGCTACTCGCTCAACGTGCACGACATAGACGCACGCTTCACACTGGGTGACCAGGCGCAGCGGCGCATGCAGATATTGCGTCAGCTGGAGGAGGACGGCATCATAGACGACAACAAGACACTGCCCCTGCCGCGACTGCTGCAGCGCATTGCAGTGATATCATCGCCAACGGCAGCGGGACTGGGCGACTTCATGGACCAGCTGCACAAGAACGAATACGGTCTGGCATTCGCGACGGAACTGTTTCCCGCACTGATGCAGGGAGCGCAGGCCCCGGAGAGCATCATAGCACAACTGACGCAGATAGACGCGGAGCGGTTTGACTGCGTGGTGATAATAAGAGGAGGAGGCGCCACGTCCGACCTGTCGGATTTTGACCACTATGCGCTGGCATCGTGCGTGGCACAGTGTCCCATCCCCGTGCTGGTGGGCATAGGACACGAAAGGGACGAGACCGTGCTCGACCATGTGGCACACCTCTCTCTGAAGACACCGACAGCGGTGGCGGCATTCGTGACAGATCACCAGGCGCAGGAACTGGCACTGATAGAAGACATAGTGAGGAGGCTGCCTCACGCAGTGCGCACACGTATGATGGCAGAACAGCACAGAGTGGACACCCTGATGCAGCGACTGCCCGCAGCAGCCGTGAGACACATGGAGCGACAGCGCCACCGCGTGGAGATGATGGAACAGAGGCTCAGAGGACTCGACCCCGAACTGCTGCTGAAGAGGGGCTACAGTCTGACGATGTGTGCAGGAAAACTGGTGAGAGACATCAGTATGCTGCGCGAGGGGGAGATACTCACCACAAAGCTGGAGACAGGGGAGGTTTATTCCACCGTTAACACGGTGGTGAAGTTGAAAGTTGAAAGTTGAAAGTTGAGAGTTGAAAGTTGAATGTTTAAAGTTGAAAGTTTAATGAAATACGAAGAGGCAATAGAGAAACTGGAGGCCATCGCACGCGAACTGGAAGGAGGTGCGGTGCCGGTGGACGAGATGTCTGCAAAACTGCAGGCTGCAGAGGGACTTATCAAGTTCTGCAAGGAGAAGTTGCAGTCGGTGGAAGAAAAAATAGAGGACATTCTTGAAAATAATTCGTAGAGTGTGAACGCGTAATTCATAAATATTTTGTATTTTTGCGTGCGAAAATAAGAAAAAACACATCAAATATATGGAACAAATGGATTGGAGTAGCCTCGGTTTCGGCTACAGAAAGACAGACTACAACGTACGATGCTACTACCGCGACGGTAAGTGGGGCGAGATAGAGGTAAGCAGCGAGGAGACAATCCCCATGCATATGGCAGCCACATGTCTGCACTACGGACAGGAGGCTTTTGAGGGTCTGAAGGCTTACAGATGTCCTGACGGCAAGGTGCGCGTGTTCCGCAGCGACGAGAACGCTGCACGTCTGCAGTCCACATGCCGCGGTATACTGATGCCCGAACTGCCCACGGAGAAATTCAACGAGATGGTGGACAAGGTGGTGCGCCTCAACGAGCGCTTCATCCCTCCCTATGAGACAGGAGCCACCCTGTATATCCGTCCGCTGCTGATAGGCATAAGCGCCCAGGTGGGCGTGCATCCCGCAACGGAGTATCTCTTCATGATATTCGTAACACCCGTAGGTCCGTACTTCAAGGGCGGATTCTCTTGCAACGACTACGTCATCATACGCGAATTCGACCGCTCGGCACCTCTCGGCACGGGTATCTACAAGGTGGGCGGCAACTACGCAGCATCCCTGCGTGCCAACAAGATGGCACACGATCTGGGCTACGCATGCGAGTTCTACCTGGACGCCAAGGAGAAGAAATACATGGACGAATGCGGTGCTGCCAATTTCTTCGGTATCAAGAACAACACGTATGTGACACCGAAATCAACATCCATACTGCCCTCAATCACCAACAAGAGTCTCATGCAGCTGGCTGAAGACCTTGGCCTGAAGGTGGAGCGCCGTCAGATTCCGGAAGACGAACTGGCTACGTTTGAGGAGGCAGGTGCCTGCGGTACTGCAGCTGTGATATCTCCCATACGCAAGATTGACGACCTGGAGGATAAGAAGAGTTTCGTCATCTCCAAGGACGGCAAGCCGGGTCCCGTATCCACGAAACTGTATAATCTGCTGCGCGGCATCCAGTATGGCACAGAGCCTGACAAGCATGGCTGGACACGCGTTGTAATCGACTGAAAAGAAACGTCTTCGAAGTGAAGAAGCTGCGTCTGATAACGGAGTCGCGTAAAAACGTGCTCCTCATGCTCTGTATCTTTGTGCTGGCAGGAGCATTTGCCTCCGTGGCAGGTGTCATAGGCGGTGTGAAGGCCATGGTGGACATGACGCTGTGGCTGCTGCCCTCAAGTCTGGTACTGGTAGGTGTCTTCATGGCTGCCTGTGTGGTGAGTCTCTCGGTAGGCACCAGTTGCGGCACTATTGCCGCCCTTACACCCATTGCAGTGGGAATGAGCGATGCGACGGGCTACTCCGTGCCGCTGCTGACGGGTGTCGTGGTGGGCGGTGCCTTCTTCGGTGACAACCTCTCCTTCATCTCCGACACCACCATAGCGGCAACGCGTACGCTGGGATGTCGCATGAAGGACAAATTCCTGGCTAATCTGTGGATTGCGCTGCCCGCAGCGCTGTTATGTGTCATTCTCTATGCCACACTGCTGAGTCGCGCGGGGGGCAGCGGTGCTGACGTTGTGTTTCATACCCGCCGTTTCCTGCTGACGATGCCATACATCTTCATTCTCGTGTCTGCGCTCTGCGGCATGAACGTGCTGGTGTTGCTGGCATTGGCACTGGGTTTAAGTTGTGCTATTGGTCTGAGTATCGGTTACGATGTGGCCTTCCTAGCAAAAAATGCGTGGACAGGCGTACTCGGTATGGGGCAGCTCATAGTGGTGACAATAGTGGCTGCAGTGGTTATTGAAGTGGTGCGCCATCTGGGGTGGCTCCAACTCGTGATGGATTTCGTGGGCAGAAAGGTGAAAGGCGGACGTGCTGCGGAACTGGCTATGGCTGCGCTTGTCAGCATAGCTGACATCCTGACGGCCAACAACACCATTGCCATACTGTCCGTGGGGCCTCTGTGCAAGGAGATGACAGAGCACTATGGTATATCGAAACTGCGTGCCGCCTCCATTCTGGACACCTTCTCATGCGTGGCGCAGGGTTTCCTTCCCTATGGTGCACAGTTGCTGATAGCTGCAGGTCTGGCCAAGATATCACCATTTGACATCATCCCCAACCTGCACTATCCGATGGTGCTGGGTGTGGTGGCGCTGTGCTATATCCTTCTGAGAAAGAAGGTGTCCGTCAACTCTTGACGGACACGGTTCTCGTCTTTTCCTTTTCGAGATTGCGGCGGTCGGTTTCAGTGACCACACGTGCTGCAAGCTGGAGAAACGCCTGACCTGTGGGTGAGGACGGATCGAGTGCTGCAGGGGTACCGTTGTCTCCGTTCTCGCAGATGCTCTGCACCACGGGAATCTGGCCCAGAAGGGGTACCTGCATCGTCTCTGCCAACTGCTTCACACCATCACGTCCGAAGAGGAAATATTTCTCTTCGGGATGCTCTGCAGGAGTGAACCACGCCATATTCTCCACAAGTCCGAGAATGGGTACATCGACCTTCTCGTTGCGGTACATATTGATACCCTTGCGTGCGTCGGCAAGTGCCACCTGCTGAGGTGTGGACACGATGACGGCTCCCGTGATGGGTACTGTCTGCACGAGGGTGAGATGTATGTCGGAGGTGCCGGGAGGCGTGTCGAGGATGAAGTAGTCGAGGTCGCCCCACTGGGCATCACCGATGAGCTGCTTGAGAGCATTGGATGCCATGCCGCCGCGCCAGAGAGTGGGGGTGTCGGGGTCAACAAAGAAACCGATGGAAAGCACCTTGATGCCGTATTTCTCCACAGGTATGATAAGGTCGCGACCGTCTATATTCTCGGAATAGGGGCGTGCGTCCTCTATCTGCAGCATCTTGGGCGCGGAGGGTCCGAAAATGTCGCAGTCGAGAAGTCCCACACGGTGTCCCATGCGGGCCAGGGCTACAGCGAGGTTGGCAGCCACAGTGCTTTTGCCCACGCCGCCCTTGCCGCTGGAGACGGCAATGATATTCTTTACACCGGGAAGAAGGTCGGGTATGTCGGGACGGGGAGCCTGCAGCGTCTTTGTCTTGATTTCCACCTCGACATCCTTTGACACAAAGGCATGTATGGCAGCCTCTGCCGCCTTCACGAGGCTCTTGAGGAAGGGGTTGGTGGGTTTGTCGAATATCAGGGTGAAGGACACATGCATACCTGCAATGCGCAGGTCGTCCTCCACCATCTGCATCTCCACGATGTTCTTACCCGTGCCGGGATAGCGCACTGTGGAGAGTGCGTCCATAATCAGTTTGGGATATATCTCCATATTATATTATTTATGTTGTTCGGTAATCAGCTTTCCGTCTCCTGTGATACCTTCCACAGAGAACAGCATGTTGGTGCAGGAGGAGTTGTTCCAGAACTCCACATGTGCCTTGCCGTTTTCGTCAGTCCACAGGTTGGGTTCCCAGAAGAGAGTGCGACGAAAGTCGGGCATGGGCGCAATATCGCTGTAGTCCTCCGTCTCGAAGATCTCCACCGGGTCGTAACCGTGGTAATTGGCGTAACGCACTCCCTTCATACGCTCCTTGGGGCGGTTGAGGTAGGTGTAGCAGTAGATGATATAGGGACTCTTCTCCTCGATGCTGTTGCAGCGTATATGCTGTCGCAGGCTGCTGATATCGTCTGTGGCATAGATGGAGCGCACCTCGTCGAGGAATATGGGTATCTCAGTGGTGAAGGAGTTGTTGTCCACAGCACCGGCATAGGCACGGTTGGTGTCGAGATAGTTGCCCTTGAAATTGGTGATGCTGCAGAACTGGTTGTTGACAATCCACACGACGGGTTTGTTGAGTATGCTCGTGCCGTCGCCCCACAGTATCGCCCAGTTGTGACGCGTGTTGGTGGAAAGCTGGGCATAGAGTTCCTGTATACTGGGATTCTCCTTGTAGGTGCTTATATCATCACCTCGCTTACTCTTTATGACGTGGTTTATTGAGTGGCGGAATTCCTCATCTGGCATATTCATCATGTTGACATCCACGACGAGTTCGGAAAGCAGTTCGTCCCATGTGGGGTCTGATGTGCCGGTGTTGGTATTGGCATAGTCGTTGAGGTCCCAGGCCAGACGTGTGGAGGGCTGTCCGCCTTCGAAGATGGGATTCTTCTCGTGGAGCCATTCGCCAAGAGTGGGAAGCTGGTCGCCCCTGTCGGCAATCTCCTCAGCCTCAATCTCGCAATTGTAGTAGAGTACGGCCTTGCGTATGGCATCCGTCTCGTCACCGCGTGCACTGTAGTCGTAGTGATTGTCGCGTTTCTTTCCGTTCACTTTCACCTCGCGTATGGTGGTGATACTCTTGTCGGTGATGAAAGGTTTCCAGACATCTTCCTCCTCGACAGGAATATCCCAATGCTGAACCTGTGCAGTGTCCACGGGAAGCAGCGTCTTCTCATCGTTGCCGATGATGCGCGGCTTGGGAGCGAAGTTGCGGTCGATAGTGACGGTGTACTCTGCTTTCTTGCCGCCGTAGGAGGTCATGATGTTCATCGACCAGTCGTCCTGTATATCAGGCAGCACCATGGCGTAGCGTCCTGTACTGTCGGTTTTTGCAGTAAGGAAGAACTTCTGACCGTCACCGCTGAAGGTGGCTGTGACGGTGACACCATCAATGGGGTCTTTCTTCTTCTTGGGTTTAACGGTACCGAAGAGGTTGAGGCTCTCCTCAATAATCTGCGGATGGTCGAAACGACGTCGTCCTGTGACGAAGTCCCAGTCGTAGCGTCTCCATCCCTGCACCAGCATAAGGAGGTCAGCGGCTTTGCGATGGGATTCGTCGTCAGCCTCGAAATAATAGTCGGGGTTGGCAATATAGCCCCTGAGATCGCTGCCCAGCAGCATCCATGTGCGTATGTTGCCGGAGTGTCCGTTTGTGGCGCTCTGTGCGTCAATAGCGGAGAAGGAGAGAGAGGTGTGGGGCTCTGCCTCGATGTCGAGAACCACTCGTCCGCATGGTGTAAGATTCCCGCTGAGGTTCTTTACCGCAGCAGTGGTCTCCTCCCTGGGAGTGATGAAGATGAATCTCTCCGCAAGTATTGCGCCGTTGTCAGAGAGGAGTGTCACCTGAGAGACACCTTCCGGCAATGTGCTGCGCTCTTCGCTGCATCTCCAGTGTGAGGAGGCCTTGAAACTGTAACTCTTCACCACCTGGCCTTCGTGCATCAGCATCCACAGGAGTTCCCTGTCCTTGAAGGAATCTGTGGCATAGACATCTGTGACAATGCTGTCTGCACGTGTGGCATCCACGCGCAATACACAACCTTCTGCCTGCGGTTCGGGAAGCAGGGTGGTGTGGGTCTTGCCGTCGATGTCCACATCGACACTGCGCTTGTCTCCCATGAGGGGTATGTCCATGACACCCCGCTTGCCGCGATAGTCCAATGCCACACGACCGGGCAGTCCCTTAACAAGATAACCGCCTTCGGGGAAGAAGCGTATCTGCTTCTCGCTCTCCTCCTTACGCTCGAGCAGGCGGGAGTCGCCCGTCATCTTCGGATTGCTGTAGTCGCCCTCCGAGGCGGGCTTGTCGAAGATGGGAATGACGCGTGAGAAGACGTTGTTCTCACCCCAGTTCATCATATAGCGCGTATAGGCTCTTATCTCATAGTAGCCGGAGGGGAGGACATCGGCATCCAGATCGATGCTTCCTGCTGCGATGCCGTGAGTGGCGAACAGTTTGCGTCGAGCCACTACATTGCCGTCGGGAGATATCAGATCCACATAGAGTACGCTGGAGATATTGCCGCGGAGACCTGTGTCGGAACGTGTCATATAGGCTTTCATCCAGATGGTCTCGCCCTTGAAATAGCCCGTGTTGTCGAGATGTATGTATACCTTCTCCTGAGGCATGAGCTTGTTCCATGCCGTCGCTCTGCCAATGAGTGTCTTCTGCGTGGAAGTAACCTCCGGTGAGGTGGCTGCTGTACACAACTGCTGCGTCAGAATGCCTGTGAGCGCGAAGAGCGCAATGATGGATGTCAATGTCCGTTTCATACTGGTGAATATTATTGGTGGATACTTATTTTCCTGTGATGAAATGTCCGTCTTTTGTGATGCCTTCCGCAGAGAATATCATATCGGTGCAGGAGGAATTGTTCCAGAACTCGATGTGTGCCTCACCATTCTCGTCCGTCCACATGTCGGGAGCCCAGAAGAGCGTGCGGCGGAAGTCAGGCATAGGCGGTATGTCACTATAGTCCTCGGTTTTGAATTCCGACGGTGGACTGTAGCCGTAGTAGTGTGTGTAGCGTGTCTGACGGTTGGTCTTGGGCGCTTTTGTCCATTTGGACGTGTCGTGTTCGTAACTGTAGGCATAGATGGTGACGTTACCTTCGTTGTGCCCGTGCGAATCGCTGATATAAACGGACTGGTATTCGTCAAGGAGGACAGGGTAGGGATACCAGATGCCGCCCACGGGTTGGTTGTCTATATACCACACGACATTGCGTCCGTTCCATTTCGGAAAGTGCTTGATTTTTGCGGCCTCTTCTCCCGGGTCCTTGCTGTAGTTGGGGCCCTGCCCGTAACTGTCTTCCAGGTAGCTGCCGGCAGTCTGTACCAGCCATGCTGTCAGTTCCGGAATTTCCTCACCGCGGTCGGCAATATCCTCTGCGGCCTCCTCGCAATCGAAATAGATTTCGGAGAAATGTTCCGCATCCTCGGTGTTGGTGAAGGCGTTGTAGTCGTAGTGGTCCAACTTACGTTTGCCCTTTACGTTCACTTCCTTCATGACGGTGGCGTTCTTCTCATACATGTTCTGCCACTCTTCCTCGTATTGCGGTGCTATCTGCCAGTGGTGGATGCGCGTGGTGTCAACCGGGGTCTGTCTCACTTCGCTGTCCTCGAGAGGTCGCAGGGGCGGGGCGAAATGCCGGTCTACTGTGATACGGTACTCTGCTTCCTTACCTTTTACCTGTGGAGAGAGTTGCATATTCCAGATACCTTCTATGTCGGGCAGGATGATTGCGTATGCCCCGGTGCTGTCTGTCTTTACCGAACCGAACATGCGCTCTTCACTGCCCCTGAATGTGGCTGAGACGGAAACGCCTTCAAGTGGCATGTTTTTTTTCTTAGGTACTACTTTGCCAAAAAGATAAAGTTTGTCTTCTATCACCTGACTGCCGTCCCAGGGCGTGATGCCCGTCATCGTGTTCCAGTCGTATCGGTGCCAGTTCTCGCTCTTTCGGAGCATCCACTCGCGGATGTCCTCCTGGAACCCGTTGCAGATGGTGGCTGCATCGATGGCAGAGAACGAGAAAGCCGTGTGTGGCGGTCCCTGGATGTCGATGCTTACGCGCCCGCAGGGACGGATGCCTGTGGTGCGCACCGTTATCTTGAGTTCTTCGTCAGCTTTGGGTACAACGATGATATCGCGATGCGTGATTTCCTTTCCCGCTTCATCGAAGAGTACCATCTGCCAGATGCCCTCCTTCATTTTATGTCTGGGCAGGGAAAGGTGTATGTGCTCTCCTTCCCTGATAGCGTTGCCGGTGATGATGTTGCTGCCGTGAAGCAGTGCCCAACCGCTGCCCTTGTCTGCATCAAAGTATATGCTGTCAGGCAGTTCAGTGATGCGGATATCGTTGTCAGCGTCTTCAGATTCAGGAATGGAGACGCGTCGCTCGTCAGGTTGGCGTGTCACATCATATTGCTCAAGCGACATGCGGCTGTAGTCGCCCTCTATGCGCGGCTTGTCGAATACAGGGACGACGCGTGAGAAGAAATTCCTTTTACCCCAGTTCGTCATGTAGCGCGTGTAGGCCCGGATTTCATAATATCCGGCTTTGAATATCCTTTTTGTCAGTTTGATGTCGCCCCACGCCAGTCCGTCCGTAACCTGCAGTTTGCGCCGTTCTATCACAAAGCCTCTGGGTGAAATGAGTTCCACGTACAGCACACGTGATATGTTGCTCCTGTTCTCTGTGTCGGAGCGCGTCACATAGGCCTTCATCCAGATGGTCTCACCCAGAAAATATGCGGTATTGTCCAGGTGCAGATATACTTTCTCCTGAGGATAGAGCCTGTTCCACTGGGCCGCCCGCATGATACACTCTCCGGTATCTGCCCCAAGGGACAGGGTATGGGCGAATATGCTCAGGGAGCAGAGGAGTGAAGCAAGCCCTCTCATCACGGGGTGTAGACAGTCGTGTCTGTGGGTCAGAACTCTACAAGTTTATACGCCTTCTGTCCCATACCAATTTTCTCCGCATAGTCGATGATGTGACCGCCATGCTGCTTTTCAATGCGTTTGATAAGCGGTGTGGGATTATTGTTGGCATCGGGGTTGATACCGTACACCTTGTCAAGACAGGCCTTGTCCAGGGCCACGGGATCGGTGGATGCCAGTATGCCGATATCCTGCACTTCAGGAGCAGCGGGATGTGCGTCGCAGTCGCAGTCGATACTGATATTGTTCATCACATTGATGTAGATGATATTGCCCTTGCCCATGTATTGCTCCACAGCATCAGCAGCGGCTGCCATAGACTCGAGGAATGCATCCTGAGGCTGGGTGTATTGCCAGCACTGGGGCGTTTTGTCGGTAACGCCGTGACTGTGGATGTAGGCCTTGCCTGCGGTAGATGCCACACCGATGCTCTGATTCTTCAGTACACCGCCAAAGCCGCCCATCACATGACCTTTGAAGTGGGCAAGATTAATCATGAAATCATACTGCTTTAGTTCCTTACCCACGATGTCGTATTTAATCCAAGTGGTGTCGCGCACGGGAATCTTTATTTCTCCCTTTTCGTCCATGATGACAACATTGAAGATGCTGTCGAAACCGTGTTCGTGGATGGTCTCCCAGTGTTTTTTCTTGTCCTGACGCGAACCTCCGTAGGCTGTGCAGCACTCAACAATGGTGCCTTTGGTTTCTTCCACCAGATTACGGATAAGGGTGGGCTTGAGATAATTGTTACCGCCCGACTCCCCGGTGCTTATCTTCACAGCGACTTTGCCGTGAGGTTTTACACCCAGTTTTTTGTATATGTCCACAAGGCTCTCCGGAGAGATGTTTTTTGTGAAGTACACTGTTGATGCCTCCTGCTGTTGGGCACATACGGCGAGAGTCATGAGACATATGCCGCAGACGGTGAGAAGAATCTTTTTCATAGTTGTAGTGCGTTATCTTGATGTTTCCAATGAAGAGCGCTTCTGTCGGGAATAGCTCCTGTAGTCGTCGAGCGGAATATCCACTTCAGGTTCTACAAGCCTGCCTTCCTGTGGAAGACGGAAGCGAAGATACTTGATGGGTATGCCGCGCTCTTTCCACATACCCTCGTAGTAGGTTTGCAGGGCCGTGGCTTCACTCGTGTCCGGATGTCCTTCCTCTGTGTTGCCATACAGGTCGCGGGTGCTCACTTCCGGAGTCAGTCCGTTGGCCCGCAGCATTTCTTCTGTGTATTTGAAAAGGAAGTTGGAGTCGGTTTTCAGGTGGATGAGGCCACCGTCCACGAGAAAGTGACGGTAGCGCTCAAGGAAATAGGTGGATGTGAGCCGTTTGGTGGCTTTCTTCATCTGCGGGTCGGAGAAAGTGAGCCACAGCTCGGAAACTTCTCCGGGTGCAAAGAAGCGGTCGATAAACTCAATATTCGTTCTTAGAAAGCCCACATTCTTCATTCCTGTCTCCAGGGCTTCTTTGGCTCCTGTCCACATGCGGGCTCCCTTTATGTCCACGCCGATGTAGCATCTGTCGGGGTGGAGGCGTGCCAGCCCTACGGTGTATTCGCCCCTGCCGCAACCGAGTTCAAGTGATATATTGGAAATCTCTCCTGAGGGCAGGGCGGAGGAGAAGAAATCTTCTTTCCACCTGCCACGCAAAGGGAATTCTCCTTCCATCACAGCAGCCAGAGGGCACTCCACCACCAAAGGGTTGGCGGCCATCTCTGCGAATTTCTTGAGTTTGCCGTGTCCCACTTATCGGATATCTATTACAGGAATGTTGTCCTTGTCGTTATAGTAGAGGTTCTCGCCAGCCATACCCCAGATGAAGGTGTAGTAGTAGGTGCCGGCGGCAGCATGCATGCTCCATTCAGGCGACATGATAGCCTGCTCGTTGTGCAGCCACACGTTGCGGCTTTCCTGAGGCTCGCCCATCACGTGGTCGATGGTCTGGCCTTCGGGCAGGTTGAAATAGTAGTAGGCCTCAATGCGGCGGCCGTGGGTGTGAGGAGGCATCGTGTTCCACACAGCACCGGGATTGAGCTGTGTCAGACCCAGTTGCAACTGGCAGGGACCTTCCTCCAGCACGTCGTTTACGATGAGCTTGTACACTGTGCGGCTGTTGGCCTCTTCCACAGTGCCTACAGGTCCCCAGATGGCAGCCTTGAGAGAACCTTTGCGGCCGTCGAGGGTAATCCACTGTGTCTTGTAGTGCTGATGTGCCGTAGCGGAATTGAGATAGAATTTAGCGGGTTTGCTCGCATCCTTGCTCTTGAATTCAACACTCTTGTTCACGTCTTTGTCCTTGCCGATATGGCCGCGTCCGATGTAGAGAGCCTCCTTGGGAGAGATGGCATATTCCTTGCCGTCCACGATAACAATGCCGTCGCCCTGTCCGCAGTTGACGATGCCCAGTTCGCGATTGTAGAGGAAATACTTTTCCTTGATGGTTTTGTCCACGTCGAGACCCAGCTCCCAGAAGTTTTCCAGTTTGAGCGTCTGGTTGACGGGCATTGCCCCACCGAAGATGAAGCGGTCGTAGTGGGAATATGTGAGCAGTATGGAGTCTGCTTCCATCACTTTCTCCATGACGAAACGCTCGCGCAGCGTCTTGGTGTCGTATCCCTTGACGTCTTCGGGATGACATGCCACTTGGAACTTTACGTGCTGGCGACCTACAAAGCGGTCAGCCTCCATGGCATTGATGTTGAGCCCCATGCTTACGAGGGCCATAGCAAGAAACAGTTTTTTCATATTTTATTTATTGATGTTTTTACGGTTCCACAATACAAGAGCGAGGGTGATGACACAAAGGATGCCTGCTCCGATAAGTTTGAGATACTTCATGCTTGAGTATATGAGCATGGAGAGGGGAGAGGATGCGAAATCTAGGGCGCCGGCCTCAAAGCCTTCAGGCACACGCACCGAAGCGTCATCAGGATGAGCCAGAGCCACGAAGTGTGCTGCAGAGGTGAAGTCGGGGGCCATCCAGGTGACGAAATAAAGTCCGATAGCCAGCACCACAAGTCCCACGATGAGTGAGCGAAGCACGTTACCGCCTGTGTAGGGGAGCACCATCACGAAGACGTAGAACATACCTGCGAGAGAAGCGAGGGGCAGGAACTGGTTGCCAGGCAGCAGTACAGCCATAATGAGTGTCACGGGGATGAGCAGAAGGCTGACCACCAACGTGGTGGGGTGTCCGATTACCAGAGCAGGCGACATGCCGATATAGAACTTCTTGGAGGCACCGAACTTCTTTGCAATGAGTTCGCGTGTGGCCTCAGAGATGGGTTTCAGACCCTCGATGAAGAGCGATGTGATGCGTGGGATGAGTTCCATCACAGCACCCATCTTGATGCCCAATCCCAGTGTGCCTGGTATGTTGTCCACAACAGCCTGCCAGCTCTCACATGCCAGACATCCTATGATGATGCCGATGAGCACACCCAGGAAAAGCGGTTCACCGAAAAGGCCGAACTTTTTCTTCATGCCCTCGGAATCGATGTTCACCTTGTTGATGCCGGGCACGTAGTCGAGTGCCTTGTTGATGACTACGGCAAACGGCATGAAGCCTTGACAGAAGGGCTGTGGGATACTGATACCTTCCATGCCGGGATAGAATTTCTGGAAGCGTTCAGCTGTGAGGTCTGCCAGCACCAGGGTGATGATGTAGCAGACGATGGCTGCGAAGAATCCCCAGAGCAGGCTCTCTGTCATGAAATATGCTACAGCACCGATGAAGGCGAAGTGCCAGTAGTTCCACAGGTCGATGTTGACTGTGCGTGTGCAACCCAGAAGGAGCAGCACGAGGTTCACACCCAGACACACGGGGATGATGAACGAACCCACGAGTGTGTTGTAAGCCACAGATGCAGCTGCGGGCCATCCCATGTCGAACACCTGCAACTCAAGTCCGTAGATTTCCACTACGCGAGCCAGAGCGGGACCCAGAGACGATGTCAGAAGGGCTGTGATGACGGAAAGTCCCACAAAACCCACGCCTACGCGCAGACCGCTGCTGAGTGCTTTAGAGAACTTGATGCCGATACAAACACCCAGAATGGTGAAGATGATAGGCATCATCACGGCTGCACCGAGGCCGATGATGTATGAAAAAACCGATTCCATTTTTGTTATGTTGTTTAAGGCTAATGTTTGTGCTGTGTGTTTACTTCAGTTCGAATGTAGTGGAACCGATATTGTGTCCGTCGGCAAAGATGTCCACGCGATACTGTCCTGCGGAAAGGGCTTCTGCGATGTCCCAGTATACTGTCACGCTCTGCTCTTCACCCGTGTATTCGATGTCCTTGCGGATGGAGTATTCCAGATCACGGTTCTCATACTGGAATGTGCCTCCCCTGGTCAGCACGGCTCCTGTGGGGGTGGCGATGCGGACGTAGAGAGTGCGGATGCCGGTTTGCGTGGTGACATTGCGGGAGATGTTGAATCCGATAACGAATTTCTTTGCATCCTTCACTTTCTTGGCTGCCTTGCCGCGCTTGTTGTTGGCCTGAGCCCAGATACCCGTTGCGTCCAGCTGTGAGGCGATGGCCACCTTGTCGGAAAGTGCCTCGTTCTGAGAAGAGAGGTTGCTGATGTGAGCCTGTGCCTGGCGGTTCTGCACCTCAAGATTTGTGTTCGTCTGCTTAAGTGCCTCGTTCTCGCGGTTGAGGGAGTCGATCTGCAGGATATAGCTGCGCAACACTTCACGCAGCGTGGCAAGTTCCTTCTTCAGTCGCATGATTTCCGCAGCATCCTGTGCTTTCGTCTGCTTCAGTTCCTCAAGCAGGGCTTCTGTCTTCTGCTGCTCCAGAGCGAGCTGGTTTACGAGGGAGTCGTTGTTGATTTGTGCCATCATTTCGTTGTACTGCATGGCAAACTGCTCATACTCGTTCTCCATCTCACGTTTGTCCATTTCCAGGACTTCAATCATCTTGTCGCTTTCAGCCTGCTGGGCCTTCATGTTGAGCACCAGCCCGATGATGACTGCCACGAGAGCAATCAAAACTGCGGCTGCACCGATAATAATCTTCTTTTGTGTCATTATTGATATTCTTAATTTTACGTATTTCGCGTGCAAAAATACTATTTTTTCCTCACACAGCCAAATGAAAAGGAGAATAAGATGCGGATAAGTGTCAAAAACCGACTCTTCGCTCGACTATCTCCCGTGTTTCATCCGCAGTTCACCCGTAATTTCGCAGGCGAACTGCAGGCGCACCGCAGGGGAAGTGCGGATTCTGTGCGATTCATGGTTGTACTAAGGGCGGAAAGTGATGTCTGTCAGCAAAAAAGAGAGAGGTAAGTGGCGGATGACAGCTCTTTGATGTTGCTCTCAAATGTCAAATACGAAATATTACTAAAATATTTGTTTTGGACAACTTTTCTTGAAGTCAAAAAATTTAAATAGCACTAAATAAGCAAGTTATTATTTTGTTTTGGACAACTTTGAAAATTTTCAGAAAAAAAAGTTTTCGAAAAAGGCAAACTTTTTTGCTTAAAAATTTGGAATGTTTATCCCTTTTTCATACCTTTGCACCGATTTTCGCCCAGAAAGGGATGAATGTAGAAATTGAGTCTAAATATAACCTATTCAAATAAATAAACAGTTTACCATCATGATTCAGACAGTAGTAAAAAGAGATGGCCGCATTGTTGGTTTCAACGAGCAGAAAATAGCAGCAGCCATCCGTAAGGCAATGCTCACCACAGATGAGGGTGAAGACACCGCTCTGATTGAGAAAATCACCGACCGTGTTGCCATGAAGGGCAAGTCGCAGATGACCGTGGAGGACATTCAGGACATGGTCGAGGACGAACTGATGAAGTCGTCGCGTCACGATGTGGCAAAGACGTACATCAAGTACCGTTCCGCACGCACTATCGCCCGCAAGGCAAAGACGCGCGACATTTTCCTCGAAATCATCAATATTAAAAATAATGATGTAACGCGCGAGAACGCCAACATGAATGCAGATACGCCTGCAGGCATGATGATGAAGTTCGCAAGCGAGACAACAAAGCCTTTCGTGGACGACTATCTGCTGTCTGAAGAAGTGCGCGAGGCCGTTAAGAACAACTACCTCCATATTCACGATAAGGACTACTATCCCACAAAGTCTATGACCTGTCTGCAGCACCCTTTGGACAAGATTCTGGAGCATGGTTTCCAGGCCGGTCACGGAGAGAGCCGCCCCGCAAAGCGCATTGAGACGGCTTCTATCATCGGTTGTATCTCAATGGAAACTGTTCAGAACGAGATGCACGGAGGTCAGTCGATTCCTGCATTCGACTTCTATCTGGCTCCTTACGTGCGCAAGAGCTATGTGGAAGAGGTGAAGGTGCTCGAGCAACTCATGAGCCAGGACTACAGTCAGCTCTATGATGCTCCCATTGAGGATTACCTCAATCTGCCTCTGGCCGGTCTTAGCGGTTTGGAACGTATCAAGCAGCACGCCATCAACAAGACTGTGGATCGCGTACACCAGGCAATGGAGGCCTTCATCCACAATATGAACACCATCCACTCACGCGGTGGCAACCAGGTGGTGTTCTCCTCCATCAACTACGGTACGGACACCTCTGCCGAGGGCCGTTGCATTATCCGTGAGATTCTGCGTTCCACCTACGAGGGTGTGGGCAACGGTGAGACCGCTATCTTCCCGATTCAGATTTGGAAGAAGAAGAAGGGTGTGAGCTATCTGCCCACAGACCGCAACTACGACCTCTACAAGTATGCGTGCAAGGTGACCGCCCGCCGTTTCTTCCCCAATTTCGTTAACCTCGACGCTACATACAACTTCCACGAGAAGTGGGATATCAACGATCCCAAGCGTTATATGTATGAGGTGGCAACGATGGGATGCCGCACACGTGTCTTCGAGAACCGTTACGGCGAGAAGACATCTGTGGGAAGAGGCAATATCTCATTTTCTACCATCAATATTGTGAAGATTGCCATCGAGTGCATGGGTATCAAGAATCAGGAGGAGAAGGAAGCTGCATTCTTCGCAAAACTGGACAACCTGCTGGAAATCACTGCCCGTCAGTTGCACGAACGTTTCGAGTTCCAGAAGACCGCCTACGCAAAGCAGTTCCCCTTGCTGATGCAGGGCCTGTGGGTAGGTTCGGAGAATCTGAAGCCCAACGACACTATCGCCCCCGTCATCAACCAGGGTACTCTGGGTATCGGTTTCATAGGTCTGGCAGAGTGTCTGATTGCTCTCACCGGTAAGCATCACGGAGAGAGTGAGAAGAGTCAGGAACTGGGTCTGAAGATTATCGGTTACATGCGCAAGCGCATCCTTGAATTCTGCGAGCGCTACCAGCACAACTATTCCGTACTCGCCACACCTGCAGAGGGTCTTTCCGGCCGCTTTACCAAATACGATAAGAAGAAGTTCGGTATTCTCCCGGGCATCACGGACAAGGACTATTACACCAACTCCAACCACGTGCCCGTTTACTATCACTGCTCAGCCCTGAAGAAGGCACAAATTGAGGCTCCTTATCACGCTCTTGCAACGGGTGGTCACATCTTCTATGTGGAGATTGACGGCGATGCTACGCACAACCCCGAGGCTGTGATGAAGATTGTCGACCTGATGGACGAGTACAACATCGGTTACGGCTCTGTTAACCACACACGTAATCGCTGTCTGGATTGCGGCTACGAGAATGCCGACAAGAATTTCGAGACTTGCCCCAAGTGCGGAAGCAAGAATGTTGACCGCCTGCAACGTATCACCGGTTACCTGGTAGGTACCACTGACCGCTGGAACAAGGCAAAGCTTGCAGAACTGAACGATCGCGTCGTGCATGATTAAAGTTATTGACATTCTGCACGACACAACAGTAGACGGCCCGGGATTTAGAACGAGTTTCTATCTCTCGGGCTGTGCCCACAAGTGTCCGGGCTGTCATAATCCCCAGTCGTGGGATTTTGACGGAGGACGTGATATGACTGTGGATGAAATGCTGGAGGAGATAAAGGCTGATAAGTTTGCCGATGTCACCTTCTCCGGAGGTGATCCTCTCTATCAGGCTGAGGCCCTTCTGCCGCTGATGCAGCGTATCAAGGCTGAGACGGACAAGACGATATGGGTATATACGGGTTTCACCTGGGAGAATCTTCCTCCCAAGGCAAAACCGCTGCTTGACTACATTGATGTGCTGGTGGACGGACCCTTTGTGATGTCGCTGCGTGATGAGGACTTACTCTTCAGGGGCAGCAGCAATCAGCGTCTCATCGATGTCACTCTTTCCCGTCAGAAGGGGTCTGTAGTGGAGTGGACTCGTGATTTCTGATAGCTGAGCGGCGTATCTTTCCGGAAATAGTCTTAGGCAGTTCGTCTACGAACTCTACGATGCGGGGATATTTGTAAGGCGCGGTTTCGCGCTTTACGTGGCTTTGGAGCTCTCTTGTCAGCGCTTCGCGTCCGTCGTTGCTGCGGACTATCTGCTTGAATTCGGATGTCAGTACGACCGTTGCCTTCACCACCATTCCGCGTATGGGATCCGGTTCTCCGGTGATGGCGCATTCCAGCACGGCTTCGTGACTCATCAGGGCAGACTCCACTTCGAAGGGATCGATGCGATATCCGCTCGACTTGATGATGTCGTCGGCACGTGCCACAAACCAGAAATATCCGTCCTCGTCATACCACACGATATCGCCTGTGTAGTAGATGCGGTTGTGGCGTGCACGGCGCGTGAGTTCAGGATTGCGGTAGTATTCCTTGAAGAGTCCCAAAGGACGCTCGCGGTAGTACATAATGTTCTGCATGCGCGAGTGTATGTTCTTCTGTATTGTCTGGAAGAGTGTGCTGCCGCCCAGGCCCTTCAATGTCTGCAACTGCTGACCGGTTCGTATCACCAGTCGTCCGTGCACTCCGGGACCTACCGGCTGTCCGTCATCGTCGAGCACATCGACATTGAACTGCGGATTGGGAAGTCCGAGACTTCCGGGCTTGGGACGCACGAAGCAGTAGTTGCTCAAGACAAGCGTCGTCTCTGTCTGTCCGTAGCCTTCGTATATTGTGATGCCGGTCTTTTCCTTCCACTCTTTGAAGACAGAGGAGTGCAGCGCCTCGCCAGCAGTGGTGCAGTATTCAAGTGATGAGAGATCCCATTTGGAGAGGTCTTCGCGCACAAGGAAACGGTACACAGTGGGAGGGGCGCAGAATGATGTGATGTGGTAATCCTGCATCTTGTCCAGCAACTTTGTGGGTTCGAAGTGTCCGTCGAAGTCATATACGAAGACTGTGGCGCCGCATATCATCTGGCCGTAGAATTTCCCCCAAACGGCTTTTCCCCAACCTGTGTCCGCCACCGTGAGATGTACGGATTTGGAATTCACGTTGTGCCAGTATGCTGCAGTGACGATATGCGCCAGCGGATAACTGAAATCGTGCATCACCATTTTGGGTTTTCCCGTTGTGCCGCTGGTGAAATACATGAGGAAATTGTCTGTTTTCTCGTTTTCTCCCTTCTGACTTTTGAATGGAGGTGCCATTGCTGCTCCCTGCCAGAGGTTTTTCCAGTTTTGCGGCACCTCGGGACCGATACTGATACACTGTTCCACGCTGGGGCAGAAGGGGCGTGCAGAGATGACATTCTTCAGCACGGTCGTTTCACCCACGGTGATGATGGCTTTGATGTCAGCCTCGTGGCAGCGGAAGATGATATCCTTGCTGGTGAGAAGGTGGGTGGCAGGAATGGCCACAGCACCTATCTTGTGAAGCGCGGCCATCGTAATCCACCATTCCAGACGGCGCTTCAGTATGAGCATCACACGGTCGCCTCTGACGATATGCAGAGCGTGCAGATACGATGCCACTTCATCGGACAGCATTTTGTATTCACCATAGGTGAGATGCCGCACGTCTCCCTCGTCGTTGGTATAGAGTATGGCTTCCTTTTGTGGCTGTGTCTCGGCATAGGCGTCAATCACGTCGTAGGCGAAATTGAAGTGTTCCGGCACATTGACGCGGAAATGCTCCATGAAATCCTTGTAGGAGCGGAAGCTCGTCTGTTCAAGAAATTTTCTAATCATTCTTTTTACCTTTTATGCTCAAACGGCAGGAGTTTTTCTTCTGCCTTGTGTATCAAGTCGTGTGTGCCGCTTCCGTCGATGACGTAGCGTATCACCATCTCTGCGTATTCAAGAGCCTCATTGAGTGCCTCGCCGGGTGTTCCCTCTGCGCGAAGTTTCTTCACTCTCTCCTGCAGCGAAGCCACATCTTCCGGTTCGGCAAGAGTGGAGGGACGCATGCCGTTGAGTATCACGGAGAGTGTGGATGCCTGTGCATCTATCTGTTCCTGTGTGGCAGAGGGGTTGGAGAGCACGTTCTCACTCTCTCTCATCTGGCGTGTGAGGCGTCGCAATCCGTGCGGAGCCCACTGTTCCCCGTGTTCCCAACGCTCGCGTGCCAGTGTGAGGGCGTCCACCAAAGCCGTCCTCTTCACGTCGCCTCCGTGTTTCGTCTTCACGGTTCCGGCCTTCAGATAATGGGTGGCCTTTCCCTGATACAGGTAGTCGGGCAGGAAACTGTTGCCTCCGTCCTGTGTCACCATTGCCAGCGGACCTCTCATGTGGCATGCCAGCCATTCGCCGTCCACGGGGTCGGGGCCGTAGCACAGATGTTCGGAGAACGGCATCTCGACAGTTACGGTGTCGCCTTCTTCCCATTTCCGCGAGGGCAGTTCGATATAGGAGGAGGGTTGTGCTTTCCCTTTCAGTTTCTTGCCGTTGATACTTACGCGGAATCCCTTTGTGGCCCAATAGGGGACGCGCAGTTTTACTGTGACGGGCAGTTCGCTGCGGATGCTGAGCGAAGCGCTTTCCATCGGCCATGTGCCTTCCATGCTGACAGTCATTCCCTTCTCCTTCCACACGGCCAGCGTGGGCAGATAGAGATTCACCCACAGTGTGTCGCCGCCCGTATAGTAGCAGCATTCCTGATAGCGCACGTGGTTCTCCACTCCCGTACCGCCGCAGCAGGTGGCCTGCGGAGTCTCGTTGCCGAAGGGCTTCTCTGCGTCCGCACCTACGGCATACTGGTAGCAGACGGCCCAGCGCTCCGGTGAGAGCGAACCTACAATCTGATTCGACAGCAGCCGCTCTGCGTAATCCATATAACGTGCGTCGTCGGGACGGTAGCAGGCAAGGTCGCGTGAGAGTTTCATGAGATTGTATGCGCAGCACGTCTCATTGATATTGGGGTGGGGCAGCATGCTCACCATCTGTGCGTACGGTTGGCGGAACATCTCGCCGTTGCCCACTCCTCCGGGCGCGTAGATGTAGCGTCCCTGCAGCAGGTCCCAGAAGTTGGATGCTATGTTGTAGTAGTACGCCTGACCGTTCTCTCCGTAGAGGCGGAGCGCACCTGTTATCATCGGTATGTGCTGGTTTGCGTGGCGTGTGCGTATGTCGTCAATACCCTTTGAGAGAGGCTCGTAGAAGACGGGTGCGTCGAAATATGCGGCGGTCTCTGTGAAGCGCTGCTTCTCCGCGGGCACGAGCGATGCCAACCTTGCGAGCACTTCCTGCATACCGCCCACTTCACCCGCGATATACATATTCCACATCCTGGCGCGCTGCTCCGCTGTGGTGCGGTAGTGCAGACGGTTCCATACCCACAGGCCCATGTCGCGTGCCACGCTGAGAGCCGTTGCGGCCACCTCCTTGTCGTCCACGTATTCCGCTATGTCGCAGAGTCCTGCCAGCTGTTTGTGTACGGTGTAGTAGGGGGCCCACACCCATTTCTCGTTGTTGTAGGGACGGAAAGCCTCAATCAGTGCGCAATGCTGTGCGGGTATGGCATTGATGTATCCGTATCCGTAGTGGCGGTAGTCTTTCTTGTATGCATTGAAGGCCTCCCATGTGCCCTGCGCCTCCTGAAGTGATTCTCCGGGCAGCAGGTCGCGTGCCTCGAAGTATCGTCCCAGCGAGTCGCTCCACACGAAGGTGCGCTCCTGACACATACGCATTGTCTTCACAGCCGTGCGCATCCTTTCCAGCAGGGCATTGTGCTGTGCCCTGTGTGCCTCGTCGGCTGTCGATGCGTAGGCCAGAGCCAGCGCCGAGAGCCAGTGACCGGTGCCGTGTCCCTTGAGTTTTGTGGTGGGCGAATCCCATCCGTCCGATACGGTCATTCCTTCCGTGGGGAGTCCGTATGTGTCGTAGTAGTTGTAGAGTTGCTGCGACACGTCCAGTGAGAGCAGCAGTGCTATGTCGCGGTCGCGGTTGCGTGTGAGTATGTTGTCGCCAGTGAGCTGTACGCAGCCGAGCGGCAGGGGACGGGCCTTTATTGTGGGTATGAGCGGCTTGGCGGCTTTTTTTGTCACTGTGACATGTGCCGTCACCGTCCGGTCGCTTCCCAGAATGATGCCCTCCACGTCATACTCGCTTCCGGCCTTCAGTGCAGCTTCTTCCTCCTCTGTGTGTCGTGCGCTGTTGCTCCATTTCACCTGCTTCCATTCCTTGCCGTTCCACACAGCGGCGGGGAGCATCGCTACGGTGCCTTCCTCTGTGGTGAGACGTATATCCTCCCGGGCGGAAAGTCCCTGCAGCAGGCCGGTGAACAGTAGTATCGAGGTCAGCAGTCTTCTCATCGCTTATTTCTTCAGGTCGTTCCACTTGGGAGGATTCACTCCCATCAGATTCTTCACGAAGAAGTCGTAGCGCTTGTGTTCTCCGTAGCTGCCGCCCATTGTGTGATGTTCGCCGGGGAGCACTACGAGCTCGAAGTCCTTGCCGGCTTTCACCAGTGCGTTCACCACCTGCATCGTACTGGCCGGATCCACATTGTCGTCCAGTTCGCCCACAAGGAGCATCAGCGGGCGTTCCAGCAGGTGGGCGTTCTCCACGTTGGAGCATTCCACGTAGCTGGAGTCTACGGGATATCCCATCCACTGCTCGTTCCACCAAATCTTGTCCATCCTGTTGTCGTGGCATCCGCATGCGGAGAATGCAGCCTTGTAGAAGTCTCCGTGCAGCAGTACAGCCGTAGTGCTCTCCTGTCCGCCGGCCGAGCATCCGTAGATGCCCACGCGGTCGATGTCCATATACGGATAGCGCTTTGCAGCAGCCTTTATCCATTCGATGCGGTCGGGCAGGCCGGCATCCTTCAGGTTCTTGTAGCACACTTCTTCAAAAGCCTTGCCTCTGTATGAGGTGCCCATCGCGTCGAGCTGCACCACGATGAATCCGAGTTCGGCCAGCGAGGATATATATCCGTTGTACGACTGGAAACTCTTCGGCACGTAGGCGTCGCCGGGGCCCGAATAGATGTATTCTATGATAGGATAGGAGCGTGACGGGTCGAAATTCGTGGGACGGTAGATGAGTCCCCACATCGGTGTCTTGCCGTCACGTCCGGGAGCTGTGAATATCTCGGGAGCCTTCCATCCGTTGGCCTCTATCTTCGATATGTCGGCGCGAGCCAGCACCGTCGCACCGCCCGTTCCGTTCATGTCGCGAAGCACCGTCACGGGTGCCAGGTCGGCGCGTGAATAGGTGTCCACGAAACGGGTGTAGCTCTCGTTGAACACGGCCTTGTGATTAGCCCTTTCGGGAGTGAGGTCGCGCATACCCTTGCCGTCGATTCCCACCACGCAATAGTGCACATGATACGGGTCTTCGTCTTTGTTTAATCCGCTTGCAGTGAAGAATATAAGTCCTTTTTCTTCATCCACTCGTAGAACTTGTCTTACCACCCATTCTCCCTTCGTCAACTGGCGCTCCACCTTGCCTTTCTTCACGTCGTAGAGGTAGAGATGGTTCCAGTTGTCGCGCTCGCTCATCCATATCATCCGCTCGCCTCCTTTGAGGTTGTGGCGGAAGTGTCGGCTGTAGTTCACGAACGTCTTGCTTGTCTCCTCGATGACGGTGCGCACTTCGCCCGTCTCAGCGTCGAGAGCCAGCACGCGGAACACCTTGTGACCTCTCTCGTTGTATTCGAACACGAGTGTCCTGCCGTCCTCCAGCCACTCGGGTCCCCACAGGTCGTACTGCTGTGAGAAGAGCGTGTTGTCGGGAATGACGGCTCTGCCGGTCTTCACCTCGAAGATGCAGGGTGTCTTCTGTGTGCGCTCGTCGCCGGGCTTGGCGTATTCCTGCTGGTGGAGTATGGGCTGGAGCTGTGTCTTGGGCGACGACTCCACGTAGTAGACGTATCTCTTCTGGCTGACGGGGTGTATGCGGCATGCTGCCACGTATTTTCCGTCGGGGCTCCATTGTATTCGTGTGCTGTAGTATGCGCCCAGCGTGCCGTCCGTCGAGAGTGCGCGTTCCTGGCTGCCGTCGGTTTTCGACACGTAGATGTTGTCGTTTTTGATATACGCCTTCATCGTGCTGTCGGGCGAGAGGGCGGGTGTGCCCCAGCGCTCGCTGTCCTCGTTCATCCAGTGGCGCTCCAGTTTCTGCGGACCCTGTTTTGTGGCGTAGTCCTGCATGCGCGGGTTCTGCTGGTTTCTCGGGCGCTGGGGTGCGGGGTCGGAGTAGTACTGCAGTTCGTATGTAGAGTCGCTTGTCCACTTCACGTTGCTCACCCATCCGCTCACCAGCGCGGGTTTGCATTTTTCATACAGCCCGTAGGCTCTCTGGTAGTCTTCTATGGCACCTTGCGCAAAGGCTGCCGCCTGTATAGCTGTCAGGCCGCTGATAAGCCATAAACGTCTCATTTCGTCGTACTTTTACATTATTTACATGCAAAGGTACGGAAATTAGTTGAAAGTTTAGAGTTTGGAGTTTAAAGTTTAAGGTTTTTTAATGCGCCACGATGGAGTCTGCTACCTGTTCCATACTGAAATTGAAACAGTCTTCCTTGCGGTCGTTTCCGTCCACGATACCCATCCAGTAGAATGCTGCTGCGCCGTATTTCCTGCAGAGACGTGTGATGTCGGCAGCCTGACGTCCAGCTTCCGCTTTCTCTGCGTTGCCGGAGTGCCCGTTGATGGTTTTCTCGTTGACGCCGTTGGAGCCGTATTCTCCTATGACGACGGGATATCCCTTGCTGATAAACGCTTTGTTGATGTCGTCAAACAGGCATGTCACCTCTTTCGTGCAGCGTGCCGTCCATTTCATATTCTCCGTGTTCACCCAGTTCCAGGGGTCGTAGGTGTGCACCTCTACGGCCAGGTGCTGCTGATTTCCGCAGGGGTCTGCGGGCACCTTGAAGGCAGCCAGCGTGTTTTTTGTGTGTGCTCCGGAGTAGGTGTTGACAATCAGGTTGCGGTATGTGTTGTTGCCTCCGGTGGCACGCACGGCATTCACGAAATCCTGCGCATAGCGGTTGACGACGTCGAGGTTTTTCAGGTTTTTCGGTTCGCCCCATTGCGCACCGGCGTTGTTGCCCGTCAGCATCTCATTGTAGCCCTCGAAGAGCAGTTTTCCGCCGTATTTCCTGAAGCGGACGGCTATCTGCGTCCACAGTTTCCTGAACCTTTCGTGATTTGTGGCATAGCTCGTGCTGTCGGCTTTGAGCCAGGCTTCAGCAGAGGCTCCGGTGTCGTGATGCACGTTGAGGATGCAGTACATGCCGTTGTCGAGCACATATTTCACCACCGTCTCCACCCGGTCCATCCACGCGCTGTCGACGTTTCCTTCTTCATCCATATGCGGCCACCACGTCACAGGCACCCGTATTGCGGTGAACCCCTTTTCCGCCATTTTCTTCATGAGAAACGCTTCTGTGACGGGTTGTCCCCAGCATGTCTCGTAGCGTTCTGCAGGTGCTCCCCGGCCGATACTGCCATTGAAGGCATCCAGGGTGTTCCCCAGATTCCATCCCGCTGTCATTTTCCTCACGGCCTCCTGTGCTGTCTCTGTCGTGGAGGAAATCTCGTCGCTGTGCGGGCCCAGTCCTCCGTAGCGGTTGGCGCAGCGGACGGTGTAGCGGGAGTCTTTTGCGTCGGTTCGCGGTATCCTGTAGTGCGGTTCCGTGGTGAATGCCGTCACGATGCCGTTGCGGCAGACGGCGTAGAGAAAGGCTTCCGGGATGTCGTCCCACGAGAGCGTCTTTCCGCTTTTGCGTACAGCGGGCGGCATCACCTGTTCTGTGCTTCTCTCCGGATGCCATCCGGGGAAGACGTCGTCGGTGGTGTATTGTGCCGCCTCTTCGGGTGTGAGTGTGGCGGGGTGGGCTGCAGCCGTTTCCTCGCCGTCCCTGTTACGGTAGTGTGTGCGCCGTTTCCCTGTGTCTGTGGGTTTTCCGTTGCTGTCCGTGCTTCCGTATTCTGCAAACAGACGGGGCAGGGTGCCGTGCATTTCCGTCCATCCGCCCGGATGCGGGGTGAGCAGCATCTCTGTGTGGAGGAATACGGCCCGCGGTTCGTTGTGCCAGGGACGTCCCAGCAGGAATCTGTTGTCCTGCTCCTCTGCTCCAAGGATGCGGCAGCGGTTGAATACGTATCCGTAGTGGCGCCCTGTCTCTGTGGACGGAGCGCAGATGACGTCTCCTTTGCCTCCGCGCGCCCTCACCACTATGTCGCAGCGGTTGAAGTAGACCGTGCCTCCGCCGCAGATGAAGTCCACCGTGCCCTGCACTTTGCAGCGCTCCAGATATGTGGTGCCGTCGCCGTTGGTGTAGTATGTGTCCTGGTTGCTTTTCAGCGACACGTCCGTGAGTATGTTTCCCCGGCAACTCCTTTCGCGCAGTGCTACAGAGCGGTTGGCGAAAGCCTTGGGGTCTGCGTTGAAGTTCGACCAGAGTTCCATCCCCTGTATGTATGTGCTGTCTGCCCCTTTGACGAACAGTGTGGACGTGATGCCTATTCCCTCGTATTCGGGCACGGATTCTATCAGCGACAGCTCCATTCCCTCCCCGCAGATGCTGGTGTTGGGTGCCGTGAGTGTCGTGATGGGGCTCGGCACGGTGATTTCCTTTCCGTCTGCGGTCACCTTCATGGGCGTTCCGTCTCCTTTGCTGAGGTGCTTTCCGGCCCTGATGAATATGCGGTAGCGCTGCGTTTTGTCCGGGCGCAGGTTTGCTGCGTTTACAGCCTCTGTGAAACTCCCGCTGTCCGGCACGATGAAGTCGTAGTTGCCGCGTTCCGGCTTTGCCGCACAGATGCTGCAGCACACCATACATACAGATATGATTCCCCGTATTTTTCTCATCACGGCTGCAAAGATACGATTTTTTTGTTTAAAGTATGCTGTTTAGTGTTGAAAGTTCTCAAACTGAGCATATATTTCTCTGTGACCGGTGCGCAGGAAGTCCTTTGGTGAGATGCATCAGCTCTCTGTTTTCCGTCGGTTATCAGTCGGGTTTTTCCGATACATCCCCGATACATCCTCGATAGATGCCCGATAGATGCCCGATAGATAAAGCATGGAAATGTGAGAATAATCAGATAAGTTGGAGTCGCCAATCATGATGTAATGCGAAAAATCTCAACGGAACATGAGTTCAATATGACTTCGATATGACTTCGTATAGAGTTTGATATGACTTCAATTAGAGTTTAACATGAGATAAACATGAATTCAATATGAATTTTACATTGTTTAAATACCTTTTTCCGGCATTTGAAGATGAAAAAGTGGAGAAAAAAGTGTGTGGTTTAAAAAAAAAGTGTATTTTTGTGAGGTGATTTACTGCGAAAAACACGAATTTTAAACCTATAAATAATATCATGAGAAGAATTACATCCCTTTTTGGCCTGGCGGCAATGCTGCTGTTGCTGCCCGTGATGGTGTTTGCCGCGCTGCCGGTGACAGATGCCACAGGTTATCTCTACAACGCTGAGACGGGCAAGTTTCTGAGTCACGGCGTCACCTCTGTGTCCAACAGCGGTGCAAAGGTGGACGACTATGCCTCCGAATTCAGCGGATACACGTATCTGCGATTCCAGATGAGCGACTACTTCGGACGCTATCTGCGCATCGTTGCCGGCGGACTGGACTGTGCCGGATCGTCATACCACAAATGGGCCGCCATAGAGAAGGACGGCGGCATACTGCTGCGCTGCATCTACACCGCCTCGCAGGTGGGCTACGCCAAGCAGGGATGGTTTCTGGCTATAGACGACGACGGCACACTGGTGCTGGCGGACGGCGAGGAGAACGCAGCCGTGTGGCAGTGGAAGAGTGCGAGCGAACAGATAGCCATCGTGGACGAGGCTGAGAACGCACGCATCGCAGCCATCGGAGCAAAGGGAGGTCTGACGGTGGCATCTGCGGCGGAACTTAAGGCTGCCCTCGCCGCTCTCTCGTCGGCGGACAAGACGTCAAGCATCGTGAACCCCACGATGTTTGCCAACACTGACGGGTGGACGGTGAACAACATACAGGGTACGGCCATCAGCAACGGCAGCTACCGCATACAGAACGCGGCCGGCACGCAGGCCACCGTGAGTCAGAAGGTGACGGGACTCACCCCCGGATTCTACAAGGTGGACGTGCAGGCATTCTACAGGGCTTCCGTCCTGGCGCGCTGCGTGACATACGGCAACAACGGCTTCCGCTTCTCCAACGCCTATGTGCAGGCCAACGGCAACAAGGTGCTCATCAGGGACTGGTATGCCATCTCCACCGACAACCATTCTAAACCCACCTCCAGAAGCAACATACAGAATGAATTCGACGAGGGGGAGAAATACACCCACACGCTCTACACGTGGGTGGATGCCGACGGTGTGCTCGACCTGAGCATCGCGGTGCCCAGCTACAGCGCAGGCGACTATTCCAACTGGATATGCTTCAACAACGTGCGCCTCACCTACTACTTCTCCTCGGAGGATCTCGGTCCCTACAAGTCGCAGCTGGAGCACGCTGTGGCAACGGCCAGTTCGCTGACATCGCTGCTGCCCGCCGTGCAGAAGGGCATACTCGAGGCTGTGGTGGAGACGTATGATAAGGAATGGACCACAGTGGCCGACTACGAGGTGGCGATAGCCGCTGTGGTGAGTGCCACAGAGGCAGCACAGCCCTTCGCTGCTCTGTATGCCGACTACAGGGCCCTGCGCACCCTCATCTCAGAGCGTTTGCTGGCGCAGACGGAGGGCTACGACGACGAGGTGGGTGCCACTGCGACTTACGGGGATGAGGCTTCGGCACTGGACGGACAGATGGCACTGGCCGAGACGCTCCTGGAGATGGAGGACATCGAGGCTGCGCTGTGGAGGGCTGCCCTGAAGTGGCTGAAGAACGTGACGGTCAAGGGCTACGGCATCGACCTCACATGGATGATAGCGAACAGCGACTTCTCCGACACAAACTACAAGGACGCCTGGACGGAGGAGCTGACGAGCAGCACTACTGCCGGCGTCACCAGCGGACTGATGCGCTACTACAACTGCAACTTCAAGCTCTCCCAGAGACTCGCGCTGCAGCTTCCCGCCGGTGCCTACCGTCTCACGATGGACGGATTCGAGCGTACCAACGACCCTATGAATACGGCCTACAGCGACTATGCTGCCGGCACATCGAAAGTGACGGGCACGATGTTTATGAACGCTAATGAGAAGACGGTGATGAACCTCTTCGACGTGCAGAGCGTGACGGACAACAGTCTGGGCGGTTCACAGCCCGAGGGGGCTTCCTTCTATGTGCCCAACGGTTCCGGCGCCTCGAAAAAATATATCGACGCAGGCCTCTATCCCAACGTGCTTAACGCTGTGCTGCTGGAGGATGCAATGGTGGAGGTGGGCTACCGCTGCGCCAACATCAAGGCCTGGACCTGCTTCGACAATTTCCGCCTCTTCTATACAGGCAAGGTGCAGGAGACGCAGTTTGTCATCGAGGCCACAGAGGGTCTCACGCCGCTGTGTCTGCCCTTCGACCTGGAGGCCGGTGCCGACTATCTGACGTCGCTCTACGCTGTGGGCGGTGTGGAGGACGGCAAGGCATTGCTCTATCCCGTGGACAGAGTGCCTGCCGGCACGCCCTGCGTGGCTCTCTTCAACACCAGCGAGGTGAGCGCCATCGCCCAGCCGGTGGGCAATTCGGAATACGTGCTGCCGTGGGAAGGCGGTTCGCTGCTGACTGATATCGACCGCTTCACATGGACGTTCAAGAACGTGAAAGACGAGACGAGTCCCGCAGCGTCACTGGTGTTCACGCCTCTCGACCCGATGGATATGCAGTTCTCCGTGAATGCGGAGAATCTGGCCGTGCGCAGATATCTTGTTTCGGTGGAGTACACCTCCAAGACGGAGAGCGTGGTGGCCACCTATAATGTGACGCCTCCCGAGCGCCGCGATGTGCCCAACCGTGTGATGATACCGATGCCCCGGAGGGGTCTCACCGGCATTGTGCTGACATACAGGCAGGACATCGAAGGAGCGGAACCCGTGGAGACGGCTGTGCCCGACGGCCACGATAAGGCCTTCATCGACAATCTCCTGCCGCAGCAGAACTACGAATACAGCATCACAGCCGGAGGTGTTAAGGTGGGCGGCGGTAAGTTCCGCGTCAGCGGACATCTGCGTATGATATATGCTCCCAGCGCCAACAACATACGCGACCTGGGCGGCTGGCAGACCACCGACGGCAAGCGTCTGACATACGGACATCTCTATCGCGGCAGCACGCTCAACGGATGGGTCACCGCCACGCCGGAGGACCTGCAGACGTTGCGCGACCTGGGCGTAGGTGCCGAGATAGACCTCCGTTGGAAGGAGTCGTACGACAAGGATATGGGATGCGGCACATCGCCGTTCGGATTCACTAAGGGTGACGACTACTATTTCGCAGCTGCCAACGACTATCTGGCATCCGACCTCACCAACGAGGCTACGCAGAAGCGACTGAAGGAGGAGTTCGAATTCATCGTGAAGCATTTCCGTCTGGGCAATGCCGTTTATTTCCACTGTGCGTGGGGTGCCGACCGCACCGGTATGCTGGCATTCCTGCTGGAGACGCTGCTGGGTGTGACAATCGACAATTTCTACAAGGACTATGAGCTCACTTCGTTCTCGCCTGCGGGCAACCGTCTGAAGTCGGCGCTCAAGGAGAGATTCGACGTGATACAGACGATGCCGGGCAGTTCTGTCATGGAGCGTGCTGAATACTATTTCATCCATCATCTCGGAGTGAGTCAGGCAGATGTCGACTACTTCCGCTCTGTGATGACAGACAGCGATGATCCTACGGCTGTCAGCGACCTGAACGTCAGCGACCCTGAGAGGGGAGATACCGGCAGGGACGGCAAGTATTTCAGGGACGGCCACATTGTCATCGTGAGAAACGGTGTGGAGTATAGCGTGAGCGGTCAGATGAGGTAAGTTCGTTTGTCAAGGCTTGGAGCAGGCAAGTGGACGCGGACACGGATATCTTGCGCCGCAACGACCTAACTGCCATCCCGCAACGACCGAACTCGCAGTCCGAAGTAATCGAACCGCCGGCCCGAAACGACCGGGCTGGCGGGGAGTTTATTATCCCCTTGGAGACAGAGCTCGGATAGAGATGCCCATGAGAAGTCCATGAGCAATGTATGTGTAAACATTGGGCAGCGAATTTGATAAAAATCGTACGTCTCGTTTGTATCATTGGCGCTTTTTGAAAAATGGTAGTGGATTTCAAGAAAATCTGCCCCTATTGTTTGTCGTTTCAAAGAAAAAGTGTACTTTTGGAGACAAAAAATATCAACTTACGCATAAATCTAACCTTAAAAATCATTTTCCCAAAACCTCTGCCACGAGATGGCGTAGCCTTCGCTTACCTTTGCAGAAAAAATCGATAAAATATGAAAGACAACGACAGAGGACAAAGCCTGATAACCAAATACGTCTGGGTGATAGACACCATCTACCGCAGGCGCAAGATTTCGTTTAAGGAACTGAACGAACTCTGGCTCAGAGATGACATCAGCAGAGGTGTGGAGATACCCAAACGCACCTTTGACAACTGGCGTTATGTCATCTTTGATATGTTCGGCATTATCATAACCAACGAAAAGCGCGGAGAGTATCGCTACTGTATTGAAAATGTGGAGGATATTAGCAAGAACGGACTTCGTTCCTGGCTCTACAATACACTCTGTGTGAGCAATACCTTGGCCAATAGCCAAAGCATTAAAGATCGTATTCTTCTGGAATATGTCCCATCTGGACAACAATATCTTCAGTCCATCATTGAGGCAATGAAGGAAAATCGCGTTCTCAACCTGACTTATCACAGCTATTGGAAGGATGAAGAAAGCAATTATGACGTACAGCCGTACTGTGTAAAGTTGTTTCGCCAGAGATGGTATATGGTGGCCCGCAGCACCGATCCTTATTATTATGAGCGCGGGCCTCGCATTTATGCGCTCGACCGCATTCAAAAACTTCATCCTACAGAAGAAACGTTTGAGATGCCAAAGGATTGGAATGCTGAGACGTACTTTGACGGCTGCTTCGGAATCATCCCTGATCAAAATGTGAAGGTCCAGCCTGTGAAGTTGAAGGTTGTCGCAGGACAAGCAAATTATATCCGCGACCTGAGGTTACATGAATCTCAGGAAGAAATCGAACGCAATGAGGAATACAGCATCTTCACATTCTTCCTCCGCCCCTCTTTCGATTTTCAGCAGGAACTGCTTTGGAACGGCGAGGATATGGAGGTGCTCGAACCACTATGGCTTCGGAAAGAAATGGCGGGAAAGATAAAGAGAATGTGGAACAGATATAAGGAATGAAAGATGGAAAGGGTCAATTTTAGTTTCCGTGGAATACAGGACATGTGCCGTATCCACTATCGCGACATTATGGAACGTAAGGATGTCAAGTCCGTCTTACTAAGCAGGAGTGTGCGTTTCATTAATCCTATGGGCAAGTTTGACTATGCTTACTTTGGCGATTTTTATTTTGACGGAGACGTGATGATGCTCATAACCAGAGACCGTGACTATACCCCATATCACAAGAATGACCAACTGGCTCACACGCTCTGGTCAACGGTTCCTGTTATCTTTGCGGGTGTTGACACGAGGTTGAAAGACGACCTCGGGCGCGAGATTTTTACGGGTGACGTAGTGACTTATCAGGGATGTACATCTGTTGTAAGATACTTTAATGACGCTGATTTTCCTGGTCTAATCGGTGACAACTGCGATATCATTTTTGAGAGAAACGGAGAGGTGCATAAAGAAGGTACGGCATTCGTGGATTTGAGTCCTACAATGTTCCTGGAGTTTGACCCATTGTATGTAAGGTGGCCAGCTGATGCTTTCTGCCAATATGGTCCTTCGTTTGCGGAAATTCGTGAGAAGGCTTCCGTGGCAATGGATGCACCTACATTCATCGGTGGCAAGTTGGAGAGAAAGAGGCTTCCTCGAATTGCCTATGATGAGATAGAAGAGGTTCTGGCAGATGATATAACCTTAACTTATCTTGTAAATAAGGATGAGGATGACGAAATGTCTTATATGATTTATGCTGACGATTCTGATATTCGTCATGAGAAGATATATGAGATAAATCTTCCTGTCAACAATGGCTTTGTGGAAGATTTAAAGCATGCCTTCAATGATTTTCTGCTTTATGCGCATTCTCGGCCTGATGAAACATTTGTGCTTGCAGATTTTAAAGGGATTTTACATATTGACTCAAGTTACAAGTTCAAAGTTGTTCGGGCTTTTGAAGAGTGGTTTAAGTTCAACATCCGCAATGTCATATTGCCCAGGTGGATATTTTTCGCTTTAGGAGCATTGCACGGAATAGGAAGAGATTAATGAATCGGAAATGAAAGACTTTGCAGCAATAGATTTTGAAACAGCCAACAACGAACGTTCTTCTGTTTGTTCCGTTGGAATAGTTATTGTCAGGGATGGTGAGATAGTGGATACGTTCTACTCTCTTATTCAGCCGGAGCCGAACTATTATAACTACTGGTGCAGCCAAGTTCATGGACTTTGCTGTCGGGACACAGACGATGCTCCGGTATTCCCAGAAGTGTGGGCACAGATTGAGCCACTGATAGAAGGCTTACCGCTCGTCGCTCACAACAAGCCCTTCGACGAAGGCTGTCTGAAGGCGGCATTCCGCACCTATCAGATGGATTATCCTGACTATGAGTTCTACGACACGCTTTGTGTTTCAAGGAGAGTCTTCCCTTATCTACCTAATCATCAGCTGTATACTGTGGCAGCGGAGTGCGGCTATCTTCTGGAGAACCACCATCACGCCCTTGCCGACGCAGAAGCTTGTGCCTGGATTGCGAGAGAAATATTGTAAATTTAAAAATAAATATTAAAACAATCAATATGGCTGAGAATATAATTGAAATGAAATCGGTTAGTGAACTTCTAGGAATGAAGTTTTTTATACCTAATTACCAACGTGGCTACCGATGGAGCGAACAGCAAGTAAAAGATCTCTTGAATGATATTAACGATTTTAGACCTGAGAGAATTAATAACTCAAATGAAGAAACATGGTACTGCTTACAACCTCTTGTAGTTAAGAGAATGGAAGAAACAAATACAAATTTGGATAAAGAGACCGATAAGGAAAATTGGTATGAGGTGATTGACGGACAGCAACGATTAACCACAATTTATTTAATTATTCACTATTTTAATGAAATGTGGGTTGGAAAACAGAAGACCCCATTACCAACAATAAAATATGCAACAAGAAATGATAGTTACGATTTTTTGAAGCATCTGGAAATCAATGAAAAACAAGAAGTCGTTACTTCTGGAAAAGAATTCAAAGACTATATTGACTACTTTTACATGAAACAGGCCTACAATACAATTCATCAATGGGCTTGTAAACAGGGAACGAACTTTAATAATAACGAGTTTCAATCCAAGTTTATCCATCGCACAAGGGTGATTTGGTATGAAACTGTAGACGAAGACCCTATCAAGGTCTTTACTCGCCTTAATATAGGAAAAATCTCACTGACAAATGCAGAACTTATCAAAGCATTATTCTTGAATCGTTCAAATTTTCGAGTTTCTGATGACAGGCATCTAAAATTGAGACAGCAAGAGATTGCAAGCGAATGGGACAATATTGAGTATACGTTACAAAACGATGAATTCTGGCTTTTCTTAAATGAAAAAGGTTATAATCGTCCCACGAGAATAGACTTCATATTTGATTTGATTTGTGAACAGAATAAATTGGAATTGAATGATGAAAAATACAGAATGATAGGTTCTGATGACTATAGAACTTTCCGATACTTTTATGAATATTTCAATTCTGTTCAATCTGACATTGAGATATGCTGGAACGAAGTGAAAGCGTATTTTCAAACGTTTAGGGAATGGTATGAGGATTTGGAACTCTATCACTATGTAGGTTATTTGATAGTATATGGACATACCATTTCCAATCTTGTTGCTGAATGGAACGATTCCGTAGATAAAGATTCTTTCGTAAGAAAATTAAAGCAAAAGATAAACGGCGAGATAAGCAAGTGCCCATCGCTTGACTTCCAATATCACACAGATGGTAGTGACAAAGGAAAATGTAAGCCCATTCTTCTATTCCATAATATCCAGACCATAGTCAATCAAAATAAGAATAACCTTGATAACTCAAAGTATCAAATAGGAGTATTCTACAAATTCCCATTCCATTTGTACAAAATCGAGAGTTGGGACGTGGAACACATCAATTCTAACACAACGAATGAAGAAGATGATGTGATGACACAAAAACAATGGCTAATGAATGTGTATTTAAGTGCGGACAAAGAGATTCAGGAAAAAATCCTTGTCTTTTTTGAGGAAGAAAATGAAGAACAAAGAAATAAGCTTTTTAATGAAATAAAGGATATTTTCCCTCAAACTGAAGTTTGGACCCCAGAGGAGAAGAATAGGATTTGGAATTATACTCTATTAGACTCTTCCACCAATAGAAGTTATGGTAATGCTCTTTTCTCAGGAAAACGTCGAGTAATTATCGGTAAAGATAAAGGTGTGAAGATTTCTATTCCAAAGATGACTAAGGATGGCAAACTTCAGTTAATCGAAGAAGACAAAGCGGAATCTTCTTTTGTTCCCATCTGTACGAAGTTGGTTTTCATGAAATATTATTCAGCAATAATGTCTGATGCCAATTACTGGACAAAAGAAATTGATGCTAAGGGATATATAAGTGATATAAAGGAATGTATAAACAAATTGAAGTATTAATATGGCAAGCAAAACAACTTTTTGGAATTATTTAAAAAATAACCATATAGAAATTCCCATAATCCAGCGTGATTATGCACAAGGAAGATTAGGTAAAGAGAATCTTCGCAAGAACTTCTTAGGTGACCTGAAAAAAGCTCTGGACAATGAGCCGCCATATAAAGATTCTGAGATGAAGTTAGACTTTGTCTATGGATCAACGGAAAATGATAGGCTCAACCCTTTGGATGGTCAGCAACGACTTACCACCCTTTGGCTGTTGCATTGGTATATAGCTTTACGCGCAGGGATGTTAAACGAGGAGAATTGTGCAATCCTCAGGAGGTTTACATACGAGACAAGAATTTCATCTCGCGAGTTTTGTCAGAATTTGTGCATTCCACATAACTTTGAACATTTTCAAGGTTGCAATATTGTTGAATTTATAACAAAACAAACATGGTTTTATTCTGCATGGAAACAAGATCCCACTATTCAGTCAATGTTGAGGATGTTAAGTGGCACAAAAATATCCGACAAAAAAGGAAACGATATAATAGACGGAATAGAAGAATTATTTGCATGCCCATCGCTGTGTAACATTGACGGTGATAAGTGCTCATTAATTAAGACCTTTGATGCTTGCTGGAAAAAGTTGACAAATGAGTCTTTATGTCCAATTGTCTTTTATAATCTTCCGCTTCATGACTTTGGCCTTTCTGATGACTTATATATCAAAATGAATGCTCGTGGCAAGCAGCTAACTAGCTTTGAAAATTTCAAAGCAGATCTGATTGGCTACATGACAAAACGTGCAGACGAAGAGACTCATGAAATGAAACAGCAAAAAGAATGGGAACTTCTTTTAGACACCCAAGAAGGAATACCAATCAAGTTTGACACAGACTGGACAGACATCTTTTGGAGTAATAGATCTAAAGGGATAAAGGACAAAGATGGCAAGTTGGTTAAATCAAATCAAATAGATGAAATCTTTTTTGCTTTTATGAACAGATTTTTCTGGAATGAATTATTCATTGCAAAAGAATCAAATAATCCATCCCAGTATTTGCTCGACCTAGGTAAAAGTGATGAAGGTACTGTGCAAGAGAACGAGAATGCTTCATATAGGTATCTCAACGACTCCAGTAATCGTAATCCTAATGATTATGATACTAAAATTGCATATCAAGGCCTAGACGAATATAAGTATGATAATGGTATCCCAATTGAATTCTTTCTTAAATTACAAAAGGTTTTAAACAATTATTACAAATATTCCAAGACTTGGACATTACCGGCGTGTCCTTGGGATGGTAGTTTTAGATTTATACCACAGTATATAGAAGATGAAAACTCAGACAATATAGAAATAATAAACAACGCAAATGAAAAGATTCTCAGGGTTTCCACGCTAACTCAGGTGCAAAGAATTGTTTTCTTTGCTATATGCAAGTACTTCGACCACGACGAGACGGTCGAAGATAGCGATGATTCAATGAAAAGATGGATACGTGTTGTTTGGAATTTGATCTCGGGACAAGGTGAGGATGGTAGACCACAAATCAGAAGCGCTCAAGCCATGAGAACAGCCATGATATTCATTAGTGAACTTAATAGCCACGATGTCTACAATTCACTTTCAGAATATGAAATTCAGGAACTGGGCAATTCAGATTTTGATGAACGGTGCAAAGAAGAAATCAACAAAGCTAAACAAATCCTTGGCGAAAACGGAAATCTGCGTAATTATAATGGCACTTGCAAAAAAGAGGATATGACAGAATATAAAACCTGGGAGGAAATAATTATCGATGCCGAACAATACGCATTTTTCCGAGGAGGCATACGCTTCTTGTTTCAAAATGAAGACGGTCTAGTTGATTGGACACTGTTTGACTTAAAATGGGAACACGCTAATAGATATTTTCTAAAAGTAACGCCACCAAAAGCTTCTGCAATGGAAGAACAATATCACAATGCTGATTTACTAAAGTCGATGATTAGCTGGTTTTCTGCAGAAACATTCTGGAAAGTCATATGGTGGAAACACAGGACATTTAACAACAAACCAGAGACATGGTTGTATTATCTTTTGAATAATGATAATTGCTATGCAATCCACCATATGATGATTGGCAAAACGAATAACTCTGTAGCATTTAAGGATTCCACAGATTTTGCAGAACGAACAGTTTATATCCTTGCCAACACTTTACTTTTAGATTATGTTAGAACACAAATCCCGAATTCATGGATTCGTGACTATCATAACCATATAGCTATTTTCCCCAGTGGACCTGGTGTGTTCTTGAATGCGGAGAAAAGAGATAATTTACTGGCAACAACGGAGCAAATAGAAATCAGGAAAGATCATATTATTCCTGAATCGACATTTCTCTTTGGCAATGACATCAATTTTACATTTGAAAATTATAATTTTCAGTGGTGTCGCAACGACTACTTGTATCTGATGGAAAAAGAACAGTACTGGACTTATATGATTAAAAACGAAAAAGCCCAAGTAGATACAGATAAATACTTCTGTTTCAACACACAGGTAATTAATGATAATAGTAATCTGATTCAAAAACTAAAAGAACTTATTAACGAATCTTCTAACGATACATTATGAGTCAGGATATCTATATTTCAGAATGGTTGAAGAAAGATTATAAGGTAGTATATGACCAACTCAGTTCCGTTTTGGCGGAATTACAGATTACTCCCCAAACACTGCCATACTCTAATGAAGTGTGGTGCAGAGATTATATGCCGATACATGTGGGAGAAGGTAGGTACGTCGGTTTCTATTTCCGACCAGATTATCTGTGGGATGACCCCCTGTGTCGAAAATATATCACCAAACAGGAACTTGCTGTTAAGGATTTGAATATCAATTTCTTCGACAACGTAGATTTGGTGTTAGATGGTGGCAATTATGTTCGTTGTGGAGATAAAGTTGTCATGACAGATAAAATCTTCTCGGAGAACCCCAATTGGCGCCCTTTGGCATTAATCAACCGTTTAGAAGAAGCATTTTTGGCAGAACTCATTTTATTGCCTTGGGACATGGATGAGCCATTTGGCCATTCAGATGGAATGATTGCATGGCTTGGTGATAATCGTATCTTGCTCAACAACTACCATCAACTGGAAGAAAGTAAATGCCACCCTTTTACAACCCGGATTTACAAAATCCTTAGAAGTCAATTTGATATTATGGAACTTGAATATAACGTTAAGCCTACTCATAACAGTTGGTGTTACCTTAACTATATTGAAACTGACGATGCCATTATCTTACCTGCCTTATCTTTAAATCATGATGAAGAAAATGATATAGCTGCTTTAGCCCTTTTTCAAAGCATATTCCACAATAAAATAATTAAACAGGTTTTTGCCCTGCCACTTATTCAGCATGGCGGAGCTTTACATTGTGCCACTTGGAATCATTATATTTTATGACATCCTATATCTCCAATATCGATCACTACAAAGAAGTGCTTTCACGGGTTCAATCCGTGAAGCAAATGCTTTGGATAGGTACTGCTGATATTAAAGACTTATATGTAGATGTGGGCAAAGAGAAGAAACCTTTTCTTGCTCTCATCGCCCAACTCATCAGGCGTGGTGTGGAGGTAAGGCTCATTCATGCAAAAGAACCTGGCCCGAACTTCAGGGAGGACTTCGACAAGTACCCAGTGCTGTATGACCGCTTGGAGCGTGTGCTTTGTCCGCGTGTTCATTTCAAGATGCTAGTTTTCGATGGCAAGGAAGTGTATATCGGAAGTGCGAACCTTACGGGTGCAGGTATAGGTATGAAGGCTGAAACAACTCGCAACTTTGAGGCAGGCATATTAACAGATGACACAGAAATTGTTGAACAAGCAATGAACCAGTTCGATGAAGTATGGATGGGTAAATTCTGTAAGACCTGCAAACGTCGAGACTTTTGTATAGACCCAATCGTATAATTGGTGTTAATAATATCATTTTTCTCTGACCTCTGCCACCAGCTGGCAGAGGTCTTTGTTATCTTTGCACCATAAAAGTCTAAATACAAAGAGTTATGGCATATTGTAAAGAACTAAAGAGATTAAATGAAAGATTCCCTAACAAGAATGTTGGTTGTGGTAATCCCGATGCAAAAATTCTTGTTATCACGCAAAAAGAAAGAAACGAGAAGAAGGACCTCAAATACCTTCAAAAGTTATTTGAATATTTACTTTACGATAAAAAAGGAAAGAAATTAGAAGTCCTGGATATTTGCTATTACGTTGTTTATGACAAAGAATTATTGAAAGATCCTTTCTTTAACCATTTTCGGGCGATTGTTCATACGAAGGTTGATTGTACTCAACTTTGGCAGAATGATCCGGCAGAGATGTTTGGCATGAGGTGGGTTACAGGATGCCATGTTGAATCAGGCGCCACCCAACGTTTATTCGTCGCTCATTCTAAAGCAGAAGCGGATAAGCCCGAAAGAATGTTGTTTTGCACTTATCCTTTTGAGAAAGTCTCAAAAGTTATCCTAAACTACGAAATGACATTACTGAATTTGTTTCTTTACCTTCATGATTTTATGTGATTGCATTGTTTCCTTTGCGCAAAAATATTAGAACTATGGTTGATATACATGATTACGACATTCAATGCATTGAGCGTGAAATCATGTGGAGGTATGACAAATCTCCATGTGACTATCCTGACTGCGACTGTTTATTGTCCTTAAGAAAGAATATGATAAATAAAAGAGTTCTGGCACATCAGGAAGAGATATTACCTGATATCATTGCGTTTAATGATGCCTTAACTGAGGCTTTACGAGAATTATATGACAGGGCGTATCGTATCTGGGACAGCATCAAAGACAATGCGGATTTCAAGGATGCAGAGATAGAGGCGAAATGCTATCTCAGCTACGACTACCCGAAACTTCATCCCGTTCAAGGTGAGGATAGGCAGGATCTGTGGAATGCTATATGTGACGCTGGTTGGAACAGATTGTATGACGATGGTTTGTCACTAAGGAGTCTCACTATTCCTCACGATGACGAATCATTTGAGAGCTTCATCGGACTGGAGGATGATTATAATAATTGGAATGAAGGACTTGACCGTGAATTGACAAAAGGCTTGCATCTGACAAGTGCCTTCCACAACACCTTTCAGCACTTGGAGTTTGCCATTACGGACTTTATTTATGTGCGTGAGTTCGAAACAGAAATCAATATTGAAATCCATAAAAACGTATGACATGAAAGATGTTGGAACTAATCGGTTTATAAAAGAGGTGTTGAACTCAACCAATAGCCTCGTTAACATAGACATAAATGATGTCAGAGACCTATTTCATGATGGTGAAGAAATCCATGCATTTGACGTATCTGTACCCGCTGATAAAGAAAACAGGATGGCGCTATTGATGGAACAGATAAAGAAGTGCTCCAATTGCCATGAGCCATATAATCACGCTCTTGTGTTTTTCTATTTCCCCTCAACTCTACCATTGCTGATGGAAGAACTGAAACCCTTTTGCGAATGGGTTGAGTCTGTACCTGGAGAATGTATGATTAAGTGGGGAATGGCTACCCAATCTGCACAGGAAATTCGAGCAATAGTGTTGCTACAATAATCCAGATGAGAAAGATCCCAGATAATAACTTGGTTGTAATGAGCCGTAGATGTCGGGCAATAATGGCAAAACCTATGAAGGAAATAGTCAAAATTCCATTTGAAGATTTCGAATCTTTATACAATTCGATACAGCCAATTATGAGCGAATGGACGTATGCTGCCGCTGATATACTGGGTTTTCCACAACCAAAGCAGATAATTGTTCGTTGCCCATCAAGTCGCATCAAGTGGGCAGCACATGTAGTTGGTGATATAATTGAATTTAACCTCCGCACCATGTTCTGCGCAGACCTTACATGGCTTAAAGGGTGCATTATTCACGAACTGTGTCATTTTAACGTAAAAGGCCACACATCGAAGTTCTGGAAACTCTATGAACAGAAAATAAAGGAGGCGGGTATCGTAGATAAGGCATATGACGGTTGGAAGAAAGAACGAGACAAAGTAGATGATCCATTCATGTTTACCCATCCGGGAAATTATCATGATGGTTGTCGAAAATTCAATTGCATATTGAATACTTTTTTCTATAAAGGAAATATATGTGGCTTTCCATTAAGAATCGATTATAAACTATTACATAACGATATTATTACAATGTGAGGACACTAATTTATGCGTGTCCGCAATGTCCGTTGACAGGTGTTATCACGGATTTGAGTTGAATGCTTTTTGGCTTAACCCTGATTCCTGTTGAATTCCATAAATCAGGGGCTATATAGCGGCTCTGTAGCAGCTATGAACGCATCGTGAACGGACACAACGGACATAGGGGAAGTCGATATCTGTGCCAATGTAGATACAGGTAGGAGTTATCTTAGACCTACCTACTACCTATCTACTACCTATATGCCAGGTAAACCTTAGGCAAGGTGTTCGCAAGGTGTTGGCAAGGACTTCGCATACTCAGGCAAGCTATTTGTGCTTGCTAACTCCTTGCCAACAGTATGCGAAGGACGAGAGAAGGACGAGAGAAGTATGAAGGCTGAGGGCTGAAGGCTGAGAGAAGTATGAGGGCTGAAGGCTAATTAATTGATAATTTCAGTTGACAAGTTCATGGATTGCATCCATAGACATTCTACTCGTCTCAGCAAAATGAGCAAGCTCTTTTGCATTCGACTCGGGCGAATGTTGACAAGTAGACGAGTAGACGAGTTGAAACCTGAAACCATTGCGATTAAGCGCGCACGGGCAATAAAATGCACAGAGAGTGCGTTTACATGATATGTGCAAGAGAAAATCAGTATACCGTCTGGCATCACTCGCCTTATTCGTGCTCGCGATGATAGCAATGACGGGTTGCAACGCAGAACGGCATGTGAAGAAGGGAGACTTTTTCTTCAGTATAGGAGAATACTTCGATGCTGCGGCGGAATACAAGAAAGCATACACCCTCACCAAACGCACGGAACGCGACAAGAGGGGAGAGAGAGCCTGGAAAATGGCCGAATGCTACAGACGTATAGGCTACAGCGCAAAGGCGGCGGGAGCATACCAGAACGCTATACGATACAAATACCCCGACTCGCTGGCAATACTCTATCTGGCCCAGCAGCAGCACAAAATGGGCGACTACAAAAACGCGCAGAAGAACTATCAGACCTATGCCGAACTGGACCCGCTCTCGCAAATAGCAAGAAACGGTGCTCTGGGCTGCCGTCTCGCCCCTCAATGGAAGGCAAAGCCCACGCTCTACACTATACAGAAACAGCCCGTGCTCTCCTCGCGACGCCAGGACTTCTGTCCGGCACTCGGCGGCGACGAATGGGACCAGCTCTACATCACGTCATCACGCCCGCAGGCCAAAGGCAACGAACTGAGCGGTATTACAGGCACCAAATTTACCGACATCTTCGTGTCGAAGAAGGATGACAAGGGCAGATGGTCGCAGCCGGAACTGCTGGAGAGCGAAGTGAATTCCGAATACGACGACGGAGCGTGCTGCTTCTCTCCCGACGGCAAGACGATGTATTTCACACGATGCACATATGACGCGGAATATCCGAGATATGCACAGATATACAGTTCTACGAGAAGCGATGCCTCGTGGGCCAGTCCGCAGGAGGTGAAAATCACGGCTGACACTCTGTCCTCATGCGCTCACCCCTCGATATCTCCCGACGGCAAGTGGCTGTATTTCACGAGCGATATGCCGGGCGGCGTCGGAGGCTACGATATATGGCGTGTGGAGATAGACGAACACGGAGTGGGAATAGTGGAGAATCTGGGAGCCTCGATAAACACGGAGGGCGACGAGATGTATCCCTCGGTGAGGCCGAACGGCGAACTGTATTTCTCATCGGACGGGCACCCGGGTATGGGCGGTCTCGACATCTTTGTTGCCAAGCAGGACTCCAGCGGCGTGTGGGACGTGAGGAATCTGAAGTATCCCATGAATTCCGCCGGCGACGACTTCGGCATGACCTTCGAGGGCCTGCACAACACAGGATTCTTCTCAACCAACAGAGGCGACGGAAAAGGCTGGGACAAGGTGTGGAGTTTCCACTGCCCGGAAGTGGTGCAGACGGTGAAGGGATGGGTGTATGAGAAAGACGGATACGAACTGCCTGAAGGCGTGGTGTATATGGTGGGAAACGACGGCACCAACCTGAAGATATCGGTGAGAGGCGACGGCAGTTTCGAGCACGAATTGAAGCCGCATGTCGATTATGTCTTCCTGGGCACCTGCAAGGGATACCTTAATCACAAAGAGGAACTCTCCGTCGACACCACAAGCGTCTCGAAGCAGTATGTGCTGCAGTTCCCCCTGGCGAACATCAACGCCCCCGTGCTGGTGAGAAACGTGTTCTACGAATTTGACAGCGCAGCCCTCACGGAATCCAGTACGCAGGCTCTCGACTCGCTCGTGACGCTGCTCACGGAGAACTCGAACGTCACCATCGAACTCTCGGCACACTGCGACTTCCGCGGAGCAGACGACTACAACGAGCGTCTCTCGCAGCGCCGTGCGGAGAGCGTGGTGAATTATCTCATCGCCCACGGTATCGCAGCAGACCGACTCACACCGAAGGGCTACGGCGAGGGTCGTCCGAAGGTGGTCACCCGCAAAATAGCAGAGCGTACCCCCTTCCTGCATGAAGGCGATACGCTCACAGAACGTTTTATCCTCTCACTCGACAGCGAAGAGAAGCAGGAGACCTGTCACGCCCTGAACAGACGCACGGAATTCAGAGTGCTGCGCACCACCTACGGCCTCTTCGGAACGAGGAAGAAGGAAGACGGGAAGAAGGACTAAGCCTCTCCGAACTGATCCTTGCCGACACCGCAGAGGGGGCACTCGAAATCCTCGGGGAGATCGCTGAACTTTGTGCCGGGCTCAATGCCGCCTTCGGGATAGCCGACCTCTTCGTCATACTCCCAACCGCATACTTCACATACGTACTTCATAGTGTTTCGTTTGTTTAGGGTTAATAATATTATTTAATTTATAAGGTGCAGAAGAGAAGGACTATGAGCTGCGCCGTGAGTATGCGCAGGAACATTGCCAAGGGATACACCGTAGAGTAGCCCACAGCCGGAGCGTCGTTGCCGGCCGTCTGATTGGCGAAGGCAAGTGCAGGGGGATCGGTGGTGCTGCCGGCGATGAGACCCATGAGGGTGAAATAGTTCATTTTGAACTTCAGACGGGCGATGAGGCCCATGATGAGGATGGGCAGCGTGGTGATGATGAAACCGCACCACACGTATGTCAGACCGTCGCCTGCCACTACGGTATCGACAAACGATGCACCCGCCTTGATGCCCACGGAGGCAAGGAAGAGGGCAAGACCCATCTCACGCAGCATGAGATTGGCCGACGTGGTGGTGTAGGCCACCAGTTTCAGACGATAACCGTAGGCGCCGATGAGAATGGCAATGATAAGCGGACCGCCGGCAAGACCGAGTTTCACGGGTGTAGGCACGCCGGGCAAAGCCAAAGGAATGCTGCCGAAGATGATGCCGACGAGGATGCCGATGAAGATGGCCGTGAGGTTGGGGTGGTCGAGTTTCTTGGCTGTGTTGCCGAGCTTGTTTGCCACGCGGTCCACAGCATCTTCAGGACCGACAACGACGAGGCGGTCGCCTATCTGCAGGCGCAGGTTGAGGTCGGCAAAGAGATTGAGGTCGCCGCGACGGATGCGGGTCACGTTGACGCCGTAGATGGAGGAGAAGTGCATCTCGCCCACGGTCTTGCCGTTGATATTGGGCTGAGTGAGCAGTATGTGCTTGGAGACGAAGTTGACGCTCTGTTCCTCCCACATGAAATTCTTGTCTTCCACACCGATAAATGCGATGATGGCTTCCACGTCGTCCTGTGCGCAGTTCATATACAGTTTGTCGCCCTGATGAACAATGGTGTCCTTGCGGGGAATGCTTATCTCACCGTCGTGCCAGATACGGCTCACCACGAAGTTGCGTCCGAGGAACTCGCGTATCTGCAGAATGCTCTTGCCCATGAGGGCGGCGTTGGTGGCTGTTATAGTGGTTTTGTGGGGAATGGCGTGAGGATTTGCGGAGCGCTCGTTCTCAATCTGCTCCTGCTCTTTCTGGAGGGAAATGCGGCAGATGTAGCGCAGAACGACGGTGGAGAGTATGATGCCGACGACACCGAGAGGATAGGCACAGGCATAACCGTTGGCAATAGCAGGGGCATCGTTGCCGAAAACCTGTCCGCAGGCCTCAGTGGCAGCACCCAGACCCGGAGTGTTGGTGATGGCACCGCAGAGCACGCCCACCATCATGGCAAGCTGTTTGGCTGTCTCGCCCGTGATGGCTCCTCCGCGATAGAATACAAGGAAAAACAGACCTATGCAGCAAATCACGTTGAGCAGGACGATGCCGACGGTGATGAGGTTCATTGTGATACCGCCTTTCTTGAAAGATTCTACAAAACCTGGTCCCACCTGCAGACCGATGCAATAGACGAAGAGTATGAGTCCGAAGTCCTGAATGAAGGTGAGGGTGGAGGCTGTACCGGTGAGACCGAAATGGCCTGCCAGAATGCCGGCAAAGAGCACAAAGGTGACACCCAGCGAAATGCCGGCGACTTTCAGACGTCCCAGATAGAGGCCGACACTGATGACAAGGGCGTAGAGAAGAATGATGTGCCCCACAGAGTCTGTAGCCGTAAAAAGATTAGATAGCCATTCCATATTTGAGGATAGAAATTAAAATTCTTTAGGTCGTTTTGTATGGTTTTTACCAAAAATCCGTAGCAAAATTAGGAAAAAGAAATAATACGTACGACGTTGTGAGGAAGAAAAATGGGAAAAAGATGAAAAATACTTAATAAATAATGTGGAGTGGACGGATAAATGGCAAAAAAAGCGTATCTTTGTGGAGCAGAATATTAATAAAAGTGTAAAGTATTTTATAAATTATGGCAGAAAGTAAAGAAAAACTGTTTTCTGATTTCACTGCGCCGTCGCGTCAGGAATGGCGTGACAAGATTGAGGTAGATCTCAAGGGAGCGGATTATCAGAAAAAAATGGTGTGGAGAACCAATGAAGGTTTCTCCATGGAGCCTTTCTATCTCAAGGAGGATGTGGACAAACTGGCCACAGTGAACGCCTTGCCCGGAGAGTTTCCCTACGTGCGCGGCAACAGAAAGGCCGACAACGCGTGGTATGTGCGTCAGGACATCGTGTGCGACTGTCCGAAGGAGGCTAACAGGAAGGCGCTCGACATTATGGAGCGTGGTGTTGACTCTCTTGGATTCATCATCCCCGGCGATAAAGTCAGTGCAGAATATATCGACACCTTGCTCGACGGTATATACTGCGACTGTGTGGAGCTGAATTTCCGCACATGTCAGCGTCATTGCCTGGAACTGGCACAGATACTTACAGCATTCTTCAGGAAGAAGGGTTACGAGCCCGCCCGTATTTGCGGCAGCATCAGTTTCGACCCCATCGAGAAGATTGTGATGAAGGGTAAGGATGTGAGCCCCGTGCTTGCCGTCGCTCCCGAAATGGTGGCAGCCCTCAAGGAGTATCCCAACTTCCGCGCTGTTACGGTGAATGCCTACAAACTCACGGATGCCGGTGCTTACAGCTATCAGGATCTGGGTTACGCCCTTGCATGGGGTAATGAGTATATGTCCCTGCTCACGGAAGCCGGTGTGTCGGCCGAGGAAGCAGCAAACAGCATCAAGTTTAATATAGGCATCAACGGCGTCTATTTCATGGAGATTGCCAAACTGCGTGCAGCCCGTATGCTGTGGGCTCAGATTGTGAGTCAGTACACCGGCGACAAGGAGGCTTGCAAGATGCACGTATGCGCCTACACTACGACATACAACCAGACGATTTTTGACTCATACGTGAATATGCTGCGCTCGCAGACAGAGACGATGTCTGCTGCTCTGGGCGGTGTGGAGAGTATTGTTGTGGTGCCGTTCGATGCTCCTTATGAAGTGCCGACGGACTTTGCAGAGCGTATCGCCCGCAACCAGCAGCTGCTGCTGAAGGACGAGTGTCATTTCGACCGTATGGTGGACGTAGCTGGCGGTTCCTACTTTATTGAGGAACTCACGAAAGCTCTTGCTGAGCAGGCATGGAAGCTCTTCCTCTCCGTAGAAGAGGAGGGCGGTTTCCTTGCGGCAGCCAAGGCCGGTGCGGTGCAGAAAGTAATCAACGACACAAATGCTGTGCGCCACGCCAACGCTGGCAAACGTAAGGAGTTCCTGTTGGGTACCAACCAGTTCCCCAATTTCACGGAAAAGAGCGAGGGCAAGCAGCCCGTTGGAGGATGTGCCAAGTGCTGCGGTAATGCTGAAGCAGAAGGTCAGGGCATACAGTCCACACGTCTGGCATCTGACTTTGAGACATTGCGTCTCACCACAGAGAAAGCAAAGAAAGTGCCCATCGCCTTCATGCTCACCATCGGCAATCTGGCAATGCGCCAGGCCCGTGCACAGTTCTCATGCAACTTCCTTGCAGCCGCCGGTTACCAGGTGATAGACAACCTCGGTTTCAAGACTGTTGAGGAGGGTGTTGATGCTGCTTTGAACGCTGGTGCCGATATCGTGGTGATTTGCTCAAGCGATGATGAATACGCAGAGTATGCTGTGCCTGCATTCAAGTATCTGAACGGTCGTGCTATGTTTGTTGTGGCCGGTGCTCCGGCATGCATGGAGGACCTGCAGAAAGAAGGCATTGAGAACTATATTCACGTGAGAGTCGACCAGTTGAAGACCCTCAAGGAGTACAATCAAAAACTCGGTATCTAACTATGGCACGTAAATCATTCAATAATATCGATATCTTCTCTGGTATCGAGGCCAAGAACGGCCTGGAGTGGCAGAAAGAGAACAATATCACAGCAAACTGGAAAACTGCCGAGCAGATTGATATCCAGCCCGTTTACACAAAAGAGGACCTTGAAGGTATGGAGCACCTCGACTTTGCAGCCGGTATTCCTCCCTTCCTCCGTGGCCCTTACAGTATGATGTATCCTTTCCGCCCGTGGACAATCCGTCAGTACGCAGGTTTCTCTACGGCAGAGGAGTCCAATGCGTTTTATCGTCGAAACCTTGCCAGCGGTCAGAAGGGTCTTTCTGTGGCCTTCGACCTTCCTACACATCGTGGTTACGATCCCGACAACCAGCGTGTTGTGGGTGATGTGGGTAAGGCTGGTGTGAGCATCTGTTCGCTGGAGAATATGAAGGTGCTCTTCGCAGGTATCCCCTTGAACAAGATGTCTGTGTCCATGACGATGAACGGTGCGGTGCTTCCCGTCCTTGCTTTCTATATCAACGCGGGTCTGGAGCAGGGCGCACAGCTTGAGGAGATGGCAGGTACAATCCAGAACGATATCCTCAAGGAATTCATGGTGCGTAACACCTATATCTATCCGCCAGCATTCTCAATGAAGATTATCGCAGACATCTTTGAGTTTACGTCACAGAAGATGCCTAAGTTCAACTCTATCTCCATCTCCGGCTATCACATGCAGGAAGCCGGTGCTACGGCTGATATCGAGCTGGCTTACACGTTGGCCGACGGTATGGATTATCTGCGTGCAGGTATCAACGCCGGTATTGATGTGGATGCGTTTGCTCCCCGTCTGTCCTTCTTCTGGGCTATCGGTGTAAACCACTTTATGGAGATTGCCAAGATGCGTGCAGGACGTCTGCTGTGGGCCAAGATTGTTAAGAGCTTCGGTGCAAAGAATCCTAAGAGTATGGCTCTGCGTACCCATTCTCAGACTTCCGGTTGGTCGCTCACGGAGCAGGATCCGTTTAATAACGTAGGTCGTACCTGTATCGAGGCTATGGCTGCAGTGCTGGGTCACACTCAGAGTCTGCACACCAACGCCCTTGATGAGGCTATCGCTCTGCCGACAGACTTCAGCGCACGTATTGCCCGTAACACTCAGATTTACATTCAGAACGAGACACAGGTATGTAAGCATATCGACCCATGGGCAGGTTCCTATTACGTGGAGAAACTCACCCAGGAGCTTTATGAGAAGGCTTGGGCTCACATTCAGGAGATTGAAAAACTGGGTGGTATGGCGAAGGCTATCGAGACAGGTCTGCCCAAGATGCGTATCGAGGAGGCTGCAGCCCGCACTCAGGCACGTATCGACAGCGGTACGCAGACCATCGTGGGTGTCAACCGCTACCGTCTTGACCACGAGGATCCAATCGATATCCTCGAAATCGACAATACGGCGGTGCGCAAGCAGCAGGAAGAGTCTCTCGCTCAGTTGAGGGCCAACCGTGACGAGGCTCAGGTGAAGGCTGACCTGGAAGCTATCACGAAGTGTGTGCAGGAATTCCAGGATGGCAAGAAATCAGAGAACAACCTGCTCGATCTTGCAGTGAAGGCTGCCGGTCACAGAGCCACCCTTGGAGAAATTTCCGATGCCTGCGAGGCTGTCGTAGGACGTTATAAGGCAATCATTAGAACTATTTCAGGCGTGTACAGTAGTGAAGCTAAGAATGACGACCTCTTTAAGAAGGCTTGTCAGATGACAGATGAGTTTGCAAAGAAGGAGGGCCGTCGTCCTCGTATCATGGTGGCAAAGATGGGTCAGGACGGTCATGATCGCGGCGCGAAGGTGGTGGCTACAGGCTATGCAGACTGTGGTTTCGATGTGGATATGGGACCGCTGTTCCAGACACCCGAGGAGGCCGCACGTGAAGCTGTTGAGAATGATGTCCACATCGTAGGTGCTTCTTCCCTCGCAGCAGGTCATAAGACACTTATCCCACAGCTTATCGAGGAACTTAAGAAACTCGGTCGTGAGGATATCATGGTGACGGCAGGCGGTGTGATTCCGGCTCAGGACTATGACTTCCTCTACAAGGCCGGTGTGGCATGTATCTTCGGTCCCGGCACTCCTGTGGCTTATTCAGCGGTAGAGATGATGAAGATTCTCCTTGGTCATGACTAAATCATTGGAGATGAAATAGAAAAGAGTGGGGCGGAGCACAGCAGATGTGCCTCCGCCCTGATTTTGATATATGTACCCATGCGTGTGCGCGAAGTTCTTGTCTTGATGTGTCTGCTACTGGTTCTCTCGGCAGTTGCGGAGAGACGTTTGCGCTGTGGGTGCTATAATGTAGAGAATCTTTTCGATACACTGCACGATGAGGGAAGGAATGATTATGAATTTTTGCCCGATGGCTCCCATTCCTGGAATACATACCGATATTGGCGCAAACTTCATCACATCGCTAAGGTCGTTGCTGCAATGTCAGAGGATTACGGACCTCCGATTTTCCTTGGACTTTGTGAAGTGGAGAACGATTCCTGTCTTCGTGACCTCACGCATCGCAGCGAGTTGCGTCAAATGGGGTATGATTTCCTTATTACAAATGGTCCCGACGCCCGTGGAGTGGAAACGGCGATGTTGTATCAGTCTCTCTTCTTCCGTGTGGCGGAGCATCGCGGGGTGCGCATTCCGTCTTTAGAACATGGTTATCGTCCCACACGCGACATACTTTATGTGAAAGGGGTTCTGCATACCGGTGATACACTACACGTTGCTGTGGTGCATTTCCCTTCTCGTGCAAGAATTTCCTCAGCAACTTCTGCTAACCGTATGCTTGCTGCCAAAACGTTGCGTCATTTGGCAGATTCCCTACGCGACGAGGCATTTATCGTGATGGGTGACTTTAATGCCGAACCTTCGGATGTGATTTTCCGCTCAGTGCTGCTTACTTCGGACTCTCCGTTAATATCTCTTGTCACACAAAACAAAAAGCGCCTCCGCAAAGCTGAAGGCACTTATGTGTTTCGCGGGCAGTGGGGGTATCTCGACCATATTCTCATCACCGCACCGATGCGGAAATGGATATCGGGAGAGGCTTTCCCTTTCAAGCGACCTTTTATGCTTACGGAAAAAGGAACTCCTTATCGCACATATTCAGGTCCTGCTTACAGAAGGGGGTATAGCGACCACTTGCCCATCGTAGTGGATATGGTTATACCCTGAGAAGTGTTTACATCATATCCATAGTGCGGCTTTTAATCATTTCCGCGTCAGAAGGTGTGATGATTGTTATGTAAAGCACATCGGTGCGTCCTTCGAGCATTGCGAGATCTTCGGAACTGATGGTCAGTGTGTCGCCCTCGATTGAATATTTTACGTTCTTAACGGACAGACCGTCGGCACTTGCAAAACGTATAGCATATTCTTCACCCTTTGCCACGCGTACCTGAGCAGGCACGTTTACCTGTACCTTGTCAAAGCGCTTCACTCCCATAGACTTACTTTTAGTAGTCTTTGCGTTAATACCTATTGTGGCGAATATGGCTGCGGCGATAATAAACATCTTTTTCATAATAGTATTTCTTTTTGTTTTTAAGTTCGTTTTGTGTTGTCTTTTTGTTTTGACGATGCAAAGGTACGGCATTTATTGTTGACATTTGGTGGCTTTTTTCCTATTCCTGTGGGGGAAATTCCTACACTAAAGAAAAAATAGATTTCCAGAAAAGTCCTTTTCTCGCTATTTTTCACTACCTTTGTAGCCATGCAACGTATCTCCTTTATTATATTCTTCGTGCTGCTTTTTCTTATAAAGAGCGCGATGTCTGCCGAAACATTCCGTTTTGGCGCGTATCGTAATCCCGATGGCCACACAGTAGAAGTAGATGCCAACGGTTTCCTTTTTGACGGACAACCTGTAATTCCCGTTATGGGAGAGATACATTTCTCCCGCGTGCCTGAAAGAGAATGGCGACGTGAGGTGCAGAAAATGAAGGCGGGCGGTGTTACAGTTATTGCCACATATGTATTTTGGAACCACCATGAATACGAGGAGGGGCATTGGGACTGGTCCGGAAATCGTAACCTGCGCAAGTTTATACAGATATGTAAAGAAGAGCAGATGCCAGTTGTCTTGCGCATCGGTCCTTTCTGTCATGGCGAGGTGTGGCAGGGAGGTTTCCCCGGATGGCTTACAGACAGGGCCGCTTCCGATGAGAATTACAAATTGCGCACAACAGCTGCAGGTTTCATGGAGGAGTCACGCATACTCTATGCCTCAATCGCGTCTCAGGTAAACGACCTTATATGGCGTGAAGGAGGACCCATTATCGGAGTGCAGATAGAGAACGAAAGTCGTGGGCCCTGGCCATATCTGCAGGCACTCAAGGATATTGCTGTCAAGGTTGGTTTTGATGTTCCGTTCTACACACGTACCGGTTGGCCACGCCTTTCAGGTCCCGAAACCTTTGGAGAACTTCTACCTCTTTACGGCGACTATGCAGACGGTTTTTGGGATCGAAGTATACGTGAGATGCCGGGCGACTATCCCAAAGCATTTCTTTTCCGTCGCAGTCCTGTAGCAGCAACTATTGCCACAGAGACATTCTCTGCTTCTGAGATGCAAGGCGAGAATGCTGATACCGGTGCTAAAGCATATCCTTATCTTACGTGCGAATTGGGTGGCGGTATGATGACGTCATATCACCGTCGCATAAATATTTCCGGTCGTGAGGCTCTGCCTCTTGCTATATGTAAATTGGGTAGCGGCAGTAATATGCTCGGTTACTATATGTATCATGGCGGCCGCAATCCTTGGAACCCTCGTCATACAATGGCGGAGACACAGGATTCTCCTGTCACAAACTACAACGACCTTCCTCACATCTCCTATGACTTTCAGGCTCCTCTCGGAGAGATGGGACAGCCCCAGGAGGTAAGTTTCCACGAACTTCGTCTTCTGCATCTTTTCTTACAGTCGTTTGGTGGTCTCCTTCGTGATATGCCTGTCGATACACTTTCCGACCACTATGCCCGTCGTGGATGCTTTGTGTTCCGTAATGATTATGTGCGTATTCTTAACGAGAAGGGAACAGCTTCCGTAACGATACAGCGTATGCCTTTCCAAGGCCACACGGTTTCTACCTCTACAGCGCAGCCTCTTACAGCTGTAGGCAATCATCTTTATCTTGTGGAGCTACCCGGTGAGAATCCATCTGTCAGCATTGATGGTGCGGCCAATACGCAGATGAAATTCAATCAGGCAAGAAAGTTCAAGAATATTACAGTTACGGTGCTTTCCCGTGAGCGTGCTTATCAGAGTTATTTCATAGACAATCGTCTTGTTACAGTGGACGGATTGCTCTACGACAGCAGTAATGGTATGTGTGTGGAACGTTGGGTGGTACGTGCTTCTTTTTCTCCAGATCCTCTCGCTCCAAGTGAGGGATTGCGTGATGTTCCTATGGGACCACGGCAAGTATCTGCCCAGCCGCGTGAGAGCGATTTTATAAAGGCTGCGCGTTGGAACTTATGGGCTAATATGGGTGCAGAAGGTGCTGTGAGTCGTATGCTTTATGAGGAGATGCTTCGTCGACCGGATAATTATTATCTGCGCATCCATTATGTTGGCGATTGCGCCCGTGTATGGGGCAATTCTATCGGTGATGAAGGTATGGACGGTGAGCGTCTGATACAGGATAACTTCTGGAATGGTAAACCTATGTGGGTACGCTTTTCAGATGTGTCAAAGACCGGTGAAGTGCAGGTATTACCGATAGAGAAACGTTTCCCTATTTATTTTCAGCGTGAGCAGCGTGCGATTCTTGATCCTTCCGGTGATGAAGGTATATGCCGTATAGACAGGATAGATGTCATAGAGCGGCAGTCGAAAGCATTTAAGTAAAATAAAAAATGGCGACTCTTTTGAGCGCCATTTTTTATTTGTATTTGTAGAATTATCAGAAGTCGTGTCCAAGTGCGGTGTCTTTATTACCGCTTTGGCGTTTCAGACCGCTACGTTCAATAGCATCGGTGCGCTCGTCTTGAGTCCAAGAGTTCCAGACAACAGTACATTCAGGGTAGGGTTTACCGGTAAGTAGTTCCTTATTTGCAATAGTCTGAGAAGAATACCATTTCTGATGTTCTACATTACGTGTCTTGCAGGGATGTGGACAGGAATTACATCTGTGATCGTTAATACAAGCCATGATATTTAGTTTTAAGATTGTTTTTTAAAGTTCTTCGGGTGCTCGGAATATCATTGTAGTCGCTCCAATAGTAATAATATCTCCATCGGAGAGAGGCATACGATCCTGATCTCTCAGTATGTCATTCATATAAAATGTGCCGGTATTGGAGGGTGCATCTCGCAATAACCAGCGTAGCATCCCGTTCTTCTTTCGTTCCACATGTATTATACAGTGTTTTGTGTCAACGCTGGGATCTGTAGTCTCGATAGGTTGATTTATATCACTACCATACACCCAACGACCGAAGATATTATCACCTTCAATGAGTTGTTTGAATTGACGATAATGAAAAACATTCTCTACAATCACGACGGCACCATATTCACCCACGACGTCGTCAACGTCCTCTCCGCTTTTGAAGCGACCAGGGTAGGTATGACGCGGATGCTTCATTTAAAGTTTGGTGGTCCAGATATCGTAGAACTCATCAGACATACTACGCAATTCGCGTGCTTTGATGATTGCATCATCTTCTGTAGCGAAGCCTGGCAATATGACGCGCTTCATTTGCCCGTTTCTTTCCGGTATAGCAACTGCGCCACTGACACCCATTTTATTAAGCGTCTTAATGTATGTTTCTGCGTGAGTATCTGTAGTTGACGATGCCATTACGATACAGTATGTGCCTTCGATTTTTGTCTCATTGTTAGTTTCAGGAGCTTTCTGTACCGGCTCAGCAACAACTTCCGGCTGCTGTGTGGCAGGTTGCTCTGCTTTTGGGAGCGACTGTTCGGAGAGAGGCTTCTGTGTTGCCGGACGTTTATGAGGTTTTGCTGCAGATGTTTCTGCTATAGCAACGGGAGTCTGGGGCTCAACATTCTGACGAGGCATAAGCATCGTCTTGTAGAATGTGTGGAAGCCGGCTTCCAGTCTGCTGGGCACATCGTACTGCTGACATAGTTGCACGCCGGGAACGATGAGTATGAAAGCCACGAGCAAAACTGCTGCTACACGTAAAGTACGACGCACGGCCTTGCGTGACAGGCGTATGGTAATGTATTCGTTTTCCATATCGTCAATGATTCGAGCTTTGATATCGCTCTCGGGAAGAGGACGAGCCTCCACAATATCTAGAGCAAAGAACTCGGGAGAGGTAATACCCGCCTCACAGGGAGAAAAAGTGACGACACCATTGTCATTTTGGAGAAATTGTCCAATACTTCCAAGCTCAGTTTCGCCCAAAGAAAGCAGGTTGTCGCGGAGATCTGCAATATAGTTTGTGACAATAGCTCGCGCCATATCACTAGATAGGTGATGCAGACGCATAAGAAGAGCCTGAATGCCATTGTCTTCCACTTGTTCGTCAGCTTCAAAGAGAAGATTGCGACTAGGGGGAAGGAATGTAGAATCCGACTCAGAATAATGAGCAGGTAACACCTTGACAATCAGACGTCCCAATCCCGGAAGATTTACAACGTTTTGTTGCAAAAGTAGGTACTCGATATGTTCTGCTAAATCTTTCACGCTGCAAAGTTAACTATTTTTTTTAGAACGAAAGTTTTTTTTCGTTCTTTTTTTTGTGTTATGTGAAAAATTTCTTTTTCGATTTGTTTTTTTTGTATGAGTGACGTACTCTGGGGCTTCACCAAGAGCCTCCGGTACGGGTAGTTTGTCCACTTCGCGACCAAGAAAACGTTCTATCTGTTTAAAGTGTGGTATGTCTTTCTCGCTTACAAGTGTAATTGCTTCACCACCAGCGCCTGCACGCGCCGTACGGCCAATGCGATGTACATAGTCTTCTGCGTCGTGTGGTACATCAAAATTTATCACTAATGATATATCATCTATATCTATGCCGCGTGCAACGATATCGGTTGCAACAAGTATGTCTGTCTGTGCGCTGCGGAAACTGTACATCACCTCGTCACGTTCCTGCTGCGAGAGGTCGGAATGCATGGCACGACAATTGAATCCGGCCTTGTGCAGCGATAGATTGAGGTCTTTGACTTTAATCTTACTTCCTGCAAAGATAATTACACGTTGTGGCGGTTTCTCACGGAACAACGAGGTGACAAGCCGTATCTTCTGCACTTCATAACACACGCATGCCATCTGGTGTATTTTGTCTGCTGGGCGTGATACGGCAAGTTTTACTTCGACGGGATTATGGAGGATAGTCTTCGCCAGTTGGCGTATCTTCTCCGGCATAGTGGCCGAGAACATTATAGTCTGGCGTTCCTTGGGGAGATATGATACAATCTGCAGGATATCTTCCAGGAAACCCATATCAAGCATGCGGTCGGCTTCGTCTAAGACAAAGAAGGATACGTGCGAGAGATCGATATTGCCTAGCGAGAGATGTGAGATGAGTCGCCCTGGAGTGGCAATGACTACATCGGCACCCTGTTGCATGCCACGTTTCTCCTGTTCGTATCGTATGCCGTCGTTACCGCCGTAAACAGCTACAGATGAAACTTCGGGCAGATGGTAGGCAAAGCCTTGCATCGCCTGGTCTATCTGCTGTGCCAGTTCGCGGGTTGGTGACATAATGATGCAGTTGATGGCATCCTTCGGATAGTCACCATACGACAGCTCGGAGAGTACGGGTAGAAGGTATGCTGCAGTCTTGCCAGTGCCGGTCTGGGCCACACCGATGATGTCGCGTCCTTCAAGAATGGAGGGTATGGCGTGCTCCTGAATAGGAGTACACTCGGTGAAATTCATATCATCCAAAGCGTCGAGGACAGGGTCACTGAGGTCGAGGTCGTAGAAATCCATTTATTTACGGTATTGACGGTAAAGATACACCACCACGCCGATGCCGATAAGCACCATGAGTGCCTTGAGATAAGCGCTATAGTGTTCGACAGTAGCATTGAGTTCTTCGTATGGCACCACGAAAGCCAGAGTATAACCGATAGCTGCAAGAATACAGTTCCATGCCCCGGCACCGATTGCTGTATAAATCAGAAATCGTGAAAGGCGCATCTTTGCAAGTCCGGCGGGAATACTGATTAGCTGTCGTACGGCCGGCACAAGACGTCCCACGATGGTGCCGATGGCTCCGTGTTCATCGAAATAACGCTCTGCGACCTTCACTTTCTCCTCGTCAATGAGGCACAGATGTCCCAAACGTGAATTGGCAAAGCGATATATAATGGGGCGGCCGAGATACAGCGCCAGTATATAGTTGACGAGAGCTCCGAGAAGTGCTCCGGCTGTGGCGCAGACGACAATGAGGAAGACATTCATCTCTCCCGTGGCTGCCGCCATATAGGCAGCAGGTGGGATAACCACTTCTGAGGGGAAGGGGATGAAACTTGATTCAATAGCCATGAGGAGGGTGACAACCCAGTAGTTGAGATGGGAGAGACACCAGGCTATAAAGGGTAATGATTCCAATTTTATTTTTTATTTAAGCTGAAATACGCTTTCGGCAGTGTTCGGCAGTTGTACTGCGATGCCATAATCTCTCCGTATGCTCCTGCAGAACGCAGTGCCACGAGGTCGCCTCGCTGGGTGAAGGGCAGGGCATAGTATTTTACGAACACATCGCTCGACTCACACACAGGACCTACGACATCATAGAGTAAAGGTTCGGTCTCTTCACGCTCCATGGCGGACAGATTCTCTACCTTGTGGTAGGCATCGTAGAGGGCAGGACGTATGAGGTCGGTCATACCGGCATCGAGTATGCAGAAACGTTTGATGGCATTTTCCTTTATATATAGCACGCGCGCGATGAGCGAACCCATTTGTCCTACGATGGAACGTCCGCATTCGAAATGCAACTGCTGTCCGGGGCGCAGATGAAGATGCTGACGATAAGTGTCTATATAAGCCTTGAAGTCTGGGATGGGATGTCCTTCGGGATCACTGTAGTCGATACCCAGTCCGCCGCCTACATTGATATTCCGCACGGATAATATGCCGGCAGTTTCTAAGCGTTCCTGCAATTCGTTGATACGCAGTGAGAGGGCCTTGAAGTCGTCCATCTCGAGTATTTGCGAACCGATGTGGAAATGCAGTCCGATGAAGTTGATGTTGGCAAGTTCGGAGCAGCGACGTATTACGCTCTCCATATCCTGCATATCAATGCCGAACTTGTTCTCGGAGAGTCCCGTCTGTATGTTGGCATGTGTGTGTGCTCCCACATTGGGATTGATGCGCAGGCATACGGAGGCTGTGCGGTTGAGCTCGGCAGCGAGGTCGTTGATGACTTCCAGTTCGGGTATGCTCTCCACGTTGAAGCAGAAGATGCCCTGCTCCAGACCGAGACGTATCTCCCAGTCGCTCTTGCCAACGCCGGCATAGACAATCTTTTCTGCGGGGAATCCGGCTTCAAGTGCAGCACGTATCTCACCGCCGCTCACGCAGTCGGCCCCCAGTCCTGCCTCTGCAATCTGACTCAGAATGCGGGGGTTGGCATTGGCTTTGACGGCATAGTGCATGTGCATGTTGTCATCGAGCAGACTGTTGATGACGCTCAACGTGTCGGCCAGAAGTTGTGTGTCGTAGTAGTAGAAGGGAGTCTGTATGCCCTGAAACTGCTGTAATGGAAACATAAGGTCTTAGAATAGCACTTTAGAGAGAGCCTGCAGTGTAGCCTGCTTGTCCTCCCTGTGGATGAGGAATGAGATGTTGTGGCTGGAACCGCCATATGAAATCATGCGCACGGGGATGTTCTTAAGGGCTTCGCAGGCCAGTGTCTCGAAACCGAGGTTATTCTGACGCAGGTCGCCCACGACGCAGATGATAGTCATATCGTTGTCCACCTGCACAGTGCCGTATTTCTTCAGTTCGGAGATGATTTCCTCCAGACGTGTGGTGTTGTCGATGGTGACGGAAACACCCACCTCTGATGTGCATATCATATCGATGGAAGTCTTGTTCTGCTCGAAGATTTCAAATACTTTGCGCAGGAATCCGTAAGCCAGAAGCATGCGACTGGACGTTATCTGGATGCATACATTACCGTCGCGTGCGGCCACAGCTTTTATTTTGCCGGGAATGAAGTCGTTGTTGATGATGGTGCCGGGAGCTGCGGGATCCATTGTGTTGAGCAGCCGAACGGGCACTCCTGCGAACTTGGCAGGCTGTATGCATGTTGGGTGCAGGATTTTTGCACCGAAATAGGCGAGCTCTGCTGCTTCGTCGAAATTGAGTTGTCGCACGGGTACAGTACCTTCCACAACGCGCGGGTCATTGTTGTGCATACCGTCAATGTCAGTCCATATCTGTATCTCGTCAGCTTCGAGAGCGGCACCGAGCAGGCAGGCGGTGTAGTCGCTGCCGCCGCGCAGCAGATTGTCTATCTCGTCGTAGGCATTGCGGCAGATGAAGCCCTGAGTGATGTATATCTGGTAACCGGGATTGTCCTCAATGGCCTGACGGCTCTTTTCCTTGATATAGGATGCATCTGGCTCGGCATTTTTGTCGGTTTTCACCATCTCAAGGGCAGAGAGCAGCACGGTCTTCACACCGGTCTCCAGGAGATAGTTCGTCACCATGTTGGTGGACATGAGTTCACCCTGCGCCAGCACGATTTTCTCTTCAATGCTGGTGAAGTGTGCCTTTGCCATTGAGCGCAGTCCGTCGAAGACGCTCTTGAGGAAGGTGCGTGTAATGTTCTTGTAGTGGTCGGTGGTATAGAGTTCTTCGACGTGAACCATGTATTTCTGCTCCAACTGGGCAATCATGTGTATTGCACCCTCGGGGTTGTTCTTATAGTAGTAGTCGCTTATCTCCACGAGAGCGTTTGTCGTACCGCTCATTGCGGAGAGCACCACGAGTTTCTGTTTTCCGTCTGCTGTTACGAGTTGGCAGACATCCTTCATACGTTGTGGCGAACCAACGCTGGTGCCACCGAATTTCAGAACTTGCATTTTATTCTTCATTGTGTGTTTGTGATTCTTTGATTAGCTGGGCGTCGCGGCATTCGTATACAGTGCCCGGAAAGTCCACGGGCCACTGCAGATTGTGCGTGGCCAGGAGTATGGTGCAGTTGTTCTTGCGGCGTATTTCGTCGAGAAGTGCCATCACCTTCTCTCCGCTCTCCTGATCAAGATGTCCTGTGGGCTCGTCGGCGAGGATGAGATGAGGACTGTTGAGGATGGCGCGACAGATGCAGATACACTGTTTTTGTCCTCCGGACAGTTCGTGGGGATATTTCTGCGCACTGTCGGCGAGTTCCACCCACTCAAGCAGTTCGTTGATGCGTGTTCTGCGCTGCTCCTTTGATTTCCAGTCGGTGGCACGCAGTACGAAATCCAGATTGTCATAGATGGTGCGGTCGGGCAGGAGTTTGAGGTCCTGGTGCACAATACCTATTCTGCGTCGCAATGCGGGCAGCTGACTGGTCTTGATTCGCATCATGTCTTCTCCCAGCACCCGGGCATGACCGTCCTCGATGGGCAGTTCGCCATAGATGGTCTTGATGAGCGATGTCTTTCCGCTTCCTACGCTACCCAGAAGATACACCATCTCGCCTTCTTCTGTGGTGAAGCAGACATCTTTCAGCACGGAGTAGTCTTCGTGCAGGATGCTGACGTTGTGGTAGTCTATCGTTTTCATCAGTGTTTCTTCCATCCGGGGTTGTGACGCTCCATCAGTTCGGAGGCAAGGTCCTCAATGCGGAGTCCCTTTGATGTGAGGAGTACGATTAGATGGTATAGCATATCGCTGCCTTCGTATATGAGTCGGTCGTTGGTGCCGTTGGTGGCTTCGATGACAAGTTCGAGGGCCTCTTCGCCCACTTTCTGCGCCATACGGTTGATGCCGTCCTTGAAGAGGCTTGTGGTGTACGAGCCTTCGGGCATCTCTTCGTGACGCTTTTCGATGAAGTCCTGCAGTTCGGAGAGGAAGAGCAGGGGATTTTGTTCGTTTGTCATAATATGTTATTTTTTTACGTTTCTTTCGTTCCAGCAAGTGTCGGCTCCTGTGTGGCACACTGGTCCCACAGGATGCACTTTGATGAGCAGTGTGTCTTGGTCGCAGTCGAGCAGTATGTCCACTACGTTGAGGAAATTACCGGATGTCTCGCCCTTTGTCCACAGACATTTGCGTGTCCGGCTCCAGAAGCACACACGTCCGGTGGCTACGGTTTTTTCATACGACTCTTCGTTCATGAACCCCAGCATCAGTACCACGTTAGTGTCTGCGTCCTGGATGATTGCGGGCACCAGCCCGTCCAGTTTTGCGAAATCTATCTTTCTTTCTTTATCCATTGACCATTGAATATTGACCATTGAACATTATCATCTCACGCAGATGTCATTCGAGCGGAGGTAGCTCTTGAGTTCCTGCACGCCTATTTCTCCGAAGTGGAAAACCGATGCTGCGAGTGCGGCATCGGCCTTGCCTTCGCGGAACACGTCGCGGAAATGCTCCTTGCATCCCGCACCTCCGGAAGCGATGATGGGTATGGAGAGCATGTCAGAGAGTTGTGCCAGAGCCCCGTTGGCGAATCCAGCCTTCACGCCGTCGTGATTCATTGATGTGAAGAGTATCTCTCCAGCGCCGCGTTCCTGTGCCTCGTGAGCCCATTCCATCAGTCCTTTACCGAAGGGGATGCGCCCGCCGTTGATATATGTCTCCCAGTAACCGTCGGTCTCTTTTGCGTCTATGGCGCAGACTATTACCTGACTGCCGAATTTACCGGCTATCTCGTCGATGAGTTCCGGGCGTTTCAGGGCTGCGCTGTTCACGCTCACCTTGTCGGCACCGGCTGATAACATTCTGTCCACATCGGCCACCGAACCGATACCTCCGCCCACGGTGAAGGGTATGGAGAGCGTCTCTGCCACGCGTGTCACCATGTCGGTGAAGGTCTTGCGTCCTTCGTGTGATGCTGTGATGTCGAGGAATACCAGTTCGTCGGCACCGGCCTCTGAGTATGCATGCCCCAGAGCCACCGGATCGCCTGCTTGTCGCAGGTTCACGAAATTGGTGCCCTTCACGGTCTGACCGTCTTTCACATCGAGGCAGGGTATGATGCGCTTTGCTAACATTTATTTTGTTTTCTCTAAACTCTTAACTTTTAACTATCAACTTCTCCAAATCGATTCGTCCCTCGTAGATGGCCTTTCCGAACACTACGGCCGGAATACCGGCCTC
>CADCNQ010000010.1 GCA_902802815.1 uncultured Bacteroidales bacterium | reverse complement strand
TAAAAATAAAAGAGTAGTCTGCGAAGATGCGAAAATGGAACTTATCCTTTACTTGCACCTTCCTTGCATATACGAACGACGGCGGAACGACCTTCCTACGACCTTGCTATACTTGGCTACTTGTGGTTGCAGACAAAAGGCAAAGTATCTTTATACATTTGCACCATACCAAGCAGGTAGCAAGCTCAATATTTGTTTGTTATTTTATCGTTACTTTTTCGTTATTTGTTCGATAGAAAATCGAAGAACTAACGGAGAACTATCGAAGAACTAACGAAGAACTAATGTAGAAATGTAGAATCAACTTGCTCTTTAGTAGCTTTTTGAATCATTTTCTTCATGAGCCTGCATATGCCCAACACGTGAGCGTCGCAGGTTTTTTCTTCGGTTTTTTAACTTTGACCAATATGTTTTTTATCCTTTTCCGCCCCAAAGATAATTAAAAAACTGACAGTACCACTTCTTTCTCTCATTCGAGAACCGCAATCCCACAGTCGTATCTTTAAGGAAGAGAGAAGATGGATGACGGAAGACGTTACAGTTTCTCTCCAATATAAAGGAGGCTATTGAGATCGATTTGTTCCTTATGAATGAGCCTGAAGTGCATTTGGAAATGGCGTGTAAACCAGTCTTCATTGTACCACGTAGGGACAGGGGGTGCCGAATGGCCGTCCCACAATCCTAACGGCATGAATTCTACACAGACGTATTTATTGGTGTACATTGAAAGTCTCTCAAACAGAAAGGAAATATGGAAATGCTGGGAAAGTATCAGGTGGTGGGTCACCGCCAAGGCTACAACAAGGTCTGAACTGAGTCTTCTTACATCTTGCTCACCATACAAAGGGAACATGGCGCTTGTAAAGACAGTATTGATATTCGTGATGTTGTTTCTATTAAAGTATGAAAACGCCTTGTCTATCGCATCTTCATCATTCTCTATCATGAATATCCGTTCGAGCGTCATGCACCTGGACAGACAAAGGCAGAATTGTCCTTCATTGCCTGCTATATCGGTGAGGGTTGAAGCATCAGCACAATGATGGCGTATTAATTCAACGACTCTGTCATACCTCTCGTAATTCTCGGGAATAGGATGGTTATTATGATAGAACTCCTTATCCGTTGGGAGATATTTTCTTTGGATTTGTGAAATTTTTGCAATAGAGGGGAGACCGACAGGAACGCTTTTATACTTGCGCTTCTTTTCCTTGACATGAAACACCTCAAAACATTTTTTGAAGACTTTTCTCCATTTATTCTTGAAAGTGTCAGGATTACATTCCGGAGTCTCTGACAACTGGGATTTGTATTTTCCTACTATCGCGGAATCAGAGGCCTGCTGGAATGGTATCAAAAAAGAGTAATGCGTGTTGTCTGAAACGACGCATCTGTTCAGGAAATACTCTCCGTCTCTCCAAAGTAGCAATGGCAACAGGCAGGCTGTAAAGAATTCATCATTCATGATGTTGCTATTTCCATTGCTTTTCACAAAACTCCCAATGTCAATAAATACCGGCTTATTACCATTGAAGGTTATATTACCCAGATGATAGTCCTTTAGGTCATAGCCATCTTCATTACAAATGCTTTTGACCTTTAGAAGAAGAATGACAGCTGACTTAAACATCTCGAAAGACCATTCATGCTGTCGTGTGTCAGGACACTTCTCGTGCTTTAAGATGATACAGTCATGATTATCAGCTTTGATTGTCATGTTTTCTTCAATGACTGTCTTGGGAATGTAACCCAGATCCGACAGTTTCCGGAAGAAATCCGCTCCCAGCATCTCCCGGCAGAGGGATTCTTTTTCCGGGCTTATCATTCTGTAAATCTGGTCTTCATATGAGAAAACCCGACCAAAGTCATCGGCTACAGAATTAGATAGAAAGTGAACATCTTTCAAGTCAAGTGCTATCATATTGTCATCAGCTAAGTATGAACTGTTTCCTGCACCTTTCGGTACTGCTCTATGTATTGTTTGGCAATGAGTTCGTAGCTATAGCGGGCTGAAATATATTGCCGTATTTCTTCGCTGTCGTAACGGTGTTTCAAAGCCTCTGTTATGCCCGCTGCTATTGCATCGGAATCAAAACCCTTGCATATCACGCCGTTTGAGGGACGGATAAGTTCCAAAGAGATGCCGCATGGCGTGGAGACAACCGGCGTGCCACACGACATGGCTTCAATGACTGTCTGACCGAAACTCTCCTCATAAGAACACTGGACGAAATAGTCGGCTGCCGCATAGTATCCGGCCATCTTCGACTGACTGCCTAACAAACCGGCAATGACTATCGGGAAGGAAGAAGTGGGTATCAGCTCGTTGAGGAACTTTCCGACACACACGAGCACCTTATTGGGAATCTCCGTCTTCTCCAATGCACGCACAATGCGGTCGAGACCCTTGTTCCTGTCATGTATGTAATAGGAGGAGAAAAGGAATATACAGGCCTCGCGGTCAAGACCCAGTTCCTTGCGCGCCGCCTGTTTGTCGCAGGGACGATAGACATCAACGTCAACGCCGTTGTGGATGAGCGTCACAGGAAATCCCCGCAGCACATCCGACTGTCTGCAAACATCCAGCATCGTAGCGGATACGGCTACAAGATTCAGGTTAAAGGCTTTTTCCACTCCACGACGTTTGATGCGTCTGCAAAGGGAGTCGAGATCTCTCATCTCCTCCGATACGGGAAAATAGTCGGAAGAATAATGCTGAACACCTTCTGCCGGGTATTTGTCATGAAGCGTCCATACGACAGGTTTTCTCACCTCCTTGAAAAATGTGGGATAGTCGACAAAACCGGCCACCCAGTGCAGGTGTATCACATCGGCCCACTCCACAAGAGGATGATGTGCGATATTCTTATATTGCGACAGAGGCTGATGAGAGCAGACGTGGGCAGTGTTCAGCTTATTGAACCGCTTCTCCATTTTCTCATAATCCACCAGCCACCATCCCAAGCGTGACAGCCTTTTCTTGATGCTGCGAAGATAACGGTTGGTGTTCCAGATGCTTCTGTCCTTGACGGCTATCTCTCCCTCTACCCCTTCGGGCATGGCCTCACCCTCTGCTATAAGCACGCGGGACTCAACCCCTTCCCGGGCAAGGGCTTTGCTGAGACGGAAGACACACCATGCCGCACCGCCATCCCGCAAGGTGTTGATATGGAGCACTCTCATACTATCTCATGTTTAGCAATGCGCGATAATCCCGTCCAACACCTGTTTCCAGTTGCGTTCCGTAACAAACAGCCGGGGAAGCTCCAAAGGGTCGGTGCCGTATCGCACGTAATCCTGATTCGTAGTAGCGGAGGTGGTAAAACCAAGAGTCTTCACCAAGTCCATATCGTGCCGGGAAACAGCACTTGCCTCCCCGAAAGGATAAGCAAAATGACGCGTTGCGACTCCGGCATGCTCCTGCATCTCATCTGCTGCCCTCATGATATCCTCACGGATTTCCGCATCGCTGCACCCCGAGAAGGCAAGATGGGAACAGGTGTGGTTGCCTATCGTTGCAAGAGGTTCTTTACTGAGTTCACGTATCTGTTCCCACGTCAGAGCGAGGCGGTCGTTGCCTGAGCGGTAATCCACGCTGTAATTACTGAACAGTTCCTGCAGATGGCTCAGCAGGTCGTTTTGCGGCAGTCGCAGTATGACCTCCCGTATATCAAGGAATGCCTGTTCTTTGGCCTCTTTGGCGGCACAGTCGAAGGTCCGCCCGTCATTCAGCGTGATACGTCCGTTAGTAAGCAGCAGATGCTCCAGGATGTCCCACCAGTAGAGCATCTCCCCCTCCACCATCTTAGTACATACGTAGACAGTATAGGGTATATTCAGCCTGCGGAAGAGGGAAAGTCCGTTGGTATAGTTATCCCGATAGCCGTCATCGAGCGTGACAGCAATCAGACGGCGCACGTTTCTTTTCCTGCGGATGGCATCCGTCATCTCGTCGAGCGACACAAAACGGCATTTGTGTTCACGGGCGTAAGCGGCCATTTCCTCAATAGTCCGGGGAGACATCTTCAGATGCTGATTGTACCAGATGCCCTCTGCATCAGGTGTGTCGACACGATGGAGCATTAGTATCGCCCCTATAGCCGTCCGGGGGCGATGCAGCAGTCTGTCAAGGGCGTGAGTCAGCATTCTCCGGATAACAGGTATGAATTATACACATATCGTCTTGTCTCTACCGTCTCGCATACCAGCGGGCGACGATGGCACCGCTGATGTTGTGCCACACACTGAAGACGGCACCCGGAATAGCAGCCATGGGATACGAGGCGAAATGCAGGACGGCAAGAGAGGAAGCCAATCCGGAGTTCTGCATACCGACCTCAACGGACAGAGCAACGCGCTTGCTGTGGGGCATACCCAGCACACGGGCAATGGCGTAGCCGAGAGCCAGACCTATAGCGTTGTGGAGCATCACCACGGCAATGACAAGCACGCCGCCCACCATGAGCTTCTCCGCCGTATGGCCCACAATCAAAGCCACGACAAAGGCTATCATCAGCGTGGAGAAGCCCGGCAGGCAGTCAGCAACACGATGCGTGAAGCCCGGCAGATAACGCTGCACCAGCAGGCCGGCCACAATGGGGGCTATGACGATATACAGTATGCTCATCACCATCCCGAAGGCATCCACATGTATCGTGGCACCGGCCAGCGTCAGCACCAGCAGCGGCGTCACAAAGGGGGCAAGAAGCGTGGAGCACGCCGTCATGCCGACGGAGAGCGCTATGTCGCCCTTGGCAAGATAGGTAATCACATTGGAGGCTGTGCCGCCCGGACAGCAGCCCACGAGTATCACACCCAGAGCAATATCCTCCGGCAGGCGGAACAGACGCGTCAGGAGCCACGCCGTGAGGGGCATCACCGCAAACTGCACCACACAGCCCGTCACCACATCCTTAGGACGCCTGAGCAGCACATGGAAGTCGGCAGCCGACATAGTGAGACCCATGCCGAACATGATGACGCCTATCATGGGATTTATCCACCATGTGTCTATGGCCTTGAGAGGCTCGCTCAGGAGCAGGGCCAGCACGGTGGTGAGCAGTATCACGACGCTCATCCACTGAGCCACGAAGCGAAAAACAGTCTTCAGCATATCAAAGCATCTGCTAAACAATGCAGCGCCGCCGGAAGTGACCGACAGCGCTACATAAGTGTTTCATCCGTTATTCGTCAAGGATTTCACTCCAGTCGGGGTCTTCGATGACATAGGTGTATTCGTCATCGTAGGGCGGGTTGTCGAAGTGTATGCCGGGATTCTTCTTCATCCAGCGCGACCAGCCGGTGGCCTTGTCGAACTGCATGGTGCGGTAGCTGTTGTCCCAGCTCAGGTGATCACCGCTGTCAGATGCCCAGTAGCGGTCGATGTTGATGATGTTATACTCCTGCCCTTCCACCCAGGATGCCAGGAAATTGTCACCGTTCTCAAAATAATAGTCGTTGTAGTAGGGGTCGGCGCCAGTTCCCTTACCTCCCCTGATGGTATACATGATGACACCAACCGGCTCAGCGGGAGCCTTGGCCTGAACCTTTTCATTGATGTAACTGAAACACTTGCTCGAGAAACCAAGTGTCACGCTATAGGTCAGACCGTACTTACGGTTGGTGCCGTCCTTGTCGTAGCTGAACTCACCGTGGGCCACATGGCAGGCCTCGGCAGCCGTCTTCACCTGAGCCACGAGGGAAGCGAACTCGGCATTGTCGGTGAACACATTCTCCTTCAGTTGATTCAGATAGCCGAGGATGTCAAAGAACGGACGGCTGTCGACATACTGATAGCAGCCACTGGCAGCCTGGTTGAACTTTTCTCTATCGTAGCCCGAAATGTCCACTGCGGCCAGGAAGTCGGTGACAGCCTTGATGCTGGCAAAGAGTGCGGGCAGCTTGCTCATGTCGGTAAGCGTATAGTCCTGGCTGCGTCTGATGCGGTTGCCCGTGCGGTTCTTGTATCTCTTCTCCATAACCTGAGTGATAGTGGAGACGAAGTTGCTCATATAAGCCCTGAGACCCTGAGAGACATTGCTGCTCGAGGCTACGCCGGCCAGCGCATTGCCCAGTTCGTAAAGAGGACCCTGCATCACGGAGTGACCGGAGGCAAAGACATACTGGGTGCGACCCTGCAGTTCGCCAAGCACCTCAAGATTGTTCATGAGGCAGCAGTCGAAGTAAATCATGTCGGGCTTCCTCGTCACCTTGTCGAGGGCGGAGGCTATCTCCGCGGGCGACATGCACGGCTCGCCAGACAGGTTGTCGTCGTACATCACACCGCGCGTGAGAGCCTTGGTCTTTAGGGCCTTGTTGTAGTCCTTTCTGAGATTGTATGCACCGCCGTGGTCGCCGAATGCCAGCACATAGGCCTTGGCACCGGGAGCCTGCGCCATACACCAGTTGACGAACTGCGTCAGATTGTCGGGCTCGTACATCTTGAAGTCTTTGCCGGCAAACTTCGTGAAGCCCGGGCCGGCAAAAGCCTTCGCATTTTTGACAAGGCCTTTGTAGTAGGGATTGATGGATGAAGAGTTCAACTCAAAACGGTACACAGAACCGTACTCGCCGCTGGGCTGATAATTGTCGTCCCATGAGGTGTTATTACGCTCTGCGGAGTATTTGTACTGCACGAAGGTACGCACCCTGTTGTCATTCGCCAGCGTAAGGCCCATATTGGCCAGCGCTTCCTCCGTATCGTCGTCGAGATTGCCGCCACCGATAGCGTAGTACATCAAGACAACCTGACCTGCGAGATTATCGTCACCGTTCCCGTTAGGCTCATTATCATTGTCGCTGCACGAAGTAAGCAGCAATCCGAAGCCGCACATCAGGACGGCGGCAAGCATCCATAATTTCATTTGATACATCTTTTTCATCTGATATATTTTTTCGGTATTTGTCAAAGCATCCCCTCCATCTGTTCCACAGCGCGCGTGATGTCATCGAGGAAGCGTCCGTGGTCGCGCAGGAAATCCCGCCGCCCGCCGGAAAGCGTCCGGTACAGCTGCGGATTCATACCGTCCACATACGAGGCGATGGCCACCTCGATGTCGTCACGCTGCCACGCAAGCGTGGAATGGGCGTATATCCTCTGCTTCTGATGCATGAAACTGTATGCCGTCTCGACACACTCCCTGGATATATCCGAAGTCTGTTCCACTACCCTGTTCTCCATCTACTTCTGCGAATAGCGTTTGATAAGATTGTATGCCGAATAAAGTCCCAGTTCGCCAGCCTTGGAGAGGTCGGCAAGCCCCTCCTCCTTCTTGTCCAGCAGGAGATAGACGACACCGCGGTTGTAAAGCGACTCGCGATGGCGGTCGTCGATATTCAGGGCCTCCGTGTAGGAATCTATCGCCGTGACATAGTCGCCGAGGACGAAATAATGGTTGCCCTGATCGAACAGCATGTCCGCATCGGTGGGCGTATCGGTCTTGGGACGCTCGATGAGGGTGAGCTCCGTGCGGCGGTTCTGCACCTTACCGCGCGCCAGGTCGGCATACTGGGGTGCCTCGTCCTCGGAGATGAGACGCGCGTGGTCCTCCAGCTGGCGCTGACCCTTCTTCACGGTGTGGCGCGTGGTGTCGCGCTTCAGTTTGCCCTGCGAGGCATCCATGCGGGCCTTCAGCACGCGGAACTCGTCACGCTCCGCACCGGCCACATCGCCTATCTTGCGCTTGATGGCGGCACGCTGCTGATAGCCGGCCCAGAACTGCGGATAGACCTTTATCACGGACGAGAGGTCGCGAATGGCGCCCTGATAGTCGCCCACGTTGTCGAGCAGGAGGGAACGGTTGTAGAGCGCTATGACATCCTGGGGATCAAGACGCAGCACGAAATTGAAATCCTCGATGGCCTTGTTGTCCTCACCCACCTGAGCACGCAACAGGCCTCGGTTGTAGTGCGAGGTGTAGCTGAGCGAATCTATCTCGATGGCGTGGTCGTAGTCGGCCATCGCGCCTCGCAGATTGTTCTGGTGGTAGCGGGAAATGGCTCGCCCGGCGTACAGGTTGCTCTCGCGGGGACGCTGCACCAGAGCCTTGGTGAACGTAGCCTCCGCAAGGCTGTTGGAGTCGCGGTGCAGGAGTATGGCCGCCTTCAGACTGAGCGCCACGCCGTTGTATTCGTCCAGCTCCAACGCGCGGTCAGTCCACTGCTCAGCCTGAGTGGTGTCCTCCTTGCAGAGATACACCTGCGCCTTCATCGACATCTCGGCCGGGTCTTTCGGCCAGAGGGTCAGCATGGTGTCGAGTGTGGCATTGGCCTCGTCGTAGCGCTTGGTGTTGAGATACGAGGCTGCGAGATTGTACCAGCAGTTGCGGTCCACACGGTTCTGATAAATGGCGGAACGGTAGTCCTGTATGGCATCGTCGAAACGGTCCTGATTGCTGCGGCAGAGTGCACGCAGATAGTAGTAGTCGAACTTATAGGCATTGCGGCTGATAGCCTCCGAGCAGTCGCGCTCGGCACCCTTGTAGTCCTCCAGATAGAACTTTGCCAGACCCCGGTAGAAATAAGGTTCCGGAAGCCAGTTCTTACTGGCAATCACAAGATTGAAACGCTGGATGGCGAGGACGTAATCCTCATAGTAAATCGCCGTACGTCCCATCTGGACAATACGGTCGGTGTTGATCTGCGCCCTTGACGTCAGGGCCGTAGCAAAAAGAAAAACCATTATGGACAGACGCCGCCTCACTTGTGCAGCGCCTTTACCTTGTAATTGCAGGAGAAACGTCCCTTGCTGAGCCCCTGCAGTTTGGGCGTCAGGAGCTGACGGCGCAGACCCTTGACACGGTCGGTGTAGAGGATGCCGTCGAGATGGTCGAACTCGTGCTGCATGACACGCGCCAGATAGCCGTCCACCCACTCGTCGTGCTCAGCCCACTCCTCGTCCTGCCACGTGACACGGATGCGCGTGGGACGGGTCACCTTCTCGTGAAGACCCGGCAGAGACAGACAACCCTCGTCCATCGTCTCCTTCTCACTATCGTCGTACTCCTCAATGTAAGGGTTTAAGTAAACACGCTTAAAACCCTCATATTCAGGATAATCCTCAGCTAGAGGAGTAAGGTCGATAACAACGAGGCGTATCGGGAGTCCGACCTGCGGTGCAGCCAAACCGATACCCTCACTCTTGTCTAGAGTCTCCCACATGTCGGATATCAACTGGGGAAGCTGGGGGTATGTGGCATCTATCTCTTCGCACTCCTTGCGCAGGACGCCCTGACCGTATGTATAAATAGGAAGTATCATGCTTTGCTCTCCATATAACTCTGTAAAATGATAGTGGCTGCGATGCGGTCCACCAAAGCCTTATCCTGCCGCGCCTTGCGCGATATGCCGCTCTCCAGCATAGTGCGATGTGCCATCACAGATGTGTAGCGCTCGTCCCACCAGTCCACGGGGACGGAAGGAAAGGCCGTCTCTAATTTTCGCACAAAAGCCTGGACCCGAGAAAGATTCTCGCTGTCCAGACCATTTGTTTGTCGAGGTAATCCCACCACGAAACGCTCCACATCCTCTTTCTCCATATAGCTCTTGAGCCAGGGAAGGAGGCGAACCGTCTCCACGGTGTCCAGCGCGCCGGCAATAATTTTCAGCGGATCGGTGACGGCCAGGCCGGTGCGCTTCTTACCATAATCGATGGCAAGAATGCGTCCCAATTACTTCTGATAGAGCAGCCAAGCCTCTGCGAAGTCCTCACGGAGGTTCTTCACAACGTCGCGAGTGCGGGCAGCCTCGGCCTTGCTGTCATTGGTGAATGCCACAACACGATAGAGACCGCGCTCCTGATTCATCACAATCTGGGGCTGATAGCCCTTGGCAGCGAGGAAGTCGGCTGTGCGGTCGGCATTGGCCTTGATGCTGTAAGCACCTACAACAACACTGTAAGCCTTCAGAGGATTGCCGGTAACAACGGTAACATTCTCCGTGCGTACTGCAACGTTGCTGTAGTCAACAGTCTCAACGGGAGTCACCTGAACGGTCTCCTTGCGCTGTACGGGAGTAACCTCCGTTGTGCCCACACCAGTCTCCTGATTGGCCTTTGCCTTCTCGTAGGCCTTCTTGTAAGCACTCTCACTGCTCTTGCAGGATGTCATAGCAAACACGGTAGCGATGGCAGCACCCATCATCAATTTCTTGTTCATGTGTATTAATTTATTACGAAATTTTTTAGTTCAAATGTTAAATTCACGTGCAAAGGTACAAAAAAAAGCCCATTCTATCACTTTTTTTCCTCTTGAATTAGGATACATTAAGAAAAAACACTATATTTGCACATGATTTAAAGGATTTTTACACTAACATTTATACATTAACCCTAAAAACACAACACAATGAAGACACTGAATTTCCTTGTAGCGTTTATTGGTGGTGCCGCTGTCGGTGCTGCATGTGGTCTGTTGCTGGCTCCTGAGAAGGGCGAGGAAACACGTGAGAAAATCGCCGAAGCCCTGAAGAAGCGCGGTATTCGTCTGGGACGCAAAGAAATGGACGAACTGGTGAAGGATATCGCTGAGGAGCTGGAGCCCGAAGCTGAATAAACCATTCACGCACAACCCGTTTCTCTTCTTAATACATAGTCAGGAGTGAACGAATTCAAAGAATTATTCGAGCAACTCAAGAAATATCTTGAATTGCAACGGCAGAATGTAGCTGTGACGACAGCCGAGGGGATGAGCAAAGTCCTCTCTGCCGTCGTTGTGGCACTGCTGTTTATCATGATCGGGAGTGTCATGCTCCTGCTTCTCTCGCTGGCAGCAGCATACTGGCTGGGTGACATACTGCAGAACAATGCCCTGGGATTCCTCATCCTCTTCGCCATTGTATCCCTTATCCTGCTTGTAATATGGCTGAACCGCAAAAAGTGGATAGCCGAACCGCTGGAGACAATGACCAGCGACGTGATGGGTGTCAGCGGTGTGGACAAAGCCAAGGTGAAGAGCGAGGCCGCAGAGAGTCAGGAAAACCTCACCAAGAGCTTCAACGCAGCCATATCACCGCTGCCCAAGGCCAAGAGCAAGATAGAGACAATATCCCAGTTCATCTCACGCGGAACAATGATATTCGAAGGTATCATGTTCGGCATCAAGATGATGCGCGGCTTGCGCAAAGCCTTCAAAAAATAAGATTTTAATCGACAGCCATAGCAGAGAGCACCTTCCTGTAGTAGGTCTCTGTGCTGCTTAATGTGTAGGACGGGCCTGCATTCCACAGACGGATGGCTTTTTCCACATTCTTCTCGGGATTGTACCTGTCCTGAATAACACAAAACATTTCCTTCGACTTCTCTATTGAGAAACGGTCCTGAAGCGTGTAGCGACGCTCCTCCCCTTTCTTGGCGAGAGTCTCATTGCAGTCGGCCACCAGAATGGGACTTATCTGCATCGCGCCGCAGTAGATGTCACATACCGCAAGTGAGTCACCGCTGCTCTCCACCTCGATGATGGCCGCGATGACGCTGTCCCACGAGAATTCAACTTCCTTCTCAATATTCTCGATGACATCAACCGTAGAGCCTAATTTCAAGGTACTTACAAATAATAGTGGCGCTAAAATCCAAGTTCTTTTCATTTCGCACACGGTATTAAATCGGTGGCAAAGGTACGGAAATAAATCCATACCGCTGCACACATTATCCCTAAATGTGCAAAAAACAATATCATTTCTTGTCCTAAATCAATTCCGGAAAAAAAAGAAAAAACCCCAGCCGAGAACCGACCGGGGTTTTGAGAAAAACGTATTTTATTGGTATTTAGAAACTCATGTTGACAGCCATACCGATGACATCGTTAGTGCGGTGATATACGTCCGTCTTGTTGAGAACGGGAGTCAATGCCGTGTTCACATTACGGTCCTTGTAGAAGGTCTTCATGTAAGCGAAGTCCACGTTGACGTCCTTGGTGCAATGAATGCGAATACCCAGACCCATGGAATTGCTTGAGAGATTGAAGGACACGTCGCTCATACCCTCATCGTCCACGTTGTACATAGTCTTCTGCCATGAACCGGAAACGGTGATCCACTTGCCCGTGCGCCATTCCGCACCTACAATCACCTCGTGAGAGTCGTGGTTGTACTTCTGCAGATCCTCAAACTTGGAAGCCTCGGAGTCCTGATACCAATGGTATGAAGCACCGATCTTGACAGATTTAGGATTGGTAACCAAAGCCGGGTTACTAGCCAGTTTGTCGCCGGCATAGATGCTGGTGGAGTTCTTCAGACGGATACGGGTCTTGAACTCATACTTGGCAGAAACGTTCCACTTGTCGTTGATCTTCCAGTCGATACCCAGGATTGGAGTCACACCGACACCGCTCTGGTCGCAGTTGAGCGACAAATCTGCTTCTGCATATGTCTTGTTATATTCATCGGTGACGGGATTCTTCAAGGTGTAGGTGACACCGCTCACGAAACCGTTGTAGTTGGCCGAAGCATACACGCCGCGAATACCTACGAATGCAGAGAGATTGTCGAGAATCTTGTAAGTGGCACCCACCTGCAGACCATAGAAATAGTTGCTACCCTTCATGTAACTGCGACCGATGTTATATCCTGTGTACAAAGGAAGAGCACCCGCACTACTTACAGTTTTATAGATAGATGTAGCATATAATGTCTCAAAAGAGCCCAGACCGTTCTCGAACTCGCATCTGCCACCACCGCCACCGATAGCGAAGTGAGAGGAAATGCTCCACTTGTCCCAGTTGTAAGAGAAAGTGAACGAAGGAATCATCAGAGCCTGAGCGTCACCGTCGAAATGGTGTGTGGGATTGGGATCATTCAGGTTTTTTTGGAACAGGGGAAGCGTCGTCGTTATGTCGCGCTCCTGAATAGCCACCTGATCGTTCAGAGAGAGATGCCATCCTTTTCTCAGAAATGCACCGCCTGCAGGGTTGGCGTAGATAGCAGTTATCTCGCCGTACTGTCCCTCCTGGGCGAAGTTGCGCAGGAACGCAGCATTCTGATTTGTATTTGTCACCAAACCTCCAGCCTTAACCGAAACACTCGCCAGCACAAGAGCCAGCATCAAAATAGACTTTTTCATAATTCTTAACGATTAGTCATCAAAATCTGGTGCAAAGGTATGGCTTTTTTGCATTTGCACCCCATTTTTATGTTATAAAATATACTTTAGGATGCAAAAATTGCACAAATTTGCCAAAAATGTGCAATTTTGGGTTTAGTTTTATTAACAGAATATACCCCGGCCGCTATCCGGATATGAAAATATTAATACTATTATTTGCCTGAAATCTTTCTAAAATAAGAAAAAAAGCGTACCTTTGCAGCGATATACCATATTATATATAAAGAAATGAAGCAACCGCTGCTGGGAATGACGCTGCAGGAGATGGAGACCGTCGTGACATCGCTGGGGATGCCGCGATTCACAGCCAAACAGATTGCGCAATGGGTCTACGTGAAAAATGTGGACGACATCTCCATGATGACCAATCTCTCACAGAAGAACCGCTCCCTGCTTTCCGAGGGCTACGAAATCGGCAAAATGTCATACGTCGAAAGGCTGGAGAGCATCGACGGTACGGTAAAATATCTCTTCCCCACCGCAAACGGACTCAGCGTGGAGGCGGTATTCATCCCCGACGACGACAGGGCCACGCTCTGTGTATCGTCGCAAGTGGGATGCCGCATGGGTTGCCGCTTCTGCATGACCGGACGTCAGGGATTCCAGGGAGACTGCACACCGCGCGACATACTCAACCAGATATACTCGCTGCCCGAATGGGAACGGCTGACGAATATCGTGTATATGGGTCAGGGCGAACCGATGGACAACCTCGATGCCGTGATGCGCAGCACACAGCTTCTCATGTCGCCCTACTCCCTTGCATGGAGTCCCCGCCGCATCACAGTATCAACCGTAGGCGTGAAGGACAAGATGGAACGGTTTATAAAGGAGAGTCCCTGCCATCTGGCTCTGTCGCTCCACAATCCGTTTCACGAGGGGCGCAAGAGTATGATGCCTGCTGAAGGAGGTTTCCCGCTGGACGACGGACTTAAGGTGCTGAAGAAATACGACTGGTCGAAGCAGCGACGCCTCTCATTCGAATACATAGTCTTCAAAGGGCTCAATGACACACCGCGGCACGTGAAGGAACTCATCCGCCTTCTCTCGCCCATAAAGGGTGTGAGAGTGAATCTCATACATTTCCACACCATCCCCGACACAGAATTCCAGGGAGCTGCGGACGACACACTGGTGTGGATGCGCGACACACTCAGCATGAGCGGCATCATCAGCACCATCAGAGCCTCCCGCGGTCAGGACATCTATGCCGCCTGCGGACTGCTGAATTCAAAACGATAACAAAAGACGATAAACGATAACCTGAAATATGAAAAAAACACTCTTTTTTCTGCTCTTTGCTGCAGCGCTTTTTTCCTCCTGCGACGAGAGCCCCTATTTCCCCGAGGCTTCCGGACGCCCCTACGAAGTACTCGTGGTGATGGACACAAAAACATGGAAAGCTCCCACGGGACGCGCCCTCTTCGATGTGCTCGACACCGACGTACCCATGCTGCCGCAGTCGGAACGCTCGTTCCGCATCTCGCAGTCGAATCCCCAGAACTTCAACCGCGTCCTCAACATCTTCCGAAATATCATCATCGTGAATATCAACGACAAGGAGTTCACACGCACACGCATCAAATACAAGATGAACAAGTGGGCGAAAAACCAGCTCGTGATGACCATCAACTCACCGTCCAACAGCGAGTTCGCTGTGTTCTGTCAGGAGCACAAACAGGAAATCATCGACTTCATCACCAAGATGGAGATGAACCGTCTCATCGTGGAGCTCCGCAAGCAGCACTCGAAGCGGGCCTCCGAACTGGCGAAGGAAATCTTCGACTGCGAGCTCTGGGCTCCTAAGGAACTCAATTCGTGGAAGACGGGAAAGGATTTCTTCTGGGTGTCCAACAACACCGCCACCGGCATGATGAACATGGTGATGTACTCCTATCCCTACGAAGGTCCTGAGACATTCAACAAGCGCTACGTCTGCTGGAAACGCGACAGCGTCATGGAAAAGAACCTGCCCGGCGAGAGAGCGGGTATGTTTATGACCACCGACACGCTGTGCACCGTTGTCAAGCCGATTGCCGTTCACGGCAAGTTCGCCTACGAGATGCGCGGTCTGTGGGTGGTGAAGGGCGACTGCATGGGAGGTCCCTACGTCAGCTTCTCACGCGTGGACGAGGAAAACAACCGCGTCATCGTGGTGGAAGGCTTTGTCTATGCTCCGGAGAAGATGAAGCGCGGTCTCATACGACGTCTGGAGGGAGCGCTCTACACGCTGAAACTGCCCGAGGAGCAGTTTGCCGTAGCCATCACACCCGAACTGGAAGCCACAGAAGAAGATAACGACAATTCAGCCGACTGATATGAGAAAGATACATATTGCCCTGAGAGGCATTGCAGAGGACATCGCAAAGGAATTGATTCACGATCCCGTGATGAAGGAACTCTGCCACATCGCACACAATGAAGAGGAAGACACCGACGCCATCGTCGTGCCGCTTGCCGACCTGACACAGCAGGGTGTCCCCACCCTCTGGCTCACTGGCAGCGTGCGGGCCCTCGTGAGCAAAGACGAACTGTCCGCACAGCAGATGCTCGAACGCACATTCCTTCTGAGTCTCGTGCGCACGACACCATACCGCAGTGATATGTCCGCAGAGGAAATGTCGCTCTACGACGCTGTGCTCTGCACATCCGACGAGGAGAAGGAAGCAGTCTTCTCCCTGTTCCCCACACAGGCCGTCGTGGCCGTGGCTCTCAACGATGAAAGTGTATGCGTGGCACCCGTAAGGGGCACCGACTGGTATATACCGGAGGAAGAGACTCCGGGCACCAGTCCCCACAACGGCGATGCCGCCTTCCACACCTCACTCGATGCCACACGACAGGCCGTCTACACCGCTGTGGACATAGTTCGTTCGCGAGAGGAATGGGACGAGGCAAGGGAGAATCCTCTCCCCAAACTGTTTGTAGACAAGAAGCCGCAGCGCAAGGAAGGCAACCTTCCTTTCAAACCCTTTGACGAATGACATTCGCCATCCTGGCTGCCGGTGAAGGTTCACGCCTCGGGGAAGAAGGCATACTCACGCCAAAACCGCTCATCGAGGTGGGCGGAGAGTGTCTGCTCGACCGTCTCGTGCGCATTTTCTCTTCCCATGGTGCAGACAAGATAGTCATCGTCATCAACAGTCGCATGACAGCCGTCAGGGAGCACCTCGACGGGATTGCACCGCGCTACCCCTTTCTCCGCTACGTCGTGGCCGACACACCTTCCAGCATGCATTCCCTATGGGCCATGCGCACTCTCCTGCAGGACGACACCTTCGTCCTCACCACCGTCGACACCATATTCCGCGAGGACGATTTCGCACGCTATCTCCGTGAGGGCGACTTTGCCGTCACACCGTTTGTAGACGACGAGAAACCGCTCTGGGTGGACACCGACGGCGACGGACGCATCACAGCCTTCCACGACAACGGCCCCTGCCCCTACGTCTCGGCGGGTATCTACCGCATCACACCCGCAATGATGCGCGTGCTCTCCGACTGTATCGGGCGCGGCGAGAGCCGTATGCGCAATTTCCAGCGCGCAATCCTCCGGGCAGGCATCCCCGTCATGGCTTTCCCCATGGAGAGGGTTTACGACATCGACCACCGCGACGACATCGCCAAGGCCTCGCGCTTTCTCTCCGAAGACATACTCTTTGTCCTGCGCAACAGGCGTTTCTGCAAGGGACGCGACGACGACGAGGCCATAGCGCGCTCCACAGGTGATTGCCTGCAGCGCCTGGGATACAGCGTCACCTATACCGACGAGAGCCGTCTCTCCCCTTCCCTCCTCAGCCGCACGTGGCACACCGTGCTGTCTATGGCGCGCAGCAACGAAGCACTGGACACACTCTCCTGCAGCGCGGCTCCCGTCATCAACACCCCTGAATCCGTGCGCCGCGCCTCCCGTCGCAGCGACGACGGAGCCCAGGCTCCGTGCTGGGTGAAGCGCAGCGGATACACGCAGCATCCCCTTGATGTGGTGTTTGCCCCCACGGAAGAGGAGCGGCTCCGCGCCATTGCCGGGATGCGCTCGCGAGGCATCGGCGACATCGTGTGCCAGCGCCATTACGAGGGGCGCGAGGTGAAATTCTACGGCGTCGCCGGCCGTTTCTTCCATCCCTCCGGACTTCCCGCATTGCAGGCCGCAGCCGAACACGCCGCCGTGGAAGCCGGACTCTCCGTTTACGGAGGCGATGCCATCCTGCTCCGCGAGCAGCCGCAGACTGCCTCCGACATTGCCGTCATCGACCTCAACGACTGGCCTTCCTTCTCGCGCTGCCGGGAAGAGGCCGCACAACACATTGCACAGTATGCTATACACCAAAAGTAAAGATACAGAGGAGAATATAGACATATATTTCACCCGTCCCCTCGGCCTGCTGTGGGCCCGATTCTTCAACCGCCTCGGTGTGCACCCCAACACCGTCACCTATCTCTCCATACTGCTCGGCATTGCCTCCGGACTCTGTTTTCTCTCTCCGTCCTACCGCCTTGCCGGATGGCACGGTCTCCTGTGGAACGTGCTGGGCGTCCTGCTGCTCGTATGGGCCAACATCTACGACAGCGCCGACGGACAGCTGGCACGCATGTCGGGCAAGACCAGCCGCTACGGCCGCATCCTCGACGGCGCAGCGGAGAACATATGGTATCTCAGCATCTACATATGCCTGGTGGTGCGCATCTGGCCCGAATGGGGCATATGGGGATTCCTCGTCTTCTGCCTTGAGGGTTTCGTGCTCCATGCCAACCAGTCGCGCATGGCCGACTACATACGCAACTCCTACCTCTACATGCAGAACGGCCAGCATCAGGACCGTCTTCAGGAACAGCTCGCCGTGTGGCGCTCCATATCCTTCAGGGAGCATCCCGTGGAGAAAACCCTCCAAATGTTCTACCTGAACTACACCTTCCGACAGGAGAGAGAAACGCCACATCTGCAGCAACTTATGAGTTATCTGCACAAACACTTCGGAGACGACGTCCCCGAGGATATCCGGCGCCGCTATCTTGAGGGCACGTTTCCCCTACTGAAATGGACCAACGTGCTCACCTTCAACTGGCGCGCTTTCGCCCTCTACATCTCCGTGCTCACCGACAGCATCCCGCTCCTCATGGTGGTGGAATGCATCCTGCTCACCGTCATACAGTATTACATGCACATACGTCACGAACGCCTATGCCGCAACTTATTGTCTTCGATTTCGGCGGCACGCTAGACACCCACGGCCGCCATTGGAGCCATCTGCTCTACGAGGGTTGGAAGCGTCAGCTGCCCCAGCTCACCTGGGACGTATTCCGGGAAGCATATGTACAGGCGGAGCGCACTCTTCAGACGCAGCCCGACTGGGACTTCCTACGCACGCTGCAGGAGAAATGCCTTCTGGAGGCACGTTTCATCGACACCGGCATCAGCCGCAACAAGGCCCTCCGCGTAGCGCAATGGTGCTACAGGGAAGCGGAACTCTGCATCTCCCTCTCACGCTACCTCCTGGAGAGACTTCGCCGCCGGACACCGCTGGTGCTGGTGAGCAACTTCTACGGCAACCTCTCCGCTGTGCTGTCGGCCTTCGGCCTCGACGGCTGTTTTGAGCACGTCATCGAGTCGGCCCGTGTGGGCATCCGCAAACCTGACCCTGCCATCTACGCCAAAGTGCTCAAGCTCTACCCCCGAATTCCACCCGAAGACATCCTCGTGGTGGGAGATTCGGAGAAAAACGACATGCTTCCCGCTGTGTCGTTGGGTATGAATGCGCGTCTTGTGAGAAATTTTGACGACCTCCTTGCGCTCATTTGACAAAAATTGTGTAATTTTGCCCTAACAATAACGAAATTCATGCTATGAAAGCAACAAATATCCTCCCGGCAGACGGAAAACTGGGCATTCTCACCGTGGGACTCGGTGCCGTCTCCACCACCTTCATCACGGGTGTCCTGATGGCCCGCAAGGGTCTCGCCAAACCCATCGGCAGCATGACGCAGATGGACCGCATCAGCATCGGCGGGGAAGCTCTTCCCTACGACCGCATCGTGCCCATGGCACATCTCGGCGACATCGTCTTCGGTGCGTGGGACGTATATCCCGCCAACGCCCTGCAGAGCGCCCTCTACGCCGAGGTGCTCCAGGAGAAGGACATCATGCCCGTGCGCGACGAGCTGGAACAGATACGTCCCATGGCGGCAGCCTTCGACCGCAACTACGCCAAGCGCCTTGACGGCACCAATGTCAAGCCCGACATGACGCGTTGGGAGATGATGGAGGCTGTGCGCAGTGACATCCGCGACTTCCGCCGGCGCACCGGCGTGCAGCGCATCGTGGTGGCGTGGGCAGCGTCCACAGAGATATATGTCAAGCCCGACGACAGCGTGCACGGCTCCCTTGCCGCCCTGGAGGCAGCCATGAAGGCCGACGACCGCGACCGCATCGCCCCGTCCATGTGCTACGCCATGGCAGCACTGCTCGAGGGATGCCCCTTCATCATGGGAGCCCCCAACACCACCATCGACATCCCCGCCATGTGGGAACTCGCCGAGAAGACCCACCAGCCCATCGCCGGCAAGGACTTCAAGACGGGACAGACACTCGTCAAGAGCGGTTTTGCCCCCATGCTGCGCACGCGCTGCCTGGGACTGAAGGGCTGGTTCTCCACAAATATTCTCGGCAACCGCGACGGCCTTGTGCTCGACGAACCGGAGAATTTCCACACCAAGGAGGTCTCCAAGCTCTCCACTCTCGAGACTATCCTCGACGGTGAGGAGTTTCCCGACCTCTACGAGGACTACTACCACAAGGTGCGTATCAACTACTACCCTCCCCGCGGCGACGCCAAGGAGTCGTGGGACAATATCGACATTTTCGGCTGGATGAACTATCCCATGCAGGTGAAGATAAATTTCCTCTGCCGCGACTCAATCCTTGCTGCGCCCGTACTGCTCGACCTCTGCCTGCTCACCGACCTGGCAGCCCGCGCCGGACGTTGCGGCATCCAGCGTTTCCTCTCTTTCTTCCTCAAGGCTCCCATGCACGACTACCGCTCGGGCGAGCGTCCCGTCAACGACCTCTACGAGCAGTACGCCATGCTCAAGGATGCCCTGCTGGAAATGGCAGGAAAAGAACAAAACGCATAAAAGAAACATAAATCAAGGAAGACTTTCCGGAATAATCTTTTTGTCGCCATAGCTGCAGTGAGCTTCATGAGCGCCTGCAGCGACACTGACGACCCGGGCACCTACCCTCCCGGCAGACCCGGCAGCGGGCAGTTAAACATCGTGGAGAAGTCGGCATACTCCGGCAACATCGACTGGCTGACCTACGTCGGCGATGACTTCTACCGCTACGCCACAGGCGCATGGCAAGATGCCACCAATCTGGGCAACAGCTCAGTCAAGGGCACGCAGGACCTGCAGGATGACCTGTCGGAAGCGTTCGTCAACAAAGTATGCACCGAAAGCGGATGTCCCCTGCTCCAGAGACTCTTCACGCAATACAAAGGCACGGAGGACCGCCTCGCCGACATAGAGAAGGTGAGAAACAAGCTTAACACCATCGCCAGCGAAGTGACCGGCAAGGAGCAGGCATGGATGAAGATGGCCGAGCTGTTGAAAGAAGGCTATGCCATGCCCTTCGACTACAGCGTGGATACCAAAGAACGCAATATATACTCCTCGCTGACGTCCAACACAGATGCGATAAAAACAACGCAGGCCGACATGAAAGACTTCGTCAGCGAGGCTGAGTGCAGGGAGATTATGGCCGGCGCGAGGAGAGTATGGATCAGCGCAGGCACCTACAACGATGACGACAGCAAGCGCAACACAAAGAGCCACAACTGCATCAAAGAGCCCATGAGGCTCCTCGGCAGATCTGATAATTACTTATAACCTGAGGGAACGATTCGTTACCCCAGGGGGGCTGAATCGGGGCAACCGGTATGCGCTTGGGGCGGACGGAGGGGCTCTAATCAGGGCTGCGACAGGAAGTTCGGGAAGTTTTGGAAGCAAAAAGAAATGAAAAGAGAGAAAAGAAAGGTTCTCCCCCCTGCACCCCCTATATAAAGAAAAGAGTAGAAAAGAAAGAAAACTCCTTATTACTTTTAATATTCCCCTAATTACCTATAAGTTTAAGACTGCTACGCAGTATAACCGTGTGCGCCCGTTAATAATGTACGCGGGCACAAAAAACATATTCCCAAACTTCCCAAAGTTCCGTACAGAGGAATTTTTTTTTACATACGTACGTATGCGCGTGGACGCATTCTCATGCACGGGAGCGTGTTCTGAATGCATAAAAATAAATTTTTCTTGCAGATTATCTGTGAGTTATGAGTAAAGTGTAACATTTTTGTTTTCCGCTGTCGTACCTTTGCAGCATCAAAGCAGATACAAGGCAGCATCCAGGGTTCGTCTACAAATCCCTTAATGAAGCGAAAAATCTGGGTGAAAGAAAACTGACACAACCCTGCGGGCTTCGCCCTAAATGAGAAATGAGAAAGACGAAAACGATAACGACTTGTCAACTCGTCTACTTGTCAACTAAGAAAAGCGCTCTTTGACTTATTGCTACAACCCTATTCCATAGAGCCAGGAGTCTGGAAGAGAATCTTCCTGCCCCTGTTGATGTAGATGCCTTTCCTGGTGGGTCTGGAGTTTAATCTGCGGCCGCTGATATCGTACCACACATCCTCGTCCGAAACCGATAACCCGGAACCTGAAACTTGAACCTTTTCCACGCCCGTGGAACCGGCATCGTCCCATTGCAGCATGAAATGGTCCACACTCCACCAGGCTGTGGTCTGCGCGCTGATAAAGGCATTGACAGTAAGTCTGTCGCCGCTTTGGGCAGTAAACGCAGGTAAGGTCACCTTCTGCCAGCCTCGCTGATATGGACTGCCGTCCACCGTCTGGTCGCCAATGCCCGTAAGAGTTTCCTGACAGACCTTCTCCTCACCGTTGCGGGAACGGTGCACAGCCTGCAGCGTGACGCTCTGACCCGTGGCACAGCGCATCAGGGCACTCAGCGTGAAGTCGCCGGCAGGAAGATACCATACAGTCTGCGTCATCGACGACTCCAGGGAGCCCTGACCATAGACATCGAAATACGAATTACCACTGTCGCCGTCCCAGGACTGACCGCTGCGGGTCTCCTGATTGTGCGTCGTCCAGCCGTAGAGGTCGGCACGCAGGCAGTCGGTGTTCTTTATCAGTGAGGAGGCATCCCTGCCGCCCTGCTCCGCATCGGGACAGACGGCCGCCAGCTGCTCGTCGCGACGCTTTGCCGCATCGGCAAGGAAACGGTCGCCCTCGCCGCCAAGCACCTCGTCCTCTGTGCCGAGGCAGATGAGCCTGAAATTGTCGGCACCCGCCCAACGGGCACTCATCACACCCTGATTTCTAATGCCGATGCGCATCGCACCGCCACGCACCAAGATGCGGCCGATGACAGTCTCGCGCCCGTAGTCAATCTCCGAATCTACGGTGACGGGCGCAAAATACTCCACATCGTCGGCCAGGGCATAGAGGCCCACATTGCCGTTGACCGAAGCCCCGCTGACATTGTTGGTGGAATTGAAGCACACGGCCCTCAGTTCGTACACACCGGCCGAAAGATTGCCGATATCCTGATGATAATCGAAAGCCATCACCTCCGCTGTGGGCGACCACACCTCAAGATAAGTGTCGCCGGTGGCCTTCGTATAGCCGTTGGCGGCACTGCGCTCGCACACCCATCCCGGAACAGCATCCTTGGTGGAGGTCTGTATGTGGGGATTAGTGATGTATCCGGTGGTCAGTTCGCTGCTGGTGGACGAACCGCCGTAGAGCGTGGTGGCGGTCAGACGGAAAGTGTCCGTGTAGCGCTGTATTGCGGAAAGGGGCACGGTGTATTCCATGCTGCTGCTCTCGAAGGCGGGACGGCTGTCGAACACGGCCAGCGCAGTCCATTCCCCACCCTCGGCCCTGCGCTCCAAAGTCATCTGTTCGGTGGCGTCACCGTTGGTGTTGCCGATGAGGAATGTCAGTGTGCCGTCGTTGTTGAGGCGATAGTCCAGCGTAGGTGTCTTCACTCCGGGAGCCCACCACGCGGGGGCCTTGGTGTTTTCGGCACGATAGGCGAAAGTGGAGCGATGGTCGCGATAGACCTCTCCGGCAGGCGTGATGCCGCCGTCGTCGTAGAACATGTTGTTGCGCCAGTAGTCGAAGGAATAGATAGCATAGCGTTCAATATAGTTGCTCTCCTCCAGACGCACCAGCAGGGCCTGCAGATAGGCACGCGACTTGTCGTAGCTGTTGATGACGGATGCCGTGGAACTGTGCCACGAGGCGCCGATCTCCATCTCGGAGAGCCATACGGGGCGGCCGGTGGTGTTCCAGATGGTCCAGCACTGGTCCGTCATATACTTGGCATATGTGTCGGCATCGCGGCTGCCGATATCCCAATAGGCATGCGTCACAACGAAGTCGCAGCGCGAGTGGTTGTCGTTGTTGTCCACATAGCTGCAGTAGTTTTTAAGATAGTTGAAGTCAGTCGGTTGCGGTGACCCGATACGTCCTCCTCCTGCCTGAAAATCACCGTTCAACTGATATGCCGTCCAAGCATCGATGGTGCCGCCGCAGGAGCATTTGTCGCTGGTGTGCTGCTCGGGATGGTCCGGCTCGTTGAGCGACATGGATGCCGTCGCCGTGCGTTTGTTCACATCGGAGGCACTGGGCCAGTAGCGATGCTGGCGGCAGGGCACATACTCCATGTTGGAGGTGGAACTGTAGCCGGCACCCCACGACCAATACCACGTGGCACGCAGCTGAGGTCCTTTCGTGGCACCGCCCGTATCGGCCCAGCCTTTCTTGGAGACATACTGCCAGGGCTTGATGTTGACGGACGAGACACGGCGGCTGAGAGAAGCAGGCAGAGTGACCACCTGGTCGGCATGGTCGGCCACATATACGCGGCTGTGTCCGCTGCCTCCTGTGCCGGAAGCCAGTGTGGCCATATAGCCGCGACGCAGAGTGAAGGAAACCATCGTGTTGCTCTGCCCGGCAAGGTCGGTATGATTGCCAGCATTCAGGGAGAACTCACCGGAGATGCCCTCGCATATCATCGGCACAGTGGGCAGGGGAATGACGGCGGCACCGTTGAGGTAGATGGCCACGCGGCAGTTGACACCGTTGCGGGCATTCTCGCCGAGAATCTTCACATATTTGAGATACTTGCTTATGACCTCGCTCGGCACAATATTGTCGAAAACGAGCCATGTGCGCTCGCTGCCTAGATTGACAGTACTGCCCGTCATCGGATTGTCGTTGGACGTGATGTGGATGTCGATGGCATCGCTGTAGTCGAGATTCCTGCCGCTGAGACGGCAGAAGTCCACTTCCCTGACACCCTGTGCATTGGTGTACTCCTGCGACTGCCAGGCCTCGCGCGCCTTCTCCCAGCTGCTGCCCGCGGCTGGAATGACGGAGAACTGTGTGTGACTGCCCTTGCGTTTGTCGTAGTAGACACTGACATAGTCCCTACCCTTCTGGGCTCCGTCTATGCCCACACACTTGCCATTCTTCTTACTGACAATATGCACGTAGGTGCCCTCGTCGGTCAGCCAGCAGAAGCGGTCGGATGTGGACTTCGACTCCAGCGTCATACTCCACGCGTTGGCCGAACTGGCGGCCAGATACTTGCCGCTGCTCTTTTGGCGCAGCAGTACGTAGCCCGACTGGCCCGACTCCTCGGCAACGAAGATATAGCCGTCGGAGCGGGTGCCGTAGGCCGACAGAGCGGGACCGCTGCCGGCCTCGTCTGAGCCCAGCAGCTTCTCGTAGATATTGAGCCAAATGTAATACTCAGTGCCCGGAGTCAAGGCGGCAGTGGCCGTCATGAACACCGTCATGAGCAGAGTGACACCCAGTAGGAGCCTTCTCGTCATTTATTCTTGCGCACCATTCTGGGGATGCGAATCTGAGCGCCAGGAGGAATAATGTCGGGATTCTCAATATTATTGAACACCACGATATATTCCATCAAATCGCTGTTGCCCAACTCTTTACGAGCTATCTTAAGAAGGCCTTCGCCCACCTGCATCTCATGCACGCAGACCTCACCCACAATCCAATAGTCGCCACCCTCCACCTGAGGATAGTTCTTGGCAAGCTCCTCGGGAGTGGGTTCTGCCACAATCACTTCCTCTTCCACTACGGGTTCGTCATCCACAGCAGGTTCGGTCACCTCCATAGCGCCACGCTGCGTGCCGAAATAGTAGCACACGCCGCCGACAACGCACAGGAGCACGATAACAAGCAGCCACTTCAACCACGAAGAGCCCTCGCTCTGCTGCACGGGAGCAGCGACAACAGGAGCCTTCTGCTCGGCAGCCTTTTTTTCCTTCTCGGGCTGGGCAGGCTTCTGCACGGGCTTGGGGTCGGGTTTTGGCTCCGGCTTGGGTTCGGGTTTCGGTTCCGTTTTGGGTTCCGGCTTTGGTTCGGATTTCGGCTCCGGCTTCTGCACGGGAGTTTCAATACGCTCCATTTCCTCCTGAGAGGTGGTGTCGGCAAGCACCGTAGTCTCAAACTCGGAGAACGGCCTGTTCACCTGGTCGCGCAGGGAAGCGTCGGGAGTGAACGTCACCTTGGTGTGACCCTCAATACGGATGCGTTCACCGGTGTTGACATCGACACTCTCGCGGTCGCTCACCTCGATGAGTTTGAATGTGCCGAGACCCTTCACCTTGACGAGTTTGTCCTGCATGAGACCTTCACGTATGGTCTCGAAGAAGATACGCACAAAGTTTTCGGTATCCTGCTTCGTGATACCGGTTCGTTTTGCCATCTTGGCAGCGAGTTCTAACTGCGAAATTTTCTGTTCCATGATATAAACTCGTTAAGGATTAAATCTTCGACTTCAGTATCTGACTGGGTTTGAAGGCCACCACAAGTTTTGGCGGCACTAGCATACGCTGGCCGGTGGTGGGATTGACAATGACACGCTCCAGACGCTTCTTCACCTCGAAATTGCCAAACGAGGAGATACTCACCGTCTGTTCGTCTTCCAGGGCTGCCGTGAGTTCGCTCACGAGAGCTGCCACCTGTTGGTTCACTACACGTGAAGGGAACTGTCCCTTACGCATAACGGATGATAGGAATTCCTTGTTGTTCATAGTATGGTTGAATATAAATCAAAATCATCTGCTGAGGTGACTGTCACGTCATAGAACCGTCCCACCTCCACATCGGGAGAGTCCTTGACGGCGATAAGCACCTCCGGATCCACCTCCGGAGAGTCGAACTCGGTGCGTCCCACCCAATAGTCGCCCTCGCGGCGGTCGATAATGACACGCATGCGCTGCCCCACCTTTTCGCCCTGCACCTCGGAAGATATACGCTGCTGCACACGCATGAGTTTGGACAGGCGCGCCTGCTTGGTCTCCTCGGGTATGTCGTCAGCATAGTGACCGGCGCTCCACGTGCCCTCCTCTTCACTATAGGCAAAGGCACCCAGACGCTCGAAACGCGTCTCGCGCACGAAGTCAAGCAGTTCCCCGAAAGCCTCCTCCGTCTCGCCCGGATGGCCCACCATCATTGTGGTGCGCAGATGTATGCCGGGCACTGCGGCACGTATGTCCCTGATGAGACGGCGCGTCTGCTCCGCAGTGATGTGGCGGTGCATCTTGTCCAGAACGGGGTCTGATATATGCTGCAAGGCGATGTCGAGATAGCGGCACACCTTGGGATTGGTACGCATGACATCGAGAAGTTCCATGGGAAAGTCGGTGGGATATGCGTAGTGGAGACGTATCCACTCCACACCCTCGACGGCCGCAACAGCCTCCACGAGCTGTGCTATGCGGCGCTCGCCGTAGAGGTCGAGACCATAGTAGGTAAGTTCCTGGGCTATCACCTGCAGTTCCTTCACGCCCTGGCGCACGAGACCGCGCACCTCCTCCACGATTTCCTCCATGGGACGGGAGATGTGACGCCCCGTGATGATGGGGATGGCACAGTAGGCACAATGGCGGTTGCAGCCCTCGGAAATCTTGAGATAGGCGTAGTGGGAAGGCGTGGTAACACGACGCTCGCACATCATATCGTTGTGCATGTCGGCGCCAAGGTCGCAAATGATGCCGTCCCAGTCGAACTTGCCGTAGAAGCGGTCCACTTCGGGGAGCTCACCTTTCAGTTCCTCAAGATAGCGCTGCGAGAGGCATCCCATCACATAGAGACGACGGAGCTTACCCTCCTTCTTGCGCTCTATCTGCTCGAGAATGACATTGATACTCTCCTCCTTGGCATCGCCGATAAAGCCGCATGTATTGATTACGGCAATATCGCCGAGAGGCACCTCCGGGTCGTGCTGCACCTTAAACCCCTCAACCTCGAGTTGACGGATAAGACGCTCGGAATCCACAAGATTCTTGCTGCATCCCAGGGTGATGATATCAACTGAACAGCGAATCAACAAATGCTCTGCGATTGAATGGTTGGAGGTCTGTCATGCCTTCGCCCAGACCTATATAGCGTACGGGTATCTTGAACTGGTCGCTGATGCCAATCACCACACCGCCCTTGGCTGTGCCGTCGAGCTTGGTGATGGCCATCGAAGTGACATCTGTGGCTGCGGTGAACTGCTTCGCCTGCTCGAATGCATTCTGTCCCGTGCTGCCGTCGAGCACCAGCATTATATCGTGAGGCGCATCGGGTACGAGTTTCTGCATCACACGCTTTATTTTGGAGAGTTCGTCCATGAGTCCCTTCTTGTTGTGGAGACGACCGGCGGTATCGATAAGCACCACATCGGCACCTTGTGCCACGGCGCTCTGCAGCGTGTCGTAGGCCACGGAAGCCGGGTCGCTGCCCATCTGCTGGCGCACAACAGGCACTCCTACCCTCTCGCCCCAGATGGCTATCTGCTCCACAGCGGCAGCACGGAAGGTGTCGGCCGCACCGAGCACCACCTTGAGACCGGCCTCCTTGAACTGATAGGCCAGTTTGCCAATTGTCGTGGTCTTGCCCACTCCGTTGACGCCAACCACCATGATGACGTAGGGCTTAACACCGTCGGGGATGACAAAGCCTTCGGTGTCGGACGTATTGTTATCCTCCAAAAGAGACGCAATCTCATCACGCAGGATGTTCTGCAGTTCGCCCGTGGTTACGTATTTGTCACGCTTCACACGGGCCTCGATGCGACGTATGATATTGAGCGTAGTGTCCACACCGACATCGCTCGTGACAAGCACCTCCTCGAGATTGTCGAGAACGTCCTCATCCACAGTGTCACGCCCCGCAATGCTGCGCGTCAGTTTGCCGAGAAAAGACTCCTTGGTCTTCTCCAAGCCCTGATCGAGGGTCTCCTTGTGTTCCTTTTTGAAAAATCCGAAAAATCCCATAAAAGCAAAAAAGGGAATGAGAACCAAACGGTTTTCACTCCCTTATATCTTTTCTGTTTGGTTCTTCTTTAGTTTTTGAAGAAATCCTTTACAGCCTCATTGGGCACCATCTGCTCATCGAAACTATAGGTGCCAGCTGCGTTCTTTACCATCTTAATAACCTTGGTATAAGAACGTCCGTCGGTCTTGCCAGTCTGAAGCGTGGCCACTGTTTTCTTTGCCATAGTAGTGTAATGTTATTAAAGGTGGATTACTTGATTTCCTTATGAATAGTCATTCTCTTGAGGATGGGGTTGTACTTCTTCAACTCCATACGGTCAGGAGTGTTCTTACGGTTCTTCGTCGTGATATAACGGGAAGTTCCGGGCAGACCGCTCTCTTTCATCTCTGTGCACTCCAGAATCACCTGTACTCTGTTGCCTTTAGCTTTCTTTGCCATAGTCTTCTGTTTCTATGCCAGCTCAGCCTCATCGGCAAAACTGACACGCTTCTACTTTTAGCCGATTACACGAATGTTTTTCCAATCACAATAGCCCTTAGCAACAGCGTTCTTGAGGGCAGCATCCAGTCCGACCTTGTTGATGTAGCGCAGGCCGTTGGCACAAATGTTCAGGCTGATCCAGCAATCCTCCTCCACGTAGTAGAACTTCTTGGTGAAGAGGTTCACATCAAAAGTGCGCTTGGTGCGACGCTTTGAGTGCGACACATTGTTACCAATCATCGCTGTCTTGCCTGTAATCTGACAAATCTTAGACATACTCGTATCTTTATTGCGTTATTTTCTATGTGTTACTTCCAAACAGGGCACAAAGGTACAGTGTTTTTCTGACTTCGCCAAACTTTTATGTAAAAAAAAATACTAAAAGCCCATTTTTTTCTTCCAGTCAACAAAAAAGAACGGTTCCTCCAGCATTTGAACCCCGTCTTTATCGATGAAAAGCTGCGTCGTTGTGCCCTCAAGACACAGTGCGCCGTCCCTTTCACGGAATATCTTGTAACGGTAATCCAGACGAGCACCACGCTTGTGGACATAGGTGGTGTGAATCACCGCCACGTCGTTCATCTCCAAAGGAGCGAGGCAGCGATAGTGCACATCAAAGATAGGAGCCGTGATGCCAGTCTGCATCATCACAGTATAGTCGCATCCTGGATAGTGACGTCCGAAACTCTCACGTCCGTCCTCGAGATATTTGACATAGTTGCCATGCCACACACGATGCATGGGGTCCAATTCGGAGAACTTCACCGGAACACGGCAGATATCCTTTATTTCCACTGGTAGTCAGAGAATGTGTAGAGTGTGTAGTTGTCTCCCCTCTCATTCATGCGGAGAGACTTTATTTCACCGTTCTTACCATCAATCGACAGGATGAAAGATGTAAACATCATACGCTTGGCAGCTTTGCCTTCAGCCTTCGGAGTGATGATGAGGAGGATATCACCGCCATCTTTCTTCATCTCCAGATCGCCGGTCTTGGAAAGGTCTGTGCCACCGGCGAGAATACTCTCCCATACAGCCTGGAATGTTTTGAACTGCACGTTGGTCTTGGAAGACGTCTTGTGGGGCTTGCCCTTCATCGTCATCGTGAACTGCGTGCCATTCATATCGAGAGCCTCCTTGCCGCCGTCCATAGTAATATTAACCTTGTCGGGACGGGACATCTTGAAAGAACCCTGAAGAACCTCATCCTTTGCCACCACTTTCTTGTGGCGCACGCGCTGGCACTTGGCCGTCACCGTCTGCACCGTCTTATACCTGGCACAGGCCTTCTGATAATCGCCCTGCTGCGCCCACACAAGAGACGAGAACAGGCATAAGAAAGCTAAAAGAATCTGTTTCATTGTTTTGTCATTTTTTAAGTGTACAGACCACCATTGATACTGATGACATTGCCTGTGACGTAGGAAGCACCCTCGGAAGCCAAGAAAGCCACCACCTCTGCCACCTCTTCAGGACGGCCGAAACGGCCGGCAGGAATCGTCTTCTTGAGCGTTGCCTCATCGAGACCCTCTACCATATCGGTCTTGATGAAGCCGGGAGCAATGGCGTTGACCGTAACATTCTTCTTGGCCACCTCCTGAGCGAGAGCCTTTGTGGCGGCAATGATACCGCCCTTGGCGGCGGAGTAGTTGGTCTGACCGGGAAGCCCCTTCAAACCGCTCACGGAAGCCATGTTAATGATACGTCCGAACTTGTGGAACTGCATCGGAGCCAAAAGAGGCTGGGTCACATTGTAGAAACCGTCGAGAGTAATGGTGAGCACACGGTTCCAGTCTTCGCGGGGCATCAGTGCCATCACATTGTCGCGACGGATACCGGCATTATTGAAGAGCACCTCGATATATTCATCCTCATGACTCGTCTGCCACTCCTCGATTGCCTTGCGTGAAGATTCCGCGTCGGATACATCAAATTTCATCAGTGTGCCGTCGCTGCCGACTTCACGTACCATACGAAGTGTCTCCTCGGCAGCCTCGGTGTTGCCGGCATAGTTAATCAACACATGATAGCCCAAAGAGGCCATCTTCACGGAAACCGCACGGCCGATGCCGCGACTTCCACCTGTAATCAATGCGTATTTCATCTTGTGATATATTATTTCTTTATAAACTATTTATTACCTGTTCGCACGTGAACTGCGCAGTCTTGGTCACACCCATCAACCCGTGGAGCACCACATTCTGTCCCGTGAGGAACAGATTGCTTATCGACATCTTGGGCGAAAGTATCGTCATGAGAGGATTCTGCCAGTCTTTGCGCATACCGTAGGCACTGCCCTCCGGCGTCTGATTATAGTCACGCCATGTGAGCGGAGAGGATGTATATATCTCTTCTGTCTGCGACGAGAGACCCGGCAACCGGGTTTCCGCGAGCGCAACACATTCTTCGGCAAACGCGCTTTTGAGAGCCCTGTAGTCCTCCCCTCTGCGACCAACGGACGTATCGCTCCAACGGCTCCATGTCTCAAAAGGCGTCGGCGTGAGAATATCTATTTGGTCAGGCGCAGGATTGGTGACCAGCACGGCACCGACAGGACGCTGCGGACATTCGTGCTGCCCCCACACATCGCCCCGCGCGTATATGTATTTATTATGGTTAAAAGCAGGAACCGCATCCTTCTTCATCACCAGAGACACGGTGAACATACCGAAGGAGTTCGGCACAGATGCCATACGACGGCGGAAAACGCCTTTTATCTTGTGACTTTCCTTAATCCACGAAAGTGTGGCAACTGGATGAGCGTCGGAAATAAAGAACCGGCCCTCATAGACATTACCGGATGAAGTCTTTGCAGCAGATATCACCTCATCACGTTCGACCAGGTCCTCCACTTCCTCGCCACATAGTACTTCACCGCCGTACGATTTTATATCGTCAACGAGTCTGTCAACCATCAACGAGCCTGGTCCGTCAAGACGCCAACTGCTTTCGATGAAAGGTCCCTGATTGTGTACAAAGGAAAAGAGAGGAAGAGTGTCACGACGCAGCTCCATCTTGAGACAGGTGCCCGAGAGCACGTCTATCAGCAACGGATCGTGAAACAACTCATTGAGCCACGTCCACGCCGACACATTCACACCGTCCTTCTCACCCATCTCTCGCAAAGCACGCACATAAGTGTGCAGCGCTTCCCTCTCATGCGGGAATTCTTCGGAGAGATGGTTAGCGAAACGCTCGTACCCCTCCTTATAGAGAAACGTGCGTCCCTCTACAGTAACCTGGTCAAACCCCTCGGGATCGAGGCGTTTCCAGGGAAGAGACAGCAGATTGAGATCTGAAAAAAGAGCATGAAGAGCCTGCCCCTCGTCCAGACCGCCGACATAGTGCATTCCCGTGTCAAAATGACGGTCCCGGCGCCGGTAGCTCTGTAACGAACCGCCCGGCTGGCCCTGACGCTCCAAGATGACAACTTTCATCCCTCTGCGAGCAAGCGTATGGCCACAGGCCAAACCTCCTAATCCACTACCAATTATGACGACGTCGTACATAACGAAATATTGCGGGCTGCACTACATAACTCAGCACTACGGCACTCACCATACCGACAAGCGTGGCAAACCCAACACTCTGAATTGCCGGGTGCTTTGCAAACAACATGGAAGCCACAGTGACAACCAGGATGAAGGCAGAGAACATGATTGCTGTCTTGTGACGACCGAGCACCTTGCTGTTACCGTCGTTCTCATGAATGAGCCCGGACATGATAAATATACTGTAGTCAACACCAATACCGAAAATAAATGTAGAAATGATGATATTGATGAGATTGAAGCGTACGCCGAAAATAGCCATCGCACCCAAGACAATAAGCCACGAAAGCACAATCGGGAAAAATCCCAAGAGCGTGTATTTCCAGTTGAAATGGAAACTGAAAAGCAGGACAACGAATACAAATCCCATACTAATCCACTGCAACACATTGAAATCCTCGTTGAGCTGGCGCAACGTATCGCGCGTATAATAATAGGTATCAAGTACCATGAGATTGTCATCCTTGGTGACAGCATCACATATACGCAGGAATGTCGCATCCAGACTGTCCGGCTGATAACGCACACTGGAAAGCACAAGATACTGCCCTCCATAGGTTTCTTCAATCAAAGTGGAGAGATAACCATATGGAATGATGTCGGCATCGTAGAGAGCATCCGGTTCGTAATCCCTCGTAGCGGCCTCGAAGAACGAAGCAAAACCTTCTGCAGAAAGTCCTACTTTGGGGGCCGTCCTGTCAATAAGACGCTTTGCCTTCAGAAGGCGCTCCTCGTTCCAAAACTCTTTCCAAGCTGCGATGCGTTCCTCCTGCACCTTGAGAGGCACAAAGAGGACACCCGTATGAGTGTATCCCTTAACCACACCTTCTTTCTCAAGAGAATTCAGTTTTGCATCCAGCAATGCAAAATTTTCCACCGCCTCCTCGGCCGTTGCACCCTGAGAGGCAAAATATGTGGATTCGTCTCCGGTAGCTGTCTTCTCACTAAGGAGTTCCTTGCTCTTCGATGTCATTTCCGACACGTAACCCAGATTATTCATGTCGGCATCAAAATCCGTACCTTTAATCAGATAAGCAAGCACACACACAACGGATATCGTACCGATTATGCCGGCAAGCACCTTACTCCTGTCAAACGGGTAGGCACTCAACTTATCCATTATGGCAAAAGCCCTCTCGCCCTTGCGCGTCTTACCTATATCCAAGAGATGAGGTAGATATACCAACGAAAACAACGTCGTGCCTACAATAGCAAAAGCTGCAAAAATACCAAAATCCTGAAGAAGATCTGTCTTGATAAACAACAGGCCCATGAAACTGCCTATCGTAGTGATACACCCCAGCAGTACGGGTTTGGTCTCCTCACGGAGCACCATTTCACTGTTTCCCGAATATTTAAAATGAGTGATGACATGCAGGGCGTAACTCATAGCCACACCCAGCACGATAGCACCGATACCCAAAGCCATAAGAGAGAACTGCCCCTTGATGAAATACATCATCGTGAGACCGAAACATGTGCCAAAAGCCACCGGGAGCACCAACAGCGGTAATGAAGACCACGAACGCAGGCAAAGTCCCAAGACGATAAGCACCAACACCAAAGAACCCAGAATTGTCGTCAGTAAATCACCTTTGATTGTTGAAGAATTGTAATATCCGTTCGCGGGCGTACCATGATAAGATATATTCACCTGCGGATGAGAGTTGCGGAACAGCTCTATCTGCCGGTTGAGATCCTCAAAAAGACGACTACCCTGCCCCGTATTTGTTGCGGAAAATTTAGGTGTGACTATAGCCAGACACACGGTAGAATCCGGCACAAAAATATGTCCGTCAATGGTGCTGTAGCCTCCTCCCGTACTGCTAAGGAGGGGGGCAATTTTCTTCTCTATAACAGAACGCATACCTATGGGATCCATCTCCAGAAGTTGCGGAAACAAATCAGCCACATCGCTCTGCATATCTTCTACATTCTGAGCCATCTGACGCTGCATATGTTCCTCCGTGAGCAGCGTATCAAAAGCCGCGTAGCATGATTCATCCACGTATGCCGGCAAATGCTCCGTCAGATAGTCGACAGCATCAAACATCAGATTCTCGTCAATCTGATAGAACACATCATCTATAGTACGCTCTTCCTCCGGCAGATTCTCCTGAGGAGAAAGTAATGAATCAACAAACTCGTCGCAAGTGCTGATAAGTTCATCCTTATCTTCACCTTGGAAAAGTATAAACGTCTTGTCCTTGATTCGCAAAGACGAAAAGGCAAGCTTGATACTTCCGTCCTCGTTACGGGACGAGGGCATCAGTTTATTAAGGTCTTCCTCCAGGTATATTTTTGAGGAAAAGTATCCAAGCAGAAAAAACAAAAAGACCATCGACAGCCACATGAGGAGGCGATGGTTCTTAAAAAAATGATAAATACTAACGAATAGCTGTGTCACACCAATATTCCTTTCAGTTCCATATACGTTTGTTGCTCATCGCGTATAGCCCCCTGTATCATGTAGCCACTGCCCTTGGCTTCTGCGGACACTTCCACCACAATCCGGGGACAAACCGCCGGAGTGGCGACAGCAGTCAGACGACAGAGTTTTATGCTCTCATAGCGCAAGTCATCTTTCTGAAGCACCATACATGCACACTCCTTTATTGTCTCCATGTTGCAGACTCCCGGACAAACAGGCTTGCCCGGAAAGTGTCCATCATAGACGCTACACTCAGGAAGAAGTTCCAGACACACATTACCCTTCATCTCTTCCTCTCTCACAACGGAGATTACCTTATAGAAGTTATCATTCAGGAACATATATTTTCATTTGAGTGTCCGCAACTATTTCACCCCCGACTCTTGTCTCCCCGCGCATCAACGTAACGCCCTGCACCTCCGGTCCCATAGAAACCACAGTTTCAAGCACATCACCCACCTTCGGGCGCTGGTACAAGTGGAAGTTTTTAACCTCACCTATATATCCAATAGGCGCCTCTGTGGCACCAGTCTCTCTTGCCTTCCAACCGGCATGGGCAGAAGCACTCTGAGCAATATGCTCAATGAGTGCCACCTCAGAGAGGCGGCCATCGGACTCGATGAAGAAGTTGCCATCCTTGACAGTATACTGGCAAACCGCTTCATCTTCCGAGGCACGCACCAAAACGTCCACCATCTGAATAGGTGCACGCTGAGGAATCAGTTCTTCTATTGAATAAGGCATCACCTTTTTCTTACTGGTGAGATTCAATATAATCGTAAAGATCCTTGAAAGTCTTTACCTTGGGCAGATCCTCAACAGGAATCTTCACCTTGAAGGTGTATTGAATAACTGCTACGAGGTCAACCAAAGACAGGCTGTCCAACTGAAGAGTGTCGTAGATGACAGCATCATCCGTGATTACACTTTCTTCTACTTCAAACTCTTCTGCCAAAGTAGACTGTACCTTTGCAATAATGTCTTCGCGTGTCATAATTTTAATTTTTTGTTGGTTTATAAATTGTTATTATTTTTTCCAATATCTTAATCCACATTCTTGACTATAAGCGTGGAATTCGTGCCGCCAAATCCGAAACTATTGGACAGGAACATGTCAAAATGCTTCTCTATCGTCTCGGGAATAACGTTTACACAAGCTGTCTCCTCATCCGGTTCTTCGAAATTTAAATTACCGGCGATGAAGCCGTTCTTCATCATCAGCATAGAGTAAATACACTCTGCCGCACCTGCAGCCCACATTTCATGACCTGTCTGCGATTTTGTACTTGTCACGGGCACTTTGTAATCACCAAATGCCTGAGCAATGGCCATAGCTTCGCGTCCGTCACCGGCGTGAGTGGATGTTGCATGAGCATTCACATAGCCAATCTCCATAGGACTTACCCCTGAAAGGCGCAAAGCCATTTCAAGACTCTTGCGAGGTCCTTCTACATTAGGAGTGGAGATGTGATCGCCATTACCACTGAAGCCCCAGCCTATAATCTCTGCCAAAATCTTTGCACCGCGCTTTTTGGCATGCTCCTCGCTTTCGAGAATCAATGTTGCAGCACCACCGCCGGGTACAAGTCCATTGCGGTTCTTATCAAACGGACGGCAAGCCTTGAGGGGCTCATCCTCTCTTGTGGAGAAAGCCTGAATACCGTCAAAAGATGCCACACAGAACATATTGTTCTCCTGACCGCCACCGCAAATAACACAATCCTGCAGACCGTTCTTAATCAACAGATATGCATTGCCGATAGCTATTGACGAAGAAGCACAGGCTGCAGAAGATGTCAGGTTGATACCACGCAGTTTGAACAGACAGGCAAGATTCATCGTGATGGTAGAGTTCATCGACTGGAAAATAGCACCGCTGCCGCAACTTGCAGTATCTCCGCACTGACGGAACTTATCCAAAGCTACCATAGTTGCTTCTGCCACACTGTCATTACCGTAGATAATACCCACATCATGCTTGTCCAGATAATCCTGGTCGATGCCGGCCTGCTCCAAGGCATCCTTCGTTGCCATGTATGCATACTGAGCCTCTTCCGGCATAAACATACGCATATTGCGGGGTACAAACGGCTTCAAATCAGGTTTGGGGACACTGGTGCAAAGGCCACTGCGAAATCCCGCAGCCTTTCTTTCCTCAGAAAAGATAATACCGCTCTTGCCATCATAGAGACTCTTACGGACATCATCCAAAGTCTGGCCCAAACAGGACCATATTCCCATACCTGTAATAACTACTTTGTTTTCCATTTCACTATTTCATTTTCCACTTATGATACTCAATATTTTTAAATCTTCTTTGTCCAGCACCTGCGCCTTTTTATCTTCTCCGGCCCTAAAGGCTTCCATTGAGAAAGTTCCTTGACATTATCCTCCAATTGAGGTCCAGTCTCCGCATATTTAAATCCTTTGCGATTAAACACAGGAATCAAATCGTTGAATATTAGGGCATTTACACCCATTCCCTGAAGATCTGGGCGCACAGCAATCAAAAGCAACTGCACGGTATCCTCATGCCTCCATTTCAGTGCCTGCAGGATATGCCACCAACCCAACGGCAACAAATGACCATTCACTTTCTTCATCGCCTTTGAGAGAGAGGGAATCGTCACAGCTGCTGCAACCAACTCGCCATCTCCGTTTACCACACAAGGAATAAGTTCCGTATCAACAATCGGCACGTACTGTTTCAGAAAATCATTAATCTGATTCTCCGTGAATGCCGTAAAGCCGAACAACGGTTCATATGACTTATTCATGAGACGAAATACCTCATGTCCCTTTTCCCCGAGAAGTTGCGTACTGTTGTATTTTACCACACGCAAACCGAACATTTCCCCGGAAAGTGCAGCCACACGGGCGTATTTTGCAGGCACTTCTTTCGGCACAGCCACACGGATGTGCAACCAGTCTGCCTCTTTTTCAAAGCCGAGTGCCTTCATGTGCTCCGGATAGTAGGGATAATTGTATATTTCCGTCATCATCCCCTCTCTATCAAAGTCCTCCACAAGCATACCCTCCTTGTCAAAATCGGTGATACCCATGGGGCCTTGGATACGCTCCATACCCTGCTCTGTCCCCCATTTCTCCACAGCTTCTATCAATGCTCGGGACACATTTAGGTCATCTATGAAATCAATAAATCCAAAACGAACGTTCTTTGTGCCCCATTTTTTGTTCGCATTCTGATTTATGATACCCGCAATACGGCCCACCACCTCACCATTCTGCCAAGCAAGGAAAGGTTGTACTTTGGCAATACTCAACGCACTGTTTTTCTTCGGATTAAACGTATCGTAGACATCACGGTTCAAATCCGGAACAAACTGTTCACAGCCCCTATACAGGAAAAAAGGAAAGCGCACGAAGAGAGTCATCTCTTCATTCGAACTAACCTTTTTAACTTGCACCTTTGTCATACACGCACGATTTTCGCGTGCAAAGATACGAAAATAATTTGATATAGACGATAAAATAGTCAAGAAAAGTGGACATATGTTGCGATGTTGTCTCTCGCAGCCTTCATTTTCGCCCTCTCATCTGCATGCATAAGTAAGAAAATACGTCCCCTCGTCCTTTTAAATCTTGACCACATCCACCATTCAAACCTGCCAATGGGAACCCACAATAAAATCCACATTATAGCCAGCCACCACATTCCAAATTTTCCTCCCACGACTGACAAAGTTATCAATAATGCAAGAGGCACCAGCAAAAGACTGTTTACAAGCACACGATACGTATTCGTGTACATCAAGTTGTCACTTAACAAAAGCGTTGGCAGCCAGTAGAATAATCCAAAAGGCCAAAGCCCCAACAGCCAGAAGGGCAACAGGAAAAGTTCGATGGAAGCATCCAGAACGGTTCTCGCCCATCCTGCCGACTCTGCCACCCATTGATCTTTCAGTTTGAATTTTTCCTCCAGCCTTTTCAATTCTGCACTCTTCTCATAGATATCCTTTTCCTCACAATTCTCTATGAGCTCCACAAAACGCTGGTCTTTTTCCAAACGCTCCGGAAGAGGTGGTTTTCCACCGGCAAAAGAGTCTCCGAAAGCACTGTTCCTGAGAAAATCTATCTCTTCATAGTGCTCCACATCCTCTACATGCAACATCATTTCCTTAACACGCCGGAAAAGTATTTCATTTATCTCCCTCACCGTCGTACGGGGCTTCTCACGATAACGTCCGTAGTATGGTTTGAGAGAAAACGGAGGTGCTATACGGATCATAAACTCCGTCTGAACATCAAAATAATCGCTATAATGGTTTGCTGCAGGCAGCACCTTGACATCATATTTCCAACCGTCTGCTTCTGCCGCCTGAAATGCGAGATGCAAATAATTGGGGATGAAACGACCTATATAATGGCCGAACTGACCCGTGCCCTCCGGATAAATTATAACCGGCAGCCCTTCTCTCAACCTGCGCTTCATCTCCTCCATCGAGGATTTATTTTTATTTACATTCTCCAGCCCCTCATAGTCAGCCCTGTAGGCAGGGAGCATACCCAAATTGTAAAAAAAATTACCCAAGAAGGGAACCTTTGACAGGAAAACACCGCTCGTAAAAGTCGTAGGAAACTGTTTGTTCTTAAAAGCCAAAATAAGTCCTATCGCATCATTGGCATTATTCTGATGATTGCTCACCACCATCAACCTATCTCCGTTTTCTGGGATATTTTCCTTACCCAAGAGATAGACCTTACGATAGAGTAATTTATTGTTAAGTAGCTTAAAATAAGCCTTGAATATCCTATATAACCAACCGCCCTTACTCATCACACATTCATGTGCCGAGCCTTTTTCTCTTCGCTCATCTCATCCACTGCGACAAGTATCGCACTTTCTACTGCACCGGCAAAACTTTCGTCTACCGTACTTCCGAAATACTGCATTGTGGGAGCTAGCATCATGTAAGAATTTATCATAGGTGGAATTCTTTCCCCCAAGGCCTTTATCTCGCGCTTCAACACTCTGTATCCATCGTCAAAACCAAGGCCTTCAAACAGCATCTCAAACTCACTCTCGGGAACACTCTTCTCTATAGCCACATGAGGCACAACGAGTGGTCTCTTTGCCGGGAAATACTTCTTCAGGAAGAAAAGTATCATCTCCATCGCGCGACGGTTGAACCCGGCAGATATCGTAACCTTTCCAAAGAGATATTTTATCTCGGGGTGGCTCACGAGAAAAGCCCCGATACCATCCCAAAGATTATCCATGATGTAGATACTCTTGTTTCGGGGCGCATTGCGCTGGTAACCGGTTGTAACATACGAACGCGCAACCTCAAGGGTACTGTCTTTGTATTCGCGAAGAAAATCCTCCGAAAACCAGAATAGATGACTTGTCGCCAAATCCGGCTGTCCGTCTGCCTTCATTGGCCACCTCTTGCCTTCTATCATACGGTAACCGCCAGCTATCTCCTCTCCCTCCGGATTCCACACGAGCATCTGCAAACACTCCTCATCTGCGTGAGTCACATCCGTTTCAAGCCCCGTCCCCGTACCTCCGCGACGGAAAGCCTCCTCTCTCACCCTGCCTATTTCGCGCATCACACAAGGGCAATCGCTCGCACGTATGAGATATACCTCATTGTCGCCATGGTTCGTTTTGCGCAATAAGTATTTTGGAGCAAGCTCCCTTTTGAGATCGCTCACATCCACCGGTGCTATGAGTTGTTTCACTGACAAGCTAATTCTCTAAAGTTTATGCAAAGGTACGTATATTTTTCGACATACGCACCATTCGTGCATAAAAAAATCTCAAAAGCACAATCTATTTGGCCTCTGAACAATATGGAAAGAACAAAAGGAAGTTCCCGTCTCCAGCGATGGAAAACGATGTGTCCACCACCCTGTTCAACGTGCCCTGCCACCAATTGGTGAAATCATACAGAGGGTACATCAGCCCCTCGCCCTTCAACCCTTTTGCCCCGAATGAGAATATGCTTATTGCCTTTGCTTCCGCAAGACATTCCGGAAGCATTCTGTCCGAAAAATAATCTCTGGCCGGAATAAACACTCCGTCGTCTGTGAACATCTTCACCCGGAGCCCCATCTTCATATACTCCACAAGCAAGGAAACATTGCCTATCGTGTGGTCTTCCCTGCGCCCTGTTGCCCCCAGATATACAATATCACTGACACCGTGTTCCATCAGATAGAGCGTTGCCTTTGTCTGGTCGTTGTTTTCCTGCTCGCTGTAACTGCGGACAATATCACGACAACGCTCCAGCAATTCCGGTGTCAGCGAATCTCCGTCGCCCACAATACGCCAAGGCATGCATCCTTCTTTTTCTATGTACGCTTTTGCCGCACCGTCACAGCACACCACCCTTTCAGCCTCCCGCAGCAGACGGAGAGGTATCGGGTGTCTCGGATAATCACCTGCACCTAAGATGACAGCATTTTCTTTTTCCATGCAATATAACCCATTATTGCCACTACGGTATACAGTCCATACAGAATGGCATAAAAATATATGTCCTTATATATGTACAACACAGAGGATACGGCATCCACCACTATCCAGGGAATCCATTGTTCCACCCACTTGCGTGCCAGCATCCACAGCCCCACCACCGACAATGCCGTTGTAAACGAGTCCCACCACGGGACATCACTCGGCGTACAGTTGTCCAAAATCAATCCCACAGGTATGAATACTGCTGTGAAAGCCGCCAGCAGCAGAATGAGCATTCCTGCAGGCATCGGCGTAATAGGAGCATACTGTGCGGTCCCCTGATTCTTCCGCCACAGCCATAAACCGTAAAATGCGGCGATAAGATAATAAACGTTTATCCCGAAGTCGGCATAGAGTCCTGATCTCCAGTACACCCACAAGGATATGGCCGGCATGGCAATACCGGCATACCATACCTTGTGGCTTGCCTTATACTCCCAGTAAAGGTATAAAAGCCCTACCAGAGTACCGGAGATCTCTATGACTCTGTCTATATCCATTTAGAATTGCAGGTTGACGTGTCCCAGTACATTTGTTCCTGCCTGTGCAGCATATCCGGAATAGTTCACGCGTCCCTGATCCACACCGTTCACGTATGCACGCTCCGAAGAGGCCCAACCGTTATTGTCGTATTCCGCGTTGAATATATTATATACGGTACACCCTACCGTAATACCCTTGAAGTGCCGCAGATTCTTCCAGCTGTAGCTCAGAGCCAGATTTGTGGTACAATAGGCGTCCAGCGTACAGTCTTCCTGATTCGCATTGCTCATATACTGCTTGGACACAAAGTTGGTCTGTGTTGACACTTCGAATCCCCTGACAGCATACCGGAACACGTTCACAAATGTGTAATCCGGAGAAAATGCCAAGTGTGTGTCACCGTGATTCACCGGTTCCGCATTCCTGGACCCTATGTAGTTCCAATCCGCATCGTAATCGTTTACAGCAAGTGTCTCCACGAAATTCTTCACACGGTTGCGCGAAAGAGTTGCAGAAACATCCCACGAGAATCCCACCTTTGTCTTCAGACCGAAACTCAGTTCCACACCCATACGGTAGCTGTCGGGAACATTCTCCGAGAGAGGTTCTCCTATCTCATTGAGTTTTCCTGTCAACACCAGCTGGTCCTTATAATCCATATAGTAGAAATTAGCACCGGCATGCAGCCATTCGTTTGCGAACTCGTAACCAGCCTCATAGTCAAACAGACGCTCGCTACGGGGTTTCACCCTGAGGTCCATAATGAAGTTGTTGCGAGTGGGTTCCTTGTGTGCCACACTCCACGAAACGTATGCTCTGTGGTTTTTCCTGAACTGATAATTCAAGCCCACCTTCGGGTTAAAGAAGTCATAGATGCGAGTAATATTAAGATTCTGTGGTACAGCGAGTTCATAATCCCATCTTTCATTTTCCCCGCGCAATCTGTAGTCAATATGCCGCCACTGCAGATCCACATATCCGTTCAGACCTTTGCAGAAATTGTAATCAGCTTTTGCATATAGATTACCATCCCACTTCTCACCTCTGTAGCGATAGAATTCATGATTTGCGTTCACAAACTGATTCTGGGTATTCTGCACGGAAAGCACATGTCCGTAGTTCCATCCCGTATATTTGTTCACACCGCCTCCGAAGGTGGCCTGCAAACGGTCGTTCTTGTACGTCACGTCAAACACACCGCCGCCGAAACCGTTGTCCATCTCCTTCTTGCGGGTCAGATCCGACACACCCGCCGGCAGTTTGTATGTTGCGAGGTCCGCGCCAAGGATATACTCCTGATAGTATCCGTCACCTTTCGTGAAATGGGCAGCGGCATTCACATACCAGTTGCTGTTGAACTGATGTGAGAAGAGCAGTTGATAGTGATGCTGGAAGTAGTTGTCCGTCTGGTCGTCATAGAAATGCATACGTCCCATGCCGTCCGTGAACATATATCCGCATGAATTATATCGGCGTCCGTAGAGAGCCGTTTCTTCTTTCGAGGGATAGTTCCAGGCATGATACGTACGTTCCTTTCCTCCGAAAGTGAGCAGTTTGACACTTGTTCCGCCACTGTAGTATCCCACCTGTGCATAGTAACTGAGCAACTGTACGAAAGCACGGTCCAGATAGCCGTCCGTACCGATATGACTGAGCCGCACGTCAAATGTCCAGTGGTCGTTTATAAGACCGGTACCCAGTTTCAAAGTTTGTTTGTTGGTATTGAACGAACCATACGAACCGGCCAGTTCCGCGTATGGTTTCACATTGAAATCCGTCGTCACCATATTCACCGTCGCACCGAATGCTCCTGCACCGTTGGTGGACGTACCCACTCCTCTCTGTATCTGTATGCTCTTCAGACTTGATGCCAGGTCCGGCATATTCACCCAGAACACATTGTGGCTCTCGGCGTCATTGATGGGTATTCCGTTTGCCGTCACATTGATACGGCTGCCGTCCGTACCTCTCACTCTCATCGTCGTGTAGCCTATCCCGGCTCCGGCATCGCTGGTGGTCACCACCGACGGAGTCACGGAGAGAATCTCCGGCAGGTCTTTTCCCAGATTCACCTTCCGGATTTCCTCCTTGGCCATATTCGTGAAGGCCACAGGTGTTGTCTTCGTGGCGCGGGTAGCTATCACCTGCACCTCATCCATTTCCTCGTAATCGAGGCTGTCCACACTGATTGATTTCTGCGCCCAAGCGCCACTTGCTACAGCCGTCACGGCCACAGCTACAAAAAATTTCTTCATGCTGCTTTGCATTAAAAGTTCATACTCTCTTGCGCCGGTATTGTCCGGATCAGATCAGGAAGGGTATATTCTCAGCAAAATCCAACGGATTCGCACCCCTGATGATTCTTTTGCGGCGCAAAGGTATCACTTTTTTGCGAATTATGCAGAGTTTTCCCGAAAAAAGTTATATCTTTGCGCTTAAAATTAGGAAAAAAGATGACTATTGACGTAGACAAACTGCTCCAGACCAAGCTTCCCAACCACTACAAGAAGATTCCCCGCCTGGCAATCAGCTTCCTGAAATGGCTTATTTGCCAGAAGGACATGAATGAATTCGTACTGCCTCCCATACGCCAGTGCGAAGGCGTAGAGTTTGCGCAGGGGATGACAAAGGTGCTCGATGTCACATTCGATGTGCACGGTCTCGACGACATCAATCCCGACGGGCGCTATCTCTTCGTGTCAAACCATCCCCTCGGAGCCTTCGACGGCATCTGCTATATCAGTATCCTCGGAAAGAAATTCAGGAATATCAAGGTCATTGTCAACGACATGCTGATGCATATCGAGAATCTGCGCCCGGTCTTTCTTCCCGTCAACACGCTGGGACGTCAGAAGCGTGAAGACATGGAAGCTATCTCCCAGGCATATCTCTCCCCTGACATCCAACTGATGACCTTCCCCGCAGGTCTGTGTTCCCGCTATATCGACGGACGTGTTCAGGATACGGAATGGAAGAAAAGTGTCATCACGCAGGCCATTGCCGCCAAGCGAGACATCGTGCCCATGTATTTCGACGGACGCAACAGCCGCACCTTTTATATTGTGGAACTGCTCCGCCGCAAACTGGGCATCAAGTTCAACATCGGTCTCCTGCTGCTTCCCCGTCAGATGGTGAAGACTTCCCGCGGCAAGCACTACAACATCTTCATCGGAAAACCCATTCCCTACACCGCTTTCGACGGTTCGCGCACAGCAAAGGAATGGACTCTCTGGCTCCGCGAGCAATGCTACGCCCTGCCTAAGTCGAAAGAATTTGCAGGGCCTCGATAGAAGCTTCCGACACCGGTTTGTCGCTCTTTATCGCCGCATTGAAAGGCACGTGCACAATCGAACTGTTGTGTATGCCCATCATCACGTTGCGCAGTCCGTCCTGCAAAGCCTTGACGGCCCCTACACCGAGCACCGAAGCCAGGATTCTGTCGCCTGCCACCGGTGAACCGCCACGCTGCAAGTGACCGAGAATCGACACTCTCACGTCAAATTCCGGATGCTCCTTCTTCACCTTCTCGGCATAGTACATTGCACCGCATTTCGGGCTCTCCGACACTATCACGATGCACGACTTCTTCGATTTTCTGATGCCCCGTCCTATGAATGTCTCCAACTGGTCGGCACCCGTTGAGTCCTCCGGGATGATGGCCGCCTCAGCACCAGCCGCAATGGCACTGTTCTGTGCCAGGAAACCGGCATCCCTGCCCATCACCTCCACAAAGAAGATGCGTTCGTGGGAATTGGCTGTGTCACGTATCTTGTCCACACATTCCATGATAGTGTTCAGCGTTGTATCGTATCCGATGGTGAGATCCGTACCGTTCAGGTCGTTGTCAATCGTACCGGGAAGACCGATGCACGGCACGTCGTATTCCGCTGCGAACTGCTTCGCACCGCTCAGGCTTCCGTTGCCGCCGATTACGATGAGGGCGTCTATACCAGCTTTCTTCATATTCTCGTAGGCCTTGGCCCTGCCCTCTTCCGTGCGGAATTCCTCGGAGCGTGCCGTACGCAGGATTGTGCCGCCCCGTCCGATGATGCCCGACACGTCTTCCGTGTGCAGTTCCTTAATATCACCGCTGATGAGACCCTCATATCCGCGGTAAATACCATACACTCCGTAACCGGCTGCAATGCCAGCTCTTGTCACCGCACGTATGGCTGCATTCATTCCCGGTGCGTCTCCACCGCTTGTCAACACACCGATATTCTTAATTCTTCCCATATTAAAGATGCTGTAAATTTATTATTCGCGCCACAAAATTACGTTTTTTTTACAATTCCTCAAAAGTTTTTCCACATTTTCTTGTCGTTTAGAGAAAAAAATGTATTTTTGCATCGTCATTGATGTGAGGTATCGGACTCACTACTTTAAAGTGTGGACAAAAACGCAAAAAAAAAAACTAATTTTAAATCTCAATAGACTAATGAAACATCTTTTCTTATCCGTCATTGCGGTACTAATGAGCGCTTTCATGGTATCTTGTTCCGATGATGACAGCGTCGCAAGCCAGCTCTCGAGCGACAAGACAGAAGTTACTTACAGCAGCGACCGCGCCGTGGAGAGCGTGCTTGTCACCGCCACAGCCAATTGGAACGTAGTCACCGATGTCGAGTGGATTCATCTCACCAAGACATCCTACGAGGCCGCTGAAAATAATATTGCCTTCATTCTGGATGCCAACCTCACCTGCGACGACCGCGTAGGTCACATCCTCGTTACGAGCGGTGACAAGCAGTTGACATTCACCATCACCCAGGAGGGTACCGTCGTGGTCAAGCTGAGCCAGGACACATACAATGTGCCCGGAACAGGCGGTGTGCTCAATGTGAACATTGCCGCAAACGTGGCACTGGACGTTGATATAGAGACCGGCGACGACTGGCTCGATTTCGTAGAGTTCAAGGGAGCCGGCACGGCATTCCCCGTCCTGCTGTTCAGCGCCGCTGAGAACACCACCGAATACGAGCGCAGCGCCGTTGTCATCATCAAGGACGTCAATTCCGATGTAAGCCAGACGCTCAGCATCGTCCAGAAGGAAAAGCAGACCTTCGAAGTGACCGACGGCACCATACGTGAAGTGGCCGGCAACGAGCCCACTGCCGTATCCTTCAATATCAGACAGAATATCGACTACGTGGAATTCATTTCCGACAACAGTTGGATCAAGCCTCACGAGATACTTCCCGTTGCCACCAAGGGACAGGAATCCAACAGCATCGTCGATAAGACCATCTACTACGACATCATGGTCAACGACAGTTACGACGAGCGCGAAGGCACTATCATGCTGACGAATGCCGCCAACGGTGAATCTCTCGCCCTGATGACAATCAAGCAGGACGGCAACCCCATCCTGGAGCTCACCGCCACTTCCCTCCCCAAGGACAAGGAAAAGTACAGCGCTGATGCTGCCAGGAAGTCCTACAACGTGAAGATCAAGACCAACGCGAAGCAGATTATCGCCAATTCCTCTGCAGAGTGGATCGGCTGTGTAGAGTCTGTGGACGGTTTCACGCTGAACGTTACACAGAACACGACCGAAGGCACCCGCGAGGCCACAGTCACCATTTCCGATGTCAACGGCAAGGCCGCTCCCATTGTGATGACTATCACCCAAAAGAAGCCTTAATCCTATTTATATATAGATTACCGGGACCGCTGTACTCCAGTTACAGCGGTCTTTTTTTTTTGTTATTATTAAACTTTTACGGAAAAAAAATGTCATATAACCGTACTCCGTAAATGAAAATAGTGTACCTTTGCACGCATAAAAAACCAAAAACACCTACAATGAAACAACACTTACACACTCTCCTTCTCACGCTCCTCTCCCTTGTCTTTTCCTCTGCCGCCATGGCTGTCGAGGACAACACCGTAGAGGTGTTCTACAACGGTCCGTCCGCCATCGTGAGCATAGCGGCCAACATCAGCCAGTATGTCACCGTGGAAAGCGGCACGTCGTCCCACGTGAGAATCGTCCAAAGTGAAGACTTCGCCGGAATCGATGCCACCACAGACAATCCCGACGGTGAGATATTCTATTCGCTCTCAGGCACGTCGTCCGACGGGGAGTTCTATCTTGAGGGCTCCTACAAATGCACCGTCGAACTCAGCGGTGTGACGCTCACCAACCCCTCCGGACCTGCCGTCAACATACAGAACGGCAAGCGTATCGCCGTCAGTGCCAAGAAGAACAATGTGAACACCCTCTCCGACGGTCCCGACGAGAACTACAACGGCTGCTTCCACTGCAAGGGACACACAAAGTTCAAGGGCAAGGGCGTACTCAATATCACGGGCAACACCCGTCACGCCATCTACAGCAAGGAATACGTCGAGGTGAAGAATCTCGAGCTCAATATCAAGGGAGCCGAGAAGGACGGCATACATTGCAGGAACTATTTCTACATGGAGAGCGGCACCCTGAATATTGAAAGTGCCGGAGACGACGCCATACAGGTGGAACTCGACGGCGACACCTCCACGGGCGAGACAGCCGACCACGAGGATGAGGACAGCGGCAACTTCTATCACGAGGGCGGCAGCATCACTGTGGGCATCTACAGCAACAAGGCCGTGAAGGCCGACGGCAGTGTGAACCTCAGGGCCGGCACCCGCAATTTCACCATCAACGACACGGAGCAGTATGCCGACGTGTCAGCACTGGAATCCGTTGGCAACGAGACATCTGCAAGCGAAACCTACGACCTCTCGGGACGCCGTGCAAAGGCCGTCCGTCCGGGCATCTACATCGTCCGGGAGGGCAAGAAAGCCAAAGTCGTGCTCCGCTGACACTACTGCTCGCGGGAATACAGGAAGGCGTCTACATCCACGTAGCCGCCTTTCTTTTTTGTGGCGTAGCAGAACAGGCCGAACTTCGCCCCCATGAAGAAACGCTGCCAGTCGAAGAGCAGTTTGTAGTCCTCTCCTATCTTTGTCCACGTCTCGCCGTCCAGACTGTAATAGAATCTTGCAGTATCCTTTCCGGCATACCCTCCGCCCTCCACGGGACGGAAATCGGCATCGATGCGCAGCCACACCTTTGTCTGCGCGAGTGCCACGCTCTCCACGGCCTTTTCCGTCACCTGCTTCACTTCCTTGTTGTCCGGAGACAGCGTCACGCTCTGTTCGCTGGCTTCCAGAGTGAGCTTCTTTCCCGTCTTCCTGACGACGAGGCCTCCGGTCGTGCTGTTGAATGCCACCAGTCCGGCCACATCGCCGTCGCGCATCTTAGCCAGATCCATCACGGCCACCCCGCTGCATCCCGGACCTTCCATGCGCTGCGTCAGTGTGTTGGGTGCCAGGTAGAGGTTGTCCACCACGCGCGACGTCTTCAGTCGCAGCCACCCCTCGCGCTCCGTCAGCGACCACGCTTCATTCACGGGATTATGGTTCCACTGCCAGTGCAGTCCCAGTTTGTCTGAGGAGAAGTCGTCCGGCTTCACGATGCCTGTCTTCGGCTGTCCTGCCACCACGGGGCGCACCTGCGCGGGCACTTTGCCGTCCTCGTCGCCCAGCATGGGCCATCCGTTTATCCACCGGCAGGGCATCACGGTCGGCACACGCCCCACTCCTCCGCGGTCCTGGAATATGATGCCGTACCAGTCGCCGTCCGGACTGTCCACGATGGTGCCCTGCGCCTCGTAGGAGAATCCTCCGAAGGGACTTTCCAGTATCACCTGCTTCTCATACGGCCCCTGTATGTCTGTTGCCCTGTAGCACACCTCCCTGCGGTGACGCCCGGGAGCATACACGTGCGATATCATCAGCAGATAGTAGCGCCCGCCGTGCTTTATCATGCGCGAACCCTCCAGGATGCCTGTTTCGTCCGCTTCGCGGCGGAATATCCTGCGGTGCGTACCCTCAATGACATCCGAGAGGTCGGGCTTGAGTTCCATCATCTCTCCCGTACCATAGAACACATACACGCGGCCGTCGTCGTCGAAGAAGAGCGAGCAGTCGTGGAAGTGACGCATACGCGACACCAGCGTCCAGGGCCCTTCCGCCTTCTCTGCCGTGAAGATATAGGTGCGCCCCATCGGTCCTGCCTCGTTGGGTGCCATCAGGGCGTAGAATCTGCCGTTGTGGTATTTCAGCGATGTGGCCCATTGTCCGCGTCCGTAGACGGTGCCCTGCAGCAGGTCGTATTTCGGCGAGTCGGTGAGCCGGTCGAAGAGATATCCCACCGTTTCCCAGTTCTTCAGGTCTTTGGAGGCCATGATCGGTGCTCCCGGCATCAGATGCATCGTGGTGGACACCATGTAGAAGGTGTCTCCCACCCTCACCACGTCCGGGTCGGGCACGTCGGCCCACAGCATGGGATTGTCCGTCTTCTCCGCTGAGAGCGTCTCGTAGTCGTCCGCCGCCGCCCCGCACGGAAGGGCCAGCGCAAGTGTCACGGCAAGCGTGCGCAGCATGTTCTTTTTCATCGCATTTCGTGTTTATTTTTGCGTAAAGTTACACATTTTTTTGCTCACAAGACGTATCCCGGGGCAAAAAAGGTTGTTTTTCTTCATTTTTATATGCATAAAATTTGGCTGCCCGGGGAATTTGTTGTACTTTTGCGCCCGTGTTTGTCTTAACACGCATGAGATTTTAATTTTAATTATTAACCCTTTAACAAAAACTATCTGTACCAATTATGGCAGATTACAAAAACATTGCCCCCGTTGCAGACTTCGATTGGGAAGCATACGAGAACGGGAGCGTCGCTTCAGAACAGAGCCGTGAGACTCAGGACGAAGCTTACAACAAATCTATGAACAACGTCGGTGAGCACGACGTAGTGGACGGCACCGTCATCGCCATGAACAAGCGCGAGGTGGTGGTCAACATCGGCTACAAGAGCGATGGTATCATCCCCATGAGCGAGTTCCGCTACAATCCCGACCTCAAGGTAGGCGACAAGGTAGAGGTCTACATTGAGAATCAGGAGGACAAGAAGGGCCAGCTGCTGCTCTCTCACCGCAAGGCACGCGCCAGCCGCAGCTGGGATCGCGTTAATCAGGCTCTTGAGTCTGAGGAGATTATCCAGGGCTACATCAAGTGTCGCACGAAGGGCGGCATGATTGTCGATGTCTTCGGCATCGAGGCCTTCCTGCCCGGCAGTCAGATTGACGTGAAGCCTATCCGCGACTACGATATCTTCGTGGGCAAGACCATGGAGTTCAAGATTGTCAAGATCAATCAGGAATACCGCAACGTTGTTGTCAGCCACAAGGCTCTCATCGAGGCCGAGCTGGAGAAGCAGCGTATGGAGATTATCGGCAAGCTGGAGAAGGGTCAGGTGCTTGAGGGTGTCGTTAAGAACATCACCAACTACGGTGTGTTCATCGACCTCGGCGGCGTTGACGGTCTCATCCACATCACCGACCTCTCTTGGGGCCGCGTGAGCGATCCCCACGAGGTGGTAGAGCTCGACCAGAAGATCAATGTCGTTATCATCGACTTCGACGAGGAGAAGAAGCGCATTGCCCTGGGTCTCAAGCAGCTCACTCCCCATCCTTGGGAGGCTCTCGATCCCAACCTCAAGGTTGGCGACAAGATCAAGGGTAAGGTTGTCGTTATGGCCGACTACGGAGCATTCGTTGAGGTTGCTCCCGGCGTAGAGGGTCTCATCCACGTGAGCGAGATGTCATGGAGCCAGCACCTCCACTCAGCCAACGACTTCATGAAGGTCGGCGACGAGGTAGAGGCTGTCATCCTCACTCTCGACCGCGACGAGCGCAAGATGAGCCTCGGTCTCAAGCAGCTCAAGGAAGATCCCTGGGAGACCATCGAGACGAAGTATCCCGTTGGCAGCAAGCACACCGCCAAGGTGCGCAACTTCACCAACTTCGGTGTATTCGTTGAGCTCGAGGAGGGTGTTGACGGTCTCATCCACATCAGCGACCTCTCCTGGACCAAGAAGATTAAGCACCCCAGCGAGTTCACCAAGGTGGGTGCAGAGCTCGAGGTTTGCGTGCTGGAAATCGACAAGACCAACCGTCGTCTCTCTCTCGGCCACAAGCAGCTCGAGGAGAATCCCTGGGATGTCTTCGAGACGGTGTTCACCGTTGACAGCATCCACGAGGGCACCATCACCGAGATGATGGACAAGGGCGCTGTCGTGCAGCTCGAGTACGGCGTAGAGGGCTTTGCCACTCCCAAGCACCTGCAGAAGGAGGACGGCACTCAGGCCAAGGCCGGTGAGAAGCTCCAGTTCAAGGTTATCGAGTTCAACAAGGAGAGCCGCCGCATCATTGTTTCTCACAGCCGCATCTTCGAGGATGTAGCCCGTGCTGAGAAGAAGGCTGCTTCTGCTGCCAAGAAGAGCAGCAAGAAGGACGAGACTCCTGTTATTCAGAACCAGGCAGCTGCCACCACTCTCGGTGACATCGACGCTCTGGCTGAGTTGAAGGCTAAGATGAAGAAGGGCGGCGAGTAATCCTCCCCCATTCTTCCAAACAGATAGCAGAGCTGCGGCATCGGTCGCAGCTCTGCTTGTTTTTTCCGGGGACACGGATTTTTCGTGTCACATTTGTCTGCCGACTACTTGTCGACTGACTGCAACTCCCATTTGTAGTACACGCCCTCCGCATCGCGGTAGAACTCCGTTGCGCCCCACCGTTGCCAGTACTGATGGGTTTTGAGGCGGTGCATCACCGGTATGAAGATGAAGTCGTACCGTTCTTTCAACTCCGGCATAAGTGACATCAGCATGTCGCTGTTCAGGCGGGTGCCGCGATATTGTTCGGCAACGATAAACGAAAACACGGCGATATATCTCCGTGCGTTGAGATGTCTAAGCAGGGACGCCCTGTCTTTCTGTATCTGCGGCGTCTCCTCCTCGATGCGGTAGTCGCTCATGTTGAGCAACCCTATCACATTGCCTGCCTCGTCCAGCGCCTTGACGCTCAACGGCCAGTTGAAGTGCAGGTCGCGCACCCACGAGGCCACCTCCGCACGGTCAAACCCATACTGTCTCACCATCCAGTCGACGGTCAGCGGTGCGTCATCTTCTGTCATTCTCTGTAATGTGTACGGCATTGAAGGTCAACAGTATTTCAGGTTGATACGACAGTTTCGCCAGCCGAAGTCCCGCGATGCCCATGTCTTCTTCCCGGTTGACATAGACATATTGCTCTGGCAGATGTTCGGCGAACTGCTGGTTGATGATGGCAAAAGCACCCTCCACCCGGCGATCGGCTTTCTCCACACAGACATCCATGGTGTCGTCCGTCACGGCGGCACCATAGGTGAATGCCACCATACGCCCGTCCGCGAAGATACTGCCGCCTGTCATGCCGAGCTCGTCCCAATGCGAGAATATGGTCTCCATCACCTGTTTTTCTGCGTCTATCGTGTCGCTGGCATCCTTCTCTCCCACCCATATTTCCGTAAGCCGCCGACAGTCGTCGAAGAGTTCCGGCCTCAGAGGACGATATTCAAAATCGGGATGCTCCGCACGGAAGCGACGGATGTGATTGCGCTTGCCGGCCAGATGTCTGCCGCGAAGTTCCATCAAGCCTTTGCGCTGGTAGATGTAGTCGTATTGGTTGCGAAGCGGCTCAACGGAGATGGTGTATCGGGCGCTGAGCCCGGACAACTGTGCCGCCTGGGCATCCTCCAGTCCGAACAGCGTCACGTCTCCGTTGCCGTCCTCCGACAGAGCCTCTATCAGTTCGGGCGACAAGGCTTCTGAGGTGCATGCCATATACGCCCGCCGTCCGCCAAAGGAGTAGCACAGCACCACGGTGTTTTCCGTCACGCACACTTCGGTGTCGTAGCGGAACTTCCACCCCGCCAGATTGGCAAAGTTGTAATTGCAGTTGCGCCGTCCCGAGTGGAGCGTCACGGCCTGCATCGTTTCGCGGTCGTCCAGCGTCAGAGGATGAAAGGAGAGAGTCATCGTTGCAAAGGTACGGCATTTTCTCCAAACAGGCGCAGTCTGTCCTCTTCCAAAACAATTAAAAGACTGTCTTTTCCATAAAACGCCAAGCACTCAACTTTAAACCTTCAACTTTACTTCGTATCTTTGATGCAGAGAAGCATGCTTCACACACCAGCCATCATTTATCATTTGTCGTTTATCATTTAGGCGAGGCCGCACAATTTCCGTGTCAGATTTGTCACATTTGTCACGAAAAAAAATTTAACATGCGCACGCATACATGTAGGCGCATTTTTCGTGCGATGAGGCATTCCCGAGACACTTTAAAATTTTTCTTTCTCATAGAACATCAGAGAATTATGAGAAAGTTTGCGCATTTCATTTTTCCGTTGTCGTACCTTTGCTGAGTCAAGGCAGAGATAAGGCTGCCTCTAGGGTTCATCCACAAATCCCTTAATGAAGCGAAAAATCTGGGTGAAAGAAAACTGACAGAATTCTAAACTTTAATTTCGTGACATTCGTGACAAATGTGACACGGAAATTTTAGCGGCTGCGGCGCCAGGAGGAAGTGCGGAGAGCGATATTGCGCTGCAGACATTCGCTATAGAGCCAGGGCTCGCAGCTGTGGATGTCGCCCACATTGAGGAAATTCCTGTAAGGCCTGTACTCCGAACCGCTGTAGCCGCTCACCACAAGCACATGATACTCGGGAGAGAGAGTGACGGTGATGGTGTCGTGAAGCGTGGCAGGAGTGGCGTCGGTGCACCAATTCACGGGATTGATGGCAATGCACGAAGAGGCAATGACAGGCTGCACGTACTTCACATCCTTCACCGTATTGTAGCAGACAGTGACACCCGTATCGTCAGCACCACGGGCAGGACGGATGTGATGGCACACTGCCGTGTCCCCGGGCGTCACCTTATAACCCATCACATAGGCGGCAGCCAATTGTGCATAGGTGTCCTCGCCGATATGCTTGAGCAGTTCCACAACAGCTTTGCCGCCCTGACTGAAACCTGCAATGACAAGCGGACGGCTCTGGTCGCGACAGCTCTGGAAGAGGTCGAAAGCAGCGCACACATCACTCATGGGCAGGCGGGTGCGGCTGGCAATGGTGTCCTCGTTCTGCGTCAGCCACGTCTCCATGGTGGTGTGGCGGTAGAAGGGCGCGCAGAAACGGTTGCCGGGAGCCATATAGGCCGCAACGCGCAGCATCTCCCTGGACATACGCTCGCGATGCACGGGGTTCCACACGTCGGCATAGTGGCAGAGGGTACCGTCGGGGGTGGTCCAGTCCTCCTCCCACGTGGACACAACATAGAAGATGTCGGCTCCGGTGCCCGCAGTGTCACCGTCGGCAACAATCCACATCACGGAGTCGCGATAGTCGGGTGCCTGCGGGATATACCCGGCATCGGGAGCGGCCACAGAAAAACCGCCGCGCCAAAGTACACCCACGCCGCAGAGGAGGGCAAGGACGATGGCCGAAAGAAGGAGTGTCAGGCGTCTCACAGGTGCAAAGTGTCAGGCGTCGGCAAACACGCGGCCGTCGTCGAGGGTGACGCGGAGCTTGGTGTACTCGCTGTGGAATTCGTGCTCCAGACGGTGGAGATAGCGACGGCTCTCCCAATGGCACATGGGCAGGTCGTGAAGCAGGCAGTTGCCGCAGGTCTCCGGCGTAGTGGCCGGCACCTCCGTCTGGGTGAGAATCCAGCGCAGACACTCTATGGTGAGGCGACGCATGTCCTGGACGGTGTAGCTGCCCGTCATGATGATATACATACCCGTGAGGCATCCCATGGGACCCACATAGACAACATCGTCCTTAGCCTCGCTGTTGCGAAACCATGTGGCCATCAGGTGTTCGAGGCTGTGCATGGCAGCGGGAGCCACGGCGGGCTCGGCATTGGGGGCGGTGATGCGAAGGTCGAAGGTGGTGAATCCCCTGTCCTCGCGCGATACGTAAATACCCGGCTTCAAACGGGTGTGGTCGATAGTGAAACTCTGTATTACTTCCATTTAGAATGTATGTCCGAGGTTGAGGAAAAAGTCCACCTTCTTGGTGTGATTGCTATAGCCGAAGGCTGCACCGACGGGACCGAAGATGGTGTTGTAGTAGTAGGCTATCTGACCTCCGACGAGGGCCTTATTGTCGAAAATCTGCCCCAGTTTTTCCGACTGGGCACCGACACCTGCGCGCAGCAGTATGTAGTGGTTCTTGCCAATGCGCTCCTGGGCCTGCAACTGTGCGGCTATGAAATGCTGCCGGACGAACTCCATGTTGCCGATGCCGGCAAACGGCATCTGCTGCTCGGTGTAGTGACCGAACCAGCTGCCTCCGACGGTGTTGCCGAAGATGGTGGGCACCTCGTCGCCGAAGAGCAGACGGCCGTAGAACATGGGCTGCAGCGTGAAACGCTTGCCGATGGTGAACGACATGCGCCAGCCTGCGCTCACCTCATGCATACCTGAGGCCTTCCCCAGCTTGTTGCCGGCATCGTCGAGCACGTCGAGTTGAGTGAAGTCGTTGGTGACATAGGCGTATTCTGCCTTGAAGCGCGCACCCTGCGTGGGGAAATACCAATGGTCTTCGCTGTTGTAGTTCACACGGGCGCGGTAGCTGACGAAATGCTGGTTGGGTAGCGTCACACGCACAGCATGGTCCGAACCGAGCTTGTCGAGATAGTGCACATAGTCCCAGCGCAGTCCCAGCTGCACGTTGAAATTGCGCAGGTCGAAGTTGAAGGGCGTGAATTCGGCCTGCGACTGGTTGTAGCGCACGTCGTAGTCGAGATCGCCTTCCTTAAAGACATCCACGTCGTAGTGGCGGAAGGTGTAACTGAGTTTGGGCCTCGTGAAGAAGGCGGGATGCACCGTGAAATCTCCCCTGGCGAAGATGCGCTTGCCCAGACGCACAGTGAGCTCGGTATTCACGGGGACGGAGGTTCTCAGAGGCACGGTGGCGCCCAACTGCAGGGCAGCGTGCTCCTCCTGGTCGTAGCGGGCACCGATGTGCAGCATCATCGACTTGCGGTTGCCCACAGAGAGCTGCACGCGCACGCCGTCGCTCTCGGGAATCACGTCACACTCGGCACTCTGGTAGAAAAGGTCCATACGCAGACACGTCGTGATGAGCTGCACGGTGGTGGCATCTATGCTGTCGTTCTTGCCCAGATTGAATTTGCGGCGCAGGAAACGCTCGTCGTACTTCGTGAGATTGCCGAAGTCGTAGCTCTTGACATATTGCTTCTCCGTGAGCACCTTGGGGCGCAGCGGCTGGTGGATGACGGGGCGGAAACTGTCGTCGATGCCTATCTTTTTCTTCAGGGCGATGATGGCGTCCCAGTTTTCGTTGCCGGTCCGTTCACCGCGCCGGATGAGCGAATCGATGGCTTCCGTGGTGAAACTGCCCGTGCTGTAGCCCCTCACGTCCACCTTCATGTGAAGGTCGGTGATGGCGAGGTTGTCCTCCACCTTGTTCTTACAGTTCACATCGACAATCTGTCCGATGACGCTCAGCGTACCGCTCAGGTCTTCGGCGGTCTTGGCATCGCCCTGCACGGTGACACCGATGATGACCTCAGCACCCATCTCGCGGGCCAAGTCGGCGGGGTAGTTGTTCTTCAGGCCGCCGTCCACCAAAACCATGTCGCCCATCCTCACGGGCGAGAACACGGCGGGAATGGCCATTGAGGCGCGCATACACTGCCATAGACGTCCGCTGTGGAAGTCCACCTCGGTGTTGTCCACAATATTGGTGGCCACGCAGGCAAAGGGGATGCAGAGGTCTTTGCTGAAGTCGAGGGAATCGTTGTAGCCCATGCAGACGCGCTGGAACAGCTCGGCCAGGTTCTTACCCTTCACCAGTCCGCCGGCGTTCTTGTCGCGCTTGCCGAAAGCAAAACCCGTCGAGAAGAAGTAGGTGTTGCTCTTGCTGCGGTCGTCGAGGCTCTGGTTGCGCAGGTTTTCCTTGTCAGTGATGACATAGCTCCAGTTCTGCCGGAGCACCAGCGAATCGAGTGCCTCGGCATTGTATCCGATGGCGTAGAGGCCACCGATGATACTGCCCATCGACGTACCGGTGATGATGTCCACAGGAATGCCGGCCTTCTCCAGCACCTTGAGCACACCGATGTGCGCCATACCTTTTGCACCGCCGCCGCTGAGCACGACACCCACACGTTTTCTCCTGACCTGAGTACTGTCGGGATTGGCACTCACGGCAACGCACGTCAGCACGACCGCGAGCAGTAGAAGCATCTTTTTCATTTTCATTTAATCAAAATTAACATTTACCGGCTGCAAAGGTAGTGATTTTTTTTCATTTTACAGCAAAAAAAAGCCCTTTTTTCGTACTCTTATCTCGCATATATATTGGCAGAGAGGGTAAGAGGACATCTTAAATGAAAACGCGAAGTTTTAAACCCTAAGATTTAAAAGTCTGGTATATCTCGTAGGTACCGTCGTCGAAGAATACCCGAATCTCTGAAATCCTACGCTCCTTTTTGTCAATATTTTTTGCTAGTTCCTGCGACTGACCGTGCAACTTATTTCTGGAGTTCTGCGAGAAAGCGCCGGAAGGCTGCGCCGGCATCTGACTGAAGAGGTCGCCCAGATTCCCCGCATCGTCACCGTCTTGTGTGCGCGCTCCTGAACGCGCGAGCGCATTATCAGAGGTTGAGCTCACCTTCATCTCACCTTCGCCGAACATGAGCCAATTGAGACTGATCTCCGGGAAACACTCATGAATGGCACTCGCGGTGGCCAAGGTGGGTTGGGTACGCCCGTTGAAGATACCGGAGAGGGTGGCGGGAGCGATACCTATCCTGTGAGCAAAGTCCACCTGAGTGCAACCCTGCTGCTCCATGATGAGTCTGATGCGGTCTTTCATAATCAAAAAAACGATACACCCCGAAAGAGGCGACGAGTAAATTTTCGAGGGCAAAGGTACGAAAAATAATGCAAACAAGCAACAATTCGGGAACGAAAATTTAAATTCGGCAATAATAAATTTTATTCACGCTATTAAATTCACATCTGTAATGTTCACGATACCGTTCGCAGTGTTTACATATCTGTATTTTAACAACTGCACTTCAAGTTGAATGTTTATTTAAATGTATATAAAAATAATATAGAGCGACAGTTATGTGTTCCAAAACGAGCAAAAACAGACCTTTTTGGGCATTTTGAAAGATTATTCGCCCGAATTAACACATTATTAAGAGTTCTTTGGCTCAAGTGAAATATATTATCTCGTTGATTTAGTGTAAGTAAGGTATCGCGATAAAGGCGTGCTATTTATGCAGTATAAAAACAGGCTATCAAAATGCGATTTAACATTTACATCTGCACCCGTCGCTCCCATATCCTGGTTTAAAAATTCAAATATTTAATTTTGCGACTACTTTTATCCTCTTTTGTGTTTGTGAATGTAAATTGCCCATTTAGATTTGTAAATGCAAAAATCTCAAATTTTCGTGCTCTATTTGGGCTCGTATCACTGACAAAACTCTCCCGTCCACGCAATTCTCACAAAGGAGGAAAACGGCAAAAAGCCCTCTGTTCTTAGGGGTTAGGCCACAAAAATTGTGTCAGAAAAAAAAGTCAAAATAGAATAAAAACTATTGCAGAATGAACAAAACGAGCTCCAGAAGAAGGTCTCCGGGAGCCATTCTGCAGCCCTCAACCCCCTTCGACTTACCGTCCGTTTGGCGTATCTCGTGCAAAATCCGCAACACCTTTTTTGCAGGATACGATTTCATGCCCGGCACAATATCCTTACGCACCTTCCAGTCCGGCTGACCGAGCCACCCGGCCACACCCTTCTCCGTCTTGTCGGGAGAATAGAACGTGAGCATCAGATCCGAATAGAAGCCGTAGAGGATGGAAAGCGTGGGCGAAATGGCAAAAGAACGGGGATTGCTGTTAAAATATTTTACAATTTTCAGCGCCTGAGCCTTGTTTCTACGCGCAAGCGCGGACACCAGTTCGTAATTATTGTACTCACGCGAAAGACCTGTTTGCTCCTCCACCATCACTGCAGTGATGCGTCGCTCACCCTGAGGAAGGGCATTGCAGAGCTTGCTTATCTCGCTGTCCATACGGGCGAGGTCGAGTCCCACAAACTCCACGAGCATCTCCACGGCCTTCGTTTCTATGTCGGCACCCTTTTCCTTTGCCGTACGTGTCACGAAACCCGGCATCGACGTTTCGTAGATGCGCTTGCTTTCATAGATGACGCCTGCCTTGGCTATAGCCTTGGAGGCTGACTTGCGGGCATCCATCACTCCGCCCTTGTAACAGAGGATGAGCACAGTGGTGGGCGAAGGGTTATTGGCGTAGGCCTCCAGAGCATCCTGATTGCCGCGCATCTGCTGCGCCTCGCGTACCAGAACGACACGGCGTTCGCTCATGACGGGAAACTGGCGGCACGAATCGGCAATGCGCTTGGCATCCGACTCCAGGCCGTAGAATATCTCTGCGTCGAAATCGCGCTGTCCCTCGGGAGCCAGAGTGTCGAAAAGGAAAGAGGAAAGACGGTCGATGAAAAAAGGTTCCTCGCCCTCCAACAGATAGATGGGGGCGATGACACCGTTCCTGACATCCTTCATGATATCCTCAACGGCAGGTCCTGTGATGCGACTCTGAGCCATATCAGTTGCAAAAATACAAAAAAGAGCAAAGCATAGGATGCAAAGGACGGAAGTTTTTTTCGTTCTTTCAAGGTTTTTTCATACTTTTGCGAACAAACACAGGACAGACGCTATGAAGCACACACTCAACATGCCCCCTGCGAAGCTCACGCTGACAAAACAGCGCGGCGTGATGAAAGTGTGGGACGCGCTGAGAGGGAAGTGGGTGAAATTCACTCCCGAGGAATGGGTGCGACAGACGTTCTGCCACTGGATGACGGGCGAACTGGGCTACCCTGCCGCACGGCTGGGCAACGAGATTGCAATAGAGCAGAACGGCATGCGCAGACGCTGCGACAGCATCTTCTACGACACGGAAGGCCGCCCCGCCATAATCATCGAATACAAAGCACCGTACGTGCCACTGACGGAGCGTGTGCTCGACCAGGCCATACGATATAATATGGTGCTGCGCGTGCCACGCCTGTTCATCAGCAACGGTATGGAGCACTGGAGCGTGGAGATAGACGAAAACAGCACGCCCCACGTAAAGCGGAGCGTGCCGGAATATAAGGATCTGTAGGAGGATATGCCCTACTCTTCTGACTTGCGCACTGAACGGCGGCGTTTTGGCTTGTCGTCCGTTGCGGCGACAACCTGTACACCGGCCAGTTCGGGATCTATCATGATGCGGCCGCAGTATTCGCACACGATAATCTTTTTGCGCATGCGTATATCGAGCTGACGCTGGGGCGGTATCTTGTTAAAACAACCACCGCAGGCATCACGCTGCACATAGACAACGCCGAGACCGTTGCGGCAGTTCTTACGGATGCGCTTGAAAGCCGTCAGAAGACGGGTCTCAATGGTGAGCTCTGTGGCCTGAGCCTGCTCCTTCAACTTCTCTTCCTCCTCGCGGGTCTCCTTGGTCACCTCGTCCAGTTCCACACGCTTGGCATCAAGGTCCGCACGACGGTCGTTGACAAGGGTGTTGTTGCGGAGAGCCTCTTCCTCCTTGGCCTTGATACGCTCCTTGGCCTCGTTGATTTTCTTCTCGTTGAGTTGGATGTCGAGTTCGGCATACTCAATCTGCTTGGAGAGATTGTCATACTCGCGGTTGTTGCGAACGTTGTCAATCTGTGTCTTGAAGCGCTCGATATTCATCTCGTTCTCTTTGATGTTTGCCTGGCGCTCGCTCACCTCTTTCTTCAGCGTGATGATGTCGTTGTTGATGTTCTCAATACGGGTGGTGAGGCCCTCGATTTCGTCTTCGAGGTCGCGCACCTCCTCGGGCAGTTCACCGCGGATGGTGCGTATCTTGTCAATCTCCGAGAGAAGCGTCTGCAGCTTATACAGATTCTTCAACTTCTCTTCCACCTTCAGGTCTGCGACATTTTTCTTGTTGTCTCTTGCCATTCTAAATAAGGTATTTTATAGGGTTTGTATTTATTTCCGTCATATAGAGTGAAAGCTCGGGCAGGCGCTCCTCAAGAACACGCTGCAGGAGTTCGATGGTGTACTGCTCGCTCTCGTAGTGACCCAGGACGGCAATCTGTATCTTGTCGTCGTAGCCGAAATAGCGATGATAGTGCATCTCGCCCGTGAGGAAAGCGTCAGCCTCCTGGCGCACGGCCTCATCAATGGCAAAATCACCCGCACCGCCGCACACAGCCACGCTGCCGACAGGACGCGACAGCACCCCGTTGTGCATCAGACACGAGCAACGGAACGTTTCCTTGACACGCTCCAGAAAAAACTCCGCCTGCTCCTCCACCGGAAGATAACCGAGCACCCCTCCGCCCTGCATGGGAACAACGTCGATGAGCCCCAGTTTCTCGGCTATCATGTAGTTCACACCGTCCTCTGCATTGTCAAGATTGGTGTGGGCTGCATAGATGGCAATGTCGTTCTGAATGGCCATACGAAGACAACGCTCCACATCCGTGGCATCGGAAACACACTTGAGAGCACGGAAAAGCAGAGGATGATGAGACACAATCATGTTGCATCCCAAATCCACAGCCTCGCGAATCACGTCTTCCGTGACATCCAAACACAATAAGGCCCCTGAAACCTCCGTCTCTGTCAATCCGCACTGAAGTCCAGCATTATCATAGCTCTCTTGCAGGGGCAGAGGCGCGAAATGTTCAAGGGCATCGATTACTTCCCTGACTTTCACACTCACGTGATATATCTGTTTTCGACCGCAAAAGTACAAAAAAATTAAGTGTTGTGGAGCATCAGCGGGTGCTTTTTTCCTTTATTTGCAATTTTTTGACTACTTTTGCGCCGTATTTCGGGCGCACGCGCACATATCATTCAATGTATAGCGACATGAGACGACTGCCAGCAGAATGGGAACCACAAGAAGCCGTACTCCTTACATGGCCACATGAAGGAACTGACTGGCGCGACTGTATGGAAGAGGTGGAGAAATGCTACGTGAACATCGCCCGCGAGATAGCAAAACGCGAGACACTGTGGATTGTCACTCCCGAACCGGAACACGTGCAAAGCCAGTTGAACGGCATCGAAGCAAAGATAATAATGTGTCCGACGAACGACACATGGGCACGCGACCACGCCTTCATCTCCGTAGAGGACGACGGGGAGAGACGATTGCTGGACTTCCGCTTCAATGCATGGGGAGGTAAATTCGAGGCCGCACTCGACAACGCTGTCAACGCCCACATACAATGGGCCATAGACGGTATATACGAAGACCACCTGGACGTAGAACTTGAAGGCGGCAGCATCGAGTCGGACGGACGGGGCACCATACTCACCACCACACGGTGCAACAGAAATCCCAACAGACGCAAAGCCGGTGAAGATATCGAAAACATCCTCATCAAGACTCTCGGAGCCGGGCGCGTCCTGTGGTTGGACAACGGAGGTCTGGAGCACGACGACACCGACGGACACATCGACACTCTGGCGCGATTCGCACCCGGAGACGTGATACTCTACGGCGAGGGTGATGAGGCTCTTCTGGCAGAACTGAAAGCTTTGCGTACGATGGAAGGCAAGCCATACACTCTTGTGCCGCTACCACCCTATCACGTCAATTTCCTCATCATGAACGGCGCTGTACTTGTGCCATTCTACGAAGACGGGGACGCTAACGAAAGAGCACGAAAGAAACTGCAGGAAGTGTTCCCGGAGAGAGAGGTGGTGGGCATCGACTGCCGCATACTACTTACGCAGAACGGCAGTTTGCACTGCTGTACAATGCAGTTCCCGTTAATAAAGAAGACAACAGAATGAAAGTTGGTATTATACAAATAAAGTGCAGCGCTGACAGCGAAGCCAATAAACACAAACTCGCAGAACGCATCGACAAGGTGAGCCGGGAGGGCGCGCAACTCGTCGTACTGCAGGAATTGCACAACACACTCTACTTCTGTCAGACAGAGTCGGTGGACATGTGTGCGCTGGCAGAACCCATCCCCGGGCCCTCGACAGACTTCTACGGAGAAGTGGCGAAGCGCAACGGTATCGTGCTCGTCACATCGCTTTTTGAGCGCAGAGCGGCCGGACTGTATCACAACACGGCTGTGGTGTTCGAACGCGACGGCAGTATCGCCGGTAAATACCGTAAGATGCACATACCCGACGACCCCGCATATTATGAGAAATTCTACTTCACCCCCGGAGATTTGGGCTTCCAGCCCATCAAGACATCCGTGGGAGTGCTGGGCGTACAGGTTTGCTGGGACCAGTGGTATCCGGAAGGAGCCAGACTCATGGCCCTGCGCGGCGCGGAAATACTCATCTACCCCACCGCCATCGGTTATGAAAGCAGCGACACAGCCGAAGAACAGGAACGTCAGCGCATGGCCTGGCAGACGGTACAGAGAGGCCATGCCGTAGCAAACGGACTGCCCGTGATAGCGGTGAACCGCTGCGGCCACGAACCCGACCCGTCCGGTCAGACCAACGGCATACAGTTCTGGGGCACCAGCTTTGTGGCAGGTCCGCAGGGAGAAATCCTCTACGAAGCCCCACAGGAGGAAGAGGCTGCCGTCGTGGTGGATGTGGACCTCACACGCAGCGAACAGGTGCGCCGTTGGTGGCCGTTCCTGAGAGACAGACGAATTGAGGCTTTTGAAGGACTCACAAAACGCTTCATCGATTAATAATACTATAACGAACAAGAAAAAACATATATGTCAAGTAGCATCCGTTTCCGCATCGTGGGCGAGGCCTTCCGAAAGAAAGCCATCGACATACCTAATCGCACCGAACGCCCGAGCGAGTTTTTTGCCAAGTATGTCTTCAACAAAGAGAAGATGTACCGTTACCTGCCGGCAAAGGTGTATAAGAAAATGTGTGACGTCATCGACAACGGCACAACATTGGATCTCGACACAGCCGACGCAGTGGCTGCAGGTATGAAAAAATGGGCAATGGAACTGGGTGTGACACATTGCACACATTGGTTCCAACCTCTCACGGAAGGCACCGCCGAGAAGCACGACGGCTTCGTGGAGCACGACGGTAAGGGAGGTCTGGTGGAAGAATTCACTGGCAAACAGCTGGTGCAGCAGGAACCCGACGCTTCGTCGTTCCCTTCCGGAGGAATACGTTCCACATTCGAGGCACGGGGATATTCCGCATGGGATCCTGCATCGCCCGTGTTCGTCATGGGCGACACCTTGATGATACCCACCGTGTTTATCTCCTACACGGGAGAAGCACTTGACTACAAGGCTCCGCTGAAGAAGTCACTCAAGGCTGTGGACAAAGCCGCCACACAGGTGGCACGCTACTTCTACCCCAAGGTGAACAAAGTGATTTCAAATCTCGGCTGGGAACAGGAATATTTCCTCATGGATGCCGATCTCTACGGCGCACGCCCCGACATGCTGCTCACCGGACGTACGCTGATGGGACATTCCAGCGCAAAAGACCAGCAGATGGACGACCACTACTTCGGAGCCATCCCCGAACGCGTGGCAGCGTTCATGAAGGATCTTGAGATACAGGCCCTGGAACTGGGAATTCCATGCAAGACACGTCACAACGAGGTGGCGCCCAATCAGTTTGAGCTCGCTCCCATCTTCGAAGAGACGAATCTTGCCGTGGACCACAACATGCTGCTGATGAGTCTGATGCAGAAAGTGGCACGCAAGCACGGTTTCCGTTGTCTGCTACACGAGAAACCTTTCAAGGGTATCAACGGCAGCGGCAAGCACAACAACTGGAGCCTCGCCACCGACACCGGTATCCTGCTGCACGGTCCCGGCAAGACGGCAATGGACAACCTGCGCTTCATCACCTTCATCGTGGAGACACTGATGGCCGTGTACCGTCACAACGGACTCCTGAAAGCATCTATCATCTCAGCCACCAACGCACATCGACTGGGAGGACACGAGGCTCCTCCTGTCATCGTCTCCGCATTCCTGGGCGGACAACTCACAGAGGTGCTCAACCGTCTGGAGGAAAGCGACGACAACACCATCTTCAATCTTTCCGGCAAGCAGGCCATACTGCTCGACATCCCGCAGATACCGCAGCTCTCGCGCGACAACACCGACCGCAACCGCACTTCACCATTCGCCTTCACGGGCAACCGCTTTGAGTTCCGTGCCGTAGGAAGTCAGGCCAACTGTGCAGCAGCAATGATAGTGCTCAACACCGCAATGGCGGAGGCGCTCACCAGTTTCCGCAAACGTGTTGATGCACTCATCGCTTCCGGCATGGAGATGACAAAAGCTATTATACGAGTTTTGCGCGACGACATCAAGACCAGCAAACCCATACGCTTCGACGGCAACGGATACTCCGACGAGTGGAAGGAAGAAGCAAAGCTTCGCGGGCTCGACACGGAGACATCAGCTCCTCTCATGCTCGACCATTATCTCGACAAGGAGACCGTGGAGATGTTCCAGAGCCAGAAGGTGATGACGGAAGGCGAACTGCGCGCCCGCACGGAAATTAAGCTGGAGACGTACATCAAGAAGATACAGATTGAGGCACGCATCTTCGGAGACCTCTGTCTCAACCACATCATTCCCGTGGCCACACGCTACCAGAGCCAGCTCATCGAAAACGTGAGCCGCGTGGCAAGCGTATTCTCCTGCACGGAAGCAAAGGCTCTCAGCAGCAACAACATCCTGCTCATCAAGGACATCTCGGAACACTCCGCATATATCACAGAAAACGTGCAAAGGCTTATCGATGCACGCAAGGTGGCCAACCGTCTGGAGGATGTGCGCGAAAAAGCAATAGCTTACCACGACAACGTAGCGCCTCTGATTGAGGACATACGCAAGCACGTGGATAAGCTAGAGCTGATAGTGGACGATGAACTGTGGCCTCTGCCCAAGTACCGTGAAATGCTGTTTATCCGTTAATTGCTGAAAGACAGCGATTCGTCGGACGCGACGCCTATCTTTATCGGACGCGTCTTATCCACCTCACCGGAAAGCAGAGACTTGGAGAGGTCGTTGAGCAGGTAGTGCTGCAAAGCACGCTTCACCGGACGGGCACCGAAACTCGGGTCGTAGCCCTTCTCTGCAAGGAAGTTGACCACCTGGTCGGGAATCTCCACTGCTATCTGGCTCTCTGAGAGACGGCGCTTGAGCGTATCAAGCTGCAGATTGACAATGGCCTTCACCTGTTCCTTGGAGAGTGACTCAAAGGTGATGATGTCGTCCACACGATTGAGGAACTCAGGACGGACTGTCTGGAAGAGCTGTTCACGGGTGTAGTTGGACGTCATTATGATGAGCGTGTTCTTGAAGTTCACGGTACGTCCCTTGGAGTCGGTCAGACGTCCGTCGTCCAGCACTTGCAGAAGTGTGTTGAAGACATCCGGGTGAGCCTTCTCTATCTCATCGAACAGTACGACGGAATAAGGTTTGCGTCTCACGGCCTCCGTCAGCTGTCCGCCTTCGTCATAACCTACATATCCCGGAGGGGCACCTATCAGTCGGGACACAGAGAATTTCTCCTGATATTCCGACATATCTATACGCGTCATCATACTTTCGTCGTCGAACAGCGTCTCGGCAAGAGCACGTGCCAGTTCGGTCTTACCCACACCGGTAGTACCCAGGAAGATGAAACTGCCGATAGGCCGCTTGGGGTCCTGCAGTCCCGCCCTGCTCCTTCTCACGGCATCAGCCACAGCATGTATGGCTTCTTCCTGACCGATGACTCTTTTGTGAAGCTCGTCCTCGAGAGTGAGAAGTTTTTCGCGCTCCGACTGCATCATCTTGGACACCGGGATACCCGTCCAACGGCTCACCACATCGGCAATATCGTCGGGTGTTACCTCTTCCTTGAGTAGCGCAGAACCTGTCGGAGCGGTACTCTTGGCCTGCTGCATCTCCTGTTCGAGGGAAGGCAGTTTCGAATAACGTATCTCGGCCACACGGGCATAGTCGCCCTCGCGCTCGCGCTGCTCGGCCTCTTGTTTGAGCGACGCCATCTGATCCTTTATCGCCTGCACACGATTGGCCTCTTTCTTCTCTTCCTCCCACTGCTGGCGCATCTTGCCTTCTTCGCGCTTGAGAGCATCAATGTCAGCCTCCAGTTTCCTGAGTTTCACCTCATCCTTCTCGCGTTTGATAGCCTCGCGTTCGATTTCGAGCTGGCGGAGACGACGTGTCAGTTCGTCCAAAGCCTCCGGCACGCTGTCGCGCTCCATACGCAGTTTGGCTGCAGCCTCATCCATCAGGTCGATAGCCTTGTCGGGCAGGAAACGCTCCGTGATGTAGCGGTGAGAGAGGGATACGGCCGCGATGATGGCATCGTCCTGGATACGCACTCTGTGGTGCTGCTCGTAGCGTTCTTTCAATCCGCGCAGGATACTGATGGAAGCCATCGTGTCGGGCTCGTCCACGAGAACGGTCTGGAAGCGTCGCTCGAGAGCCTTATCCTTCTCGAAATACTTCTGGTATTCGTCCAGCGTGGTGGCACCGATAGAACGCAGTTCGCCGCGCGCAAGAGCCGGTTTCAGTATGTTTGCTGCATCCATGGCGCCCTGCGTCTGACCTGCGCCCACCAGTGTGTGTATCTCATCGATGAAGAGGATGATATTACCCTCGGACTCAACGACTTCCTTCACCACCTTCTTAAGACGCTCCTCAAATTCTCCCTGATATTTCGCACCGGCAATCAGTGCGCCCATATCAAGGCTGTAGAGCTGCTTGTTCTTCAGATTCTCAGGCACATCGCCACGCAGGATACGGTGGGCAAGCCCCTCCACGATGGCAGTCTTGCCGGTACCCGGTTCACCGATGAGCACGGGATTGTTCTTCGTACGCCGTGACAGTATCTGCAGCACACGTCGTATCTCCTCGTCACGCCCTATCACAGGGTCGAGCTTGCCCTTGCGGGCCTCCTCCACAAGATTGCGTGCATACAGTTCGAGAGCCTTTTGCTCCTGTTGCTGATTGTTGTTTGTTGTCATCATAGTAGTAGTGGTTTTATTTGTTTTATGTTTTCACACCACCACTACGCAAACTCCGTGCTAAGAGCTGACGTGCGTACAAAAAGTCACTCTTTGCGCCATTTTGGCAGAAAAGCCGCGTCAATAGGCGTGCCCGCTCTCTATCTCCTCCCTGTCCAGTTTCCTGGCGTCTATCTTGTACCAGCAGTACGCGATGTAGGCCAGCACAAACGGGAGGAGCAGCGACACGTAGAACATCGTGCGCAGCGTGAACTCGCTGCTGCATGAATTGGCTATCGTGAGCGACGACTGCAAGTCAGCCGTCGAGGGATAGTAGGCCGTCTGTCCCCAGCCTGCACACAACAGCAGCGCGAGCACCGTCAGCACCGTGCCTGCACCCGCCGGCCAGATGCCATAACGCCAGTCCTTCGCCAGTATCGTCCTGCCTATGCCGTAGAGCACACAGACGACACCGGCAAGGAGCCCTGCCGCCAAGGGCCACATCGTGAGGAAGTTGTTGAGGTATTTGTACGGCTCTGTCACCACCTCACCGTCCGCACCCACGGCATAGCCGTCCTTGAGCAGCAGATGCACCAGATAGTAGACAAACAGCAGCAGAAACGGCACAGCAGCACCGATGAGACGGCCGCGCCCGCGCGAGCGCACCTCCACATCCTCCACATTGTTCATCACATAGAGCACCCCCAGCGTGCGTGCCAAAAACATCACTGCCAGCCCCATCACTAGCACGTGAGGATTCAGCAGGGCGTCCAGTCCGTGCGACGCATTTGCCCAGCGGCTTATCACGGGTGTCAGTGCTCTGGCATCGATGAGGTTGTCCTTCTCCACGATGAAGTTCGACCCCTCGAAGAATGTTGCCACCGCGCAGCCCAGCAGCAGCGGTCCAACAATGCCGTTGAGCACGAGGAAGAAGCGGAACGTGGAGGGTCCGAGGATATTGCCCAGCTTATTCTGGAACTCATAGCTAACGGCCTGCAGGACAAACGTCAGCAGAATGGCCATCCACAACCAGTAAGCACCGCCGAACGAAGTGGAGTAGAACAGCGGAAAGGAAGCGAAGAACGCACCACCAAAAGTCACGAGTGTGGTGAACGTGAATTCCCACTTGCGCCCTGTAGAGTTAATCACCAACCGCCGTCCCCCGTCTGTGCGTCCGAGGGAATTCACCAGCGAGTTGGCTCCCTGCACAAACATCAGAAACACGAGTATGGCTCCCAACAACGAAACAACAAACCACCAATAGTGCTGCAAAAATATGTAAGTCATATCTATTATCTCTAAACTCTAAACTCTAAACTCTAAACTATATTCTCTCCCCCGGCCCTTTTTTTATCTGCTTCACCATTATGTTCACCTCTACGGCAAGCATCACGGTGAAGAGGACGAGGAAGATGAAAAATGTCATCATGACGCTCGACGAGTGCAGGTTGCTCACCGATGCACCCACCGGCAGCATGTCCTGTATGGTCCAAGGCTGGCGGCCGAACTCAGCCACGAGCCATCCGCTCTCCGACGCAATATATGCCAGAGGGAGCAGTACGAAGGCCGTCCAATAGTGCCACTTGGGCAGCGATGTCAGACTTCTCTTCTCCCACAATTTCCTGGGGAAACCATACGATGCTGCAAGCACGGCAGCGAGGAAAACTATCAGCAGGCAGCCCACTCCCACCATTACTCGGAACGCCCAGAAGTTGACGGGAACACAGGGTACGAGTTCCGATTTGTCCTTGATGTAACCATAGCCGAAATATTTGAAATTTTCATGCAGTATGGCGAGTTGCTTCTCCTTACTGGATGCTATGTTGGCCTGAATCTGAGGTTCGTCCATTGTACGCTCAAAACCGCAGAGCTTGCGGTAATTTGACAGCGCCACAATGGCGAGTTTGCCGCGAATCATCTTCTCCTCTGCGGAGGGTTCCTCGCGTCCGTCGGGTGTGGTGTAGCCGTTGATTATGTCGTTCACACCTGGCACGTAGCCGTTGATGTCGTTCGTTGCCATGAAGGAGAGAGCGTACGGCACTTCTATACCCTCAACGAGTTTCAGTCCCTGTCCCCTGCCGCCGTCGTAGAGCGCCTCCATAGCCGCCAGTTTCATGGGTTGCGCAGCAGCCACATCCTGCGCCGACTTGTGCCCCGTAGCCGCCGTCAGCACGGCAGCCACAAGACCCACGCAGGCTCCTATCCTCATGCTCTTGAGCGCCATTTCCTCCTCGCGCTTCTTCATGAGATACCAGCAGCACACCGCTACGCAAAACACGCCGCCGATAATCCATGCGGAGGTCACCGTGTGACAGAATTTCGACACAGCAATGGGCGACAGCGCCACATCCGCGAACGACACCATCTCGTTGCGCATCGTATCAGGATTGAACTCGCATCCCACAGGGCATTGCATCCATGCGTTTGCCACAAGTATCCACCATGCGGAGATTGTCGCACCAAGTCCCGTGAGCCACGTAGAGGTGAGATGGAAACCGTGCGACACCTTATCCCATCCGAAATACATCACCGCCACAAAGGTGCTCTCCATGAAAAAAGCTACAATGCCCTCAATGGCGAGTGGCGCGCCGAAAATGTCGCCAACGAACCATGAATAGTTCGACCAGTTGGTGCCGAACTCAAATTCCAGTATGATACCTGTGGCCACTCCCATCGCAAAATTCACGCCGAAGAGCCGTTGCCAGAATATCGCCGTGCGTCGCCAGAAGGGGTTCTTCGTGCGATAATAGTATGTCTCCATGATACCCATGATGAGTGCCAGGCCCAGCGTCAGCGGCACAAACAGCCAATGGTAAATTGCCGTCAGGGCAAACTGCGCCCTCGACCAGTCAACAGTCTCCGCCAGGGTTGATAACATAATGTTTTGCATGATATTCCTATGGATTAAGTATTTGCGATGCCACGTAGTTTGCCTCCTTGCCCTTCTCTGCGTGCTGTTTGAGGAAGTCGGGGAAGAAGAACAGTTTCAGTACGACGAATATGACGAACAGCTTTACAAGTATGATGAGCCACAGCGTCCGTCCGAGCCGCATATTGCGGAAACCGTCGTAATACAGGTCGAACACCCGGTATATTAAGGTGTTTTTATGCATATATTTGGTAATATCTCGATGCAAAAATAGCACAATTTTACAATTTAGCTATTTTCAGTTCCGTTTTTTTTCATTAATCCATCTATTTTTAATGTACGCGTGCGAAAACCGATGTCGTGAATGTCGCGTATGTCGTGAAAAGAGTAAAGACATACCTCCGGATGGTTTTCATATGTATTTTGGGGCTTTTTACAGCTATTTTGAGGCTTCTCAGAGCCTCAGCAGAGCCCAGTCAGATAACGAGCAGTTAACGAGTGGTGTACGAGCAGTTAACGAGTGGTGTACGAGAAAACTCGTTAACTACTCGTTATCTGCTCGTATTCTATTCGTATTCCACTCGTATTCCAGTTAGGGGAATACTGGGGGCTGGCTGTATTCTGAAGGGAAGACGACTATACAATGTCATTACCGTAACATCCGCCAAATTGTCCACCACTCGTAAATTTTATTTGGGTGAGTTGAGCCCCAATCGAGAAAAAAAACGTAATTTTACAGCATTTTTTTTTAACGGAGACAAAACAACCATCATAAAAAATGACAAAGAAAAATAATCTGTGGAAGGCTTTTGGCCTGTGTCTGTGTGCCGTGATGGTCAACACTGCATACAGCGATGAAAACGATATGGAACCGGACTACGAAATTCCCATATGGAGCTCGAATACCAACATTGTGGAGCCATCGGATTTCGCCGATTATATTGATTGAAAGAGCAAATCAAATTGGTGAACGCCTATGTAAAGAAGATGTGCGCGGAAGGCGGAAACGCTGACTTCGTACGCCTATTCCAGGCCTACAGTAAAGACAATCAGACGGCCGACAGAAACAAAGTCTGCCAGGAACTGGCCGACATCGATACCAATGTGAACACCGAAGAGCAGGCATGGAAGAAAATGGCCAACAGATCAGGGAAGGATACTGGGCGCCTTTGCTTTTAGATGGATGGAGAAGAACGATGCCAAGTATTGCAAAAAAATACAAGACAGATGTACATGCCGCTCCCAACATCCGCGTGAACGGCAACGTCTATCAGATGGACGAACTTTACGATGTCTTCAATATTACCGACGGCTATTTCTATGTAAAGAAAGAGAACCGCATACACATCTGGTAAACCGGAAACCCGGAACTTGAAACAAAACAGGCCGCCTGAGAATGTTCAAGCGGTCTGTTTTGTTTCACTCAATGAAAAACTTATTTCCATTGTTGATGTAAATACCCTTTCTGGCAGGCTTGGCATTAAGACGGCGACCATTCATATCATACCACACATCATCATCCTGAAGCTTGGACTCATCATCCTGAATCGCACCAATGCCTGTTGGAGCAAGGTCATTCTCAATCGACGTTTCCTCAATGACCCAGCGAAGACGGGTACGGTCGGCATGCGCAGCGAAGAACTCCAGAGGACCCGTCACACCATCGGCAGAGGCTCCCACATTGAACATTCTCTTACCGGAGGCATCGGCATCCATATAGAAGGCCATCTTGCCGTTGTCCATCTTGGCATAATAAGGATGTATCTTAACCGGTTCTTTAGAGAGCACCGTCTCTATCCGCAGATAAGTGCCTTTGGAGAGATTGCGGACATAAACATAGCCGTCGCCGGCATCCTCGAATACCCACAGGGCAGCACGGTTCTTCCACAGAACATCACCCTGCCCCTTATTGAAATCGTTCTCCGTACGTCCGATGCGATAAATGAGCGAATCTGCCTTGGCATCCTTCGTCTTGATGGCGTAGAGATAGCGGCGTCCCGTATTAAGATCGGCAACGGCGGTTCCGGCATTGGGATGCGTGCCGTAGCTGTAGATATTATATGCCACATCGGTAGAGAAGCCCTGGAAGGTGTATATTTTCTGGGCGGAGAATGCTGTCATGGCATTTTCCAGCGCCGCCGTACGGGCATTTATCTCCTCCTGCTGCGTCTGCTCGCTGATATTTTCGCGAAACACCTGAGCGTCAGCAATGACCGACATCAGTTCGTTGAGCGCAGACGTGGGATAACCCAACGTCACGTCAGTGTAGGCACCTGCTGCCAACTGCTGAGCCGTCTGCAGGGCATTGTCAAACTTGGTGAGAAACACACTCACCCGCGAAGCGGCTATCCCAACGAAGGTGAACACCATGTCGGCACGTCCGAGGGTGCCGGAACCCCACAGCCAGTCGTCCTCAAAGATGCGGGCACGTATCTGTTGATTGCTGTTAGAGGGGCTGTTGATGCGAAACATAGACACCTTGCCGTACAGACCCGACTGCGAGGCATCCTGACTGCCCGTATAGGTCACAGTGAGCGTCGTGGGCGCATCGGACCATCCGATGCGCGAGGTGCCGGCAATATCGCTGTTGACGGAGGCAATGTACTTCTTATTGCCGTAGTTGCGTATGGTGAAGCCGCCCGTGGTCTTCTCGATAATCCACAGCAGATCGGGATTGTCCCAGATAAACTGCTCCGTGGAACCCAGCGTACCGTTGGATTTGAACGTAAGGTATTTTGGCGCACCCTGATACGTAGTACTGGAATCAAAGGGCTTTGTGGCATAGTTGATAATACGATATACCTTGCCCTCCTCCGGCGCAAAGTATGTCACACCGCCCGGGATGCCACCGCCGGGACGCATATACTCGTCGTTGACCGACACAACGGAAGAATAGAGCGACTCAAGTCCGTCATCTCCCATAGTTTTCATGCGGAAATAGTATATCTTGTCGGCAACGAGATTGCTGACAGTCGTCGTCACGGCATTGGCCGGCAAGCGGGCTATCTCATGAAAAGAGCGGTTGTCTTCTGACTGTTCCACCACGATACCTGTGGCCGTCTCCGACTCGCCGTTGGTCCACGAGATCTTTACCGTGGTGGCATCCGTGAGTTCTGCCACAGGATTGAGAGGAGGCATGAGATAATCGCTCTTCTGGGCAAGGCTGTTGACGTAGTGCTCTATATTGGTGTATCCCCCGCCAATGGTGTAACTGTTAGCATCGTTTACATTCGGATTCAGACCATTGCTTATCTCCCAATCGTTGGGCATACCGTCGGTGTCGGTGTCGGTCGGACGAGGTCCGTTGTCTATTGTGCCGATACCGCCTACGTCACCCTCATTGGCAATAAAAGCTCCCTTTTTACCAAGTGAGGTAAGCTGCTCGATGATACGCTTGTCGTGACTGTCGCGCACCCGGGAAGCTCCCACTTGATCAACAACGGTATAATAAGCGGTCTGGGCCGTCTCCACATTCATGGGATGTGTAGTGACAAAATTGGGATTCGGCATCGGAGTGGCATTGTGGTGGTCGGTGATGAGCGTACCGTTGAGCACTCCATCGCAATTGCCGTCGAAATAGTTGCCCGAACTGTAGAGATGGTCGGTAGCAGTCCAGTCGTCGAAGTATTTTGCCGAACCGTTAGGGCCTGCGATAAAGTAGTTGTTCATCACATCCTGATAGTTGTCAGCCGCTGAATGACCGCCTATGATACCCATACCGTAGTTGTACACCACGTTGTTGTAGTACTGCATGTAACACTTCATCTTTGGGTTGCGGCTCTTGTTGTCAGCCCAGAGACAATGATGAACGGTCCAGTTACGAGTGCCGTCGGTGATACTGCCGAAGCGCTGGGGCTCAATACCCTCGCTGTTTATACAATACTGCCACGTGATGTTGTTGGCATCCTTGATATGAACATTGTCCCAAGGACCCCACGACACGGAGCAGTGGTCCATAATAAAATTCTGGCACTCATCAAGCGTAAGCGTACACTTGCTGCTGTTGATACTCTTGCCCCCACGCATTCGTATATAGCGCATTATCACATTTTTGGCTTTGGAGGCAATAACGCGACCGCCGTAAATGGTGATACCCTCACCGGGGGCCGTCTGTCCGGCAATGGTGATATTGCTGGCAATAGTGATGCTCTTGCCTGTAATGTCTATCACACCGCCCACATCGAACACGACAAAACGTCCCGACTGGCTCACGGCATCGGCCAGAGACCCCGCTCCTGCTGCGTTCAGATTGGTGACATGGACCACCTGACACCCCCTGCCACCAGTGGCATACGCGCCATAACCCTCAGCGCCCGGGAAAGCCAGCTGCTGCCCCTCGGCAACGCATACCCCGAAGAATGCCGCCACAATCGTTATCAGTTTTTCCATATCAATGTACATTTAGCATTATTCCAACTGCTAAATTACGTATTTTTCTTGAAATACAACAAGTTTTTGGACGATAATTTTTCAAAACGAAGCTGAATGGGGTCTATATGGATTTTTTTTCGTATCTTTGCGCCCGTATATGAACGTAGCAGTAGTAAAATACAATGCCGGGAACATCTTTTCCGTGCTCGGAGCGCTGAAACGGCTCGGAGTGAATCCCGTGCTCACCGATGATGCGGAGACACTTCTGGGAGCCGACCGCGTGCTCTTCCCCGGACAGGGAGAAGCATCACATGCGATGCAGTATCTCAGGGCCCGCGGACTGGACCGCGTGATATGCGACCTGAAAGCACCCATGCTGGGCATATGCATCGGTCAGCAGCTGATGTGCCGCCACTCGGAGGAAGGCGATGTGGACTGTCTGGGACTCTTCGATGTGGACGTGAAACTCTTCCACCCGCAGCGCCACGAGGACAAGGTGCCGCACATGGGCTGGAACAGTCTCAGATTCAACAGCAGCAACGAAAGACAGCGCGGCGACGGAGGACTCTTCAACGGGCTGTGCGACGGGGACTACGTCTATTTCGTGCACAGTTACTATGTACCTCTCTGCCCGGAGACAATCGCCTCCACCGACTTCATCCAGCCATTCTCCAGCGCCCTGCACAAGGACAATTTCTGGGCGACACAGTTCCACCCCGAAAAGAGCGGACGAGTGGGTGAACAGATAATAAAGAACTTCCTCGAACTATGATAGAACTCATCCCCGCAATAGACCTCATCGAAGGAAAATGCGTGCGTCTCTCGCAAGGCGACTACGACACCAAGAAGGTGTACGGCGACCCCGTGGAGATGGCCCGCAAGATGGAACAGGTGGGAGTGAAACGCCTGCATCTGGTGGACCTGGACGGAGCAAAGAGCCGCCACGTGGTGAACGAGAAGGTGCTGCGCGAGATATGCAGCGCCACCAGTCTCACAGTGGACTTCGGAGGAGGTATCAAGACACAGGACGACCTGGACAAAGTGTTCGACGCAGGAGCAGCAATGGCCACAGCCGGCAGCATCGCTGTCACCTCCCCTACTACGGTCTACTCGTGGATAGAGACGTACGGAGCAGAGCGCATCGTACTGGGAGCCGACGTGAGAGACGGCAATATAAGCATCAACGGATGGAAGGAAGACAGCCCCGTGGAACTGATGCCCTTCCTTGAGGACTATATCCAGCGGGGAATACGCAACATACTCTGCACCGATATCTCCAAGGACGGTATGCTGCAGGGACCGAACATCGGGCTATACAAAGACATCATGCAGCACTTCCCCGAGTGCCATCTCATTGCTTCCGGAGGCGTCTCCTGCGAGGAAGACATATGGGCCCTTGAAGAGGCCGGTATTCCGGCCGTAGTGTTCGGAAAGGCCATCTACGAGGGACGAATCGATTTGGAGAAGTTGATAGTTAAAAGTTAAGAGTTTAGAGAAAAC
>CADCNQ010000009.1 GCA_902802815.1 uncultured Bacteroidales bacterium | reverse complement strand
CGTCCTCTCTTGACGAGCGCAATCATCCATTTGCATGCAATGCATCCGCTGATAAAAGCGGCAACAAAACCAACGGATAATGCTGTCATGGAAATACTGCCCATTGCAGCTTCCGTACCGCCTTTCAGCATCTTAAGAACATCCAGAAGGGCTTCACCGAGAATGGGAGGTATCACCATGAGGAATGAGAATTCGGCAACGTCCTCTTTCTTGCATCCTACCATTTGTCCTGTGGCAATGGTACTGCCGCTGCGTGACAGGCCCGGCATAACGGCTGCAGCTTGGGCTAAGCCGATAATAAACGCCTCTTTAAGTCCGATATGCTCCTTCTGGCGGGGACGTGCATAATGACTCATTGTAAGGAGGGCTGCCGTAATAATAAGACAGCATCCTACGATGGCTAAACCGCTACCGAAGATATTTTCCACATAATCCTTAAAACAGAGTCCGACGATGCCGACGGGAATCATGCTGATGAGAATACATGCAGCATAGCGGCGCTCTTTACTCCAAAGCGGGGTCGTGGTGTCAAAGATACCTTTCAGGATGGCCCATATTTTTTTTCGCAGTATGACCAATGTGGAGAGCACGGTGGCAACATGTACGGCGATGGTAAACGCCAGATTGTCTTCACCATTCATGCCAAAGAACGTTCCGCAAATTGCCAGGTGACCACTTGAGGAAACGGGTAGATATTCGGTGAGTCCCTGTATGAGACCCATAATAAGTGCTTGCAGTTCGCTCATGATGGACGTTTGTCTTTTGTTTTATACATTATACCGAAAATAATGCCGATGAATCCGATGAAACATACAACAGGTGCCACTTTGATTCGGGTGGGAGAGAAGATGTCCTCATTAAAAGAGGTCTCTGTGCTACCGCTGCCAGCCATGAGGATGAATCCGATGACAATAACAGTCATGGAAACGGCAAGTATGATGTAGTTGATCTTATTAAATGTCATTTGTTTTAATGTTATGATGCGACAATGTGCTATTATTTATACAGATTGGATTCGCGCATTCTTAGGTAGTGTGTCACGCTTACATAAGTGCAGATAAGCGTTATTGCAAGTCCGAAACTTACGACTGCGACGACAGCAATACCTACATTATTCCAAGTAAGGAAGTTCTCAAGGTCAATCTCGTAAGTACGCAACCAGTTCACTCCGGCTGCGAGTATGAGTACGGCGAGAGCGGATGCAAGCAGTCCGAACCAAAGACTTCTCAGAAGGAATGGCCTGCGGATGAAGCTCCAGCGGGCTCCTACTAGTTTCATGTTGTGGATGATGAATCTGCGTGAGTAGACACTCAGACGTACAGTGTTGTTAATCAGACTCAATGAGATGATACAAAGCAATGCGGTGACAACGAGCAATACTACGGTGATGTGCTGCAGATTGCTGTTGAGCGTTTCCACCATATCCTTCTGGTACATTATCTCTGAAACGTTCCTTTCCAGTCTCAGTTCCTTGGTAATCCATTCCAGAGAGTCACTGCATGCATAATCGGCGACAAGATGCAGTTCCATCGAGATGGAGAATGGATTGGCACCGAGGAATTCTGTGGGGTCCAGTCCCATTGTCTCCACTTGTTCTTTGAGTGACTGTTCGCGGCTTATATAGTCGAGCCGTTTGATGTATGGGAGATGCTCCCACCGCTCTTTAATAGCCAGCGCTTTCTGGTTGTCGATGCCATCTTTCAGTACAACCGTGACAGCAAGATCCTCTCTCACTTCGTCGCGTAGTTGTTTTGCGGTCAAGACAAACAGTACCAGAATGCCTAACAGGATGAGCACCATCGTGGTGCTTATCGTACTCGTCAGAGCTTGCCAACGAAATAAATCCTGTTTCCTTTTTTTCATTATCTTTCGCATCTCTCTATTGTTCTTGAATGCCCTTTAATGTGGCTGATGTACTTTCTGTGATACGTACCATTACTTTGTCTCCGATGCGGAGGGAACCTCTGTCTACAACGACGACCTTGTTTTGCTCCGTACGTCCGAACAGTTGCTCGCGACTGCGTTTGCTGGTTCCCTCAATAAGCACCTCGAACGTCTTGCCGACACAATGTGCGTTGGCAGTAGCGGAAAGTTCGTTTTGCAGTGCAATCAGTTCGTTCAGACGCCGTGTTTTGACTTCATCGGGAATATCGTCCGGGAAATGTTTCGATGCATATGTTCCGGGCCGTTCACTGTATTTAAACATGAACGCAGAGTCATAAGCGCATGTTCTCATAAGGGAGAGTGACATTTGATGATCTTCCTCGGTCTCTCCGGGATAACCGGAGAAAATATCTGTTGAGAGTCCGCAATCGGGGATGATACGTCTTATTGCATCCACACGTTCGAGATACCATTCCCTGGTGTATTTGCGATTCATGCGTTTCAGGACGTCATTCGAACCGCTCTGTACAGGCAGATGTATATGCTTGCATACGTTCGGTTCTTCCGCGATGACATGCAGAGTGGCATCACTCATGTCTTTTGGATGACTCGTGGTGAAACGCACTCTCATTGAGGGTACTGTGTGTGCCACCTCTTTCAGTAGCGTTGGAAAGTCTACATCGCCGCAGTGGTAGGAATTCACATTCTGTCCCAGGAGTGTTACTTCCTTGTAGCCTTTCAGTTCCAGGTCACGGCACTCGCGAAGGATGCTTTCCACATCTCTGCTTCGTTCACGACCTCTTGTGTAGGGCACAATGCAATAGTGGCAGAAATTGTTACATCCTCTCATGATGCTGACAAAACCTCCGATACGTGCTCCGTGAAGTCTTTGCGGAACAATGTCTTTGTATGTCTCCGAAAGCGAGAGTTCCACGTTGATGGCCTTGTAGCCGAGTTCTGCCTGGGCGAACAGGTCTGGCAGGGAGAGATAACTGTCCGGGCCGCAAACAAGGTCTGCACCGTGATGCTCTAGGAGTTCGTCTTTTACTCGTTCAGCCATACATCCGAGAACTCCGACAATGATTTTTTTCTTGCGTTTTACGCTCTGGAGGAATTCCAGTCGGGCGTAGATTTTCTGCTCTGCGTTGTCTCGCACAGAACACGTGTTCAGGAGGATAGCGTCCGCTTCCTCCTGAATATCTGTTGTTTCATACCCGGCCTGCCCCATGATACTTGCCACCACTTCGCTGTCGGCGACATTCATCTGACATCCGTAGGTCTCAATGAAGAGTTTCTTCAATACTTATATGACGAGTTATGTGTGTATGATTAACCGAGCCTTAGCTGGGCTGCTTACCGATGTATGCAAGAATACCGCCGTCTACGTATAGCACGTGACCGTTCACTGCATCAGATGCGTGAGAAGCCAGGAATACAGCGGGACCGCCCAGTTCACTGGGATCAAGCCAGCGGCCGGCAGGTGTCTTCGCGCAGATGAAGCTGTCAAAAGGATGACGGCTGCCGTCGGGTTGACGCTCACGCAGAGGAGCTGTCTGAGGAGTTGCAATATAACCGGGGCCAATGCCGTTGCACTGTATGTTGTATTCGCCGTATTCCGAGCAGATGTTGCGGGTCAGCATCTTCAGGCCGCCCTTGGCAGCGGCATATGCGCTTACCGTCTCACGTCCCAGCTCAGACATCATAGAGCAGATGTTGATGATTTTACCCTCGCGGCGCTCCATCATCTCGGGAATTACTGCAGCGCTCACGATATAGGGAGCAACGAGGTCGATATCGATGACCTGCTGGAACTCTTCGCGTTTCATCTCATGCATGGGGATACGCTTGATAATACCGGCGTTGTTTACCAGAATGTCAATCTGCCCCACTTCCTCGTGAATCTTCTCAACAAGAGCTTTCACACCTTTCTCGTCGGTCACATCGCACACGTAACCTTTAACGTTGGTGATACCGGCTTCCTTATAGTTGTCCAAACCGCGCTGCAGAGCGGCTTCGTTGATGTCGTTGAAAACGATGTTCTTAACACCTGCTGCCACAAATGCCTTGGCAATGTTAAAACCAATACCGTAAGAAGCACCGGTTATCCAAGCGTTCTTACCTTCAAGAGAAAACATGTTCATTATTAAAGAAGTTTAAGGTTACAGACTTTTTCTGTTGTTACAAAGAGAGTTGGGCTATCCGGTTTCGAACCAGAACTAAGACGACCAAAATGTCTTGTGCTACCATTACACCATAGCCCAATCCAAATGCAAATCATTACCGTAGCGGCATACATTTGCGAGTGCAAAGATACAACATTTCTTGCCTGTTTGCAAGAAAACGTCTGTTTTTATTGCCTAATAGTATCTTTTTTACTTAACGATGAGTAAAAAGTACTTCTTTTTACCTTGCTGTGCAAGCAGATATTTATTATCCAGCAAATCGCCGGTTGTAATCATCTGATCGAAGGCCTGAAGCTTTTCTTTGTTAAGTGAAACGCCGCCGCCCTGGCACATTTTACGCATCTCGCCTTTTGAGGAGAAGCACTGTGTCTCGCCGGCGAGGAGATCAACGGCTTTTATGCCTTCGCCTTCCAGAAGACTGCGGTTTATCTCAAACTTATCCACACCTGCAAAGATGTCCAAAAGGGTCTTTTCATCGAGTTTGACGAGGCTTTCCTTAGTAGCTTTTCCAAAAAGGATGTTGGAAGCCTCCTGGGCCATTTCCAAGTCCTCCTTGCCATGCACCATTATTGTGACCTCCTCTGCAAGTCTCTTCTGCAGTACGCGGCGACCTGGATCCTGTTGGTGTTCTTCGATGAGAGCGTCGATAGTCGGCTTGTCGAGAGAAGTGAAAATCTTGATATAGCGTGCGGCATCCTCGTCTGTCACATTCAGCCAGAACTGGTAGAATGCGTAGGGAGTTGTACGTTCGCGATCGAGCCAGATATTTCCCTGCTCGGTCTTGCCGAACTTCTTGCCGTCGCTCTTTGTTATGAGCGGACAGGTCAGTGCGAATGTCTCCACTTCATTGCCAAGGGTGCGGCGGATGAGTTCAGTACCGGTGGTCATATTACCCCATTGGTCGTTGCCTCCCAGCTGGAGTTTGACGCCATAGTGCTGATAGAGGTAGAGGAAGTCGTAGCCCTGAAGCAACTGGTAGGTGAATTCTGTGAAACTGAGGCCGTCTCTGGCTGTGCCGTTCAGGCGCTGTTGTACGCTTTCCTTGGCCATCATATAGTTCACTGTAATATGCTTACCTACTTGGCGTGCGAAGTCGAGGAATGTGAAATCCTTCATCCAGTCATAGTTGTTCACCATGACGGCGGCATTGGCTTCCTTGCTTTCAAAGTCGAGGAACCTGGCCACCTGAGCCTTGATGCACTCCTGATTATGGCGCAGAGTTTCATCGTTCAGCAGGTTTCGTTCTTGGCTCTTGCCGGAAGGGTCGCCAATCATACCGGTAGCACCTCCCACGAGAATGATGGGTTTGTGACCGCAGCGTTGGAGGTGGCGCAGCATCATGATGCCGCACAAATGTCCAATGTGCAGTGAATCCGCTGTTGGGTCAGTACCTAGATAGGCTGTCACCATTTCTTTCTGGAGCAGTTCTTCCGTGCCTGGCATCATCTGTGCCAGCATTCCACGCCACTTCAGTTCTTCTACAAAGTTTTTAATCATCGAATGACTATCGTGTTGTTTATTTTACTTCCCAGATATCGTTTGTCTCAAGCAGTTCGGCGAAAGAGTGATAGGGCTTCTTTGCCTTCACTTCTTCTATCTGAGCCTCTACGGCATCGTTGTAGGTGGGAGCCTCCACATCGCGTATCACACCGAGTGCAATGGGGAATCCGTCTCCGTCGCCCATGAGAGCGAGCTTGAGCTGTAAGGTGTTATCCTGGCAGTGTGCATCGTGTACGAGAATGTCGTCGCGTGTGATGCCGTTCTCGCCAATCTTCACAACTTTCAGACCGAAGCCTTCCTGCATGATACCGAATTCCTGGTTTTCACCGAAGATGAGGGGTTCTCCGTGCTTAACGTAGATAGCATTCTTGGCGCGTCCCTCTTTGGTGTATACGCTATCGTGTGTGCCGTTGTTGAAGATGACGCAGTTCTGCAGAATCTCACAAACGGCAGCACCCTTGTGAGCCTGTGCAGCCTTCAGGATGTCCACAGTGCCGGGTGCATCGGTTGCAACGGCGCGTGCGAAGAAATGTCCGCGTGCTCCGAAACAGAGTTCGGCGGGACGGAAGGGGTCTTCCACAGTGCCGTAAGGTGATGACTTAGACACGAAACCTCTCGGTGAAGTGGGCGAATATTGACCCTTGGTCAGACCGTAGATACGGTTGTTCAAGAGTATCATATTGATGTCGATGTTGCGGCGGTTGGCATGAATGAAGTGGTTGCCACCGATTGCCAGACCGTCACCGTCACCGCTCACCTGCCATACGGTGAGTTTGGGATTTGCCACCTTGCATCCTGTTGCAATAGCAGCAGCACGTCCGTGTATGGTGTTCATACCGTATGTTGCCATGTAGTGGGGCAGACGGCTGGAACATCCGATACCGGATATCACTGCGATATCGTGCGGTGCGATACCGATTTCTGCCATTGCCTTGTGGAGGCTACTCAGGAAGAAGTGGTCGCCACATCCGGGGCACCAACGTGGCTGGCCTTTCTTGTAATCTGCAGATGTATATTGTGACATAGTTGCTTACTTGTTATAGATTTCTGTGAATGCGTTGACTAACTCCTCTACCACGAAAGGCTGGCCCTTTACCTGGTTGAACTGCATGGGTACGAAATTGTCCACCTTCATACGCAGCCATGCTGCGAGCTGGCCCATGTTCTGTTCTGCTACCACCACCTTGGGATATTTCTTCATCACCTCGGCCGTGTTTGCAGGCAGGGGGTTGATGTAGCGGAAGTGTGCCAGAGCCACTTTCTTACCGCTGCGCATCATCTCCTCTGTGGCAGCGCGCAGGTGACCGTATGTGCCTCCGAAGCCTACGATGAGCAGTTCGGCATCATCCTTGCAGCCTTCCACTTCAAGGTCGGGAACGGGGATGTTGGCAATCTTCTGTGCACGCTTGCGTGTCATGAGGTCGTGGTTCTCAGGTGCTGTAGAGATAGCGCCGGTCTTGTCATCTTTCTCCAATCCACCGAGAATATGGGTGAATCCCTCACGTCCGGGAACAGCCCAATAGCGTGTGCCGTTCTCTGCTCTCATATAAGGTGTCCATGTGCCCTTCATCTCTTCGGGAACGTATGGAGGATTGATGGCGGGATAGTCGGCCAGATTAGGCAGACGGAAGGCTCCGCTGCCGTTTGCCACGTATGCATCGGTGAGAAGCACTACGGGAGTCATGTGCTCGAGAGCAATCTTCGATGCCTCGTATGCAGCGTTGAAGCAGTCGGTGGGACTCTTTGCTGCCATCACGGGCATGGGACTTTCACCGTTACGTCCGAAGAGGGCCTGCAGGAGGTCTGTCTGCTCGGACTTTGTGGGAAGACCGGTGGCGGGACCGCCGCGCTGTACGTCAAGCACTACGAGAGGCAGTTCCATGATGACGGCCAGGTTCATCGCCTCGCTCTTGAGGCAGATACCGGGACCGGAGGTGGATGTTACTGCGAGTGCGCCGGCAAAGCTTGCGCCCAGAGAGGATGCACAGCCGGCAATCTCGTCCTCACACTGCACGGTGGTGACACCGAGTGACTTGTGTTTGGAAAGCTCGTGGAGCACATCGGTGGCGGGAGTGATGGGGTATGAACCCAGATAGAGTTTCAGTCCGGCCTTCTCAGCAGCTGCGATGAAACCGTACGCTGTCGCCTTGTTGCCGGTGATGTCCATATAGCGTCCGGGCACCTTGTTCTTCGTCTCGATGTGACGCACGTTGGCCACAGAGGAGTGTGTGTTGTGTCCGAAGTCGTATCCGGCCTGCACCACTTTGATGTTTGCCTCTGCGATAGCGGGTTTCTTGGCGAATTTCTCGCGCAGGAAGTTGGATACTATATCGAGGTCGCGATCGAAGAGCCAGCACACCAGACCCAGAGCGAACATGTTGCGGCACTTCATGATGCCCTTGATGTCCACCTTGCCGTCCACCATGAAAGCGGGTTCGCTGGAAAGGCAGTCCTTCACCATCTGTGTGATGGAGCATGCTATCACGCGATCGGGATCTACACCCATCTCACCGAGATAGTCTTCCGTCTTGAACTGTGCCTTCTCCAGGTCTTTGGGACCGAAGGCATCGGTGTCGATGATGATGGCCGCGTTCTTTTTGGCGTATTTCAGTTGCGTCTTGAGAGCTGCGGCATTCATTGCCACCAACACATCGCACTGGTCACCGGGGGTGAACACCTCGCTGCTGCCGATATGTACCTGGAATCCGCTTACGCCCGTCAGTGAACCTTGCGGGGCGCGGATGTCAGCAGGGAAGTCGGGGAATGTCGAAATACTGTTACCTACAGTGGCTGACACCGTAGAGAGGATGTTGCCGGCCAACTGCATTCCGTCTCCGGAGTCTCCGGAGAAGCGAACGACCACTTCGGTCTCTTCTGCTTGTTTCTGTGGTGCAAAACTTTCTGCCATATCTGAATACCTAAATTTATTCGTGTGTGTGCGCTTGCGCGCCTGTGTACTCCCGCCGGGAATCGAACCCGGATCAAAGGTTTAGGAAACCTCCGTTCTATCCATTTAACTACAGGAGCAGCCCGTCCTCTCCCGGCAGCATGCGCCGGGAGTAGGGGACGAAATGTTATTCCTTGATGGTCTTGCCCATTGTTACATAAGCTGTGGGCACAGCCACGAAGATAGAGCTCATTGTGCCGAATATCACACCGAGTATCATGGCGAAGGAGAAGCTGATGATGCTGCCTGCACCGCCACCGAAGATACCGATGAAGAAGATTACGGCCAGCACGATGAAGGTAGATACCGAGGTGTTGATGGTACGGTTCAAAGTGCTGTTTACAGAGTCGTTGAAGAGCTGCTGGCGGTCGCGGTTGGGGAACAGGTTGATGTTCTCACGGATACGGTCGAACACCACCACCTTATCGTTGATGGAGTAACCGATAGCCGTCAGGATGGCTCCGATGAACGTCTGGTCGATTTCCATTGAGAACGGCATGATACCCCACAGGAGCGCGTACGCACCCAGGATGAAGATGATGTCGAAGCCGAGAGCCACGATGGCACCCACGGAGAATGCTACGTTGCGGAAACGTGCCAGGATGTAGATGAAGATGGCGATGAATGCCAGGATGATGCTGATGATAGCACCGCGTGTAATATCTTCAGCCACAGCGGGACCCACCTTCTGAGAAGAGATGATGCTGCCGCCGGCGCGCTCGTCGCGGTTGATGAAGTCTTCCAGTGTCAGATTGTCGGAGAGCACACCGCCCTTCTTCAGAGCCTCAAACAGGCGCTGCTCTATCTCGCTGTCCACTTCAATACCGTCCTCGTCGATACGGTAGTTGGTGGAGACACGGATGGTCTTGCCTTCAGCACCCAGTGCGATGGCGCTGGTAGTGCTCTCGGGGAATGCTTCGGCCAATACGCCGCGCACCTGCTCGGGCTCCACCTGATTCTCAAAGAGAACCACGAAGTTGCGACCACCGGTGAAGTCAATACTCTTGGAGAATCCGCGGGTTACGATGCCGGCAATGGCAATGATGCCGATTGCAACGAAGATGGTGAAGCTCTTCTTATAGGCACTCATGAACTTATACTGGGGATTCTTGAAGCTTACTGCCTTGCCGATAGGACTGGTGAAGGTGAGGTTCTGCCACATTTCGCGTGCCATCATCGTGGTGTAAACCAGACGTGTCAGGAACACAGCGGTGAAGAAGCTCACGATGATACCGATAATCAGCGTGGTGGCGAAGCCCTGGATAGGACCGGTACCGAACTTGTAGAGGATGATACCGGTGATAAGGCTGGTGAGGTTGGAGTCGAGAATAGCTGAGAGGGCATTGTCGTAACCGGCCTTCAGTGCTTCACGTACCTTCTTGCCGGCTCTCAGTTCTTCCTTGGTGCGCTCGTAGATGAGCACATTGGCATCCACAGCCATACCCAGTGTCAGCACCATACCTGCGATACCGCTCATCGTCAGTGCAGCCTGGAAACTTGTCAGGATGCCGACGGTGAAGAAGAGGTTGAGCAGCAGGGCGCAGTTTGCTACCATGCCGGGGATGATGCCGTACATTGCCATCATGTAGAACATCAGCACTACGAAGGCGATGACACAGCTCCAGATACCCAGTCTGATGGATTCGGCACCGAGTGTAGGACCTACGATTTCCTCGCTCACAATCTTTGCGGGAGCGGGCATCTTACCGCTCTTCAGCACATTGGCAAGGTCGCGGGTGTCCTCAGCGGTGAAGTTACCTGTAATCTGGCTGTTTCCACCGGTGATTTCGCTCTGCACGGTGGGAGCACTGTATACGTTGTTGTCCAGTACGATGGCTACGCTCTTGTGCAGGTTGGCCTTTGTCAGGGCAGCCCAGCGGCGTGCACCGTCCACATTCATCTTCATGGATACGCAAGGACGGCCGTTGTTGTCGAACTCATCCTTTGCATCGGTCACAACGTCGCCCTCCAGGGGTGCACGTCCGTTGCGCTCTGTGATGCGGATGGCATAGAGCTCGTAGATATCAGCTGCGGCGCCGTCGCCCATACCCTTCACACCCCATTTGAGGCTGAGGTCGGAGGGCAGTACTTCCTTTGCTTCAGGTGTCTCGAAGAGAGCGCTGATGGTCTCCATGTCGCGCTTTGAGGCGTAACCTACCACGCAACCCATATCCTGCTGCATCAGCTGCAGACGGGAGAGCAGAGGATGCTGCTTGCGGACTGCTTCGAGTTCGCTTTCGCTCATTGTGCTCTGAGTGTCCTGAGAAGCGCTCTTGCCGATAGCGGCAGCGAGGTCGGCCTTTACGGTGTCGGCAGCAGCCTCTTCTTCCTGAGCTACAGCAGCGGTGTCAGCCTTGGCCTCATCAAGTGCGCCTGCAGAGGCAGCTGCGCCCAGCTTCTGGTCGAGCTGTACGAGGAAGGGGACAATCTCGCTGGTGGAGTAGGTCTCCCAGAATTCGAGGTTGGCAGAACCCTGCAAAAGTTTGCGGACGCGCTCGGGCTCTTTCACACCGGGCATTTCCACCATGATGCGGCCTTCCTGACCCTCGAGGGCCTGAATGTTGGGCTGCACCACGCCGAAACGGTCGATACGGGTACGCAGCACGTTGTAGGAGTTGTCGATGGCACTCTTCACTTCGCTGCGCAGCACGTTCTCCACTTCCTTGTCGGTGCTCTTGGTGGTCACCTTGTCGCGCAACTGCTGAGTGGCGAACAGCTCAGCAAGAGAGCGCTCGGGAGCGAGCTCCTTGTAGTTCTTGACGAAAAGTGTGATAAAGTCCTTCTGGCTCAGAGTGGCTTCCTTGGTGGCCTGCTCAACAGCCTTGCGGAACGTCTCATCCGTCTCTTCCTTGTGATCGGAGAGGGCCTTCACAACGTCAGGCACGCTCACTTCGAGCACAACGTTCATGCCGCCTTTGAGGTCCAGACCCAGTCCGATACCCATCTCGCGGCAGTCCTTCAGCGTCCAGATGCCCAGATACACCTTGTTGTTCTGGAGCGAATCCATGTAGCGGTCCGCAGCGTCCTGGCCTTCCGTGGCAACCATCTCCTCGTACTTACTCTCGAAGTGGCTTGTCACCACGGAGAAGCTCAGATAGAAAAGACATACCAACGTCAGCAATACCGCGAAGAACTTAACTAATCCTTTGTTTTGCATTGTTGTTTATAAAATTTTGTAGTTTTATTTATAAAATTCGGGCACAAAGATATGAAGAAAAAATGAAAAACGTCATTTTCCCTCCTAAAAAATTTGATTTAGAGAGCAGAAATGCTCTTTCTGCAGAGTGTGGTGACGATGGGGAAGTGGTCGGAAGACGGATATTTGCGTACAACACGCGTCTGATAGCTCTCCCAGTCGTCGCTTGCGAAGATGTGGTCGATGCGCACCCAGAAACCGGGACGTGAATACGTCAGTCCCAACCCTCTGCCGCTCTCGCGGAAACAGTTTTTCAGATGCCGGTTGGTCTTCCGGTAGGCATTTGACACAGGTGTGTCGTTGAAGTCGCCGCAAAGCACAATACTCTCGCCCTTGTGGGTCATTAGAAGGCTGTCCAGGATGTTCACCTGCCCGGCTCTCGTGACGGCAGATGTGCTCAGGAATCCGAGTATCACCCGACCGCTTTTCTTTATCTCGTCCCGATTGTGTGTCTGGATGTGTTCGCCCAGTGCAACGCGTTCTTCCAAAGGGATGTGTGAGCTCTCGAGGTGTGTGCTCACGACGAGCAGAGTGTCCTCTCCGTTCTTTATTCTCCAGGCCAGAGCAAAATCGCGACAGCTCTGTCCCAGCGGAATGCTTTCGCCGATGAAGGGCAGTTTGCTGCAGATGGCCACTCCTGCGTTCGACTTCAGTTTGTAGCCCATATCCTCCAGCATTTTCCTGATGTTTGCGTTCATTCCGGCCTGTTCCTGCAGACACAGGATGTCGGCATCGAGTTCTTGCAGGAGCTGGGGTGTGTTCCACTCGCCGTCCGTGCTGTCTCTGACGCTCCAGCTTCCGCAGTTGAAGGATGCCACCCGGATTGTCTGCGTGCTGTCGGGAATGTCGTCTCTGGAGAAGTTCAACGGACAGTAATCCAGGCAGATGTTGTATGTGGGAAGCATTCCTATGAGCGGGAGCAGGATGCCCTTGATGTCGATGACGAACCACAGGAAGACGAATGCCAGATTCGCTCCGAGGGCTATTGGCATGAGCAGTCCGGCCTGCGACAGTCGGGGATACAGTGCAGGACTGAGCCAGGAGGAGAAGCACACCGCCCACAGTATCAGTATGGTGCAGGTGTTTGCTCCTGCGAGGAGAGTGACAATCAGTTTCTTCACGACAGTTCTGGAAGATGATGCGTCAGCGTATTCTCATCTTGCGCCAGTGACGCAGCAGGAGGAATCCGAAGAGCATTCCGCCCAGATGTGCGCAATGGGCCACTCCGTCGCCTCTCTGGGTGAGGGCAGAGGTGAGTTCGATGATGGCATATCCCACCACAAAATATTTCGCACGTATGGGCACGGGCAGAGGGAATATGAACATACGCTCGTTGGGCAGCAGATAACCGAAGGCAAGAAGTATGCCGTAGACGGCTCCCGATGCACCCACTACGCTCACATCGTAGATGACGCCCGTCAGCATCGACTGTATGAACTGTGCCACTTCCTGTGTGAAAGCGGCTCCGAGTCCGCAGGCGAAATAGTAGACGATGAAGTGCCTCTGACCCAGCATCTGCTCCAGGATGTTGCCGAACATCCAGAGGGCGAACATGTTGAAGAAAAGGTGCTCCCAACTGCCGTGCATGAACATGTAGGTGAGCGGCTGCCAGAAATGGAACGAGGGTGCGAGTAAGAAGTGCAAGCCCAAAAATCCGTTCAGGTCGATATAGTACATTCGCCCAACCATCATCGCTGCAAAACATAGTATGTTGATGATGAGCAGGTTTTTAACGACAGGAGTTAGTTGTAGCATCGTGTTTTTGCGTAAAATTTGCGACAAAGGTACGCCAAATCGTAGAAAATAGGCCTATAATACACACATTTTGCACTTTTTTTTGCTTTTTTTTCGAAAAAAATCATTTTTCTCTTTGTTTTTTCCATATATTTGTGATGCAAAATTTGATAAAACAGTGTATTTAACTTATTAATAACCCCAAATCTAATTTACTTAGTTATGAACAAGACAGATTTGATTAACAGTGTTGCTGAGAGCGCTGCTCTGAGTAAAGTTGATGCCAAGAAGGCTGTTGAGGCTGCTCTCGCTGCTGTTGCCGGCGCCTTGAAGAAGGACGAGAAGGTTCAGCTCGTTGGTTTCGGTACATTCTCTGCCAGCGTGCGTCCCGCTCGCGAAGGTGTTAACCCCTTGACAAAGCAGAAGATCACTATCGCTGCCAAGAAGGTGGTTAAGTTCAAGGCTGCTGCAGATCTCGTATAAACTGCATCTTTCTGTGAACAGATAGTAAGGAGGAACTTCGGTTTCTCCTTTTTTTTTGTGCTTTCGGGCGTACCAGATGTCCGTTCTCCTTCCGATGTTCCTCCTCTCTGCCTCCTCTCTTCCCCTGACTGGAATACGAGCAGAGTACGAGCAGATAACGAGCAGTTAACGAGTTTTCTCGTACACCACTCGTAGTCCACTCGTACACCACTCGTTAACTGCTCGTTATCTGAGCGGACTCTGGTAAGTCTCTGAAGGGACTCTGAGAGGGCTCGGAATAAGGGTGGAGACAGGGGGAGAAAGGAGACGCGACATTGTGGGCAAACGGACGGAAAATGAAAAAAATGCCTTCAACGGATGAAAAAGGCGGGGAAAAAGATAATTATGTGAGATAAACACTGTAACTTTGCACGCGAAAAAACAAAATACGACACTTAAAACGACATCGGATTATGAAACTGAAACTGTTTTGTGTTCTCGCCTTGCTGCTGATGGTGCTGCCTGGACGAGCCGTACTGAAAGAGAGGGACTTGGCGCGAACGCTCGGTGTGCTGCGGGCAGAACTGGCCGCCGACTACGACAAGCAGCAGATGTTCATGCAGATGTATGAGCAGCAGGGAGTTGCGCAGCATCAGCAGTTGGTGTCGTATATGAACCAATGCGAGCAGATAGGTCTGATGCTCTATTCGCAGTCGACGGAAAACACCTTCGATATGGCCTATGCCTGTCAGCAGGCTGTGGATCTCTACCGTCAGCTCAGCACCAAGAGCGGAAATACGCTTCCCTACGAGAAAATAATCACCCGTATGAAGACGGAGATAGAGCGCTACGATGCGCTCATCGCTTCCCTCAAGAGTATGCCTCCCGTAGCAGAGAGCGACGGGGAGGTGCTGACCCAGAGCGACAGCATTCTGCTGTCGGCCATCGACTCTCTGGCTGCTGCAATAGGACCTGAGGATGCCGACGAGAAAGCCGCCTTGCCGACACCGATGCTTGACGATGACGCGCAGGAAAACCACGAACCGCTCTATCTCAGCGGACAGCAACTGGTGGACCGCAGGGAGTGTCTGGAATACGCGCAGACGCTGAGGGACAATATGCAGATGTTCCTCGAGAGCCTCGAAGCCGAGAGTTCCTACTATGAAAGCGTGCGCGACAAGGTGAGCAATCTCAACAGGTTTGCGCAGATGCGATATAAGATGCTGCAGGACAATATATTCAAGAGCGGCGGTGCGAACTATTTCACCATCCTCGCCAATCTGCCCCGATATATCGCTTCAGCTCAGAGGGCTGCCGTCACGAAATACAAGCCGTTCAAGCAGCACGAGCACACATTCTCCGAGTGGAGAGGTATGTCGGTGCTTTTCATCAGTATCTTCGTGCTGTTCTATCTCTCTGTGGCACTTGCAATCACCTACGTGGCTCTCCGCTGGCTGATGCCCAGGCGCTGGCGTGGGGAGGACTACGAGACGAAGCGCCGCATACTCACGTGGGTGGTGGGTGTGGCCCTCTTTGCCGTCATCGTGATGGCGATACGCTCGTTTGTCAAGTTCAACTTCATCTACATGGGTACGGGCCTTATTATCAACATCGCCTGGCTCCTCGAGGCTATATTCCTTTCTTTATATATACGCCTGAAGGGCAAGGAGATGATTCATGCGGCTCTCATCTACACTCCGCTGATGATTATCTCGGCGATAGTCATCATGTTCCGCATCGTACTCATCCCCAACGGAATACTCAATCTCATCTTCCCTCCCATACTGCTTGCCTTCGCATTCTGGCAGATAAGGATGGTGAAGCGTCATCAGGACGGCCTGCCGATGCTCGATGTGATATACAGCTACGTCACAGCCGTCACGATGGTGATAGCCACAATAGCTGCGTGGTCGGGCTATACGCTTATGGCTGTGCAGATTATGGTGTGGTGGACGTTCCAGCTCGCCGCAATCACCACAATCACCTGTCTCTACGACATAATGGAGATGTATGAGAACAACAGTCTCATCCGTCGCGTCACATCGTCGAAGGCCTGGGTGACATCCGACGAGGGTCATGAGGAACCGAATATGAAACGTCTGCTGAGGCATATAAGGCAGGGAAGATACATCACAAGCACATGGCTCTATGACCTCTTCAACCGCACCCTCGTGCCCATTCTGGCCGTTCTCTCCGTACTTGTCAGCATCTACTGGGCAGCTGAGATATTCGCGATGACGAGTATGTGCCAGAAGGCATTCTTCTACAATTTCATCAATCAGGAGGACCTCATTCAGGTGTCGCTCTTCAAGCTGTGCCAGGTGGCTGCGCTGTGGTTCATATTCAGTTATCTCAACTATGCCGTCCGCAGTTTCTATGTGCACTACAGACGAATTATGGCGGAATCCGACGAGACTCCCAACCTCACTCTGGCGCGCAACGTGATAGCTATCTTCATGTGGGGTATCTACTTCATCATCGCGCTCGTCATACTGCATGTGCCCAAGAGCGGCATATCCATCGTGACGGCCGGTCTGGCCACAGGTCTCGGTTTTGCGATGCAGGATCTTATTGAGAACTTCTTCTACGGCCTCTCCCTCATGACGGGACGCCTTCGCGTGGGTGATTTCATCGAGTGCGACGGCATCAGAGGCAAGGTGGAGAGCATCACCTATCAGAGCACGCAGATTATCACGAGCGACGGTTGTGTCATAGCTTTCCTCAACAAGGCCCTTTTCAGCAAGAACTTCAAGAATATGACGCGCAACCACAGTTACGAACTCATTTCTGTTCCTGTCGGTGTGGCTTACGGGACAGATGTGAAAAAGGTGCGTGAGATGATAATAAAGGCCGTCGAACCCATTTGCGGGGAGGAGACGGAGTCGGGACTCCCGCTTAGCGACACCAGCCGGCCCGTTCAGGTGCGTTTCGACGACTTCGGCGACAGCAGCGTCGACCTTAAAGTGCTGGTATGGATGCTGGTGGAAGAGCGCGCACCTCTCACGGCCCGTATCAAGGAGGCAATTTATAACACGCTGAACGAAAATGGTATCGAAATACCCTTCCCGCAACGCGACGTACACATCATTTCACGCTGATTTCTGCACACTCGGGCGCAAAATGTGCAGTTTTAAATAAAAAATGTGAAAAAAATGTTGCTTATGTGCTATAAACGTCGTACCTTTGCGGCGAATTTGAAAATGACGAATAAAAAGTATATCTATTAAATTGTACGATTATGTCTGAAATTGAAGCAAAAGTAAAAGAGATTATTGTTGACAAGTTGGGTGTTGATGAGGCTAACGTCGTTCCCGAAGCTAGCTTTACTAACGACCTGGGTGCTGACTCTCTGGATACCGTTGAGTTGATTCTTGAGTTCGAGAAGGCTTTCGAAATCACTATCCCTGACGACAAGGCAGAGAAGATCTCTACTGTTGGCGACGCCATCAAGTATATTGAGGAAAATAAGTAAACGGCCGCCGCTTTAGATTCTACTAAAAAATCCATTATTTTTAACATGGAATTAAAGCGTGTCGTTGTGACGGGCCTTGGTGCTGTCACACCGCTCGGAAATTCTGTCGGGGAAACTTGGCAGAATCTTCTCGTTGGTAAGAGCGGCGCTGCGCCCATCACACATTTTGATGCCTCGCGTTTCAAGACGCAGTTTGCGTGCGAGGTGAAGAACTTCAATCCGGAAGATTTCGGTATGGACCGCAAGGAGGTTCGCAAGCTTGACCCGTACTGCCAGTACGCTCTTGCTGCTGCCTCGATGGCTGTGGAGGATGCCGGTGTGGCTGCTGAGGGTATCGACAAGAATCGCGTAGGCGTGATTATGGGTGTCGGTATCGGAGGTATGACGACCTACGAAGAGGAAGTAATCAACTATGCACTCACGAAGGATAAGATCGGACCTAAGTTCAATCCCTTCTTCGTGCCCAAGATGATTGCTGACATCTGTGCCGGACACATCAGTATCAAGTACGGCTTCCACGGTCCCAACTATGTTACCGCCTCTGCATGCGCCAGTTCCACCAACGCTCTGGCTGATGCCTTCAACCTGATTCGTCTGGGTAAGGCTGACGTCATCGTGAGCGGCGGTGCCGAATCTGCTATCACGCAGGCCGGTGTGGGAGGTTTCTGCTCCATGCATGCACTCTCCACCCGCAACGACGATCCCGAGGGCGCTTCGCGTCCCTTCAGCGCTTCGCGCGACGGTTTCGTGATGGCTGAGGGCAGTGTGATTCTCGTTCTCGAGGAACTGGAGCACGCCAAAGCCCGCGGTGCGAAGATTTATGCGGAGATGGCTGGTGCCGGCATGAGTGCAGACGCACACCACATCACAGCCTCTCACCCCGAAGGACTGGGTGCAATGCTCGTGATGCAGAATGCTCTGGAGGATGCCGGAATGAAGCCCGAAGACATCGACTACATCAATGTGCACGGCACATCTACGCATGTGGGAGACATCTCCGAGGTGAAGGCCATCAAGGAAGTGTTTGGCGAACAGGCTTACAAGCTGAATATCTCCAGCACGAAGTCTATGACGGGACACCTCCTGGGTGCCGCAGGTGCTATCGAGGCAATGGTGAGCGTGCTCTCTGTGCAGAACGATATCGTGCCTCCCACAATCAACCACGAGGAGGGCGATGAGGACGAGGAGATTGACTACAAGCTCAACTTCACGTTCAACAAGGCTCAGAAGCGCACAGTGCGTGCCGCCCTTTCCAATACGTTCGGTTTTGGTGGACATAACGCATGCGCTATCTTCAAGAAATACTAAGGCTTCACCGTATTCTCGGTTTCTGGCCTCGTAGGATATCACTCTATCGCCAGGCGCTCACTCACGTGCAGAATGAGCGCCTGGAGTTTTTGGGTGATGCCGTGTTGGATGCTGTTGTGGCGGATGTTGTCTACAAGCGTTTTCCTACGCGCAGAGAGGGTTTCCTGACGAATACGCGTTCCAAACTCGTGAAGCGCGAAATGCTGGGGCGTGTGGCTGACGAGATGGGCATCACGTCGCTCGTGAACGCTCCGCAGATAAGACAGCAGTCGCACCACAGTCATGTGGGCGGCAACACTTTCGAGGCCCTCGTGGGTGCTCTCTATCTTGATAGGGGATACAAGGCCTGCAAGATCTTCTGGGAGAAGAAAGTGATGGGTCGCTGTCTCAATGTGGACAAGCTGGCCTTCGAGGAAATGAATTTCAAGTCGAAACTCCTGGAGTGGAGTCAGAAACACCATGTGGAGATAGACTTTGTTGTGGAGACACAGCAGGAAGAGGGACATGCTTCTCCTCTCTTTGTTGCTACCGCCATAATAGGAGGAGAGGCGATGGGCGAGGGAAGAGGCTACAGTAAGAAGGAGAGCCAGCAGAATGCTGCGAAGATGGCTCTCAAGGCAATAAGAAAGCGAAACTATGAGTATCACCAGTGTAATAAGGCCGCTGTTTAATTCGCGACTGCGTGAATTGGACCTCTACAGCACACAGGCTGAGAGGCTTCAGACGGATGTCATGCTCCGGCTCACGGCTAAGGCCGCACAGACGGAGTGGGGCAGAGCGCACGGTTTTGCTGGTGTGAGAACATACGAAGACTTTGCTGCCACATCTCCCATAAACAGTTACGACGACCTCAAGGGTTACGTCGAACGTATGGTGCACGGCGAGAGCGATGTCCTGTGGAGGGGCAGGGTGACGCATTTTGCGAAGTCAAGCGGTACGACCTCCGACAGGAGCAAGTTTCTGCCTGTGTCCAAAGATGCTCTCCGCGACACCCATTATCGTGGCGGTCAGGACTGTGTGGCCTGCTATCTGAGGCAGAACCCCGGGAGCCGCATTCTCGACGGCAGGGCTCTCATACTGGGAGGCAGCCGTTCTGCAGCCGACAGCACAAAGGAATCTATGGTGGGCGACCTGTCTGCCATACTGATAGAAAACATAAGCCCTCTGGTGAATCTCATCAGAGTGCCCAGGAAATCTACGGCTCTTCTGCCCGATTTTGAGGAGAAGCGCGACCGTATCGCACGTGAGGCAATAGGGAAGAATGTGAGCAATCTCAGCGGTGTGCCCTCGTGGATGCTCTCTGTGATGAACAGGGTGCTGGAGATATCCGGCAAGGACAATCTCACGGAGGTGTGGCCCAATCTCGAGATGTTCTTCCACGGAGGTGTGGCTTTCACTCCGTACAGGGAGCTCTATCGCCGTCTCATCCCTTCGGATAATATGCACTATATGGAGACGTACAATGCTTCGGAAGGATTTTTCGGCGTGCAGACAGATGCCGGTGATCCGGCAATGTCGCTGATGATAGACTACGGGGTGTTCTACGAATTCATCCCTCTGGACGAACTGGACAGGGACAATCCTCGGGTGCTGCCTCTGTGGGCTGTGGAGACAGGCCGTAACTACGCTATGGTGATATCCACCTCCAGCGGTATGTGGCGCTATCTCATCGGTGACACCGTGCGTTTTACGAGTTGCAATCCCTATAAGTTCGTCATCACGGGGCGCACGAAAAGTTTCATCAACGCCTTTGGTGAAGAGGTCATCGTGGACAATGCGGAGAAAGCCCTCCACGAGGCATGTCTGAAGACGGGTGCTGAGGTGCTGGAATATACCGCGGCGCCGATATATATGGATGCCTCCGGGCATTGCCGTCATCAGTGGATGGTGGAGTTCACGAGGGAACCGGCTGATGTGGAGCAGTTTGCACAGATTCTCGACGAGGCGCTGCAGCGCATCAACAGCGACTACGAAGCTAAGCGCTATAAGAACATCACACTGCAACCCCTGCAGCTGGTGAAGGCACGCAAGGGACTTTTCCACGACTGGCTCGACAGTAAGGGACGTCTGGGAGGGCAGCACAAAGTGCCGCGTCTCTCCAACAGTCGCCAACACATAGAGGAACTATTGGCTCTGAACGCATGATTAAGCTGAACCATAATAAAGGACGGCGTCGTCTCCCCATCAGAGAGGGGATGATGGGTGTACTGGCATTTCTCCTGGCAGCGTGTGCCACTATCGGCACTCCCGACGGAGGACGCTACGACGAGGAACCTCCCTACGTGGTGAAGAGCAATCCGGACGACAGGGCCACGGGAGTGACTACGAAGAAAATACGTATCAATTTCAACGAATATATCAAACTGGACAACGCTTCGGAGAAAGTGATTATATCACCTGCTCAGCTCGAACCGGCCAATGTGCGTGCCGACGGAAAGCAGATAAGAGTGGATCTCTACGACTCTCTGAAGGCCAACACCACCTACACGATAGATTTCTCCGATGCCGTTGAGGACAACAACGAGGGCAACCCGATGGGCAACTACACCTTCTCGTTCTCCACGGGCGATGTCATCGACACGATGGAGGTGTCAGGCAATGTCGTTGCGGCATCCAATCTGGAACCGGTGAAGGGCACTCTCGTGGGCCTGATTCCCTGCGACAGCACTTGGCACGACAGCCTCTTCCGCACCACTCCGCTCCTGCGTCTGGGGCGCACCAACGGCAGCGGACGCTTCACCATCAAGGGCGTGAAGCCCGGTCGCTACCGCTGTTTTGCGCTGAAGGACGGAGACGGGAACTTCCGCTTCTCCCAGAAGTCGGAGGAGATAGCATTCGACACCACTGTAATTGTGCCGAGCGTTTACTACGAAAACCATTCTGACACCATATGGCGCGATTCACTGCATATAGATACGATATTCTACATGCCGCGTCCTAAATACGGCCCCTCCGACATCATACTGCGCACTTTCCTGGAGAGCGGACAGGAGCGCCATTTCCTCAAGAGCGAGAGACCGGAGCCTGACTGGTTCAAACTCTATTTCACGGCACCGCTCGATTCGCTGCCCACAGTGCGTGGCCTGAATTTTGATGAAAGCAAGCTGGTGGTCCTCACCGTTCCCACTAACGATACCATTACCTACTGGTTCACGGATACAGCCTATGTGCATCATCAGGATACCGCGCGCATTGAGTTGACATTCATGGAGAGCGACACACTCGGAGGATTCTCTCCCAGAACGGATACTCTCGAACTGATTCCCAAAAACACGTGGAGCAAGAAGCAGAAACAGATGCAGCGCAAGATTGAAGAGTGGGAAAAGCGTCAGGAGAAGCGTGTGAAGCAAGGCAAACTGCGTGAATCCGCCCGCACCCGTCCGGATGTTGTGCAACTGAAGTTCAATATCACACCGTCCCATTCTCTCGACCCCAACCGCAATGTGCGCATCACTATTGACGAACCCCTCGCCGAATTCAATGAGGAGGCCGTCCGTTTCCAGCGCTTCAATCAGAAGGACAGCATCTGGCAGGACGAACCGTACGTTCTTCAGGTTGACCCCTACACCCCGATGGCCTGGACACTTTTTGCTGAATGGCTGCCCAAAGAGGAATACAAGGTAAGCATAGATACGTTGGCCGGCCGCAGCATATTCGGACACCGCACATGCCCCTCCTCTGCGGAAATGAGAGTGCGCAGCCTCGACGAGTATGGCACGCTCTTCATGCATCTCAAGGATCCCGATACGGGTTTTGTCGTGCAACTCATCAACAAGGACGACAAAGTGATTTATACCGCGCGTTCCGACGAGAAGGGAGATGCCGATTTCTTCTACCTGACTCCGGGTAACTACTACGTGCGGGCCTTCCTTGACGTAAACGGTAACAATCTGTGGGACACTGGCGACTACGATGCATGCCGTCAGCCCGAACAGGTGTTCTATTTCCCCCAGCCGCTGAAGGTGAGAGCCATGTGGGATATCGAACAGGACTGGGAACCCAGAGGTATTCCTCTGTTGCAGCAAAAACCGAAGGAACTTGTCAAACAGAAAGCTGACAAAGTAAAGTTCGTTCTCGGCCGTAATGCAGAGCGCGAGCGACAGAAGCAAAATAAGAAGAAATAGTGCTCATTCTGCTGTCTCGCAAGTCGGAAACCGGCACATTCTGTCACAAAAAGTGTGAAAAGTTTATAAATAATTGCCCAAGAGGGTAGTTATTTCATAACTTTTCTCTAATTTTGTGCACGCAATAAATATTTTAACCCTATAAAAAGTTTATAAGAATATGGCAAAATTGGATTTGACCAAGTATGGCATCACAGGTTCTACCGTGATTGCTCACAATCCATCGTATGAGACTCTCTTCGCAGAGGAGACAAAGGCTGGCCTGACAGGTTTCGACAAGGGTCAGAACACAGAACTGGACGCAGTAAACGTTATGACCGGTATCTACACCGGCCGTTCTCCTAAGGACAAGTACATCGTGAAGGATGCACAGAGCGAGGACAAGGTATGGTGGACCACCGAGGAGTATAAGAACGACAACCACCCCATGTCTGAGGACGTATGGGCAAAGGTGAAGGAAATCGCTGTCAAGGAGCTCTGCAACAAGGAGCTGTACGTTGTTGACGCATTCTGCGGTGCCAACGAGGCTACCCGTCTTGCTGTCCGCTTCATCGTGGAGGTTGCATGGCAGGCTCACTTTGTGAAGAACATGTTCATCCAGCCCACAGCAGAGGAGCTCGAGAAGTTTGAGCCTAACTTCGTTATCTACAACGCTTCCAAGGCAAAGGTTGAAAACTACAAGGAGCTGGGTCTGAACTCAGAGACCTGTGTTGCTTTCAATACCACCAGCCGCGAGCAGGTTATCATCAACACCTGGTACGGTGGCGAGATGAAGAAGGGTATGTTCTCTATGCAGAACTACTACCTGCCTCTTCAGGGCATCGCTTCCATGCACTGCTCTGCCAACACCGACATGGAGGGTAAGAACACCGCTATCTTCTTCGGTCTCTCCGGTACAGGTAAGACCACTCTGTCTACCGACCCGAAGCGTCTCCTGATTGGTGACGACGAGCACGGATGGGACGACGAGGGCGTGTTCAACCTCGAGGGCGGTTGCTATGCAAAGGTTATCAACCTGAGCAAGGAGAACGAGCCCGACATCTACGGTGCTATCAAGCGCAACGCTCTTCTGGAGAACGTAACAGTTGCTGCTGACGGCAAGATCGACTTCGCTGACAAGAGTGTTACCGAGAACACCCGCGTAAGCTATCCTATCGACCACATCGAGAAGATTGCCCAGAAGGTGAACGGCAAGAGTGCAGGTCCCGACGCCAAGAACGTTATCTTCCTCTCTGCTGACGCATTCGGTGTGCTGCCTCCCGTCTCTATCCTGACTCCTGAGCAGACGAAGTACTACTTCCTCTCCGGTTTCACAGCTAAGCTGGCTGGTACAGAGCGCGGCATCACAGAGCCCACTCCCACCTTCTCTGCTTGCTTCGGTCAGGCATTCCTCGAGCTGCACCCCACAAAGTATGCTGAGGAACTCGTGAAGAAGATGGAGAAGAGCGGTGCCAAGGCTTATCTGGTTAACACCGGTTGGAACGGCACTGGCAAGCGTATCTCTATTCCCGATACACGCGGTATCATCGACGCTATTCTCGACGGCAGCATCCTGAAGGCTCCTACAAAGAAGATTCCTTTCTTCGACTTCGAGGTTCCCACATCTCTGCCCAACGTAAATCCCGCCATCCTCGATCCTCGCGACACCTACGGTTGCGCATGCGAGTGGGAGGAGAAGGCTAAGGATCTCGCTGGCCGCTTCATCAAGAACTTCAAGAAGTACGAGGGTAACGAGGCTGGTAAGGCTCTCGTTGCTGCTGGTCCAAAGCTTTAAAAATAATAATCCGGAACGGTTGGTGGCCAAAAGTGGCTGCCGACCGTTCTTTTTTTTACACTATGTTTACAACACTTGCCAACGACATCTTTCTTCGCTCCATCGAAGATTACCATGTCACCGACGATGTGGACGCGCCCATACAGAATCCCTACGAAGAGGGTTCCATAGAGCACGACCTTTATCTCAAGAACTGGATAGACACAGTGCAGTGGCATCTGGAGGATATCATTCGCGATCCCCATATCGACCCTGTGGAGGCTCTTGCCCTCAAGCGTCGCATTGATGCCAGCAATCAGGAGCGCACCGACCTGGTGGAGGCTATCGACTCTTATTTCCGCGCACTCTATGCAGATGTGCAGGTGCTCCCCGACGCCACCATCAACACCGAGTCGCCCGCATGGGCAGTGGATCGCCTTTCAATCCTTGCACTCAAGATTTACCACATGAACGAACAGGTGGTAAGAAAAGATGCCACCCCCGAACATCGTACACTCTGTCAGGGAAAGCTCGATATCCTGCTCCAGCAGCAGGTGGATCTCTCCACTGCCATCGACCAGTTGCTCAACGATATCCGTGAGGGACGTAAGTACATGAAGGTTTACAGACAGATGAAGATGTATAACGACCCCAGCACGAACCCCGTGCTCTATGGCCAGAAATAACCATCTCCTTCTTTTGCGCTTCAGTGCGCTGGGCGACATCCTCATGACAGTACCCGTCGTGGATGCGCTCGCCCGGCAATATCCCGAGACTACAGTCACTGTGGTCTCTCGTGCGTTTGTGGGCAGCATATTCCGTCGCTTGCCCTCGAATGTGAACTTCATCGGTGTGAGGTTGGACAACTATCAGGGTGTGCTGGGTCTTTCGCGCCTTGTCAGGGAACTTTGTGAGAAGACGCATCCTACGCATGTGTGCGACCTGCACGATGTGCTTCGCACGAAAATCATGCGCCCGATGTTCCGCTTGCGGGGTGTTCCCACATTCCATATCGTTAAGGACCGCAAGGCGCGCAAGGCATTCGTAAGGCAGCGCCCGCTCACTCAGCAGGAGACATCCTTCGAGCGCTATGCCAAGGCCCTGGAGAGTGCAGGTTTCCCCGTGAAACTCGATTTCTCCATGCGTCTGTGTCAGAAGACGGAAAGGACGGAGAGTAAAGAAAGACTGCGTGTCGGCATCGCCCCTTTTGCGGCGCATGCCACTAAGATATATCCCCTCGACAGGATGGAACAGGTGGTGAGTCTCCTGAGCCAGCGCGGTGTCAGGGTCTATCTCTTCGGAGCCGGAGGAGGGGAAGAGGCTGTCACCCGCGCATGGGCTTCGCACTATGAGAATGTGGAGAGCGTTGTGGGCACATTGCCTGATATGGCGGCAGAGATGGAACTGATGGCTTCGCTCGATGTCGTTCTGGCGATGGATTCGAGCAATATGCATCTGGCCGCACTCACTCCAACGCGACTCTTGTCCGTATGGGGCGCCACACATCCCAAGGGCGGTTTCCTGCCGTGGGGACGCGACGAAAGCTGCTGTGTGCAGCGTCAGCTCGATTGCCGTCCGTGCAGCATATACGGAGCCAAACCGTGCAAGTTCGGTGATTGCCGCTGCATGGACATACCTGTAGAGGAAATAGTGAACAGAATATGCGAATAGGATTTGACGCAAAAAGATATTATCACAACCACACGGGGCTGGGCAACTACAGCCGCACGCTGGTGAAGGACCTGAAGCGGCTCTATCCCGAACTCGACATCAGGCTCTACGACGAGAAATCGTTCTCGCGCACGTTCCGTCTGGGACGCAAGGCCTGTGAAGACGGTTGCCAGCTGTTCCACGGACTCAGCAACGAACTTCCTTTCGACCTCCTGCGGGGTGCTGGTGATATGCACAGGCCCCGCACCGTAGTGACGATTCACGACACGGCGTGGCGCACCTTCCCGGATATGTACCATTGTGTGGACCGCAAGATATACGACTTCAAATACGGTCACGCGGCCCGCTATGCCGACTGCGTGGTGGCTATCTCCGAGTCCACCAAGCGCGACATAATCAACTTCTACGGAGTGGACGAGAGCCGCGTCAAGGTGATATACCAGCCCGTGCAGCGTATGTTCTACGAGGAACCGTCCGTTGCCAAGGTGTCGGGTGTGGGCGACGCACCTTATCTGCTTTCTGTGGGCAGCATCAATTCCCGCAAGAACCTCATGGGCACACTCAGGGCCTATGCCCGTCTGAAGCCTGAAAACCGTCCCCGCCTGCTCGTTGTGGGACGTGGCAGGGACTACGAGCAGAAGTGTCGCCAATATGTGAAAAACCACGGCCTTGAGCGCGATGTGGAGTTCCTTGGCAGTATCAACACCACAGACCAGTTGCATGCCATCTATCGGGGAGCTGTGGCGATGCTCTATCCTTCTTTCTACGAGGGTTTCGGACTTCCTGTGGTGGAGGCCCTTCTTTCCGGATGTCCGGTGCTCACCTCCACGGTCAGTTCCCTGCCCGAGGCCGCAGGTCCCGGTGCATTGCTATGCAATCCCACCAACACCGATGAGATGGCTTTCCAACTGCAGCAGCTGGTGGACGATGCCGCTCTGCGTGAACGCCTGGCACGCGACGGTGCTGCCTATTGCCGTGAGCATTTCGATCCCGATACGCTCACACGTCAGATGTATGAATTATATCAGTCATTATTGTAATGCTTAAGAAAATATCTTCCATATTCACCAGCTACACCAGCCTTTTCATCATTCTCACGGCTGTGGTGGCCTATTTCTTCCCCGACCTCTTCGGTTGGGTGCAGCAGGGACAGCGTGCCTCTGTCATTCTCGGTCTCATCATGCTCACGATGGGTCTGACACTTTCTCTCGAAGATTTCCGTATCATGTTCTCGCGCCCGATGGATATCTTCATCGGTGCCGTGGCGCAATACACTATCATGCCCCTTTTGGCGTGGTCGCTCTCGCGTATGTTCCATCTCGACCCCTTCATGTCCGTCGGACTTATTCTTGTGGGTTGCTGCCCGGGCGGTGTGTCGAGCAATATCATGAGTTTCCTGTGTCGCGGCGACGTGGCATATTCCGTGGGTATGACCACGGCCTCTACGCTGCTCTCTCCCTTTGTCACACCGTTGTTGGTGCTCAGACTGGCCGGTGCTGAGATAAATGTGGATGCCATGGGCATGTTCCTCAACATCCTTTATGTCACGCTTCTTCCCGTGTCGCTGGGTGTGTTGGTCAATTTCCTGCTTTCCCGCACGGAGAGTCTCAAGCGCTGGAATACGGAAATTCTCCGTCCCATGCTCCCCGTGTGGAGCGTCCTGTGCCTGGCGTGCATCGTGGGCGGTGTCATCTTCACCGTGCGTCCCCAGCTTATGGAGCAGGGCTGGCGCCTTATTGCCCTCACGCTGGCTGTTGTCACGTGCCATAATTTCTCCGGTTATCTTCTGGGCTATGGCGTAGCCTGTCTCTATCGCTTCCCTACGTCCAAGAAACGTACCCTGTCCATTGAGGTGGGTATGCAGAATGCCGGTATGGCCACTGTGCTTTCCCGCAATTTCTTTGCCAATCCAGCAGTCATAGCGCTTAATCCGATGGCAGCCCTTGCCGTGGTGCCCTGTGCTGTGTCGTGTGCCTATCATAGTATCTCCGGCACACTTGTCGCCACCTATTTCCTGTGGCGCGATTCCCTGAAGAAGAAAGAATAAGATTACACATATATACCATGAAAAAATTTGTTCTGTGTTGCCTCACACTCCTGGTTTCATTCTCCGCCAGTGCCAACATGACGGAGGTGGTGTGGAAATTGGCTGATGCCGATGCCGTCGTCAGCGGTGCGGATGCTTCTCTGCTCACTACTGCCTATGCGCTGGGCGGGAATCTCACAAATATCGGCACGATGTCGTCGAGCAATGCTGATGCGGGTTATGAACCTGTTGTTTACGATCCTGTGTTCACCACATACCGCCCTTCAGCCAGGGTTTACTCGCGCAATGCGGGCCATGTGGTGGCTTTTCAGGTTACGCCTGCTGCAGGGCACAAGTTCAAACCCGTCAAACTGTCCTTCGATGCAGCCAAGTGCGGTACGGACAATGGCAGTGTCATCCTGTGCACCAAACTGAGCGGCGGCACGGAAAAGACCGTTGCCACGCTGACTCCCCTGCGCAACAAGATAGGCGATGGCAATTCCACAGCTTACAGTCACTACGAGTACTATATCAACGATTACAACAGCGAGACTCCCTTCCTGGCCTTGTTCTATGTGCTCAACGTTGCAGCAGACAAGGCCTTTGCCCTGCGCAATGTTGTCATCAAGGGTGAGGTGGACGGTGAGATATACGATGCCTCCCACTATATTTCTTCCCTGACCTGTCAGGGCAATCTTGGCGGCGGTGTTTCCCAGGTTGACCTCTATTCCGAGGTGAGAGCGCTGAAGAGCGGTGAGGGCGCACGTTTCAGTAAGTTAATGTATGGCGACCCTTCCGAATTCTCTGTGGCTTTGCAGTCCGCTCTGACGGGGCATACCGCTTCTGTCAGTTATGACGAGGCATCCCACACGCTTAATGTCGATGTGAAGGAAGGGGAGGACCGTGTATTCACCTTCAGTTTGAATTTCACGGTGACCAACCGTAAACCTAAGGGAATGCCCATGCCGCTGAAGCGCGGTCTGATGGCAGCCAACCTGTCTGCAGGAGGCGGTGTCGGTAATCTCGTCTCATGGCGTTCGCGCAAGACGGACAACAGAAACTATAAGTTCAAACTCTACAGAGGCACCAGTGCCAAGACAATAACATCAAGACTCAATGGCGGCGACTTCATCATGGGCAGGACAAACTTCCTTGATACAGGCGGCAGCGGTTCGTCATACTATCGCGTGGAGGTGTATAACGAGTACGATGAAATCGTGGAAAACGACACCTGCAAGGCATGGTCTTCCCAGGTGACGTATATCGACCTTGAGGGCGGGGCTCCCACCGATATATGGGGACGCGGCGCCACCTATACGCCCAACGACGCCTCCATCTGCGACATGGACGGCGACGGAGAGTATGAGTTCATCCTGAAGTGGAGCCCCTCCAACGAGAAGGATGCTGCATCCACAGGTACCACGTCTCCGGAGTATTTTGCGTGCTACAAGATGGACGGCACCCGTCTTTGGATACTCACCGGCGGTCCCAACATGTTCTCCTCTGCCCACACATCTTCCTTCGTGGCTTGGGACCTGGACGGCGATGGATTCGGTGAATTTATGATCAAGACAGGTCATGGTGCCATCGACGGTGAGGGCAATTATCTCAGTGTGGACAAGAACCCCACTGGCAACTATCTCAACTCACGCGGCAAGCAGGTGGAGGGCGAGGAGTGGATTACTGTCTTCGACGGAATCACCGGTGCCGAACTCAAGACTATCAACTATCACACCAACTATGCGGACGGAGCATCCTATTGGGGTGATAATAATCAGAACCGTTCCGAGCGCTATCTGGCCGGTATTGCATGGCTTGACGGCGACGGCAAGAATCCCAGTGCTATCTTTGCGCGCGGCTATTACAGCGGTGCGTTCATCGGTGCCTACGACTGGGACGGCACCAATCTCACCCTGCGCTGGCTTCATCGTGCCTTCAGTGCATCCAGCGGGGAAGTGCGCTATGCAGACAACACCAAGAAGACTCTCACCACGACAGTGGCAGGAGAGGGCTGTCACTGGTTCTCCTGTGCGGATGTCAACCTCGACGGCAAGCAGGAGATAACATACGGTTCGGGTGCCCTGAAGGCCGACGGTACCACGCTCTATCGTACGGGTCTGGGTCATGGCGATGCTTTGCATATCAGTGATTTCGATCCTTCGCATCCGGGACTTGAAACCTTTATGGTGCACGAGAAAAGCCCTTATGGTGCCGACTACCGTGACGGAACAACGGGTGAACTCCTGCTCCACAAGACTGCGGACGGTGACACGGGTCGCGGCTTTATGGCTAATTTCGACCCGGAGCGCGACGACGCCCTGTGGCAGGCTTCTGCATGGGGCAGCATCTTCGACAAGGACGGCAACGTCGTGATTGAGTCCAAGACCTGGGGCGGCGGTGCTGCGGCACAGGACCGTATCTACTGGACAGGCACTCTGGGTGATGATTTCTGGGGCAAGGGAGTGCTGGAGACATGGGACCCGGTATCAAGGAATTTCTCCCGTCTCACAGGTTGTGTCAACGGCAGCAACTATACCTACGGCAACCTCAACAACAGCACGAAGAACAATGCCGCCCTCCTTGGCGACATATTCGGCGACTGGCGTGAGGAGATGGTAGGATGGGTGGAAGGCGGCTCCACAGGATATCAGCTTGTGGTGAATGCCACCAACTACTCCACCGACTATATAGTGCCTCATCTTATGGACGATTTCGACTACAGGGCACAACTCATTGCCCAGAACTGCTGCTACAATCAGCCTCCCCATCTTGGTTACAATCTCCGTGAGTCGAAGAAACTGAAGGTGGAGACCATAGATGCCGGTGATGATCTCGGTTACGGTAAATACTGGGGTGCCGTCTATGTCAGCTATCCCGTCATTGTTCCTGAGGGTGTCACGGCATTCTCTGTCACGGGTTACAACAACGGTTCGGACGGCGGCGACACACTCAAGGTGTCACCCATCGTTGCCGGCAAGGTGGTGGCAGCCAACAGTCCCGTAGTCTTTGTTTCAAAGGTGCAGAATCCGGTATTCGTTCCCACGGCGCGCGCAGTCAATGCCACTCCGTCGTCCACCTATGCCAAGGGCTTTTATTCCGACTGTCATGTTGAGGTGACCGGTTCCAATAAGTTCGTTTATGAGTTCCGCAACGGAGACCGCGGCATCGGTTTCTATAAGACAGACGGCACGTGGGTTACGCCCGGAGGTCATGTCTATGCCATATTCGGCAGCAGGGCGCAGGCCGGTGCCGACTCTTATGTCATGGGCAATATGTACAATACTACCACGGGTATTTCTGCGCTGAAAGCGTCTGAAAACGCTGCCTTGCAGAAGGACGGCAAGTATCTTGTCGGCGACCGCGTGGTCATCGTGAAGAACGGTGTCGTTTACGATACCGCAGGAAGAAGGACCCAAAAATAGTTTTCTCTAACCACTAACCACTAACCTCTAACCTCTAACCTCTAACCTCTAACCATTAACCATGAACCCTTAACCCTTAACCATGAACCCTTAACCCTTAACCATGCCCCGCCATTTCTTCCGAGCTCTGCTCATCCTTTTCGCGATTACCCTCGTGTATCCCCTTTCTGCCCAGCGCGGCAGTCGCGGTGTGCGCACAGTACCCCTTGGTGAGATACGCCTCAGCGATCCTTGCATTCTTGCCGACAGTGCCACGCAGACCTATTATATGACGGGCACCGGTGGTATGCTCTGGAAGAGTACTGACCTGAAGATGTGGACAGGTCCTTATAATGTGGTTCGCCACGACACGGCTTCGTGGATGGGTCCCCGTCCCATGATATGGGCTGCCGAACTGCATCGCTACAAGGGTCGCTACTATTATTTTGCCACGTTCACCAACCGTGCCGTGGTTATCGGCACCGTGCGAGGCAACCGGATAGAGCGTCGTGCCAGTCATGTCTTGGTGAGCGACAGGCCCGACGGTCCTTACGTTCCCATGCAGGACAGCATCTACTTGCCTGCCGACCGTCCCACGCTCGACGGCACCTTCTGGGTTGATACCGACGGCAATCCCTATATGGTCTTCTGCGGCGAGTGGCTGGCCAATTGGAACGGCACCATTGAGAAGCAGCAGCTCAAACCCGACCTCAGCGGTTCTGTCGGCGAACCGAAGGTTCTCTTCCGTGCTAGCGACAGTCCCTGGAGCAGGGAGCGTGAGAACGGTAAGGAGACATTCAACAAGGTTACGGACGGTCCCTGGCTCTTCCGCACCGGCACCGGTCGTCTTGGCATGCTCTGGACGAGTTGGGTGTATGATGTCTATACTCAGGGTGTAGCCTATTCCGAGAGCGGCACGCTGGACGGTCCCTGGATTCAGGAACCGGAGCCCGTCACTCCTCCCAACTATGGTCACAGCATGCTGTTCAAGACCCTCGACGGCCGTTGGATGATGTCCGTCCACAGCCATAAGAATGTTAACGGCCGCTATATCCGCATTCCAACACTCTTCGAGGTTGACCTCTCCGGCGACAAACTCGTCGTGAGACCGTAGGCTGACTTTTGGTTTGTCCTAATTCTTGCCCTCACGATACTCGGATGGTGTGAGACCGAACATCTTCTTGAATTGGGAGGAGAAATTCCTTGCAGTGACAAATCCCACGCGGGCAGCAATCTCATTCACGCCCAGATTAGTGTCTTCCAAAAAACGTGCAGCTCGCTTCAAACGTACGTTGCGGATGAAGTCCGTAGGTGTGATGCCGAGCATTGTCTTCAGCTTGTTGTAGAGGCTTGCACGGCTCATGGCAACATCGCGGGCGAGTTTGTCGGCATTGTAGTCTTCGTCTGCCAGATGCTCTTCGATGGCTTTCAACATAATGGAAACAAGCTGTTCCTCCTCCGCATTGACGGCGATATTTTGCGGTGTGATGTTTGTTGAAGCCGCAAACTGACGACGAGCCTCTTCACGTAGCTCGAAGAGCAGGTTGACCCGTGCCTCATTCTCCCGCACAAGAGCCGCCTTCTTTTTCTTCAGATAAAGAGCGATAAGACCTGTAAGACCCACAAGACCAATAAGGCAATACAGCAGTTTTGCCCACCATGTGAGCCATAGCGGCGGCAATATTGTGATACATAGGGAGGCGGCAGTGCTCCATGTTCCGGATGTGGTGGCTTGTGCCTCAAAAATGTATTTCCCGGGCGGCAGCATGGTATAGGTCACGGACACTTGCCCTTGCCCTTCACTGTTGGTTTCCCAGTCGTCGCTCAGGCCGACAAGACGATAGCGATAGCGTGTTCGTGACGGCGAAATATAGTCCAAAGTGGAAAATTGAAGATTCACGGTGGAGGAATCATACGCAAGCGATACTTCCGGCTTGATGATGACGGGTGTGCCGTTGGCAGTGAGTCGTGTGAACACAACGGAAGACGGTGTTTCCTCATAAATAATATCCTTAGGACGGAAAGCCACAGCCTCCGACCCGCCGAAGGCGAATACCAAAAGACTGTCGTCTGTCATACAGGCAGCGCGGTCCATCATCGTCACCGGCGGTATTCCGTCGCTTTTTCCTAGGTTTACCACTGTGGGACTGACTCGCGAAATGCCGCAGGATGTACCTGCCCATACATCTCCGTCTGCGTCCATGACAAGGCTTCGTATGCAATGGTTGTTCAGGTCGGTGATGCGTTCTGCCTTATCGTCGGCGATGCGGAACAAACCGTTCTGGGTACCAATCCACAGCACCCCGTTGTTGTCTCTGAGCATGCAGTTGTATTTACTGCTGTATTGCTCTATCTCGCGGGCTGTGGGGAACGTAGCCAGTGTGTCGGCTTCCGTGTCAAGCAGGAAAATTCCGTTTTGAGTATACACTGCGGTCCATTTCCCGTCGATGACGCAAGCTCCCGCGATGTGACGGTATTTTGCAAGGGAAGGAATGCTTGTGTTGAGCAAATGGAAATCCATCTTTTCCGGCATGAAATAACCCAGAAGGCACAGTGAATCGCAGAGAAGATAGCGCTGTTCGGACAGTTGGGTGATGAATGTGGTGCGATTGTGCGGTAGGCTTGGGACGTTGTTGCGGTCGTAATGTGATGTCTGCCCCTCATATTCACACGTCAGTCCGTCCGGTTTGCACATCCACATACGTCCCGAACCGTCATGTGTGCTGCGTGCCTGCTCGATGAGGGGATTGGCGGTGGTAATAATCTGTGGCTTGACCCGCATAGGCGGACAATACCATATTCCATTCGCACGTGTGCCCACCCACAGCCCGCCTTTTCCGTCGCAGGTGGCGCGGGTAACATCACGGATACCGTACTCTCCGATTGTTTCCCATTGCTGTTCTGTGGGCGGCGGTGTCGGAGTCTCGCACGCCAGGAATGAGGCGAGAGCCGGTTCGTTGAGCCGCGATTCTATATCATAGCGGAACGAACGTGAACGTACGTCAAAAAGATATGCCCGATAGAAGTCATGTAGCCACAGGAGCGAATCCCCCTGCCACATCTGACCGTATTGGTTGACATATTTACGGAAGGTATGACAGCGGTTCTGGTCGCATGCGACGATGTCGAAGGAACGCCCGTTTGAAAGGCAGAACACCCCCTCACAGTTGACAAGCATCTGTCCGTTGGGCAGTGCCACGATTTGCTGGATTTCCCCTGTGGGCAGTCCTTCTGCGGCAGTCCAGTGCGTCTGGCCTGATATGTGTTCGGAGTAAATAAGCAGGCACAGAACGAGAAACTTATATAGACGTTTCATCGACATTATTCACGATAAATCCGTAGGCAAAATTATGAAAATACAGTGATACGGATGCCCATTTGTCTAAAAGATATGTTTGAAATGTCTATTTTTTCATTATAGACAATCAAAGCGCATAGTTTTAGACAGGTGAATACGTGCTGTTATGTGTGTAACAGGTATTTTTGCACCGACAAATAACATGTGTAACGCAAAACGTTTGGAAAAATGGGTAAAAAAGTATTGCTGCTGTTGGCTCTTGCCTCTGTGATGGCCGCGGCACAGGAGAGCAACCTGAAGGTTCACTACAACTTCGAGCAGGTCTCTGGAACGAATGTCACCGATGAGGCGTCGGGTATATCTGCAGTCCTGAAGAACAAGGCAAAAGTGGTTGAAGTTGGTTCCTATCACGTGTTGGATCTCGGAGAGTCGAACGGCTATCTGGATATGACCAGAAACACCGGTAGTATTATTCAGGCTCTCTCGGATTTCACCGTGTCGGTATGCTATCGCGTAGACAAGTCTGCCGACATTTCCGCTGCAGGTAATTTCCTTTGGTGTTTTTCAAGACTTTCGGCAAATACGGAAACATCGTCTTTCTACACCGGCTACAGGGTGAATGCGCAGCGCATGGCCACCGCCTCGGCAGGCTGGGGCAGTGAGGTGGGAATGCAGGTTGGCACCGCTTCGGAGAAAGGGCGTTGGATACACATGCTCTACCGTCAGACGGGGCCGAAAGGTGAACTCTTCCTCGACGGCGTGCGCGTGCAGGTAAACTCTTCCATGCCGGTGCTCAGTGAGATATTCACCAATGTCACCATCTACAACTGGATTGGGCGTCCTCCATTTTCCAATGATACTTATCTGAAGAAAACCCTTGTGGCAGACTTCCGCGTTTATGATGTGGCGGTGAGCGACGAGAAGGTGTCGGAATTGTGTGCAGTGGCAACGGATTTGGAGATTGCATACCGTTACGGTGTGCCAGGTGATTTCACTCAGTTGAGTGCAATGGTGGAGACGTGCGATGCATTTGTTTCTTCCGCATCTGAGGGGTATGCCCCCAATGCCGTAAGGGAGCTGCAGGACAATCTTGCAATAGCAAAGTCGGAGTTGGCGGCAGGACGCGCTTCTCAGGAACTGATAGATAACTATGTCTCTACGCTGCAGTCCCTGTTATCTGCCGCTAAGGCTACCAGCGGTTATCAGGCAAAAAGGGTGTTCCCTGTGACGGGCGACCATGGCTTCGTACATCCGGGCGGTATTGTGTCGCAAGAGGATATCGACCGTGCCAAGCAGTTGCTGGCGGATGGCAATGAGCGTATGCAGCAGGCATGGAACATACTTTGTGCCAACGGGTATTCGCAGGCCGATGTTGCCACGTGGCCTACGGAGACGGTGATTCGTGGAGGCGGCTCCGGGCAGAATTATATGAACTGTGCACGTGGTGCAGCGATGGCATACCAGAATGCGCTGCGCTGGAAGATAGCGGGCACACGTGCCAATGCCGACGGAGCGGTGCGTATCATGATGCAGTGGGCTCGCCAGTGCAAAGGCCTGGGAGGTGACACCAACATATCCCTCGCTGCGGGTATCTACGGACACGAATTTGCCAATGCCGCAGAACTGATGCGCGACTATGACGGATGGTCGCCGGAGGATTTTGAGGAGTTCAAGCAGTGGATAATCAAAGTGTTCTACAATCCTGCCATCGACTTCCTCCGCCGCCGTCACGACACATGGCTCAACGCCCGTTATTCCAGTCTGGGACAGCGTCCGGGACACTACTGGTCCAACTGGGGGCTGTGCAATGCTCTTTGTGTGATGTCCATAGGCATACTCTGTGATGACGTGCACATGTACAATCAGGGTGTTTCCTTCTATAAATACGACCACGTGGGCACATACAAGGACCGCTCGAAGAACAGCGTCATCCTCAATGACGGATGCGATGAATTCATCGGCAATCTCGTTCCCGTGGTGCTTCCCGATTCACGCGGGCCTCTGGGATATCTCGGACAGATGCAGGAGTCGGGCCGCGACCAGGGACACTCGCTGATGGCTCTGGGTCTTGCCCTTGACATCTGTCAGGTGGGATTCAATCAGGGCGACGACCTCTTTGCCTATATGGACGACCGCATCGCTGCCGGTACGGAGTTTGTTGCGGCAATGAATTTCGGAGGTGTGGATGCAACGTCTCTTCCGTGGATTAACTATAATTATGCCGATTGTCGCGGCACGATGGGTGCCGGTTGGCTAATGACCGGTCCTAACACAGGAGGAGCGGGGGAATACCGTCCTTATTGGGATCGTGCTATCGGCTACTATGAGGGACTGCGCGGTGTCAAGTTGCAATATGCTGAGCAGGCAAGCGCCAAGGTCTGCCCTGACGGCGGTGGCGGCAACTACAGCCAGAATTCCGGCGGTTTCGACCATCTCGGCTTCTCCACGCTGACCAGCTGGCGTCCTGCAATAGATGCTTCTGATGCTATTGTGCCGTTGTCCGGTAATATTGTCTACAAGGGTGTGACGTATAAGAATCAGACCAATCTTGGCGGTTTGAAGTACAAGTACGAGGTGTGCCCCTCAAAGGGTATTCCGGCAGACGACAGTGAGATAACATTGTCTCCAGTGTTGCCGCAGGGCGTTACCGACACGGGACTCTGGCAGTGGAGTACAGGTGAGACAACCCGTGAAATCACCGTGAAAGCGGACAAAAGCTACATATACCGTGTCACCTATACGGCAGAGAACGGCATGCAGAGCCGTCAGTCGTTCGCCATTGCTGTCAGCGGTGATGCCGCACCCGACGTGATGACCAACGAAATCACCGTGAACGGCGTGATAGAGCGCATATTGGAAAAGACGGTACTCAGCGGTACAGATGTGATACTCTATGCCGGTGCCACAACGGGGTGGACCGATGATTATCTTTGGGACAACGGTGTGAAGTCAAGCGTCGTGGTGATACCCGCTGTGACGAGCAGCCGCACATACACCTGTCAGTATGCTAATCAAAGCGGTGCCGTCAGTGAGAGCGTATTCCAGTTGAATGCGGTGCCGGCCATGCAGTTCATCAACGGCGAAGCGGCAACGGAGACGGAAGTGCTTTCCGGCACCAGACTGACCCTGCGCCTTGACATCCCGTCTTATGTCAATCCCGAGGAGATCAGCTGGGACGGCGGGCAGACGGGAAAGACATTCGTTGTGGATAATCTGCAGGAGACCACACAGGTGACGGCCACGTATCAGGGACAGCCCTATGTGTATAATCTGCAGGTGAAGGAGGCTCCTTATTCTTATTACAGCCTGTTGACAGCAGACAACGGTTATCAGCTGGTGACATCTGCGGACGATTTGGCTCTGTTGGCTGACGACCACTATTTCGTGCTTGCCTGTGATGAGGCAGACTTGCTCATCGGACTCAGGGATGCACCCCACAACGGCAATAAGGCGCTCTTCTACGAAACGCCGGTGGATCCGCTCACGGATTTGTCCAAGGTGTTCACCGTAGAGTCTTTCGACGGAGGCTTCTGTCTGCGTAATATAGACTACGACGGTCTGCTGTTGCAGACGGAAATGAATGCGCCGCACAATCTGCGCACTCACGACCAGCCCTTCGCATGCAGTTGGGCACGCCTGCTGATGACGCATACGGGCGGTGCCTGGACAGTGGAGAACGGCACTTATCCCGGTAATTGGTTTGGTCTTTGGACTCCTGAGAACGGCTATCGCGACGGAGAGGAGATAGCGTGCAACAAGAAGGGCGACGATATCGGCCATCTGCAGATATTTGCCATTGCCAAGTCGCGTTTCCATAGCGGCGTTCTTGCCGATGCCACTCCCGACAATCCCGTTGATGCTACTCCGTTGGTGGTCAATCCTCAGTTCATAGGCAGCGGTTTCGGTTGGACGATGGCCGGCACGTGGGGCAACCAGCGCTACAACGGTGCTGTGGAGGTGTGGCATTCCACCAACTTCAGTTTCACGCAGAGGCTCTACGGCCTTCCCGACGGCTACTACACGGTGACCTGCCAGATGGTGAACGGCGAGGGTTCCAATACGGGTTATCTCTTCGCCACATCCGGCGGCATCACGGAGAAGGATATTGTCACGGTGAGCTGTGCCGGCAGTAATTTCGATGCAGAGCGCGATAAAATGGCCGCAAATGCATCCTACGGTCTGCTGTCAGTGGAGGTCAGGGTGACAGACGGCACATTGTCGTTCGGCATCAAGGAGCCCACGAGCGGCACCACGTGGCTTGTGTGGGATAATTTCACGCTGACTTACACCGGCAGCAATCCTTCCGATGTGGTAAGTCTTCCGGGTACGCGTATGACAGAGGACGAGACGCTCTACGATCTCATGGGTCGCAGGGTCAGCGAACCTCGTTCCGGCAAAATCTATATTAAGGGAGGGCGCAAGCTTTTGTACAAATAGCTTTCGGTAGTGAGAAGGGCGCCTGTGAAGGTGCCTTTCTTTATTTTGGACATTAACTGTTTTTACATCATGACGAAAGGGATTATTGCACTGCTTCTGCTTTTTCACACATTGACTATACAGGCTCAAATCATCTATGCCGACTACAGCGACCCGGATGTGTGCGAGGGTACGCATGGTGATTATTGGCTGACGGCCAGCAGTTTCCAGTGCACACCGGGACTGCCTCTATTGCACAGTACGGACTTGGTGCATTGGGAGCTGGTGAATTATGCGGTGGAACGCCTGTTGCCCGCGAGCCATTACAACTCCGTGCAGCATGGTTGTGGTGTATGGGCTCCCAGCATCCGTCGCCACAATGACATTTATTACATCTATTGGGGCGATCCGGACTTCGGTGTCTTCATGGTGAAGAGTGATAATCCGTGCGGACGGTGGAGCGAGCCGGTGCTGGTCGTAGAGGGCAGGGGAGTTATTGACCCCTGTCCGCTGTGGGATGATGACGGACGATGCTATCTTGTGAACGGATGGGCTGCCAGCCGCTGCGGTTTCAACAGCGTGCTGACGGTGCGCGAATTGTCTTCAGACGGTAGCCGGGTCATCGGCAAACCGGTTCTTGTTTATGACGGACAGGTGAAAGGTAATCACACAATAGAGGGACCTAAATTCTGCAAGCGCGACGGCTGGTATTATATCCTCGCTCCAGCGGGCGGTGTGGAGAGAGGTTGGCAGGTGGCGTTGCGAAGCCGTAACGTGTATGGCCCTTATGAGAGTCAGATTGTGTTCAACAAGAACGGCATTCATCAGGGCGGTTGGGTGGCAGACAAGTTCATCGCGTTTCAGGATAAAGGTCCTTATGGACGCATACTTCATCTGCTTGATGTGGAATGGAAGAACGGATGGCCTATGATGAAGGAAACGAAAAGCAATGGAGTGAAGTGTGATAAATACAAATCACCGATAAAACTTCAATACCAGTGGCATGCCAACTACCAAGACCATTTCGGGTTTGAAACGAATAACGGTGTGCGCGTCTATGGCCACGCGGTGACATCCGACTTTAGGAACCTGTGGGAAATTTCGAATCTGTATCTGAGGAAATTTGAGGGAGAGACGTTCACCGACACTCTTCATCTGATTATCACAGCAACAGACGAAAGTCAGCAATCAGGCTTCGTTGTGATGGGGCGCGACTACTGCCGCCTTTCCGCTGAACTGCAGGGTGATGCCTTTGTGCTGAAATATATCACTTGCAGGGATGCAGACCGGGATGGCACAGAAGAGTCCACCGTCATAGGGCGTATCGAAGCGCGTTCCTACAATGCAGGTGCAAAAAACAATTATGAATGCCGCCTTAGCGTTCGCATACAGTGCGACAAGGGAGCTCTCTGTCACTTGTCCTACAGCACGGACAGCAGCCGGTTTACACCGATTGCTATTCCTTTCCAAGCTCGCGCGGGCAAATGGATAGGTGCGAAGTACGGGGTATTCAGCATCACACGCGATACAAAATCCAAAGGATGGGTAGAACTTATGGGTACAACGTAGGGTTAAAGTTGAGGAATGTCCGTGGCCGCTACATCCGCATCCCCCATCTCTTTGAAGTTGACCTCTCCGGCGACAAGCTCGTTGTGAAGCAGTAGTAAGCCACCAAAGAGTACGTAGATTCTATACTTCTTTGTCAGTTCTCCGTTAGTTCTTCGATAGTTCTCCGTTAGTTGTTCGATTTTTTATCGAAGAAATAACGAAAAAGTAAGGATGAAATAACAAACAAATATTAAGCCTGCTACCTGCTTGGTACGGCGCAAATGTAAAAGATATAGTTATGAAAATTAAACAACCATCTATTGGAGTCGAGATTATCGGCAAGATTCCGTCACTTGGAGTGACCAAATACGTTAGAAACGGGACAGTCGTAACACGGGTATCCACTTCGGAAGGCCGTCGCAGCAACAGCCGCAGTCAGTTCATCCAGCGCCAACGTATGCGCCACAGCATCGCTCTGTGGAAGGAACTGTCACCATGGTCACCCTTATTCACAGAGGGCAAGACCGCTTACCATCGTTTTCTGTCGTTGGCAAACAAGTTGCCGGTGGCTTTCCTTTCTAAAAACAAGGCTTCGGTTGAAGGTTCGCTGCTGATGCCCGGCATCCCCGTGAGCGAAGGCAGTCTGTTGCCTGTACAGCAACGGTTGGGAGACGTGGACGGGACTCCTGCGTTAATCACCGACCGCAACGCCGGTGAAGTCCGCCCTAATGAAGTGTTTTTGCTTTACACAGCAGAACAGCAGTTTCACCGTGAGGACTGCCCCAGGGTGAGTTTCAAGATGCGAGAGGTGAAAAGGGATGAATTTACCCTTGTGGACGGCTGTCTGGCATTGTTGGACAATGACTTCGACAACGAGATGAAAGGTTGGGCCCTGGTGCGTGTGATGGGTAAGAATTGTTCAACACAGTCCATCGTCACCCGTTGTAAGTACTACGAGCAGTTCACTACCGAAGAAGCGCTTGAAGAGGCCGTCAAAAGCTATGGCGGGCTAAAATGAATCAACTCTTAATAAAACTATGTGACGCCAGATGAATCAGAAGATGAAAGAAGAGATTCGTAAAATCATTGCTGTTATGGTGCAGCAGGTTGTGGACCATGTGCCGGACTACGGGGATTTTACCCCTATTATGGAGTTTTTCGACAATCCCGATCCGTTGACCACCGAGTTTGTAGGTAAATACGGCCTGAAGGTGTACAAGATGCCCAAAGATGTAGTGCCGGATCCCAGGAAGCGCTACATAGAGGCTGCGGCTTATATCCCGTCGGGAAGATATAAGGCGGACTGTAATGTGGCCTCGGGTACGAAGGATGAGATTGTCGCCACCATGCAGACGGAGGCTTTTGCGGAACAGCTGCGTGAAATTTACCGGGAGCTCATGGAGTGCTTCGAACACTATGATTAGGTGAGGTATAGTCCTTTTCCTTCTCGAAGGTGATGTCCTCAAGGTGTCTTATAAATTCAGAAATAATCTCAAAACAGGATGCAAAAACATCAAATTCGCTAAATTTTTAATATTTTTTATATTTTTTTGCCCGAAGCTATACTTTTTTAGATTTATTTTTCTACTTTTGTGACATCTCCACGCCGAAAGTGGTGTAAAAACCGCTGGGAAAAGCCGAAAGGAAGTGTCTTTGAGGTGTTTGTGGGATACCATATATGGAAAAGGCGTATATCATGCGCTTTGTTCTTGACTCACTGAAAGCCTAGGAAACTCTCAATTACAGTCGAGGAACTCAGCAACGATAGACGCCCATGGGTATGTAATCAGTTGGTTGCGTATACATTCGCTCTATTATTGAGTCTAATGTGTGTTGTTAAAAACTAAATGCATATCGGCGTGGGGTCTGGGTTGCTCGTTTCGACTGTAATGGGCAATCCTAGGGCCTCGGTGAGTGGAGCGAGCAACAGATGTGGTCTCCACGCTTTTTCATTTATACGATTTATGACCGATACAAAAGGTCTATTATGAGCACATTGTCTAATGTTGCTACTTGTGGAGGCGAGACAAATCCTCCCTGTGTTAGACTTATCTCTGATACCATCCCCGAAGCAAAAAGTTCAGCGACTGGGGTGTCGGTAAGATATGTGCCGACCTCATCAAAGAAATGGTATGTGTTTCGTGCTTCATATGGAAGAGAAGATAAGGCATCGGATTACATCATATCAGACGGAACATTTGTTTATGTTGCTAAGCGTTATGCCCGTAAGATGATAAATGGTAAACAAAAGAAGGTTCTGGAGTCCTTAATACCGAACCTTCTTTTTGTTTATACCACTAGCGAGAAGGCAGAAGAGTATGTTAGAAATACGCCCTCAATATCTTATCTTACATACTATTATAATCATTTTCAACATAATGAGAATCTAAAGAATCCACCCTTGGTAATTTCACGCAAGGAAATGGAAAACTTCATTATGGCCACTTGTAATAACAGTGAGCATTTAAAGTTTGTGGACGAGTCACAGTGCCACTTCAAGAGCGGAGATATTGTCAGGATAACAGACGGGGCATTTAAAGGTGTAGAAGGAAGGGTTGCTAGAGTGTCAGGTCAGCAGAGGGTTATAGTAAATATAACCGAGGTTGGGCTAATTTCAACAGCTTATATACCTACAGCTTTTATACAAGTGATAAAGTAAAGATAAAGTAAGTTAGAGGGCATGATGTATATTATTATTGTTTATGTGTTTCTACTAAATATTATTTCTTTTGGAATTTATGGTTACGATAAGCACTGTGCAGTCATAAATAAGTGGCGCGTATCAGAATCTGTTCTTCTTGCAATCGCTGCAGGAGGAGGCTCATTGGGAGCGATGTTGGCTATGTATGGTTTCCATCATAAGACTAATCATAAAATGTTTCAGGTTTGCATACCGTTGTTTTTAACATTACATATTTTATTATTGATAATAACATTATAAAAGATATGAACATTTCACTAATTGCCAACACAGGCATTCAGTTTTTTTCATCTGATTTTGAAATTAAACCAGAAGAAAGTTTTGTTGACAAAGAAGGTAACTTCTTGAGTCCGTTAACCATCAAAGACGAAAATGACTTTGATGTTCCTATGGTGTTCCATGAAAGTTACAACATCATGGATGACGTGTGGACATTGGAGATGGCAGTCAATTTTACGGGTGGTCAGATAGTTAGACTTGATGAGTTAAGGAATCATAAACCGATTCCATACCTATACCTTGATTCTGATGGTAATGAACGTATAGTGGATGAAAGTAAGATAGATTTTACCACGCTTGATGTGCTAGATGAAAAAGATTGCTATAGTGATTATTGTTTTGCTGGCTCAATAACAGAGCGTTTAGCTAAGGGGACCTGTCCTCTTGATGCGATAGAAAACCAATGGTTACCAATGCCGATGTTTGAAAAGGATAGTCAGGGGAATAGCGTGTTTGGACCGACTGGATGGTGTCGCATGAAGCTTGTTCCATCGTCAAAAATAAAAAACATAAGGCGTTATCATGTCGTTTGGGCATTTGACACTACATCAGTTAAGAATGATATATCTGGGAATAAGCCTTTCTTCTATGATGGTGAGGAAGAAAAACACTATTCAATCAGCAAAGACATCTCATTGTTGTTTAACTTCTTTTCTCCCAAACCTTATGACTGTGAATGGGTAGATGAATATATAGCAACACTTATACATGGCAACAAAGAGAATACAGAACTTACGTCTGCAGAGGGTGACATCTCGCATTTCCATTATATTGCTTATTATATAACAATTGTGTCTTACATACAAAAGATAGGGCTAACTCCTGAAATTATACTTTATACGGATGATCAAGAGACAAAACCTGTGGACTTGGTGCTTGATATTGGCAACTCTCGCACGTGTGGGGTATTGTTTGAAGATGCAAATTTTACAAAGGTAGATATGCTTCAACTTCAAGATTTGTCAGAACCTTGGAGAGTATACAAAAAGCCTTTTGATATGCGCTTAGCATTTCATCATTGTAAATTTGGTGAAATGGATGTTCCCGACCAGTTTTCTTGGCAGAGCTTTTTACGCATCGGTGATGAAGCTATAAAATTGATTTATAAGTCTCGTCCAGCCAATGGAGTAGCGCAAAAAACGACGAACTATTCCAGCCCTAAGAGATATTTGTGGGATAATAAACAATTTGAAGGGCAATGGGACTTCCTTACGACGGAAGAAGATGAGAATTCTTCGCTGAATCATTACATTAACATTAAGGGTCTATCAGAACAATTCGATAGCGACGGAACATTGCGTAGAAGCAAGAATGGTGGAATCTTTAGCTCATTCTCTCGCAGGTCGTTAATGACATTTGTGATGATTGAGATTTTCCAGCAAGCCAATTGTCAGATAAATAGTCCGGGATTCCGGGAAAAACATGGAGATATTAATATCCCGAGGAAATTGAGAAGCATCATTATTACCTGTCCCACCGCAATGCCGAAGGAAGAACAGGTAATACTTCGTCAATGTGCGGAGGACGCTTATATATCCCTTCTTCGTTGTAAGGATCCGGATTTATATTATCAACCTTACGACCCGGCGGAATGGCAAGGAAAGATTCAGATTATTCCTTCTGTCAAAGACCTGACAACAAACCCGAACAATCCCGCAACACAGCGCATCAAGACAGAATGGGGATATGATGAAGCCACATGTTGCCAATTGGTTTACCTGTATGCGGAGGTGGCACAACGTTATCTCAATCATTGTGAGGACTTTTTTAACCTATATGGTCATGTGCGTAAGGAGTTCTTGGAAGATGATTATAAGAAGAACTCTTTGACAATTGGTTCGGTTGACATTGGCGCAGGAACAACAGACTTGATGATATGCGCCTACAAATATGATGAGAAAGGTGTATGTAAGCTTACACCCAAACCTTTGTTCTGGGACAGTTTCTACTATGCTGGAGACGACATCCTTGAGGAAATTGTCAGAGCAGTTATTATTGAAGGTAAGAATAAAGGACTTGGTCAACTTTATGAAGGTCCTATCTTCAATGCGATTTGTTCTAATTATATGGCTTTGTCTGATGATGATTTTGTAGAAGCTCTAAATCTGAAAGGAAAGATAAATTTAAGTAATTTATCAGATGCAGAGAAGCAAGAGATAAAATACACATACGCATCACGTGAGACATCAGAGCGTATTCACAATTTCTTTGGAAAGGACAAAGCTTTGATGGACTATAAAGACAGAATCATGCGTCAGGATTTCAATGTTCAGGTCTCAGTTCCGATGGGGCTTAAGATGCTTGACATGTTGCGTCTTGGACGTAAATCGATGAGGCTTAAATATGAGGATTTCTTTGGAGAACTTCAGCCTGCAAGTTTTATCTTAGAGCATTTTAACAAGCATTTTAGTATTGAAGCCAACGGGAAGTCTTATGTCAATTTCGATTTCAAGAAGATTGTTTGGAATTTTGATGAGAGTATCCTTTCAAACATAATCATTACCAAGATAGAGCCTTTGATGAAGCAGCTCGCCATAGTGCTCAATACATATAATTGTGATATTGTTTTACTTGCCGGTAAACCAACATCGTTAACTGCAATTACGGATTTGTTCCTGAAGTATTATCCAACTTCTCCTAATCGTCTTATCCGTCTTAACGACTACCGTGTTGGTGAATGGTACCCCTTCGCTGATGGACTTGGATATTTCAAGGATCAGAAGTCCTTGGTTGCCATTGGTGCCATGATAGGTTACATGTCGTCAAATGGCGGCATCAACGGATTTCACATGGACATGACCCATTTAAAGAAAGATATGGTATCTACGGCTAATTATATGGGACTGTATAATGTGGTCAATCAAAAAGTATCCGAGGCCATACTTACACCAGATCAAAATACAGCAACTTTTGAAGTTCATGGATTCCCTCTATTTATTGGTTGTAAGCAACTGGTCTCGCAGTTTTATCAAGCGCGTCCCATATTCGCGCTCAATTTAGCGGAAGGCGTAGATTTGCATACTGTATCATTACCTTTAAAGGTTTCCGTAGTGAGAAATTATTCCCAGGACAAGGAAGAGTTGAAAATAGTTTCTGCAATTGATGCTATGGGTAAGCCGTTCTCTCAACAGAAACTGAGTTTTGGGGTTCAAAGTCTTGCCAGTGACGGTGCCTACTGGCTTGATAAGGGTGAGTTCGTTTTAAGTATTAATGGTTAAAAACAAGTAGGATTATGAACGATATAATAGAGACCCAAAATGGTGAATTGATAAAAAACGTAACAGATCAAATCAATTCTATCAATAATTTCATCAAATGGGGTGACAACCATTTACAGGAGAGCCGCCGTGAAGAGACTTTCAAGAAATTGGTGAATATAAGAAGACAGTTAAAAAGATTTCGCTTCTCGTTGGAGAGTAATCCTGCTATTGCAGCATTCGGGGAGAGTCAGAAGGGTAAGAGCTATGTTATTAGTTCTCTGCTTGCGCGAAAGGGCCAGCAATTTATGGTACAGGATCCTAAGACCGGCGAGTCTTATAATTTTGTTGAGCAGTTTAACCCCATTACCCGTGATACTGAGGCTACAGGTGTGGCAACGCGATTTACTTGTAGTTATGAAGTGCCTGACGAGAACTATCCAATCATGGTTAAGGTCTTGTCCATAGCTGATATGCTTCAGATATTATGTGATACTGCATACAATGATGTCAAGTCACATTCTGTTATAGACAGGGAAGATATTGATGAGTTCATGTTGGCTCAGGAAAGGCGTTATAAAGGTGTTCCAAAAGTTCAAAATGTTCTTGACGAAGATGACATAATGAACGTACGTGAATATGTTGAAGGTCATGTTGGTATAACAAAAGCAAAGGAGTTGCTTGATTCTCGTTTCTTTGATGTCCTGGCACGCATTATTCCTTATGTTCAACCACGCGAATGGCCTCAATTGATGTCTAAATTATGGTATGATAATTCTGACATAACAAGTCTTTTTGTAAGAATGCTTCAAGGATATGAGACACTTGCTTTCTCGAAGCGAGTATATGTTCCCATTTCTGCGTTATTGAATACGACAACTACACTAATGAGTTCTCTTTGCTTACAAAAACTAGATGTTGCTTCTCCAACGACAGGAAACACAGATCCTGATATGGGGACAGACCTCCTTACAGAAGAAAAGAAGATTGTAGAGGGTTTCTCCAAGAGTGTCCTTTCTGCTATTTCTGCTGAAGTCGTGTTCCAGATTCCAGAAGAAACGATAAATGAAGAACTGACATATAATCTTGATGGTATCACAGAAGATGGTAATCGTCAGCGTCTTCTCTCCAAAGGTTGGAATAAGAAAGTAAGCAAACAGTTCTTGAATACGGTTGATATTTTTGACTTTCCCGGAGCGCGTGCAGCACTTGAATTGCAGGAAGAACAAATAAAGATAGAACTTAACAATAAAATGATGCTCCGTGGTAAGGTTCGTTACCTATTTAATAAATATAGTGATGAACGATTGATAAATGTTCTAATGCTTTGCCACGACCATATGCAGAATGGTCCAACTGTTATGCCTGGGCTGGTTGAACAATGGGTGAAACAAAACATGGGCTCAACAGTTAAGGAACGTACAACTTACTTAGATAAAAGTATAGTATCTCCATTATTTATGGTTGCGACCAAGTTTAACATAGATATGAGTCATTCTGTACAAAGCGGAGGCGATGATCAGATAGAAAAGAGGTGGGAAGACCGTTATAAAAAAGTTTTATATGATCAGGTGTTGCAAGCAGATAGTTTGAGCTGGTTTAGTAATTGGACAGAAAGAGGTGGATTCCGCAATACTTATTTGTTGAGAGATTATAAGTGGTCTGGTGTCAATGGCAATCGTCTGTTTGAGGGATTTGACACTCAAGGTGTGGAGACATCGGAAATAGATATACAGTTCCATCAAGAATTACGAAAAAGTTTCATAACAAGCCCTTATGTTACTACATTCTTTGAAGACCCCGAATTGGCATGGGATGCTGCAGCAACGATGAACAACGACGGTGCCACGCGCATAATTGAGAATCTTGGGATTGTCGCGACTAATGCAAAAGAAAGTCGTTTGTACAAGTATCAGTCAGAGGTTAAAGGACTTCATGCCCAGACATATCAGTTAATGCAAGAGTATTATCATGATGATAACGACGAGAACATCCTCCAGAAGGCTATTATGCGGAGTGGGTGTATTGTGGCAGAGTTTGATGTGGTCTGTGGTAAGGACAATTATTTCTTCGGCCGAATGATACAGAACTTACAGGTTAGTGAGGATTACGTTTTTGATTTCTATTATAATTCTTTGAACAACACAAAGATGATTGTTGACAGAGATATGAAAGAATATGACTTAATCCTGTCTCGTTGTCATGGTCGTATATCTTCAACTAATACATTCGAAGAAAATTTGGAGATATTACGTCAGGAGTATCATTATCCCACGGTTCTTGACTGTAAGGAATTCTTTGAGGGGGTCAAAGGAATCTCTCTTGAGAAGTTATTTGAATGTAACTTCAAGCAGAAGAGCAATTCAGAACAGTTAGCAGAAGGTATCGTCAATAAATGGATTGAGGATATTAAGGCACAGAAAAACTTGAAATATTATGAAGCAGAGGGCTGCAACACTCTTATTGTTCTCGATCTTATAGAGAACATCAAAGCTGTTGCAGACACGACAAAGTTGGTCGCATTCATTGCAAAAACCATTAGTCCGTTTGTTGATGCCATTTCTGTTCCTCATCAGATATTGGATATGATAGCAGATACAACAGCAGAGATTATAAATGAATTTGTTGTTACTTTTGGATATAACCACTATTCAGATGAAAAGATAGCAGACCTAAAGTTGATAAATGAAAAGAATAATCTTCATCTGTCTTTTGATTATGGAATGACCGACAAGGTTCCCATGTCAAATGAAGAACTTTCGGATTTGTTTGATGATATTCGTCCAACGGAAGAGAATGCCATGCTCACATCTCTGCCATCATTTATTAACTACAACAAGTGGATAGATTTGCTTCTGATATCCTTTATCGCATCTTATGATGTACCCAACTATGATGTGGAAGCCAATAAACAACTTGGTGTTTTATTGCAATCATATAAGGAATTAGCTACCTTGTAACATGGACATACATCGGTCATCAATTAAGGACTTTATCATGCCCAAAGTGAAGTCTGTCATTGTGATAGACTATTATGAGGGTATTCAGGGGTTATTGAGATCAAGAGAAGAATTTCCGTATAATGATTTTCTTGCAAATCCCAGATTACGTACTCAAACAGAGATAACATGGGCAACGGATTCTTTTACTGAGAGGCCCAAATTGTTAATTGACCTTGATGGAGTGTTAAAGGAGAGGTATGCTTATGCCCTGAAAGAGCGTATCAATTCGATAGAGTCATTAATACAGATCCTAAAAGAAGAAGAGGGTGGGGCACCTTTAAGCGAACTGCTCTCCAAGGCTGTCTCATATATTGATGAGCGCTCTGTATATTGTGGTAATGGTAATGTGGTTGTAGTCAATTGGGGACTTATCCCGCGTAGACCAGACCTTGGTTCTGGCAGTATTTATAGGAGTGGCAAATTTGTGGCAAATTGGGATAAACTACAAAAGAATCCTGATATTATAGTTGAGCCAAAAATCAAATCTGAAGTGCAAAATCAGTCAGATGATGATATTGATGAACTTGTTTCTGTAAATGATACAGAGATCGTAGTTGCCCAACAACCTCAAACTGATATATCTGAAGCGCCAGTTCAGGATAATCCTCCCCAAGAGGTTCCTAATGAGCAAGAAGAAGTGATACAGATTCAAGATATACCAAAGCCTGAACTTGTACGTTCCCCAAAAAAGATAACCGTAGACGTATCACAGGAAATTAACGAGGAAAAGAAAGAACTCACGGATAAACCCCAAACAGAGAGTAAAAATAATCAAAACAAACGGCCCAAGAAAGATGACGAATATACATGGAAAGTATTCTTCTGTAGTTTATGGAAAGGATTGATATTTATTCTGCGTAAATTGTGGCGTATTCTATTGATTCTTTCGCTTATATTTGCAATCTTGTTTTTATGTAAAGGATGTCAGGGACCGATAAGTCTGATAAACCCATTCTTCAACCCATTGCCAGATGAACCTGTTGTACTTCCAATTGAGGATGGTGATGTGGGTCTGAGTGCAGACGGAATGACCCAAATAGCAAAAGATCGTCTCAATATCCTTTTGGAAAAGACTGACGACAACACAATGTTGGAATGGGCAAAAGCTTTCAAGAAGGCATATCCCGAAGAAGAGTATCAAATTTTTTACTATAATGAAGAGTTCTGTAATCTTCAAATAAAGGTTCCGTCAGACATGCGGGAGCAGGTGAAGAAAGAAATAAAGGATAAGTTAAGCGATTTTTCTTTTGACGTATTTGACGAAACAGTTTACAGCTCGGAAGAAATTTCATTTGACGACCCGGATTTGAAAACCCCGTCTCATGCATGGTATTTAAAAGAGATTGGTGCTTATGATGCATGGAATATTCTACAAGGAGATTCAGATATTGTGGTTGCTATTGTTGATAATGGATTTGATTTAACTCATCCGGAATTTAAAGGAAAAGTAATTCATCCATACAATGTACTAACACAGAATGCGAAATTAAAACCTATTATAACCAAAAATGGGGAAAATGCTCATGGAACACATGTCGCAGCAACTGCGGTCGGAAATGCTAATAATGGCACGGGCTTATTAGGTGTCGCTCCTAAATGTAAGTTGCTTCCCGTACAAGTGGGAAATGACAATCCTGATGGAACAATGAGTAATCAGGCTATTATGGAAGGCGTAATGTATGCTATTTCCCAAGGGGCAGATGTCATAAACATTTCGTTGGGAATGTACACTCCAGACATTGTGAAAACTATGTCAGAATCTCAGCAACTTAATTATATTAGCAGTTCTATGAAACAGGAAGAACTGATGTGGTCAAAAATCTTCGAGAAAGCCAAACAAAAGAATAGCATCATTGTATTCGCTGCAGGAAATGATAATGTCGTTTCTGGAATTGACCCTAAGAAACGTAGTATAGAAACCATTCGTGTCTCTGCATTAAACACAGATTTATCAAAGGCGCATTTTAGTAATTTTGGAGTTTATCCTCAACTTAATAGATTTTATTCTACAGTGTCTGCCCCAGGTGTAGATATTTACAGTGCAGCTCCTCACAACAGTTATATGAGCATGAACGGTACAAGTATGGCAGCACCTGTGGTTTCTGGTGTTATTGCTCTTTTAAAAAGTATTGACAGAAGTTTAACCGTCAGTCAGATAACTTCAATACTTCAACAGTCGGGACGTAATGTGGGTGATAATATCGGACCAATGGTAAATCTTCATAGAGCAGTATTATTGGCAATGGGCGAGAAAACACCTGATAGATGCGATGAGATTATAGAAGAGGTAAAAAGATTGAAAGCTAAAATTGACAGTTTGACAAAAATTTGTCCTGATTCTGATACACCTTCAGATACGTTGAAATATAGTAAGGCAATAAAAAATAAACATGGTTTGGATGGCCTGTGGAAATCAACTACAAGTCTTGTCTCAACCAATGATAATCTCCCCATTGAATTATATATGCAGTTTAAGAAACAGAAAGGAACTCTAATTATAGTAAAGAATAATGTACGTTATACGGCCCCGTTAGAAGCTTTCATTAAGAGTGGAAATATATATATTGTTCAGAAATCTCCGGCAACCAACGGAGCAGATGATTTTATTCCGTATAAATACGAATGTTCTTCTGATAGAAAAGGGAATTTGGTTTGTACGGCTGTAAGTGTTGAAAATTCATTAACATTTAATTTGGTAAGAGTAAAATAATAACAATTAAATATTAAAACTATGTCACAGACAAAATCAGACAAATTGCCTATTGGAGATGTAATTTCATTTATCTCTATTACGTTTTTGGGAATTGTTGTATTCTTCGGAATGAATTTCATGACGTTGGGAAACAAGATTCCCAGTGTAATTGTAGCGGTGTTACTTGTGGTATTAATGACAGTGTTTGTGTTTTTTGCAGCATTTGCAAAGTCACAGAATCGGAATCAGAGCAACTGGGCAAAGGTTAAGTATGCGATGCTCGGATTTTATTTGGTTTCATTAATACCATGTTATATTTATTCTGCAAAATTTTGTGAAATACAGTTAGGGCAGGATAATCTTGTTAAGAAAGTTGGTGTGAATGTTACTGCAATTAATAAAATGTTTGATAGTTATAATAAGAATTGTGATGCTCGAGCCAATGCCTACGGATACCAACTGAAAGCGCTTCTTAATCATCAAGAAGGAAGGCAGAAACTCGTTGGGATGCTCGGATTAAAAAGTGTTGATGATGTGAATGAGACCGCAGTTGATCAGGCTGTAGAGAGTTTCTTGTTTAAACTAAAAAGTGCAGACTACCAGTCGTTAGAATCAGAAAAAGATGCTTTAGTCGAAGGGTGTGCTAACAATTTCAATAATTGGAATATTATGTCTGTCTCCCAATATGCATCTGATTTGGGAAATGTTCAAGAGAGATTTGCCAAGGAGTTACAAGATATTTACGAGAAAAGCAAGACTGCTTCAGAGAAGGATATACCTTCGTTCAATGCGTCTCAATATGTAGTAGATGACAATATCGCGGAAATATTCAAATCTTTCCCGGGATTTTCTTTTGGTGGTATACTTATAATACTATTTTTAGGCGTTTTAGGTCTTGTTAAATTTTTCACCGCCCCAAGCCCTACGGTAAATGAAATCGGTGTCGGGGCGGCTTCAGATATTAATATGTGGGGTGGTATGAATATACAATAAAGATACATATATAAATAAAGGAATAAATCATAAAAATTAGCATATTATGGGAGAAGAGTTAACTCAGAAACAAATAGATGCTGTTTATCAAAGGTGTAATGCAATGCCTTTGCAACAACTATTAGACTTATGTCTTAATCCGAATTCAGGAATTACGATAGAAGGCTTGAGAGATGTTAATTATAAAAAAATAAATGAACTGGAACAGAGGTTTAATGATCAGGCAAAAGAAAAAATTTGGGAAGCCAGCAAAGGTTCGATAAACAGTTTAATGGAGTATATCCAAAAGATAGAACAAGGTTTATTCCCTGATACTTATCTTGAATCCGCAAAAGATAATCTTGTAAAGTTGGCGTTGGACGAAATTAAGAATGAATGGACCAATATATCGCTTTCGTCGGATGTCAATACTATCAATGATTTTGTAGATAAATGGCTTGGAGTTGAGAGTTTCATTTCCCGTAGGGGTGGTACATTTGAAAGTCCAGAACTGGATGAAGCTCGTAAAAAAATAGAAGCAATTGCAAATGGAACCATCATAGAGGATTTTAACCGTCTGAAGGTGATAGAGGACGATTACAAGCGTGTGTCGGAAATCAATGCTTTTATTCAGAAATATGCAAGAAATACGACAGAGACAGCGAAAGATTATATTAACAAGGCTTCTGAGTTATTGACGTGGACTCAAGAAAATATTGCCGCCAGAGAGGATTGGTTTAAGGCAAAGGAAGTGGACACGATTCAGGTTTATGTCGAATTTATAAGTAAACATCCATCTTGCCGTTTTAGAGAAGATGCAGATGCAAGAGTAATGGAGTTGAAGGGTGATTTATTAACAGATATTAAGCGTTTCCCCTTCAATTATCACAGAGATACGATGTATGAGTACATTAGTACAAAAACGCTTACTTACGATGATTTGGTAAGTAAAAGCTATATTCTTACCGATAAGGGATATAACCATATATTAAGATATCCAACATTAAAGCATGAGCAAAGAACCGACCTTCAGAATCTTATGTCCAATCTCAGTAATCCACATAGTGCGGAAGGTAATACGGACATATATTTCTTCGGCATTCCCGGTTCTGGTAAAACGTGCGTTTTGGCCGGTTTGTTGAGTCTTAGTGGCAGACTTGGCTTTGATTTTGATCCAAGAGGAGAGGGTGGCGGTGGCCGATATGCGGTTGAATTGCAGAACTATGCTCGTTCAAGTATGCTTCCACCCAAGACAGACGACTTTTTTATTCAAGTCATTGATTGTCTAATAGACGATGAAGAGAGAAACAGCCACAATATATCTATTATTGAAATGGCAGGTGAAAAAACACGAGATTTTGCCTTTATTGAGAATGCAACTAGTCTTGATGATTTAGGACCAGGAGCTGCCGGCCTCCTTCAAAATGATAATAACAAGGTGATTTTCTTTGTGATAGATCCGACCAATGAGAAAGATGTAGTAATGGATGACGGCAGCACACAATTGGTAAAGCAAGATAATGTACTGAATTGTATCGCTTCTTTGTTGGAAAAGAATAAAGAACTTATGAGAAAAGTGACGGCAATCCACATTATTCTTACAAAGAGCGATACGTTGGGTGATTATGCTGATGAAAATGTTATTAGGGAACTCCTTGTTCAGCAGGGATATCAAGCTGTTTTGAACCGAATCAAGAGAATATGTGAAACGTATGACATCAATAAAGCAACAGGCTTTCAGGTGGGACTCTTCCCGTTCTGTGTTGGTAAATTCATGCCGGGAGATGTATATACATTTGACGAAACAGATTCTTTGAAAATCCTCCGTGTTATTCAGGCAAACACCACGTCTCTTCGTCAAAAGACATGGGGTGACAGACTTAAGGAGTGGTTTAATAGCTAAAAAGAAAAGACAATGAATATAAGTTTATTAATATCCGGAAACTTGACAGGATTTGGCAGGTTTTATACCTCTCCTGCAGCTTCAGAGTTGTTGGGAAACGAAAAAATCAGTTTTGACAATCATAGTTTCCTTCCGTTCTTGGAGAACGAAGAGAAAGCATATTCTATTACTTTCGCAAAAAGGTTTATTGCAATTAGTCAATATACGCAAATTCTTGACTCTTTCAGGAGACCGGGAAAGCTTGTGGTATCACTGTTAATCCCACGAAATTATACAATTGTACCCAATGCTGGTTCTCCGAAAGGGGCTGTCTATTCTCTGCTTACAAAGGTAAGTGATCGTTTTTTTGAAAAGAATTTTCTGGATGGGATGATTAATCAAAATCTTGCTGTATTAGGGCAGGATTACTATTCTGAAATTCTTGAAGGCTATACTCTCAAACCGACGGATTGCAGGAGAATAAATGAGGATCCTTCTCCAATGAAGAAGGTGGGTTATGTAAGAGCGTCAGAAGCGGACATGCCAAGCTATCTCGACTCTCCGTATAGGAAGAGCTATGGTGATGGGAACTATAATCTTGTATTCTTCGCACCAAGCGCACCTGTGGGAGCACCAAACAGTATTGATGAAGAACCAGAAGAGGTCGTATTATATAAAGTGAGAATCTTGAATACGGGAGCGGTATTGCCAAATCCCGTGAAACTATCGGCACCTCTTTATAAGTTCCTGGCAGGACTTGGTGAGAAACAATTCCCGATAGATGGTACTTATAACGATGTTATTGAGCACCTTTTAGAACCTCGTATAACGGGCAGGATAATGCCTGGCGAAATTCTCGAAATCCAATATAATTTCGAGAAAGAAGAAAAGACTGTTAAGTTCGTGTTTGTTGATATCTCAACCAGCACTCCAGTAAATTTAGATCAGGTCTTGCCTTCAATCGTCTTTGCAGACGGTTCTCGTCAACCAATCTCCTCTGATACCTTTACGTTCCGTGGCTCAGAAATATATGAAGATAAAAAGGTTATTGCGGAGAATCCGACATTTTCCATAAGCTCAAGGAGTGAAAGGCTGGATTTATCTCGATTGAGTAATGGTCAGGAACATAAAATCTATGTCCAACAGGGATTCAGTTTACCAGTCAATTCATCTCAGTTGGGACTTACCATTTCATTTGTAAACAAAAGCACAGGACAAGTTCTACCCTTTTCAAACCAAAGCATGATTCATTTGCCTGGCAGAGTAGCAGATTGGAATGTATTTGTTGACACAGAACATTATGTGGCTCCGGAACAACCTTTAATTATTCATAGCAATGGTACTTGGACTATTAACAATCTACAACAAAGAAGAGTTGATGTAAGGAAGCCTGTCGTTCCAATTAAATCTGTTGGAACTACTGTCGTGGTTCAACCCAAATTCCCCACATCGTCAAAGGTAAGTTTGGGTGGTGTACAAGATGGGAATAATGAATCTGGTAATAGAAGAAACCAGAAGTTTAGATGGCATAGATATGTGGCCATAATTCCAATCTTTTTGTTAGTCCTTGGTGGTGGGGGATGGTGGGCTTTCCAAAATGCCCAGAAAACTAAGCAACAACTTACTGGCAGAGGTGAAGAAACAGAAGAAACCTCTGAAGAGCGTTGGTGCTATTTGACCTATCATGATAATACAGATAATGAAAGCATGCGGGATTTTATTGAAGTTTGTCAGGAAGGAAAAGCAAATAATTATATGAATTATAACTTTCTGCTGTTGGATGAAGATAAAGAACCGCTAAAACAAGATGAAGATTACTTGCTTCAAGATACCGAGGACTCATGTTCTAATTCAAAACAATATCTCCGTCATAAGTTAACAATAAAAGAAAGCTGTAATAGCCAACGCTTCTATATAAGAGTATCCTTCTTATGCGGAAAAAAGTTTTACCAAATTGTTGACCAGGAAATATCTAATGACAATCTTGCATCACATGGCACGCAATCAGTAAATTTAAATATTCTTTGTTCTCAACTAAAATGGTATGAAGAATTAGTTAATATGACAATGTTTAAGAATAAAGATGAAAAGGAATCGTGGATTAATAAAATTAATAAATTAGAGGATAGCGATTTTTCCAGAGAGTTAGAGCGTCTGGTTGAAAACAAGAACTATAGGGAAATGGGATCCGGTTCAAGTACGTATCCCGACAAAGGTATGGCGGGACAACAACCTGATTTCGACCGGCTCAAATCTCCAGACATTACACTTACAGAATTGCGAAATTATACAGGAGATGAAAATAAAATAATTGATGGTAATGTGACTGTTAAACAGCGTATTGATGCCCTGAAGAGCGTGTTGAGAGATATTACTGGAGAAAATAAAAAATATCCTGGAAAAATTGCCTATTCAGGTTCGAGTGAGAAATTAAAACTTTCGGACGAACAGAAGAAAGTATACAACAAGATTTTTGATAGGATTCCGCCGGACCACACAAGAGATATTTACAAGGATTCTAAAGGTCGTATAACATATCATACTTTGCAAGGGTTATATGACGAAATATATAGTAGTTATTAAATAGTCATAGAGAGAAAATGAAATACATTAAATTATTGATAATAGCCGCCCTATTAGTAGGAGCTGTGTCCTTGCTCCTTCTCATTACACAAGGCGGTAACAGTGGTAGCAAAGCTGGAGTGACTTCCAGTTGCGCCAAAAAGTTTGAAACAGAAATAAATGATTTGTGTAAAGTCATTGAGAGAGGGAAGGAATGGAAATGGAGTCAGCAAGCATATAAAAATCTGCAAAATAAGATAAATACTTTTGCTAAAGATGGGAACCTCCAGCCTGGCGAAAAGAATTCTCTTAGTTTGTACCTTTATACAGAATCATGTAAGGCAATGTTTGAGTATGCAGACAAGTTGTTCAGCCAATCATCCTATCCGTCAGATAAAGTTAATTCTTTAGACTCTAATTTGAAATTCCTGGAAAGTCTTAAAGCTGGAAGTAATAGTAATCTTACACAGGGGCTTAATATGATTCATGAATACAGAACAGTTATTGCCTGTTGCTCGTTCAGTTCAAATGCCAAGTATTCTGACCCGTTAAAGGCATTTAATGCAGGAACGGCAGAAACGATGAAAGGCCGTATACAAGGGATGAAGTACTACAAATCGCATTTTAGTAAAAACCCGGAAATACGAGCAAAGATAGAGAATCTATCATATAACCTGGCAAAAGCAGAATCCGAGTATTATACAAATCTCGAAAATTGTGTGGAAGAACATTATTACAGCCAAATCAAGAAGGGAGTTCCTAAATGGCAGGCTTTGGAGCAAGCTCAGAGAGACTTTGACAGATTTAAGGAGATTTCTACCAATTCAACTGCTACATCAAAATTAAATAACTTTATAAATGGTAACCATTAATATGAAAAGGTTTATAATATCAGCATTTTTTGCCATTGTAGGTATATATACGGTAAGTGCTCAAAATCTGCAAAATGAGATATTGAGAGGCAATTTGAATACGAACTTGAGCGAGTATTGCAAGTTGTGTGACAGTATATCAAAACATATTAGGGCAATTCAAGAGTCTTTTGCAATTTTATCTGAAAAATCAGACAATGCAAAGATTATAAGTCTAATGAAACAGATAAATGCACAAATCCCAAGAATATATGATGGAGCCCAAAAACTTGATGGAAAGATAAAAGAGTTAATGGATTCAATGCAAATCATAACTCCGCAGACAGCTCCTAAAAATGAGGAAAGAGTGATGCCGGAACAGCCTCCTGTAGGAGGAATTCGCGATGTCAGAAATTCGGAAAGGCAGCCGCCTGTAGAGAGACCTGTAGAACCAACGAATAGACGTAATGATATAGAGAACTTCTTGGCAAGTTTTTCATTAAGAGGATTCTCTACGAAAGATGAGTTGAATTCCAAAAGAAAAGAAGTTAAAAAAAGACTTGAGAATATAGGAGATTACGTTTTGCGTGATGAATATGAAGCAATATTCGACTTGCTAGAGATACAATATAGTATTTACAACCGAAATCTTGTAAGGGATGTTCTTCAGAAAACATCTAAAATTCCTCAAGACCATTTGTCTTCTGCACATTATGCAGAATTGCAATCGGAAATAGAACGTGTTAAAGAATACAGATATGCTACAATGGAACTACAACGGCTAATAGACATCGTATCTAATCCACCATCGCAGATAAAAAACGCAATAGGTTATGGGGGGGCTGGAGCACAAGATGCCAAATGGGCAGAAGAAGTGGAGATTCCGGTGGCTGCAATAAAGAAGTATTTAGAAGATAATAAAGAGACAGAGTATATAAATAAGTTTAATTATACACGCGAAGAATTTGATAATTTTGTTAAAGGTGACCAAAACATGAGACAGACTATCAAACAAAGAATTTCTGGAGCACTAAAATAAATCGTTATGAAGCAACTAATAAAAGTAAAGAATAGTGATCTAAGTTTAAGGCTGAACTTAAACTACAACAATGTCTATACTAGATTAAAGATGTTGTTGGGTAATAGGGCTTCATTTTTCGCCGACCTATCGACAAAATCTAATTGGACTTGGTATGCAGATGACGATGCAGAATATACAAGCCTTGCCGATGCACCTAAGGCAGAAATGGAGTCATTGTCTGCCGCACTAAATAAGATTGTTTCAAAAGTTCGCAAAGAGATAGAGGCGAACGATGAATTGTCAAAATATGTAGAAGATATCCTTGAAATTCCCGGTGATGAATTTATATTCTATTGCAACACAGCAGATGGTTATAAATTCATTTTGGCTGGCTGGGGATGTAGGTATACCCATTCGAATACCTCGGATACAAAGATTTTTAATAAGCATATTATAAAAGGAGAATCAGGTAAGCCAAACGTAGAGGAGAATAAAAAACCGATAATAACAGAAGCTCCGCGTGACATTGTGGATAAGCCATCAGATACTTCGGTAAAGCCGGCGGACGTTTCAGGAAAGCCGGCGGCAGACACCGTTGTGCCTCACCCAATCACAGATCATCCTGAGGAGCCTAAAGAAGATATAAAGAAACAGAAAGTATCGGTATTGGTTTTGGATCAAAATAATGCAAAGGTTAAAGGAGAAAAGATCATACTTCGTTCTTCTTTGGGGGAAAAAACGGGGGTGACATCTGATGATGGTAAAGTAGATGTGGGTGAATTGGCTTACGGGGAGTCATTTTCTGTAGCTTTTCCGAGTTTACCGGGAAATGTTGAGAGAAACTTTGAGGTCGTTTCTGGCACAGAAACGTATGAAGCCTACATAAAGAAATTAGTAAAGTATTCTCCAGTCTTATTTGTTGAAGATCAAAATGGCAATGCGGTTCAAGATTACTGTGTGAAGGTTGTTATAAAGGGACAAGATACCGTTTATAATTCAGGAATAGATGGAGTGATCCAACTACCGACAATGCAGGAAGGACAGAAATTTGTCGTCATTGATACCGCAAACTATGCTAATACAGAGGAGTATAATGTAACTCAAGCAGAAGCGAAAACACCATATCATTTTCACATAAAAACTGTCGAAAAGACAAACGTCGGAATTACCGTGTTAGATAAAACCGGGAAACCGATTCCGAAAGCTTCCGTTAGTTTACAAATAGGAGATACTCCATGTCAACAGCAAACCTCCGATGATGGACGTGCAGAATTTCCATACGATGTGTTTATTGAAAGTGATATTCCTGTAACTCTAAACATAAAAGGTAAGGGAAAAATAAAGTCAAACCTTCGATTTACTTCTGATATAACAGAGTACACGATTCAAATTAAGGACAAGGTTGTGATTCCAGAAAGGTTTGATTGGAAATGGTTGTCTGTGATACCGTTACTCTTATTGCTCGGTTGGGGCGGATATGAAATTTATAAACGTTATATAGATATCAATACACCCACTATCGCAGAGATGGAGAGAGGAGTTGTTATGACAATATCGCAAACCAGCTATATTGTAGAGTTGAATGTTAAGGATATTAATTATGGTGAAAAGCCTCTAAAAGCATTTTATTTTACATATGATTCAAATGAAGGAACTATTACTAATGGAACGTTTGACATTGATGAGCGTGTTTGGGGAGTGTCGACAGGAACTGGTTTCTTAATTTCTGAAGATGGTTTAATTGGTACAAATAGACATATTGCAGATCCGATTGCTCCGGAAGAGGTTTCCAGATTACTGAGAGAATACTATCAGGCCAGGAAGGATACATGCCAAAAATACATAGATATTTTTGATGATCAGTTGAAAATTTGGGCGGGTATGAGAAAATTAGATCAAGACTATTTGACCATTAGGGAAGGACTGAGGTACTATCAAAACCAAAAGAAAATTTTTGATAAAATACTGAATACCGGAGATTTTAAAGTGCAGGTGCGTTGTAAGGTTTCTGTCGCATTTACTGGTTCAAGAGTCGATGACATAGAAGATCTCCTCTTAACCGCTCATAAGGGACTTGATTTGGAGGGTTTTGGATTTCACAAGTGTTCAACACTTAAAAGTGGAGATCCGGGTACAGTAAAGGAGAACGATGTGGCGATTATACAACTAAACTCAAAGGCGAGAGATATTCCTGAGAATGCATATATTTTTGAGGTGCCGGAAAAGGATCCTTTGGATAAGGAGATTCCTGATGATTACGAAATTACAGTTTTGGGCTATAATGCAGGAATGGGACTTCAGGATATGACGTTGCAAGAAGGTATCAAACCACAGGCGCAGCACGGAAAGATTTCTAATACGAGTGAAAAGTATAGAATAGGGTATAGTGCTCAAACCATGCCTGGTAGTAGTGGTTCTCCTGTTCTCAATAAAAATCACAAATTGGTTGCCGTTAACAACTCTGGGGTTGGTATAACACAGGGTTTTAACTATGGTATAAGGATAAAATATCTTAGAGAATTGTTAGACAAGATTGAAAAAAATAAGAAATAAAATGATATGAAAAAGAAATTTGCATTTTTAGTATTGTTCTGGTGCTCGGTTTTTATGTATGCACAGAACTACACTCAAGCTCAGGAAGAACTGCGTAGTGATATAAGTTCCTATCTCTCGCGTCAAGGACTAAACCCGGAGAATCAGTCTGACGGATTAAAATTTAAAAGTGAAGGCTCAAACTATTACATTGAAATTGATAAGGATGAGAAGAGTCCGATGTATCTTCGTTTATGTCGTTACGTCAAATACTCGGATACAATCAAGCAAGGGACTATAGCTAAAAACATTAACTCATATAATGCAAAATTAGGGATAAAGGTATGTGCTAAAGAAAACGGAGTCGTAATTTCATCAGAGATGTATTTAGTGTCATCTTCTGATTTTATAGATGTGTTTTCTACATTATTAAGCCAAATGAAAGCGGCATATAAACAAATTGTAAATCAATAATATTATGAAAAAATTCTCTCTCTCTATATTGTTTTCCCTTCTATCGTTTATTTCTTTCGCTGCAAACGAACTGAATGAGAAGCAAAGCGCGTTTAGACGTGAACTGTTCAACACTCTAGGAATAGAAGGCTTTAATCCGGACATTGATACAGATGGTGATATTAAATTTACATATGACGATGACACATATTATGTTTCAGTGGACTCCAGATGGACAGAGCCTTTCTTAGTAACTCTCTATAATCAGTTTTTGTATAATGATGAGTTTACGGAAGCGGTGGTGACAAACTGTATCTCTCTTGTCGGTCAACATAAAACTGTCAAGTTGTATTGTCTAAAAAAATCATATTTTTATGAGAGCGAACTGTTTTGTACTAATGCCAATACGTTTAGGAGGACATTTAAGTTGATGCTTGGTCAGATAAAGAATGCCCGTGCAGAGGTTGCTAATATTGTGAAATCCGGAATTGGCGATTTAAATATCGCAACGGACAAAGTGCAGATGTTTGAGAGGGCAAAGGCGTTTTACAAGGAAGAGGACTATAGCAAATCTTTTGCTGTTTTCAATCTGCTTGCGAATGTTGGCTACGCTCCGTCTTATCGGTATATGGGTGAATCATATGAACGTGGAGCTGGTGTTGCTTTAAGTAAAGAAAAGATGATTCAATATTATGAAAAGGCTATTAGTGAAGGTGATAATTGGTGCGCGTATAAGTTGGCAAGCTATTATTATGCAGAAAAAGATTATGAGAAGGCCTACAATATGTTCTTGAAATGTGCCACTAACGAAAATGAAAATAAATCCAATGCCTTGTACATGCTCGGGACAATGCAAGAACAAGGTCATGGGACAACTAAGAATATAACTCAAGCAATTCAAAGCTACAAAAAATCAGTTCAGTATTCAACAAAGTTAGATTGTGATGCACGTTTAGCGTTAATGCGCCTTGAGGAACCAGTGGAAAGTAAAACAGAGTTTGTTGATGCTAATAAGACTATGTTAATGGGGATGACCTCTGCAAGAGAGATCTATAATATAGGTTACGAATATGAAAATGGTCTTAACAAACGTTTTGTGTCATTACCAAAAGCTTACGCCTATTATAAGGCTGCTGCAGATAGAGGCTATACAAACGCATTTGTTAAAATGGGTGAAATCTTCATCAGTAAGTATTATCCATTCAAGGATAAAGTAAAATCAGATAAATATTATCAGAAGGCATTCAAAATATATAGTCAAAAGATAGATAATGATGGAGAGGCATGCTATGAGGTTGGTAATATGTATAAAAATGGATTAGGAGTGGGACAGGATACTGAAAAGGCCAATGAATTCTTTAAAAGAGGGGCTTTGATGAATGACAAGAATGCATCCTATGAGTATGGAATGATCTGTAAGGTTAATCTTGAATATCCAGAAGCATTCACTTATTTTAAACAGTCAGCAGAAAAAGGACAGATTGTATCCATGTTCGAACTTGCAAAGCTTTATGAAGAAGGCTTGGGGACAGAGATGAACCGGTCAAAGGCCATAGAATGGTATAGAAAAAGTGCAGAATGCGAAAGCTCTGTTTCAGAAGAAGCCCGAAAGTCGCTAAAACGTCTTGGCGCAATTGACGAAAAAGACTAAAACGTAAGTTATGAGGGCAATCGTATTATCCATTTGCATAGGTGTTTTTATCTTAAATGCAAATTCACAGAGTAAACTGGTGGGAGCCGGTAAGGCTGATAAAGTTGGTGTATCCACGGCCACACCAGCAAAGTCTCCCACTCTTCCAAAGCCCCCTCCCTCAAAACAGTAACAGTAAAAAAGCAATAATGTCAGCCCCAATCCCGGTAGTGCCCGTTATGACTATATGAAGGTAAAATTTGGTAGTAAAGAGGTTCTTATTGATATTTCCCAAAGATAAATTTGTGATTTTATGAGAAAAAAGGTTCTTTTATTGTTGGTCTATGCTGTTACTATCTGTTATGGCCAAAAGAAATACGAAAACAGTTATCTATCCATGGACATTCCTACAGGTTGGGAAGTTCAGAATATGGATGTGCCAGGGATGAATACAGAATATTTGTATTTTTATAATAGTGGTAGTCCAATATACAATATTGGTATTGTGATGGGTATTGAACAGGTGCAGGATCCTGCTTATGCCCTTCAAACACAGATTGAAATGAGAACCATTACGATATTTAAGAATGCGGAATTCGGCCCAATTCATAAATCTGCATTTATGGGAAAAGTAGCACAAAGTGTGGACTTTGATACAACTATAGACGGTATCTCCTACAAGGGTGCTGCATATGTATTTAACGAGGGGGATTGCACCATAATGAGTATTGGATGTTATAAAGTTGGTTCCAAGTCAAACTTACCGCAAATCTGGCGCTCTATTCAATGGAAACAGCACAATAGAGATGTCAACAAATACAAGAATCTTCGAGAGGAGTTGAAGGCCTTTACGGATGCGATCAATAAAATGTGGCAGGAAACGCCTGTTATAAGCAATGGCGAACAAACTGTGTCGATACAAATGGAAGACAATGAAGATTGCCTTGTATATACATACAGATTAATCGAGTATTCGAAGTCTCAATTTAGTGAGGAACAATTGAGGCAGATACAGGATAATGTTCGTCCAAGCATTATTTCCAGGCTAAAGAATCAAGCTTCTCAGGTAGAACTGGTTAGGAGATGTTTGAATGAGGAGTATGTTTTTAAGTTCATTTATCAGGATAAAAACAGTGATTTCATGTTTTCCATTAAGGTCACCCCTGATGATTATAAGTAGGTAGCCAAAGTCAAAATGTTGAATAAAAAGTCATATTACTATGAGACATCTATTGTTATTGTTTTGCGTGGGAGTTTTGTCCCTGAATACTTATAGTCAAAGTAAGTTGCA
>CADCNQ010000008.1 GCA_902802815.1 uncultured Bacteroidales bacterium | reverse complement strand
GGGAACCGAAGGGGGTGTAGAGGGGGCTCATTATGATGAAAAAGAAAATCTCCTTACTCGCTTTTTGCTCCGCAGTGGCATTTGCTGCTGCGGGGCTTTACCTCCCTCCGATGGGAGTGATTGACTCAACAGTACTCATGCTCGTCGCCCAGCTCCTTGTCCTTTGTGCCACCTTGCTCGGCGTAGACGGATATTACGACAAAATGAAAGAGATACTGAAGAAGTAAGATGGCAGAGAGGGTTTACTTATCTCCGTAGTGGCCGTAGGCTGTGAGAACAAGAACAACGACTTCTGTGTCGTGAATTTCGTAAACAAGTCTGTGTTTCTTGGAAATTCTTCTGCTCCACTCACCGGCACGATCACCAGAAAGCGGTTCGGGTTTACCTGTACCAGTCCGTGGATGCTCTCGCAACTCAGCTTCCAATTTAAGAAGCTTCTGAAAAGCCTTTGGTTCTTCTGCCTTCAACTTTCGGGCATCCTCAATGGCTTGCCTTTGATATCTGATCGTATAGGCCATTATCCGACACGTTCAAGAAGGTCCTCGATGGTTTCACCTTCTTTGAGTTCGTATGAAGGTCCTTTCTTCGCCTCGTCAACACGGGCAAAGAATTCCTCACGAGTCATCTCTGTCGGGTCGGCTTGCTTTTCGGACACAAGCTTACGCAGATACTTGGCAGCTCGTTCCAGCAACCCCTCATCTTCTGCAATAATACTCATATTGCGCAATATCTCAGCATTTAGATGTACTGTGCTCATGTCTTACAAATTTAGCATTTTCGCTGCAAAGGTAGTGAATTAATTTGAATCAACCAAATTTTAAATACTTAAACTATGCAACTAACCGAACATTTTACCCTCGAAGAGATGCTCCGCTCCGATACAGCAACAAAGAAGGGCATCGAAAACCGCATCACAGCGGAAGAAGTAGACAACCTGCAGCGGCTCTGCCAGAAGGTGCTGGAACCTCTGCGTCAGCACTTCGGCAAACCGATACGCATCAACTCCGGTTTCCGCTGCAAGGCATTGAATGATGCCGTAGGTGGTGCCAAGAACAGCTACCACACCAAAGGCCGTGCAGCCGATATACCTTTCGTCCCCGGCTATTACGCCTACATCCGCGACCATCTGCCGCACACGGAATTGATAAATGAAGGAAGTTGGATACACATTGCCCTGTAAGCGGCCTACGGCCTAATTGACAATTGAGAATTTGTAACTACTTGTCAACTCGTCTACTAACAACTTGTCTACTTGTCAACTAACTACTTGTCAACTAAAGAAAAAAAGCCCGTCGGAGTGTTTCCGGCGGGCATTGAAACAAAACTCACGAATTATCGGATGAACAGCAACTCGCGATATTTGGGCAAGGGCCATAGACTGTCGTCAACAATCAATTCCAGTTTGTCAATCTGACGACGGATGACATCGAACATCGGAGCAATGGTGTCGTGATAGGCAATAGCCTTCTGATGCTCGTCCTCAATCCTGTTGGCCACCTTGCGGGCAGCAACAAGTTCCTCCACCCTGGTCTCGATGGTGGCAGTGCGCTCTGCAATCTCCTCGATGATTTTCATGTTGCGGGCATTCAGTTTGTCAGCCTTCTCAGCGGGGAAGGAATTGCGCATGCGCTCCACATTGCGCAGCAGCTGGCTCTGGTAGCTGGTGGCCACAGGGATGATGTGGTTCATCGAGAGGTCGCCCAGCACGCGGGCCTCAATCTGTATCTTCTTGGTGTAGGTCTCCCACTTCACCTCGTTGCGGGCCTCCAGTTCCTTACTGGTCATCACACCGAGACTCTCGAACATACGGATGCTGGCCTCATCAAGATAGCGCTCGAAGATGACGGGGCAGGATGTCTCCGTGTCGAGACCGCGCCTGGCAGCCTCGGCCTTCCACTCCTCGCTGTAGCCGTTGCCGTCGAAGCGGATGGGTTTGCAGGTCTTGATATCCTCGCGCAGCACGTCGATGATGGCATGGAACACGGCGCTGTGGCCGGAACCGGCGAGTGCCTTCTCCAACTCGGGAATGCGGGCATCGACACGCTTCTTGAAGTTGACGAGAGCCTCTGCAACAGCGGAGTTGAGGGCAATCATGGCACTGGCGCAGTTGGCCTCCGAGCCGACGGCACGGAACTCAAAGCGGTTGCCCGTGAAGGCAAAGGGCGAGGTGCGGTTGCGGTCGGTGTTGTCGATGAGCAGTTCGGGAATCTCAGGAATATCGAGTTTCATGCCCTGCTTGCCGTTCAGCGAGAGGAGGTCCTCCTTGTCGGCCTTCTCGATATGGTCGAGCAGTTCGGTGAGTTGCTTGCCCAGGAACGAGGAGATGATGGCTGGAGGAGCCTCGTTGGCACCGAGACGGTGGGCGTTGGTGGCCGACATGATGCTGGCTTTCAGCAAGCCGTTGTGACGATAGACACCCATCAGTGTCTCCACGATGAAGGTGGCGAAACGGAGGTTCTGCTCCGGTGTCTTTCCGGGAGCGTGAAGCAGGATGCCGTTGTCAGTAGAGAGGCTCCAGTTGTTGTGCTTACCGCTGCCGTTGATGCCGGCAAAGGGTTTCTCGTGGAGCAGCACACGGAATCCGTGCTTGCGGGCTACGCGCTTCATCACCGACATGAGAAGCATGTTGTGGTCCACGGCAAGGTTGGTGTCCTCGAAGATGGGAGCCAGCTCAAACTGGTTGGGAGCCACCTCATTGTGACGTGTCTTGCAGGGAATGCCCAGTTCCAGAGCCACAATCTCGAGTTCCTTCATGAAGGCTGCCACGCGCTCGGGGATGCTGCCGAAGTAGTGGTCGTCCATTTGCTGGTTTTTGGCAGAGTCGTGTCCCATCAGGGTGCGTCCGGTGAGCAGCAGGTCGGGACGTGCGGCATAGAGACCCTCGTCCACGAGGAAATACTCCTGCTCCCAACCCAGATTACTGGTCACCTTCTTCACTGAGGGGTCGAAGTAGTGGCACACCTCAGTGGCTGCAATGTTGACGGCCTTCAGGGCACGCAGCAGAGGTGCCTTGTAGTCGAGCGACTCACCGCTGTAGGAAATGAACACCGTAGGGATGATGAGCGTGTCGTCGATGATGAATACGGGCGACGTGGGGTCCCATGCCGAATAACCGCGCGCCTCGAAGGTGGAACGGATACCGCCGCTGGGGAACGAGGACGCATCGGGCTCCTGCTGCACGAGCAGTTTGCCGCTGAACTCCTCTATCATGCCACCCTTGCCGTCGTGCTCGATGAAGGAGTCGTGCTTCTCGGCTGTGCCCTCCGTAAGAGGCTGGAACCAGTGCGTGTAGTGCGTCACGCCGTTCTCCTTTGCCCACTGCATCATACCGGCAGCAACAGCATTTGCAACATCGCGCTCCAGACGGGCACCGTTGTCCATCACGTCAATCATCTTCTGGTACACATCCTTTGCAAGGTATTTGTACATCTTCTCACGGTTGAACACTTTCTTGCCAAAGTATTCTGACGGTCTTTCACTGGGGACTTTCACTTCAAGAGGCTTTTTCTTGAAAGCTTCTCCTACAACTTGAAATCTGAGTTCGTTTGCCATAGTTGTAATATTTTTATGGTTAACAATATTTATTATCACTGTTTCTTCAGATATTTATCCACCTTGGCGGCTGTGTCCAGACCGCTGGCAATGGCTCTCACCACGAGGCTGGCACCGTTGGCTGCATCGCCGCACACGAATACGTTGTCGGGATACTGCGGATGCTCCGGCTTGAGGAAACCCATAGCGAGAAGCACGAGATCAGCCTTGATGACCTCCGGCGCACCGGCCTCCACCATGACGGGGCGACCTCCCTCGGGATTCGGTTTCCAGTCGATGGGCTGAACCCGGACACCCGTGACACGGCCCTTTTCACCGATGAATTCGAGGGTGTTGATATTCCAGCGGCGGGTGCAGCCCTCCTCGTGACTTGAGGTGGTCTTGAGAATCACCGGCCAGTTGGGCCAAGGGGTGTTGGGATTATGGCCTACGGGAGGCTTCGGCATAATCTCTATCTGCGTGACACTCCTGCATCCCTGACGGTGGGCCGTGCCGATGCAGTCGGAACCCGTATCGCCGCCGCCGATGACGAGCACATCCTTGTCCTTGGCCGTGACGCGCTCCTCCTTGGGAAACTCCATTCCGGCCAGCACGCGGTTCTGCTGCGAGAGCAGTTCGAGAGCCAGGTGCACACCCTTGAGTTCGCGTCCGGGAGCCTTCAGATCACGGGCAACGGGAGTACCTGATGCAATTACAATTGCATCAAATTGAGAATTGAGAATTGATAATTGAGAATTATTGGAGGCAGGGCAATTGTCAATTGTCAATTTTCCATTATCAATTGATACGGCGCAGCCGTATACAAACTCGATGCCCTCCTCCTCCATCACACGGATGCGACGGTCTATCACCTTCTTGTTCAATTTGAAGTTGGGTATGCCGTAGCGGAGGAGACCGCCAGCGGCCTCGTTCTTCTCAAACACCGTCACCCCGTAGCCGAGACGGTTGAGACGGTGGGCTGCTGCAAGTCCCGCAGGACCGCTGCCTATGACAGCCACGCGCCTGCCGTTGCGCTCGGGATGCACCGTGGTGACGTAGCCCTCCTGATAGGCGCGCTCCGCAATGGCGCACTCGTTTTCACGGTTGGTCACCGCCTCACCGGTGGTGAGATACAGCACACAGGCCTTCTCACAGAGCGCAGGACAGATGCGTCCGGTGAACTCCGGGAAGGGGTTTGTCCTGCTGAGCAGTTTATATGCTGTCTCCCATTCGCCGCGATAGAGGGCATCGTTCCATTCGGGGTCTTTGTTGCCCAGCGGACATGCCCAGTGACAGAAAGGCACACCGCAATCCATACAGCGCGAAGCCTGTTCCTGGCGGTCACGCGTGTTAAGTGTCTGTTCCACCTCGCCGAAATCATGAATACGGTCGTTGACGGGACGGTAGCCCGCCTCCTTGCGAGGTATTGTCAGAAAAGCTTTAGGATTTCCCATTTTTCCAATTGATAATTGATAATTGACAATTGATGATTAATAATCACGCTGCATGTCCGCAATCTTCTGCTGCAGTTTGGCCATCTGCTCCTCCTGGAGCACGCGCTTGTACTCGATGGGCACAATCTGCACGAAGTCGTCCACATAGTGCGGCCAGTCGTCCAGCATCCTGCCGGCCAGAGCACTGCCGGTGTGCAGGTAGTGCTGGCGCACCAGTTCGAGCAGCTCCTTGCGGCCGGCACTGTCTTCCACCAGATTTATCTCCACCATATCCATGTTGCAGAAGAAGTCGAACGTGTGGTCGCGGTCGTAAACATATGCCACACCGCCGCTCATACCGGCAGCAAAGTTTCTGCCCGTCTTGCCGAGCACCACGACGCGGCCTCCGGTCATATACTCACAGCAGTGGTCTCCGGCACCCTCCACCACAGCTACGGCACCCGAGTTGCGCACAGCGAAGCGCTCGCCCACCCGGCCGTTCACATAAAGCTCACCGCCTGTGGCTCCGTAGAGTCCGGTGTTGCCCGCGATGATATTATCCTCTGCAGCAAACTCCGCACCGCGGCGTGCCGGCGGCAGGATGGAGATGCGCCCGCCGGAGAGTCCCTTGCCGAAGTAGTCGTTGGTTTCGCCCTCAAGCCGCAGGTTCACACCGCGCACGGCGAAAGCTCCGAAACTCTGTCCCGCCGAACCCTTGAACTTGATGTTCAACGTGCCGTCGGGCAGTCCCTGCTCACCGTATTTCCTGGCTATCACGCCCGAAAGCATCGTGCCCACGGCACGGTCGGTGTTGCGGATGGTATAGTCGAGCGTCATCTCCTCGCCACGCTCAATGGCGGGTGCGGCGGCACTGAGTATCTCTTCGTCCTTCACTCCGCTCACGGTGGTGTAGGCACTGCGGTCCCAACAGCGCGCCATGTCAGTGGCAGGCATGTGGAGCAGACGGCTGAAATCCATCGTGCTCTGCTTGGTGGCAACATCGGGGGCATGCACCTCTATCAGGTCCGTGCGACCGATGATATCCTTGAGCTTCCTCACACCAAGCTGGCTGAGATATTCGCGGACGTGCTCAGCGAGGAAGGTGAAGAAGTTGACCACATAGTCGGACTTCCCGAGGAACCTCCTGCGCAGCACCTCGTCCTGAGTGGCCACACCCACGGGGCAGGTGTTGGTGTTGCACTTGCGCATCATCACACAACCCAGTACGATAAGCGGCAGTGTGCCGAAAGAGAACTCATCGGCGCCCAGCATCGCCATGATGACCACATCCTTCGCCGTCTTCAGCTGACCGTCGGTCTGCAGGCGCACCTGATTGCGCAAACCGTTGATGACCAGTGTCTGCTGCGTCTCAGAGAGACCTATCTCCGGAGAGATACCGGCAAAACGCATGCTCGATGCCGGCGATGCGCCTGTACCGCCCTCGGCTCCGCTGATGACGATGAGGTCGGCTTTTGCCTTCGCCACACCGGCGGCAATGGTGCCCACACCGCTCTCTGCCACCAGTTTCACACTCACGGCAGCCGTGGGATTGATATTCTTGAGATCGAAGATGAGCTGGGCCAGGTCCTCGATACTGTATATGTCGTGATGCGGCGGAGGAGAAATGAGGCTGATACCGGGAATGGCGTTGCGCGTCTTGGCAATAATCTCGTTCACCTTGAAACCGGGCAACTGACCGCCCTCGCCGGGCTTCGCTCCCTGTGCCACCTTGATCTGTATCTCCTCGGCGTTCACCAGATACTCAGCCGTGACACCGAAGCGTCCGCTGGCAATCTGCTTTGTCTTGCTCGAAAGCGACACACCGTCCACCTCGGTATGATAGCGCACGTTGTCCTCACCGCCCTCACCGGTATTGCTGCGGGTGCCCAGACGGTTCATTGCGAGCGCCAGAGCCTCGTGAGCCTCAATACTCAGAGCGCCGAACGACATAGCACCCGTCACAAAGTGTCTGACGATGCTCTCCACGGGTTCCACCTCATCAATGGGTGTCGGAGCGGCGGCCTTCCTGATGCCGAAATAGTCGCGGATGAAAATGGGACTCTCCTTCCCGTCCACGAGTTGCTCCCACTCCTTGAATTTCTTGTAGCTGCCGAGCCTCGTAGCTATCTGGAGACCGGCTATCGTCTCGGGATTCCATGCATGGAGGATTCCGTCCTTGCGGTAGGAGAACTGTCCGTTGTCGGACAGGTCGTCGCCGTCGTTCATGCTGTAAGCCTCATCATGCAGACGGATGGCATCCCTGGCGATGTCTCTCAGTCCTATACCGCCGATGGTGCTCACCTCCGTACCGAAATAGCGCTTGAGAAGGTCCTCGCTGATACCCACGCTCTCGAATATCTTCGCACCGCGATAGGAACGGATTGTAGAGATACCCATCTTCGACATTATCTTCTTGAGGCCCTTGTCCACAGCCTTGATATAGTTGGCCTCCGCCGTAGCGTACTCTTCCTGAATCTTGTGGCGCTTCACAAGGTCGTCGAGCACGGCGAACGTCATATACGGACATATGGCACTGGCACCATAGCCCAGCAGCAATGCTGCGTGCATCACCTCGCGGATTTCCCCGCTCTCCACTATCAGAGCCGTCTGCACGCGCTTGCCCATACGGATGAGATAATGGTGCACGGCACTCACGGCCAGCAGACTGGGGATTGCTGCATGGCGCCCGTCTATGTCGCGGTCGCTGAGGATGATGTAGTTCACACCCTCGTCCACGCTGTTCTCAGCCTCACGACAGAGCTCCTCGATGGCTTCGCGCAATCCGCCGGCACCCTTCTCTATCTCGAAGAGCATCGGAAGTTTCTTCGTGTTGAAACCCTTGTATCTGATGTTGCAGAGGATATCCAGCTGCGTGTTTGTCAGCACCGGCTGCGGCAGACGCACCATCTTGCAGTTGGAGGCATCGGGAGTCAGTATGTTGGTACCCACAGCACCGATATACTCCGTCAGCGACATCACCAGTTCCTCACGTATAGGGTCGATAGCCGGATTGGTCACCTGGGCGAACTGCTGACGGAAATAGTTGAAGAGCACCTGCGGACGGTCGCTAATGACAGCCAGCGGAGTGTCGTTACCCATAGCAGCCACGGGTTCCTGACCTGCAGTGGCCATCGGTATGACGGTCCTGTTGATATCCTCCTGACCGAAACCGAAGCAGCGCAGCTTTTTCTCATAGTCCTTCACGCTGTTCTCCACATGGCGGCCGCTCTTGAGTTTCTCCAGCTGTATGCGGTTAGTGCTGAGCCACTCGCGATAGGGATGCTCCTTCGCCAGCTTTTCCTTGATTTCGCCGTCGTAGTATATCTTGCCCTCCTGAGTGTCGATAAGCAGTATCTTGCCAGGCTGCAGACGTCCCTTACCTATGACATCGCCCGGTTCGAAGTCCATCACTCCCACTTCACTTGCCACCACCATCATACCGTTCCTGGTGACGGTGTAGCGGCTGGGACGCAGACCGTTGCGGTCGAGCATACCGCCTGCATAACGGCCGTCGCTGAACAGCAGGGCAGCAGGACCGTCCCACGGTTCCATCAATATGGAGTGGTACTCGTAGAATGCCTTCAAATCCTCGGAGATGGGATTCTTCTCGTTGAAGGATTCCGGCACCAGTATCGCCATCGCCTGCGGAAGGGACAGACCGCTCATTATAAGAAATTCGAACACGTTGTCCAAAGAGGCGGAATCCGACATACCCTCCTGCACAATGGGACGGATATCCCTGATGTCTCCCAGAGCCTCGCTTGAGAGCACGCTCTCGCGGGCCTGCATCCATCCTCTGTTGCCGCGTATCGTATTGATTTCTCCGTTGTGGGCCAGCAGACGGAAGGGCTGTGCCAGTTTCCACTTCGGGAACGTGTTGGTGGAGAAGCGCGAATGCACCAGTGCCAGTCCGCTCGTGAAATACGGGCTGGAGAGGTCGGGGAAGTAGCGGCGCAACTGTCCGCTCGTGAGCATTCCCTTGTAGATGATGTTCTTCGTGCTGAGCGAACAGATGTAAAAGTCCTCGTCACTGACACGGTTCTCGATTCTCTTGCGCACCTTGTAGAGTATTCTTTCGAACTCCGGCACACGCTCCTCGCTGATGCCCGTCACGAAAATCTGTTTTATGTCGGGCTCCACATCCCTGGCACCTGCACCCAGCGTCTCGGGGCACGTCGGCACCGCACGTATGTGCATCAGTGTCAGGCCCTCGCGCTCCAGTTCCTCAATCATGATACTGAGAATCTTCTCCTGCTGCTGTGCCGCCTTGGGAAGGAACACCATTCCTGTGCCGTATTTTCCTTTTTCAGGCACGGGAATACCCTGCAGGAGAATGAACTCGTGAGGAATCTGCACCAGAATGCCGGCACCGTCACCGGTCTTGTCGCGTGTCTCGGCACCGCGGTGCTCCATATTTTCAAGCACCTTAAGGGCATTGTCCACCAGTTCGTGGCTCTTTCCCCCGTGAATATTCACCACCATTCCGACACCACACGCATCGTGTTCATAAGCTTCGCTGTATAAACCCTGCTGTTTCATCACTTTTATCTTGTTTTGTTTCTTTCTTTTACTCTATTTCACACTCTTGGCAATGCGGCGGAGAGCCTCTTCCGTCTTCTCACGGTTGCCGAAGGCTGTGAGGCGCACATACCCTTCTCCTGCATCACCGAAACCTGCGCCGGGCGTGCATACCACGTGTGCCGCGCGCAGTATCCTGTCGAACAGTTCCCACGACGTCATGCCGCAGGGCGTCTGCACCCAGAGATACGGAGCATCCACACCGCCGTACACCGTGAATCCCATACCTGTCAGCGTCTCCCGCATCAGACGGGCATTCTCCATATAATAGGCAATCGTGGCCTTTATCTGCTTCTTTCCCTCCGGAGTATAGATGGCCCCGGCTGCACACTGACTGAGATAGCTCGTACCGTTGAACTTCGTCGACTGCCTGCGGTTCCACATAGAATTCAGAGGCGCGCGCAGCGCTTTCGGCACCACGGTGTATCCGCATCTGATACCGGTGAATCCTGCCGTCTTGGAGTATGAATGAAACTCCACGGCACACTCCTTCGAACCCTCTATCTCATAGATGCTGTGAGGCACGTCCCCACTCTGGATATAGGCCTCGTAGGCGGCATCGTAGAAGATGAGGACATCGTGACTGAGAGCATAGTCCACCCACACCTTCAGCTGTTCGCGCGTGAGTGTCGTCCCCGTCGGGTTGTTGGGATAGCAGAGATAAACGACATCCACCTGCTCTGCCGGCAACTCCGGCACAAAGGCGTTCTCCGGCTTGCATGGCAAGGTGACGATTTCCCTTCCTGCCATAGTATTCGCGTCAATATAGACGGGATACACGGGATCGGTGACGGCAATGCGCACATCGCCCGAGAGCAGTTCCTGGAAATTACCTATGTCGCTTTTGGCTCCGTCGCTGACAAACACCTCATCGCTCTCTATCTCAATGCCGCGTGCGCGAAAATCATTCTCCACAATGGCTTCGCGCAGGAAGTCGTAGCCGCGCTCCGGACCGTAACCGCGGAATGTGGCCGATGCAGCCATCTCGTCAGCGGCTTTGTGCAGGGCCTCCACCACGGCAGGAGCCAGGGGTTGAGTCACATCGCCTATACCTAATGATATAATGTCGGCTTCAGGGCAGTCCACCTTGAAGGCTTTCACTCTCTGGGCAATCTCCGAGAAGAGATATGCGCCAGGCAACTTCTGATAATTCCCGTTTATCTTTTTCATCGTTCCTTATTTGCAGGTCGGAAGCGCTATTTCCCCCTCGAACACGAATTCTGCGGGACCGGCCATATACACATGATTGTCTTCTTCTCTCCACTCTATGCTGAGCGTGCCTCCGTCCATCATTATCCGCGACCTTCTGGCGGCACGCCCCGTAACCGCTGCGGCAACAGCCGTTGCACACGCACCCGTGCCGCATGCCATGGTGATACCACTGCCACGTTCCCAAACGCGCACTCGGATACCGTCAGGACGCATTTCGGCAAACTCGATATTGCAGCGTTCGGGGAACGCGGAATGGTACTCCAGACTCTCACCCTCGCGGGCTACATCCGTATCGTTGATGTCATTTACGAAAATCACATAGTGGGGATTGCCCATCGACACGAAGCATCCCTCCGGCAGCATTGCGGAGCGGGGCGAAAACTGCTTCCTGTCCTCAAACACCGGTGCCCCCATATCCACCAGGACGCTGTCCACGGTGCCCTCGGGAGCGAGATGCAGACTGAGCCGTTTCACTCCGGATTTCGTCATCAGACGTATCTCCGTCCCGGATGTGATTCCCTTTTCGTATAAATACTTACCCACACAACGGCTGGCATTTCCGCACATCATTGCCTCCGAACCGTCTGCGTTGAAGATGCGCATCGTGTAGTCCGCCTCCACACCGTCACCACGGCCTATCAGCACGAGTCCGTCGGAACCGATGCCCATGTGACGGTCGCTCCACACACGGGCCGCCAGAGAGAGGTCCTCTATATTATATAAAGAGGTGTCAACATATATGTAATCGTTGCCTGCACCATGCATCTTCGAAAAACGAATCTTCTGTGACATTTTGATACTATTTTGCGACCTTTACCTATCACTTTTTAATTTTACGCTGCAAAGATAGTACATTTTGTACAAAAATGTGCAGAAACCGTGTCAAAAGTTTACAGAATAGTGTCGTTTTGTTGATTTTTGTCAAGATTTAGTCACTTTTTGCTACCAAAAGTTACACAATTCACACAAAATGACGTACATTTGTCAGCGAAAACATCAAAAGTGCTAACAAAACGGTACCGAGAGATAGAATAATTGTTGTTAAACCCCAAAAATTGTTTAAGGTATGAAAAAGATTGAAGCAATCATTCGAAAGACCAAATTCGAAGATGTCAAAGAGGCGTTGCTTTCGTCGGACATCGACTGGTTCGAGTATCATGACGTGCATGGTATCGGTCAGAGCAGGCAGGAGCGTATATACCGTGGCGTGCAGTATTCAACCGACGTCATTGAGCGCGTAGCTCTCACCATTGTGTGTCGCGATCAGTTTGTGGACCCCACGGTGAAGGTGATTATCGACACGGCCCACACCGGTGAAGTGGGCGATGGCCGCATCTTCGTGAGTGAGATGATCGACACCTGGAGCATCCGCACCGGTGAGCACGGAGACACCGTGCTGAGAGATAAGAAGTAATTGGCAATTGACAATTGATAATTGAAAATTGACAGTTTAAAGTTTAAGGTTTAAAGTTTAAAGTTATGAACGAAATTGCACTTTCATTGGATACAGTATGGATGTTATTGGCAGCCATGTTGGTTTTCTTCATGCAACCCGGTTTCGCGCTGTGTGAGGCAGGTTTCACACGTGGCAAGAACACCGCCAACATCCTCTTCAAGAACTTTGTGGATTTCATGTTCGGCTCATTGCTGTTCTGGTTCGTCGGTTTCGGACTGATGTTCGGTGCAGACACGCTGGGCGGATTTGTCGGTATGCCCAACTTCGGCGACCTCTCTTTCTATAAAGGAGAACTGCCCGTCGAGGGTTTCCTGATATTCGAGACCGTCTTCTGTGCCACCTCCGCCACTATTGTCAGCGGTGCGATGGCCGAGCGCACGAAATTCTCTATGTATGTCATCTACAGCGCTATGATTTCGCTGCTCATCTATCCCATCGAGGGACATTGGACTTGGGGCGGCGGCTGGCTCTGCAACGATGCTGCCGACAGTTTCATGATGACCACCTTCGGTCATGTATTCCACGACTTTGCCGGTTCGGCCATTGTGCACAGTGTGGGCGGCGTGCTGGCCATCATCGGTGCTATGGCCCTGGGTGCCCGTCGCGGCAAATACGGCAAGGACGGCAAGAGCCGCGCCATCCCCGGCCACTCGCTGACACTCGCAGCTCTCGGAGTGTTCATCCTGTGGATGGGTTGGTTCGGTTTCAACCCCGGCTCCCAGCTCGCCGCTTCCGGTGAGGTCAACCGCGTCGCCATTTCCCACGTGTTCCTCACCACCAACCTCGCAGCAGCTGCAGGCGGTGTGGCCACGATGTTCCTCACCTGGTTCAAGTACGGGAAGCCCTCATTCTCCCTGACGCTCAACGGCGTGCTGGCCGGTCTCGTGGGCATCACAGCCGGTTGCGACCTCGTCTCTCCCGTGGGAGCTGTTGTCATCGGTCTCATCTGCGGCACAGTACTCGTCTTTGCCATTGAGTTCATCGACCATCGCCTGCATATCGACGACCCCGTTGGTGCCAGCAGTGTGCACGGTGTCTGCGGTATTCTCGGCACCCTGCTGACCGGTCTGCTCTCCACGAGCAACGGTGCTTTCTACGGTCACGGCTGGGGATTCTTCGGGGCTGAGGCATTCGGTATTCTCGTCATCGACCTCTGGGCAGCAGCTTGCGGTATCGTGCTCTTCTACGGCATCAAGAAGCTTCACGGCCTGCGCGTTCCCGCCCGTATCGAGGACGAAGGTCTGGATGTGTACGAGCACGGAGAACTGTGTTATAACTAAGAGTGAAGAGTGAAAAGTGAAGAATGAAAGTAACAACTTGTCTACTTGTCTACTCGTTAACTTGTCAACTAAATAAATTATGAAAAAGATATTCATCATACTCCTGTCTGTGGCTGCAGTTGCCACAGCGAGTGCAGAAGAGACTGAGAAAAAGGAGAAAGTGAATGCATCACTTGGTATCGAACTCGTCAACCAATACAACTGGCGTGGTCTGGATATGGCGAATGCCAGTTTCCAACCCACTCTCGGCATCGACTACAAGGGACTCAGTCTCACGGCGTGGGGTAGCGTAGGTTTCGTTGATTCTAACGACGCCAAGGAGTTCGACCTCACCCTCGACTACACCTACAAAGGTTTCTCTGTGGGCATCACGGACTATTGGTTCTTCGACGGCGACTACTTCCAGTATAAGAACGATAAGACGACGCATGTCTTCGAGGGCTACGTGGGTTATGACTTTAAATATGTCAGCGCGAAATGGTTCACCAACTTCGCCGGTAACGACGGTGTGAACGGCAGCGGCAACAGAGCCTTCTCCAGCTACTTTGAGATTGCGGCACCGTTCCGTCTGGCCACCCTCGACTGGCAGGCCTCTGTCGGCATCGTGCCCTGGAAGACGACGTTCTACAACACCGGTTCGTTCACCGTGACTAACGTCTCCCTGCGTGCCACGAAGGACTTTGTCTTCAAGGAGAAGTATCATCTTCCCGTCTATGTTGGCATCACAGCCAACCCCAACGCCAACAAGGTGTATCTCCTCTGCGGCGTAGCCTTCAAGATGTAACAATCCTGAGATAGGTATAAGAACAAATCCGAGCCGGTTTACAGCCAGCCCGGATTTTTGTTTTCAACAGGTTTTTACTGTGACAAGAGGTGAGATATCATGTCTGTCGCCATAACATCTCATATCAGTCACTATAACATCTCATGCCTGTCTGTACTCTTCCCATATCTATGCCATAACCCTGCCTCGATGTTAGTCCTATATATGTCCGCTGACTCTGCGGTATATGTTCGGTATATGTCCGGTATATAAGCGGACATATACCGAACATGTACCGGGCACGTACCGAACAGCAATTGGACCATCTCCCTTGCAACATACTAGTTCTATACTTGCACCACACTTGCAATGTATGCGAAGTTATGGAGCAGATTGCGGGATATATCGGAAAGAGTCACTCAAAAAGCGGTATTTGCGAATTCCTGCATCATTGACTCTACGCCGGTCCAGCCTGTGATGTGTTTTACGAGACGGCCCTCGCGGTCGTAGATAAGATAGTGGGGAATGGCACTTCTATAACCCGGAATCTGCATGGCAGCCATCCGGTCCTTGGGCACGATATAATGGTCGCCACTATGACGGGCGACACGGTTCAGCCATTCGCCGGTGCTGCTGCTCGTGTTGGTGATATAGACGAAATCCACGCCGCGTGCCGTCAGCGAGTCCTTCACCGACTCCATCTCCTTCATGCCTTTCACGCAGGGGCCGCACCACGTGGCCCAGAAATCGACGAAGACAATACGCCCCTTGTGCTCCGCAATGATTTGCGGAAGCCACGTCTCCGGTTCGCCCCCGGGCAGGTCGCGACACACACCCTTGCCCTCGGACCGATGCTGATGCAGCCTGTCCCGCTCCTGGCATATCTGCTCCCGGAACTCGGGCGAGAGAGCACTGAGTTCGTCGTCACGCACCGGAAGGTTGGACTTCACACGCGTCATCACCGCCTTGGCAGCATCCAGTTCCGCATACCACCGGCCCAGGGGCGTTGACTCCAGTCCGTTGGCCAGGATATATTCCCTGCCGCTGTCGGAGCGGTAGAACTTCAGGCAGGAGAGGAAACCGAGCGTGCTGCGGTAGTAGGTCAGTTCGGAGGCATGGGGGTCCTTAAAGGTGAACTGCCGCCCGAACATCGCCAACGAGTCCTCGTCGCGGGTCAGCCCCCAGATTTTCTTTGAGAAGACGTAATCACCCAGTTTATGCAGATAGTCCTGCTCGATGAGCATTCTGCGGAATTCCTTTTCCCTGGCCGGGAGGTCGAGTGAGTCCAGCTGCCGCACTACATCCTGAAACTCGTGCCAGCATACCTCGCGCCACTCGTCGAAGGTGTCGCGGTGGTGGGCCGTGGCATACGCCCTGTCGTAGCCGAGTTTGATACCTTTCATTTGGAGAGGCAGAGGCAGCTCAAACGAGGCGCCCTCGATGCGGACGGCTTTGGAGAGGAGCTCGCGCAGCCGCTGCGTGGTGATGCTGTCGCCGGGGGTGTTCTTCTGGTAGTCCGTGTAGGCCTGGAAGGCGGCGCGGTCGAAATCGAAGCGCACGGTGTCGCCGGGAAAGAGCATGATGTCCAGACCGGCGAACTGATGCTTCAGCGGATAGCAGATGTCCCACACCATGGTGAAGGTGCCGGCGACGGTATCTTTGGTGACTTCGGGGAAGGCGTTGTCCTTCAGGTTCTCGTTGTTACCCCAATAAGCGGGTGGATTGGGATTGTCGCCAATTTTATAGTTGACATGCCGCCCCAGAATGACGGCAGGAGCACTCTGTCGCTTCCACATCGTCGGGGTGAAACCCGTCTGAGAACGCATTGCAGAACCGACAAAGGCTGCGAGAATGACTGACAGGATGATTTTCTTCATTTTAACCAAATCATTGTTTTGGGTGCAAATATACGTTTTTTCCTTGATTTATTGTCATCGAATCCCCAAAAACCGCCACATTTTCTCCTGATTTGTCAATCTATCCGTCCCTTCAAAGAATCTTTAAGTGGTTGAAGGCCCTCGTATTTCTTTATATTTTTGGGAAAGACCTTTACTGCCCGCAATTTTGTCGCATCTCTCATACGGAAGATGATAGCAGTGTCTGCCGGGTGTGTTTGTTGGGTGATATAGCCCACATGACTCACGCGGACGGTGGCATCGCGGAAAGGAATCCACAGCTCAAAGTGTCCCTTGCTGTCGGTTTTGACAGCATCCCAGGGGGTAGCATGTGTGCTGATACTTACCAGAGCTCCAGTCAACGGTACATCTTTCTCGTCTGTCACCGTGCCTTCTACATGACGGCGGTTGCTGAGCAGTTCAGGACATTCTGTAGCGTAGAGTTTGTCAACGGAATGCAGGTGCATCCACAGTTGGCGAATCGGCGTGGTGGAATAATAGACCTCGGCCCACCAATAAGACGGTGCATCGCCATCGGGTTTAAACTCAAAGGTACTCTCCTTTATTTTCTGGTAGAGTTGTTTTTGCATGCCGCTTATCAGGTCGTTCTGCTGTCCTTCCATGACCTTTCCCCCAAAGATGAATGCCAATCGGACGATGCTGTCTCCGCTCATCATCGATGATTCAGCGTGTTTAGCCGCCTGCTGGATGTCTTCGACAACAAGATTGAAACGCGGGTCATCTTTGACTGCCCATAATTCGCCGTTCTCCAGCCATGCTTCATCTTGGGTGGTCACTATCACATCGCGAATCAGGGGAACGTATTCACCATGACTATCGCAGCCCATGGGACCGAAAGACTCATGTTGCTGTCCGAAATTGTGGCACTTAGCTGCTGTCAGGCCAAAGAGGCGCTCTTCGGCAGGTGTGTCGTAGAGGTCTGGCGAATAATAATCTTGAGCGCTATTCTTGCTAAAGCCCTTGCGATATTTGCTGAGGAGGTAAGACAGGCGGCGCGACTTGATTTGGTCTGCCGTCAGCTGGCTGACATGGTCTTCTTTCCCGTTCACCAAGGCAAGAATAGTATCGCGGTTGAAATGAAGTTCGTCATATGAAACGAAATGTATGGGTTTGTCTTTCAAATCCAATCCGGCGATGCTTCCCTGCAAGGCTTCTTCTGTCGCAACATTAGCAAGCCCTTTGTATTCCTTTATGTCGTAGGTGCTTGGAGCTGCCTTCGTCTTGATGACGCATACACCCCTCTTCGCCCTTTTCGCTATTTCGCCGTATTGCTCGATGTAGAATTGCCTTCTGGCCTCGTCCTTGTATATCATTATATCGTCGATGTCTACCTGGAGGCCTCGTCCAATCTCTTCTACCGTCTTTTCCGCGAACCAACTGACAGTTAAAAGAATCGGATTTCCGTCAATGATGACAAGAACGGAATCATCTTCATGTGGGTTATTACCGGCAAGACGCATGCTAACATTATTCTCGTCCGGCCTGTTCGACAGAGGACTCTTGGAAAGCTCTTGCGTCATCAACGGTTGCTCTGCCATCTCCTCTTTGCTCATATTCAGCATAAACAGCAATGCGATAGTGGCAGCAATGCCGATACCGCCTGCCCATGCGGAGATACGCCAAGACTTTCGCTTGGTTTCCTTCCCGATAACCTCGCGTTCAAACCGTGCCCACTCTGCGTCTACGTCGGGCATGCCTATTCTCTTGTCGATGTCTTCTCGTTTCATGTCACTTTGCAATTTTAAGGGTACTTCTGATTTTTGCCAACGACCGTGTGATGTGTTTGTTTACAGCTGAGGTGCTGATGCCCAGTACCGTGGCCGTCTCTTCGTAGGTCATCTCGTCCTCGTAGTGAAGACTAAGCACGCGACGGTCTTGCTCTGTCAGGTTGTCGTCGATGACTTGTTGAAGCTGTTGAAGCAGTTCTTCGCGTTCTTCGCTCTCACTTGCGGCGATGTCCGTTTTCAGTTCTTTTTCCATTTGCTGTTGCAACTGCCGGGAGCGTAGCATGTGCATACACTGATTTCGGGTGGCCGCCAAGAGATAGCCGCGAATGCTGTCATCGGCCACCTGTGGCTTGCTCTTCCAAACTTGGGCGAACACCTGATGGACCGCATCCTTGGCATCGTCGGCATTCTCCACCATTGAAAATGCCATGCGATACATGTGTGGATAGCTGTCCTTGAAGAGGCGTTCAAACTCTTGCTTGCTGTAATCCATAACGGTCTTTTTGGTCTTTACTCATAGACAAGACCCGCAAATGGTAAAATCAAATACCCCTAATTGCAAAAAATATGATTAATCTGTTTCTCCCTCATCATCATGATGTCCTGAACATTGCCGATGATGCTGGCGAGGGCGAAACTCATCAGCAGGCCGAGGACGGCAGTGGTGATAAAGCGGAAGTTTGCTGCCAGCCAAAGCAGGATGTCGCTGTGCACCTCAAAGGTGAACGAGGGAATATCGGCAGGCATCGAAAGCACAAAAGCAATCATGACGGCACCGCTTATCAGCCCCACAACAAACGCTGCAACCGTAGCCATCTTGTAGCGGCGGATGACGGATTCCTGGTGCTGCCTGATATACTCCACGGCCTCCAGACGCTTGGTGAGTTTGGCCATGAATGCGGCGCTGTCGTCGAACTGCGGTGTCTGAGAGAGGAAGAGTTCCTCGAGAGCTTTATCTTTTGTCATAACTGTAATCTTTCTTTTAGTTGGTCGCGTCCCCGTGAGAGTTGCTTCTTGACAGCATCCTCAGAGGTTTCCGTGATGGTTGCTATCTCCTTGATGTTGTATCCGCTGAGATAGAACAGCGTGATGGCCGAACGCTCCTTGGGAGGAAGGGTGCTCAGGGCGAGATAGAGACTCTGGTGCTCGAAACCGCTGTCTGCAGCCGTATTGCCCGTGAGCGTCCGCGCCTCGTCGATACTCTCCGTGGTGCGCTGGCTGGCCTTGTGGTTGAGGAACGTGTTGTGCGCTATCTTGAAGAGCCACGAACGAAAGCGCCCCTTGTCCTGATAGCCCGCCGAAGAGAGATAGGCCTTCACCAGCGCATCCTGCGCCAGGTCGTCGGCCTCGCTCCTGTTGCCGCAGCAGAGGGCGAGCAAGAAACCTCTGAGAGCCTCCTGCTCGCGCTCCACCAGCGATATGAATGCTTCGCGTGTCACTTGCTTACGCCTGATTCAACAGTTGGTTCTGCTCCGCCTCAATCTCTTTGGCCAGCACCTTCCTTCCGACAAAGTAGTTGATTAGGAAGGCAATGCCGACAGGCATAATAAACGGCCCTAAGAGGATAAACAGGTTTCTCACATCACCCCTGCCCGCAATAAGATAGCAACCAAAGGCGGTTAATGCAAGTCCCAGCAGGGTGAGGATGCACCCCCACAGCAGTTTGGTGAGCAGTTTTTCTTTCAGCAACCTCTTCTGCGGCGCCATTTTCCTGAGCAATTCCTCGACGTCCGTCTCTTTGTTCTTCTCGATAGCAGACAATACAATCTGGGTGCGCTGGTTTGCCTCGCTGATTTTCTTGCGATTATTCAGCCATACGATTAAAACGGGAAGTACAACAATAGCAATGATTAAAATGATCTTAACGACCGTCTCCATAAGAACAACGTAATTCATAGTTTTGTTTTGTTTATTGGTTTAACTTTTGTTTTCTCGACCCTGGTCACTTACATAACAGGTCAGAAAGACAAAAGGTGACGTCTCATACGGAAAAAGTGCAATTTTTTTTATTTGTAGAGAGGCCCCAACGGACACACTGCGGACTAATACCCGAAAACTTCCTCTATAGTGAGTTTGCGGACAGGACCTATCTTCTCGAGCTCCTTCATGTCGAGCTCCTTCTCGTCCCCCAGGATGATATAGCGATAGGTCTTGTCGGCCATAGTCTTCTTCTCGAAGTTCACTATGTCCTGCAGCGTCACTTTCTCCAGATCCTGATATATCTTCCGGTTCAGGTCACAGTCCAGCCCCAGCTGCTTCATGGCGTTCCACATGCCGATGATACCCATCTTGGTGGTGCGCATGCTGGCAAGCTGCTTGGTCAGTGCGTCCTTGGCTATCCTGAATGCTGTCTCGCTGACAGGCATCTCGTTCAGAATAGTGCGGAAGTGGCTGATGCAGTCCATCATCTTGTCGTTCTGAGTGATGATGTAGGTCATATAGCTCTCCTTGCCGCCCTTCCTGTCGGGACGGGCGTAGTAGGCCGACGCACTGTAAGCCAGTCCGCGGGCCTCGCGCATCTCCTGAAACACGATACCGCTCATATTGCCGCCGAAGTATTCGTTGAACAGGCTTACTACAGCAGCCTCGTCGACATTCCAGTCGCGATGCTCGTCGTGATACATGCACATATAGATATTCTTGGCATCATACGGGGCTATCCAGACCTCGTTGAGAGGCGTCTGCCGGCGCTCATACTCCCTGTTCTGCGGCACGGGCATCAGCTTTCCGGGCATCCTGTGCGTCCCGGTCACGATGTCGGACACCTCCTTCACACTCATCGGTCCGTAATACTCCACGCTGTGTTCATAGCCGCTCAGGTTCCTCAGCAGGTCAACAAACACCTGCGGGTCGGTGCTCTTCAACTGCTCCTCCGTCATGATGTCGCGGCTGAAGTTGCGCTCGCCGAACACGCCGTAGCTGTACAGCCGGTTGAAGCAGCCGCGCTGGTTTTTCTTGTCGTCGTCACGCCTCTTCAGTATCCGGTCCACCATCTCGCTGTAGGCCTTCCGGTCCACCTTGGCGTTCTGCAGCAGTTCCTCGCCCAGTGCCAGGGCAGCCTGCATATTCTCGCTCAGTCCCGTCAGGCACACGCTGATGGCATCACCGCCCTCGCCCACATAGAAGTCGCAGCCCAGTTCATAGAACTTCTGCTTCAGCTCTGCGGCGGTGTACTTGTCCGTACCCAGATATTCTATATACTCCGTTGCCACATCATAGCGGTTGTCAGCCTTGCGGCCGAACTCATAGCGCAGGTTCAGCTGGAAGAGTCCGTTCACGGTATTCCTCACATACCTCATCGGCAGTCCCTTCCCTGTCGTGGCCATTGTCATATCCTTCCAGAAGTCAACAAACCGCGGCCGGATGGGCTCCACCTGAGCGTTCTGTATCTCCTTCACAAAGCGGCTCATCGTGTCGCGGTTGGCGGGGATGGGTGTGATGGCCGGTTTGTCTATCTTCTTCTGCAAACTGTCCACGCCCTGCCTCTTGAACACGGTGACGCAGGCATCAGTGAAGAACCTGCCGGCGAACGCCACCAGTTCCTGCTTTGTAATCTTCGAGATGCGGTCGATGCTCTCCACCTCCTGCTTCCAGTCCACCTCATTGATAAAGGCCTCTACGAACATGTCCGCTCTGCCCTCGTTGCTCTCCATCAGCTGATAGCGGTTGCGCTTGCAGTTGTTGATAATGCTGGGCAACAGATTCTCGGGGAAGTCGCCCTTCTTCAGTTTTTCTATCTCGCCCAGCATCAGACTGCGCACGTCCTCCAGGCTCTGTCCCTGTCTGGGATTGCCCCACAGCAGGAAGGCGCTGTGATCGCGCAGCAGCTCAGCACCGGCACCGCAGCTCAGCACCTTCATGGTCTGGTTCAGATTCAGGTCGAACAGTCCGGCACGACCGTTGCTCAGCACACTCGACAGCAGATTCAGGGTGTCTGCCTGCAGACTGTTGGCCTGCCCGGCACGCCAGGCCACCCACACCTCCTCTGCTTCCTGTCCTACTACCACAGTATCCTCAGGCTGTGTCAACGGAGGCAGCGGTGCAAATGTCGGCTGTCTGACGTCTGCCCCCGGCTTCCAGCTGCCGAAGTACTTGTCGATGATGGCGATGGTCCTGTCCGGGTCCATGTCGCCGGCCATGCAGACAGCCACATTGTTGGGGCGATACCACTTGTTGAAATAGTTCTTGATATTGGTGATTGACGGGTTCTTCAAGTGCTCCTGCGTGCCGATGGTGGTCTGGGTGCCGTAAGGATGGTTGGGCCACAGCATCTTGCACATTGCGGCAAACAGTTTGCGGCTGTCGCTGGTCAGTCCGATGTTGTACTCCTCGTACACAGCCTCCAGTTCGGTGTGGAACCCGCGTATCACCATATTCCGGAAACGGTCGGCCTGAATCCTGGCCCAGTTGTCAATCTCGTTTGACGGGATGTTCTCAGTGTAGCAGGTCACGTCGTTGGATGTGTATGCATTTGTCCCCTCTGCACCGATGGCTGCCATCAGCTTGTCGTACTCGTTGGGGATGAAATACTGTGCAGCCGCCTGCGACACGGAGTCTATCCCGTGGTAAGCCTTCCTGCGTGCCTCCGGGTCCGTCAGCCTGCGATAAGCCTCATAGCGCTGCTCTATCTCGTCGAGCAGAGGCTGCTCCGCCTCTGGGTCTGTGGTACCAAACTGCCTGGTGCCCTTAAACATCAGGTGCTCCAGATAGTGGGCCAGCCCCGTGGTCTCTGCGGGGTCGTTCTTCGAACCCGTACGCACGGCAATATAGGTTTGTATGCGCGGTTTCTCCGGGTTTACGCTCAGAAACACTTTCAGACCGTTGTCAAGCGTGTATATACGGGTCTGCATCATATCTCCGGGCACGGTTGTGTACTTGTATTCCCTGGCCGGGGCGCTCATCCCAAGCCCCACGGCCGCAACAGCCAGAATCCATTTAAGTTTCATTACTTTTCTCCAGTGATTACAAAGTGGTAAAAGACAATAATTTCAATGCTCACTGCAGACAAAGTTACTGAATTTTTCCTTATGTCAGACGCATTTCACACAGTTTTTTTGCCGTATGTCGGACAAATCCGGTCTCAATGCCCCAGAAACGGCAGGAACTGTTCATTGCTGCCGCTCTATATCGCTGACAGGAGAAAAGCGGCCGTCGCCTATTCTTATGTCATCAAGGAAGAAGCGCTGCACGCTGCGCTTCGCATCGTAGTCCTTCACACGGCTCGGAGAGAGTTTCCCTGCACTTTCCCTGTCCACAGAAATACGTGTAAACCATATGCTGTCTATGCAGCAACCCGGAGCCCGATTGTATTTCGGGCTGTGGAGCACACGCAGGTCAAACAGGCGGGAATGTCGCAGGCCCTCTGCTCTGATGTCAGTGAAATGTATGTTGCGCACGTGGTTGTTGTCACCGCAGTTGACGGCAAGCAGACCGAGACCGTCTGCGTCGTCACCCAGTATGTCACAGTCGTGAATGGCGACACGCTGCAGCGTCTCTCCCTCCCCGTTGCGGTCGTCGCCGTGGGAACCGATATTGACAGGATGTGCCACATCGGGCCAGAGGATGCAGCGGCTGACATCAATATCCTCCGAGCCTCCCCAGTACCACCAGCGGTGATTGTACAGGGCTATGCAGTCGTCACTGGTGCGCAAGAAACAGTTTTCAATATGCACACGGCGACAGCACATCAGGTCGATGCCGTCGCTCCAAGGGCGGGCGGAGAAACTCTTGATATCACGCACGGTAATGTCGCTGCTCTCTCCGCCGAAGACAGTATAGTGGGCCGGATTGAGAAAGGTGATGCCGGAGAGGAGGATATTCTTCGAATACGTAATTTCCACACCGCGCAGCGGATGGTCCACAATGCCGCGCCCGATGATACACACATTCTCCGCGTGATCCACCAGGAGGCGTGCCTTAACCACAGCACCGGGTGCGAGATAGACGGTGCAGTTGGACGGGATGCGTATGTCGCCGGAGGGGAGGTCTTTGGGCTTGTGTACGCCCGGACAGAAATAGATAAGACCGGGATTGCGCACAAAGACATCCTGAGCCTGTTCGCCCTGCCAGTGGATAATACGCTCACGCCCGGAGGAGTTAAGCGCCGGGAGTCCCCATTCCTCCAGGCCGTCTCCTTCCGGAGATACGACGGGAGCCGACGAATTGGCAAAAAGATGAAGGTTGTGGAAACGGTCGCCGTTGAACTCCACACTGAGATATTCGGGGCGCAGCAGAGTGAATTCCACCGTACTGTCGTTGATAACAGTAGGCACGATGCCTCGCGAGGAAGGACGCACTACGGGGGCCGTTCCCTGCCCTTCTCTTCGGTTCACGATTCTCACTACCACCGGTTCTCCCATGTCCCATTCTGCAAAAGCAGCCTGTTGCACGCGCCGTGTGTTCACGTCGCAGCGGATGACGGGCACCGTCTGCCAGTCCGTTCCTCTCTGCGGGCGCACCTCCACCCGATAGAGACTGCTCACTTCGGGGCCGTCCTTTTCAGGCATCACAGGCACAATTATCTGCGCCAGCGCGGCCTGCATCCAGACCAGCGCGAGCACAGCGAAAAAAATATGAGAATTTAATTTTGCCATCCTTCTTCCCGAATATTCACGGAATCACTTCACGAACTTCTTGCCGCCGTGAATATAGAAGCCGCGCCCGGGCTTGGAGATGCGGCGGCCCTGAAGGTCGTAGTAGAGACCGTCGTCCTCACCCTCTGACTGAGCCTTGAGCGTGTCCACACCGGTGAAGTCACCCTCGTAGCGCAGACGGAAGTTATCCCACACGAGCCATGTGGTGTCGGTAGAGGGCTCCTTCAGACCGAAGTTCAGCACGCCGTCGTCACCCACCGTGACCCTAACGCTGAGCTTCGCATAGTCGGCATTGGCAGCCATTCTGTCGCGCTCGACATCGAAATTGCTGCCGGCGCAGCTCTGTGTCACCACAGCCTTTTTCGTCTCGCCGCCGGCGGTGGCAAAGAGACAACCCGTGTTGCTACCCTCTCCGTTGACCATCTGACAGGTGACGGTGTAGTCGCCCTTGGGCAGACCCTTGATGGTCTGCTGCATGGAGAAGTTGGTGCTGTGCCACACCTCGGCGGCGCCGTTGAAGCGTTGGTTGCCCCAGGTGCCGGCAACTGTCCAAAGCGCCCACGAATTGCCCGTAAAGTCGGGATTGCCCACGAGCACGGTGATGTCCTTGCCTGCTTCCGTATAGTCGCAATGGAAACGATTCTTTTCTATTGCGAAGAGCTGGAAATGCCCAATCTCTTCCCCCTGTTTGTTCAATGCGGTCTCCTCGCCGTCATTGTAGCCGTTTTCCGGTGCCCAGAGACCGAGGAAATTGCCTTGATAAGTGCCGTTCTCCACCGTCCAGGCACTTCCGTCCTGCGACAGGAAGAGGCGCGCCAAACTGCAATCGTAGGGCTGGTCGTGAGTGCGAAGATTCCACGGAGCATTCATTTCCGTCTGCAGCAGTAATCCGTCACAGTCCACATTGCGCAGACAATATCCTCCGTCGAATGCCGTTACGGTGAAGACCTTCGTCACATCCCCCAGAGGGTCCAGGGAAGTCTGATAATGCAATGCCTTATTGCCGTTGTTCTGAGCATCCTTCAAACCGAGCATCAAATCGGCCTCATCGCTGCAGAGAATGAAATAACTGTTGTCCAAAGCATCGGTCAGCTGCTCCGGAGACTCGATATGTGTATAGCCCTTTTCAGGTGTAAGGATGTCATAGTAGCCCGTCGACGTTTCCTTCACGGACACGTTGAAGACGTATTCCCGTCCCTGATAGGTAGCCGTGCAAACGACAGGTTGCTGTATGTCGTGGATAATATAGTCCGTGCCGCGTGTTCCGTCGTGCCATATAACATTTTCGGGCAATACCACCTCTGGAATCCTCAGCGAGCACATCACTCTGGAACCGCAGAAAGCCTCAGCCTGATTGCTGTTCACCTCACTGCCCCCCACATGAATGCTTTGCATGGCGGGCACCACGTCGATTTGGAATCTTCCGTTGCTGACAGCACCGCTCTGATTGGCAAACTGGCAAGTATAGGTACGCGATGTGGTGATATTGGGAACTGTCGTTACTGTGCTCTTATTTCCGTTGTCCCACAGATAGTCGTCGGTCCATCCCGTAGCGGCCTCCGCAAACAACGTAAGATTGCTGCCCATAAGCACTTGGATGCTGTTGTCGCGTGTGATGACGCCTTCCTGAGTGATTTCCTGCCTCATCGGGTCGGCCGGTGCGTCGCCGCTCACGGCGATGGCAAACGCCTGCTGACTCTTAGTGCCGTTGGCGGCAGTGTAGGTGACGCGATAGATATAACTATGGTCGGCCTTCACGGTGATTTCGCGCGTGGTCTCCCCGGTGTTCCACTTCCACAGCCCTGTATCGGTCACACCGGCAGGCAACTGCGGAATGAGCCGGATATCGGCATCGTCGGCGGGAATGGCTCGTGTCGCGCCGTGCTGATACTTGTATTTCAGACCTCCGAGATTGGTCTGGTTTCTGTAGAGGATACTCTTGTAGACAATGTCGCCCGTGAGCGGGGTGATGGCATCGGATTTGTCGATGGGCGGGCGCCAGGACACCAAAGTAGTGAAGCCCAGGTGATCGTAGCCGCCGGAGTTGGCGTTGTAGTTGCCGCCTCCGCCGTCGGGACAGAGCACAGCGGCAGCAGCGTCGCTGAACTGCATCCTGACACCGCGCAGACCTTCATAGTAGCCGCGCACACGGTCCCACATGGGTCTGCGCTCACCCAATCCACCGGTGGAGGGGCCGAACATCTGCCAGCTGGCGCCGCGCGTACCGGCACAGTCAGCATACTCATAGGGATGCCAAGGAAGATTGTCCCCGGCTACACCGGCAAAGTTCATAGCGGCAACAAATTCTGCACCGGCGGCAATACGGTCGTCCATATATGCAAAGAGGTCGTCGCCCTGATTGAAGCCCACCTGACAGATGTCGAGGGCACAACCCAGAGCCATCACGGCATGACCCTGATCGCGACCGCTCTCCTGCATCTGTCCGAGATAGCCCAAAGGACCTCTTGAGTCAGGCATAACATCGGGCACGAGGTTGCCGATAAACTCATTGCAGCCATCGTTGTAAATCATGGGCTGAGTAGAACGGTCGGCCACGAAGGTGCCCTGATGATCGTACTTATAGAAGCTGACGCCTTGGTTGTACATGTGGACATCGTCGCACAGTATGCCGATGGACATCACGCAGAGCACGTTGCACAGGCCCCAGTTCGACCAATAGTGTCCGGGGCGTTCGCCGCATGCGGGGTGACGGAAGTTCATCCACGTGTCGTGGCGGCGGCGCAGGAAGTCTATGGCGGGGTTGTACCACACCTTCACCATCCACTTCTTGAATTTCTCGAAATCTTCGGGAGCCCATCCGTCGTAGTCGCGCATGAGCTCGGCGGCGTTGGCGAATTCATAACCGTAGAGGCCTGCGGCCAGAGAGATGTTGGTGTTGCCGGTGACAGCCTCTGTCACGTTACACCAGTTCATCAGCGTCTGCACAGCCCAGTCGGCATTGGCTCTGTCGCCGCCTATCTTCCATCGGAGCGCATTCTGGAAGGCACAATGCGCGCCTCGCGCGGCATTCATATAGTTGTCGCCCGACAGACCGCGCTGCACATACTGTGTGGGCCACGTGGCGGTGCCGGCACGCGACCACTGGTTGTCACAGAGAATCTGCCATGCACGGAGCATATATTCGTCTTTGTCTTCAAAGATTAGTTTCTTTGCACGGTCTATGTCAGCCTGCGTCACAAGGGCACCGGGATGCACGAATCCCTGCTGACCGCTCCTGTAGTCGAAGGATGCCTTCTCCTTGTAGCCTTTTGCATTTTTTGCCTTTGTGAAAGCCGCATCCAATGCCTGCCACATTTCATCTATCACCGTCTGTGCAGGGACAGCCTCCCCTATACTTATCTCCACCATATTCATTTCATCCTGTAGTTCGGCCAAAACATTAGGAGCAACGCCCTCGTGGGGAGAGGTGATGAAATCCCTGCACTGCTGCATCAAAGCATTCAGTTCCGTCATATCGCCTGCGGAAGAGTAACGGTATTCACGCTCCAGTTCACGGGCCTCCAAAGAAAGTTCATGAACCACATCATCAGACACCGCCACGTCATACATGCGAAAATCGCTCACCAACGTATTTGTCAAGTAGGCATCACCGTCAAAGGGGGCACGCCCTATCCAGCAATGGGCAGGATTCTTTACCATAACTTCACTTATAAGAGGCATTGACATGGAATAGCCCACGCGATGTCCGTTGATGAAGAGTTCACCCTTTCTTCCTTTTTGGCGGTAGAGCACGTGCATCCACCGACCGCGCGTGGCAGCAGAGCCTACCTCTATCCCGGATTCACCCCCCCACCCTGCTGACGAGAGAGCCACACGCTGGGCATTCAGCCTGTATGCAAAATAGAATCCTGATGTTTCCGTGAGCGAAAGTGTCTCGGCGAAACTCCACAGAAAATATCCGTTGCCGGAAAGCGACTGGCTTCCGGCAATACGATAGCAGACCGAGATGCTTACCTCATCTGATTTGCGCAACACCGCACCCACGTTGTACGTCATATTCAGGTATCCGGTGCCGTCGCCCAGGTCCATCACCTTGTAGCGTCCCATGTCCACCACTGCAGCTCTGTTCATCAGAGAAGCCCTGATTCCACCGACGTTGTCGATTACGTAACGGCTGCTGACGTTGGTGAAATCAAAATGCACCTTCAGATGCTCGTCATTCGCTGTGATACACATCACCGACAGCAGCATTGCTACCATAAGTGAAAATCTCTTTTTATTCTCCATGGCATTTGTTTTTTATTTTCCGGTGCAAATATACTTCGTATTCCACACAATGCGGCCTCACATTTTTCTCTAAATCGAAAAATTATTGTATCATCGGCATTTTTATACAAAATTTACCTTTTTTGATACGATTGTTTATATCCGTACGAAATAAATAATGTATCTTTGCGCTCGATAAAACGTACGTAATGATACATTTTCGCTCCATTTCTTCGGGCCTTCTTCTATTATCATCCCTTTTTGTGTCTGCAGTGGGAGGATACAGGCAATTCAGTGTGCAGCAGGGTTTGCCAAACAGACAGGTGCAACAGGTCATCGAACTGCCCAATGGGCAGATTCTCGTAAGCAACGAAGGTATGTTCAGCCTTTTCAACGGAAGGGACTTTCGCATCATTCCGTGCGATATGGATAGCGTGCGCACATTGCCCCACTTCGGCTGCCACAGTCACTTGTGGCAAGGAGATTCGCTACTGTGGCTCAAAGACTTCTACCATGTCTATATCTTCGATGCCAAACGGCGACGCTTCATTTATGATTACGACCTCGCCGACAACAGTGTCCGTCGCTTTGTCGACAAAGACGGTGACCAGCAAATAGCGGAAAACTCTGGGCAGATTGACACTGTGAGGCCTCTTTTCAGTCAACTCACGGAAAATACCCCAATAGGACGCGACCGACCCACCTCTTATTGTTGCGACCGTCAGGGCGGACAATGGTTCGCCACCGAGTTTAACGGACTGTTGTATCTTCCTCCCACCACAGCATGGATGCATCTTATCACTTTGGACAACGGTGACGTAGTGCGCCGTATGACTGCTCTCGACTCACACCGCCTTCTGGTGGCGGGAGAGAGTGGAATCTATCTCTTTGACCGGAAACAGCAGGCTGTTGTCACCACACTTGCAACAGGAGCAATCCATTGCGCTGAAATAAAAAGAGAAGATGACGGACGCATCTGGATAAGCACCAAACAAGGACTCTACTGCTACCAGAACGGGGAACTGACACTCTATGATGAGAAAAACACAAAGGGGTTAATTCACAATCACATGCGGTTTGCCCTCGATATTGACAGACAACGAACACTGGTGTGCAATCTTATACATCATCTGGGGTATTTGGATACCAACTCCCGTCAACTGCATGCACTTACGGAAAAAATTCCCGCCCTGAAACAGTACCGTACGATGATTACGGCACAACATCTCGTAAATGACACGGGAAGGGTGGCTATATGCACCCAAAACGGGTTCTTTATCCTCAACACCCGTTGCGACAGCGTTGAGCTACTGCCGTCGGTGGAGCGCTGGAGCAAGTTCTCAAGCAAATTCAATTGTATGCTGCAAGATGATGCCGGACGCCTATGGCTCGGCACACAAAACGGTCTTATCATCTGCGGGAAGCAATCCTCAACACGCCTGACGGTAGATGACGGCCTTTCCAACAGCTGCATACAAAGCATGACAAAAGATCATAAGGGACGTGTATGGATTGGTACGGCCAACGGCATCAACACCGTCACATCCCAAAACGACAGCACATTCACCATTCATCAGTATGGTAATGCAGACGGTGTGCCAGATGTAGAAATGACCGAAAGAGGTGTCTGTATGACAGACGACGGCACACTCTATTGGGCAACCCCTGCCGGCATGCTGACATTCTCAACAGAAGGAACAGAACCGGCACAAACCGCCTTACCCGTTGTTTTGACAAGCCTGTACATCTCCGGAAGATCAATGCCTCTTGATGAAAGTCTCATTGTGCTTGGACACAAATACGGTGATCTGAGAATGGATTTCTCTGCTCTCAACTACGCCACACCTGATTACACGCGCTACCGCTACAGATTGAGAGGACTTGAGGACAAATGGCATTACGACTACGGAAGCGGTAATTTCCTGACACTGCAATATCTTGCCCTGCCTCCCGGCTCCTACACCATCGAAGTGCAGGCTGCCGTCAATGACAGCGAATGGGGAACAAGATATGAACGTGACATAAGAGTAGACCCGCCTCTCTGGCTCACATGGTGGGCAAAGCTTCTCTTTCTTACAAGTATCCTCTTGGGCGTGTTCTTCACCTTGCAACTGTACCTGAATCGCAGTCGCAAGAAAATGGAACAGGAAAACGCCGAACGTGTAAACCGCCTTTTTGAACTGCGTGAAGAGGCCCGTCAAAAATTTGCAGAATCTGTGCATATCAATGTAGAAAAGATTGCCATCAACATGGAGGAAGAGGAACTTATGAAAAAAATGCTGTTGGCCATAAACGAACACATGGATGACTGCGACTATACCGTGGACTCACTGGCCTCCGATATCGCTATGAGCAGAGCAAGCCTCTACCGACGCTTGCAGACAATGCTCGGCATCACACCAAATGACTTTATGCGCAACGTCCGACTGAAACGGGCTGCGGAACTCCTGTCCGAAACAAAACTGCCCGTAAAACAGATTGCACCGATGGTGGGTTTTCTCACTCCACGCTACTTCAGCCAATGCTTCCAGAATGTGTTCGGAATATCACCTCTGGAATATCGGGCAAACTGTTCAATGCAAAATATCACACAATATACATGAAATCAATATGCTGCCGGAAAAAGTTCACCTTCAAACCGTCGGAATATATCGGCAGGTGACAGGACAAAATGACGGGCGAAAGACACTGAAAGTTGAAGCCTATCAACAAAAACGGCATTTTGTTTGCTTTTTGTCGGAAATGTTTTGTATAATTTAGCAAAATGCCATACCTTTGCAGCAGGAATAATCAAACGGAAATACGGCTGCCATTTCAACATGCATGTGACGAATCGCGTGAAATCTTCATTTGTGGTGTCTGAATCAACATTTGTTTTACGATAGAATCAGCAAAAATACGGACCTTTGCATTGTCATTTAAAATTTTTATCCTAAAAAGCTATGAAAAATAACACACTTTTCCTTGTATTGATGCTATGGATAAGCGGTCTCAGTCAGGCCGTCGCTCAGGCAGTGCGCTACACATTTGTCCCGACAGACTATGTCTCCACAGACAACAGCCGTGCTCCACAGGACCGTTTTTCCTACACAGATGAGAGTTTCACCATCCATGCCACCGGTCAGAACAATGTGGCATTCATGATGGGCAGTGCCTCCAACGGAAAGTACTACGTCACGGGTGCCGACCGATGGTTTGTGGTGAAAGGAAGTAACTTAAAGACCGGTTCCACCGACACATATCTATGGTGGAGCGGCGGCACCAACAACAGTTCGCAGGTGGCTCCCGACCATGTCGTGAGCAACGGAGGCCAGACATATTTCATCTGGAACATGACAAACGGTAACGCCCTCTTTTCGTGGTTTGACCCGGAAAGCGAGAAAATGGTGCAGACCGACAACGGCCGCGGCATCATCATGGCCATGGGAATGACAGCTGCCAGCAGTAGCGGTGGCACCGTGCATGACGTGAACTATTACAGCGACCTCGACATCGCCATAGATTACCGTTTCCTGATGTCGGCCCTCGGAATCACCGATGAAGCTCTGGCAGAACAGATGCGCACCCGGCTCACAGCCGTCATCGACGAAGCTGAGGCCCTGCTCATCAGCCGTCAGGCTCCCGCAGAGGCCAAGGCTGCACTGCAGACAGCCATCAATGCGGCAAAGGACGTGCGTGACGCTATCAACAACGACAACTACGCAACTGTGCCCGACAACATCGCAACACTGCAGGAGGCCATTTCCACGTATTATGCAGAGAGCCGCACCGTCAGCTGGGAGTTTACCGACGACGGTCTGCTTGCCCACTGGGACGAACTTAACGTGCGGGTGCGCTTCATCAACGACAGCACGGTGAGAGTTACCAAGTATATAGGTGATGAGAGCCGCGTGGAAAAGAGTCTTGTCATCACGGCGGCACCTGAAGCAGTTCAGCCCGTAACCAAAGGTGAAACAGGCGGCATAGTGTATCTCGCCACAGAAAAGGTACGCGTGGAATACAATCTCGCGGAAGCCCTTGTGAGCGTGCTGCGCCACAACGGCGAGAGTCTCATCAGTGAGATAAAGGCCGACCTCACGGAAAAGGCCGACGGACCCAACGCAGCCTACCAGCTGAAGCAGGTGTTCCGTCTGGAGGAAGGGGAACAGATGTACGGTTTCGGCCAGTTGCAGAACGGCCGGCTTTCAGCCCGCGGTCTGTCCACCAGGATGATACAGGACAACCGCAGTATATACATCCCGTATCTCTACTCTTCCAAGCGCTATGCCATCTACTGGGACAACTATTCCCCTACCGACTTCTCGGATGACGAGAGCGGAATGTCGTTCGTCTCCACCGGACAGGCTATCGACTACTACATACTGTCAGGCAGCAATTCCGACGGTGTGCTCCGTTCGCTGCGTCGCCTTACGGGCGGGACACAGCTGCCTCCGCTGTGGAATTTCGGTCTCTACCAGAGCAAGCAGCGCTACCAGAGCGTGCAGGAGGTGATAGATGTAGTGAACCGCTACCGCACACTCGGTGTGCCTCTGGACTGTGTGGTGCAGGACTGGCAGTACTGGGGCGATGACAACCACTGGAATGCCATGGAGTTTCTCAATCCCAACTACAGCGACTATCAGCGCATGATTGACGAAGTGCACGGCATGAACGCCAAACTGATGATATCCGTATGGCCCGATTTCGGTCCGGCCGCACAGCAATACTCCGAATTCATGGCCGCAGGACGCCTGATTCCCATACAAAGCTATCCCACCAATGTCGCCACACGTCCCTATGATGTGTACGACGCAGCGACACGCGCCAGATACTGGAACTATCTCTACAACGGTCTGATGAGCAAAGGTATCGACGCTCTGTGGCTCGACTCCTCCGAACCCGATGACTTCAGCAACAAGACCACCGACTACGACTACGTGACAGGTCTCGACGGGCGCACGTTCCGTTCAGTGCGCAACGCATTCCCCCTGTGTCATGTGGAAGGCGTATATGACAACCACATGGCAGAGGAAGGTCTCCGCGACAAGCGTGTGAGCATCCTCACCCGTTCAGCCTTTGCCGGAATGCAGCGCACGGGTGCCTTCGTGTGGAGTGCCGACATCACGTCCAGCTGGGAGACGCTTGCCGCCCAGATTCCCGCAGCATGTAATCTGTCCGTATCGGGCATCCCCTACTGGAACAGCGACACGGGTGCATTCTTCATCGGAAACTACAGCGGCGGCGTGAACAATGCCGACTGGCGTGCCCTCTATACACGCTGGACACAGTTTTCGTGCTTCTGCCCCATGATGCGTTTCCACGGCGACCAGACCCCGAGAGAGATATGGCAGTTTGGCAGCGAGAACGACTCACGCGGCGATTATAACAACATACTGCGCTACATACGTCTGCGCTACCGCCTTCTTCCCTATCTGTACAGCACCGCCCGCCAGGTGGTGGCAAACGACGAGACCTTCATGAGGTCGATGCCGGTGGCCTACGAAGACGACGCCCGCTGTGCAGATGTGAATGACCAGTATATGATGGGCCGTTCCTTCCTCGTGGCTCCAGTGGTCACCAACGGAGCTGCAGGCCGCGACGTCTATCTGCCCGCCGGCAACATGTGGTACGACTTCTGGACGGGACGCATCGCAGAAGGCGGCAAGAGCATCTTCCGCCAGACACCTCAGGACATAATGCCTCTCTACATTCCCGCCGGCACCATACTGCCCTTCGGTCCGGAGGTGCAATACAGCAGCGAGAAGAAATGGGACGAACTGGAGATACGTGTCTATGCCGGCGCCGACGGACACTTCACGCTCTATGAGGACGAACTCGACGGCTATGGCTACAAGAGCGGTGCATGTTCGGAAATCCCCTTCACGTGGGACGAAGAGCAGCAGACGCTCACCATCGGACGCCGCGAGGGACAGTTCAACGGCATGCTCCAGCAGCGCACATTCCGCATCGTAAGAGTGTCCTCAACGAAGGGTATCGGCGACAAGGAGACAGAGGAGTTTGACAAGGTGGTCGTTTACGACGGTGAACCCCGTGTGGTGGTTCTGGAGGCAACCATCGAACCCGAGGAGCAGTGTGAGGACAAGACCGCCCTCATCGTGAATCCCAGTTTCGAGGCCAACGGCAGCACCCTCAATAAGGTAGCACCCACGGGCTGGACTGTGAACAGCACGACCACGTGGTGGGGTGTCAACAACGGTGGCGGCAACGGCGACCCTGTTGCCACCGACGGCCGTTTCATCTTCGGTGTATGGGACGGAAGCAGCACGCTCCGTCCTGTCATCTCGCAGACGATAAGCACCCTGCCCAAGGGCCGCTATCGTCTCTCCGTGGACATGCAGGCGAGCAACCGCAGCAATGCAGTGCGTCTGGGTACGCAACATATCTTTGCCGGAGACAACAAGGGCTATTTCGCCGACCAGCTTAGCACGGCCGGAGAGGGTGACACATATCCCATGCAAACCATCAGCGTGGACTTCGAGCAGACGGCCGACAATACACCCGTATCCATCGGTGTATCCACAGAAGGAGCCCCTGCCGAGACGTGGTTCAAGATAGACAACTTCCGTCTGACCCTCCTGAAGAGCAGCACCCCCACCGGTGTGAACAGCATGGCGACAGCCGGACGGCGTTCACTGAGTGACGGACTGTTTCTCATCGGAGGAAAGATTGTAGTAAGACACAACGGTTTAATGTATAACACAAGCGGACTGAGACTGGAATAAACGATGCATGTCCATAGGTTTCTGCGGCATCTGAGCGTTGTCGTTTCCCTCTTTTCCTGCGTCTCCGCGATGTGGGGAACAGGGGAAATGCCGTATTTCTACACGCTCAACATGCAGAACGGACTTGGCGACAACCGTATACTGTCCACACTACAGCTTTTCGACGGCAGGATGGTGGCGGTGACCCCCAATACGGTGGATGTGTACAACGGACACGGTTTCGACAATATTCACATCAACCACGAGGCATGGATGCCAATACCGGCTTACGATGGTGCAACGCATCTGTTTGCCGACGTCAGCGACCGTCTGTGGATAAAGCAGCACGGGCGCATCTACTGCTTTGATTTGCGCACAATGCAGCAGGTGACAGAGCCTTGGGACTACAGCGACTTTTTCATCGACGGGCGCGGCAACCGTTATTTCCTGAAGGATTCCCTGCTGCTGCGCGAAGCCGTCGGCGACACCATAGTTTTGCCCCGGGATGCCGGTAGCATGCAGGACCTTATCTGCTACAGCGGGGAGACGATGGTGTTCTTCTCCTCCGGCACGCTCATTGCCTATCGCCCTGACGGGAGTGTGGATTTCCGTGCGGAGGCCTACGATGCCGGGACCGCAGCAAAATACGACAGGACGTCGCTCGTCGTTGCGGGATGCGACGGATTTCTCTATCAGGTGCGCAACGGAGCGGGCTGTGCATTGCTGCTTTCCTTCGACACAGAAAAGCGCGTGTGGACACAGATGCTCCATCGCGACACCTACCTGCACACACTGACACAGACACCCACCGGCATTCTCTATCTCACAACGCCCTCCGGCTATCTGCGCATTAATCCCGCCACGGGGGAAAGGGAAGAGTTTCGCAACCTGCATCTCCCCGACGGCACAATACTCTCCACGGGAATCAACACCGTGTGTCCCGACCGTGAAGGCGGTATCTGGCTGGGCACATATGAAAACGGTCTGCTCTACACTTCGCCCCACAGCGGTCTTTTCGACACGAAACCCATTGACATCGATGTATATCCCATCCTGACCACCATCTACCTCAACGGACACCCGCTGCACGTCGGTACAGAATACGACGGGCGCTGCCTTATAGATGTGACACCTCCCTATGTCCAGCAGATTACGCTGAAGCATAACCAGAACTCGCTCGCGTTCCAGTTCTGTACGATGAACTACGTGCGTCCCCGCAGTACCTGCTACCGCTACCGTCTCCTGGGTGCCGATGACGAGTGGTACACTCTATCTGCAGACTCTGTAAGACGCATGGTTGACGACAACGGCATCCTTTACCTGCCGCTGGTGGCCCTCTCGCCCGGCGACTACACACTGGAAGTGATGGCTTCCACCAACCCAACACACTGGAATGAGGCTAACGTGCGCCGTATCAGACTTACAGTGGAGCATCCGTGGTGGCAGACACCGACGGCTTACGCCTTATATGCACTGCTGATAATCCTGGTCGTTTTGCTGTCGTTCCGCATCTACCGTCACCTGTTGCAGCGTCGCAGCCGCGAAGCGATGTTGCTCCTACAGATACAGAATCTCATCGAGCAAGTCAACCGCAACGAGCACTCCGAGGCTGCCATTGTGCTCAACGAACCTACAGCGCAGGATCAGGAAACTGAATCGGAGCCCTCTGCCCAGGACAAGGAATTCATGGCACGTGCCACACAACTTGTAGAGCAGCACCTCTCATCTCCGCAATATGGTGTGAAACACCTGGCGGCAGATTTGTGTATGGAGCGTACGGGGCTATACAAGAAGCTCACTCTCATGATGCAGCAGTCGCCGGTGGCCTTTATCCGCAGCATACGTCTGCACCGTGCTGCCGAGATGCTGCAGAGCGGCGATATGACCGTCACCGACGTTGCTGAACGCTCCGGTTTCTGCTCCACCAGTTATTTCAGCAAATGTTTCCAGAAGGAGTTCGGTTGCAAACCGTCGGAATATATTGGCAGGTGACAGAACAAAATGACGGGAGAAAGGCACAGAAAGTTGAAATATATCAACAAAAACGGCATTTTATTTTCTTTTTGTCGGAAATATTTTGTATAATTTAGCAAAATGTCATACCTTTGCAGCGAATTTGAAACAAAATGACAATTCGAGGCAAGGAAATGGATACAAAATACATCTTCGTCACAGGCGGCGTGGTCTCCTCGTTGGGTAAAGGTATCATCTCCGCAAGCATAGGCAAACTGCTGCAGGCACGCGGCTACAAGGTGACCATACAGAAGTTCGACCCCTATATCAACATAGACCCCGGCACACTGAATCCGTACGAGCACGGCGAATGCTATGTCACAGAAGACGGTATGGAGACCGACCTCGACCTGGGGCACTACGAACGGTTCACCGGTATTCGCACCACACGCCACAACTCCGTGACCACAGGACGCATCTACAAGACCGTGATAGACCGCGAGCGCCACGGCGACTATTTGGGCAAGACCATCCAGGTGGTGCCGCACATCACGGATGAGATAAAACGCAGAATGCTTCACTTTGGAGTTGACAAGTTGACAAGTGAACAAGTTGACAAGTCGGATGTCAATGGCAAAGGTAACAACTCGTCAACTCGTCAACTCGTTAACTCGTTAACTGAATATGATTTCGTCATAACGGAAGTAGGCGGCACGATAGGCGACATAGAGAGCGCACCGTTTATGGAAGCAATACGACAGCTGCGGTGGCAACTGGGACGCAGCGCCGTGTGCGTGCACCTGACTTACGTGCCGTATCTGAAGGCTGCCGACGAACTGAAGACAAAACCCACACAGCACTCTGTGAAGGAACTGCAGGGAATGGGCATCCAGCCCGACATACTGGTGCTGCGTACGGAACGCCACCTGGATGACTCTATGCGTCTGAAGGTGGCTTCTTTCTGTAATGTGGATTTGGAGTGTGTGGTGCAGAGCGAGGACGTGCCCAGTATCTACGAAGTGCCCGTAAGGATGCAACGACAGGGACTCGATGCCGCAATACTGCGCAAGACAGGCATACCCGTGGGTGAGACACCGGCTATGATACCCTGGAACAGTTTCCTCAACAAACAGCGGAATGCCACCCGCGAGATAAACGTGGCACTGGTGGGCAAATACGACCTGCAGGATGCCTACAAGAGTATACGCGAGAGTCTGAATCTGGCCGGCATCTACAATGACGTGAAGACCCGTATCCTCTTCATCAACAGCGAAGAGATTACCACGGGAAATATTGCGGAGAAACTCAGAGGAATGGCCGGTGTGGTAATCTGTCCGGGGTTTGGCCGGCGGGGCATCGAAGGGAAAATCATCGCAGCGGAATACACCCGCACCCACGACATACCGACGTTCGGCATCTGTCTGGGAATGCAGATGATGGTGATAGAGTTCGCCCGCAACGTGCTGGGATACAAGGATGCCGACAGTGCGGAATTTTCAAAAGTTGACAAGTTGACAAGTGAACAGGTTGACAAGATTTATGTCATCGACATGATGGAAGAGCAGAAGAGCGTCACCGATATGGGCGGTACGATGCGACTGGGAGCCTACGAGTGCGAACTCGTGCCGGGCAGCCGCTCATTCGATGCCTACGGAGGGGAGACGCTTATCAGGGAGAGACACCGCCACCGCTACGAGTTCAACAACAGATACAAGGAGCAGTACGAGGCAAATGGTATGAAATGCGTCGGCATAAACCCTGCCGCCGACCTCGTGGAAATAGTCGAGATACCTGCCCTGAAGTGGTATATCGGCACGCAGTTCCACCCGGAGTATTCATCCACAGTGCTGCGTCCGCACCCGCTTTTCATGGATTTCATAAAAACATGTGTAAATGGAACAGTTGAAGCATGAATGCGGCGTGGCTCTGGTGAGGCTGCTGAAACCGCAAAAATACTACCGGGAGAAATACGGCACACAGTCCTACGGCCTGAACAAGCTCTATCTGATGATGGAGAAGCAGCACAACCGCGGTCAGGAGGGTGCCGGCATTGCCTGCGTGAATATGGATGCACCCGTAGGCACGGAATACATGTTCCGCGAGAAGGCCCAGGGGAAGGATGCCATCACGGAAATATTCGGCAACGTTACACCGGAATGGACTAACGCACAGCTCTACATGGGGCATCTGCGCTACTCCACCACGGGAAAGAGCGGGCTGCAGTACGTGCATCCCTTCCTGCGCCGCAACAACTGGAGGGCGAAGAACCTCTGCCTGTGCGGCAACTTCAACATGACGAATATCGATGAAATCTTCGAAAAGATAATACAGCAGGGACAGTCGCCGCGCATCTACAGCGACTCGTATATTACGCTGGAGTGGATGGGTCACCGTCTCGACCGCGAGGTGGAGCGCTGCTTTGTGGAGGCAAAGGGACAAGGGCTGGAAAACACGGACATCACACGATATATTGAGGAACACGTGCAGATGGCAAACGTGCTGCGCACCACGATGGCCGACTACGACGGCGGATATGTGATGTGCGGCATGACGGGTTCGGGCGAGATGTTCGCCATGCGCGACCCCTGGGGCATACGTCCTGCGTTCTTCTACAGGGACGACGAGGTGGTTGCCGTAGCCAGCGAGCGTGCCGTCCTGCAGACCACCTTCGACCTCACCGGCGAGGATGTCCCGGAACTGCCGGCCGGTCAGGCGCTCATTGTCCACAAGGACGGCACATCATCTCTGGAGACCATTCTGGAGGCGAAGCCCCTCTCGCGCTGTTCGTTCGAGCGCATCTATTTCAGCCGGGGCAACGACAGCGACATCTACCACGAACGCAAACAGTTGGGACAGCAGCTCACGGCTCCCATTCTGAACGCCATCGAAGGTGACACCGAACACACCGTATTCTCCTTCATCCCCAACACTGCGGAAGTGGCGTTCTACGGCATGATGGAGGGACTGCGCAGCCAGGGATTCTACGTGCGCAGCGAGAAGGTGGCGTGGAAAGACATCAAACTGCGCACATTCATCACGGAGGCCGGAGAGCGCAACGACCTGGCTTCGCACGTCTACGACATAACATACGGGTCGCTGCGTCCCTACGAGGACAATCTGGTAATCATCGACGACAGCATCGTAAGAGGTACCACCCTGAAAGAGAGCATCCTCAAAATACTCGACCGCATGCATCCCAAAAAGATTGTGATGGTAAGCAGCTCGCCGCAGATACGATACCCCGACTACTACGGCATCGACATGGCCCGGTTGGAGGAGTTCTGCGCATTCCGCGCCACCATCGCACTCATTGAGGAGCGGGGGATGTGGCAACTGCTGCACGACACCTGTGAAGCCTGCCACAACGAACTGCTCAAGCCGAAGGACCGGCAGCGCAACTGCGTCTGCGCACTCTACGAACCCTTCTCCGTGGACGACATCAACCGCAAGATGGCAGAGATGCTGCGCCCCGCCGGTATGCAGGCTCCAGTGGAATTCGTCTTCCAGACAATAGAAGGTCTGCACGCCGCCTGTCCGGAGCACCGGGGCGACTGGTACTTCACAGGCCGCTACCCCACCCCGGGAGGCAACAAACTCGTAAACGAGGCTTTCGTGAAATTCATTGAACATTGAACATTGACCCCTAACCCCTAACCAAACATGTGTGGAATTGTCTCTATCTTCAACATCAGGCAGCAGACGCCGCTGTTGCGTCAGAAAGCGCTGCGCATGAGTCAGAAAATACGTCACCGCGGACCCGACTGGAGCGGAATATACTGCGGCGGTTCGGCCATCCTCGCCCACGAGCGGCTCTCCATTGTCGACCCTGAAAGCGGCGGGCAACCCCTCTACAGTCCCGACCGCAAGCTGGTGCTGGCCGTCAACGGAGAGATATACAATCATCAGGATATACGCCGCCGTTTCGCAGGGCAGTACGAGTTTCAGACAGGCAGCGACTGCGAGGTGATACTGGCACTCTACCGCGAGAAGGGCATCGGCCTCCTCGAGGAGCTCAGCGGCATATTCGCCTTTGCGCTGTATGACGGGGAGAAGGACGAATTCCTTATTGCCCGCGACCCCATTGGCGTGATACCTCTCTATATCGGATACGACAGCGACGGCAAGGTATATGTAGCAAGTGAACTGAAAGCTCTCGAGGGGCAGTGCGAAAGCTACGAACCCTTCCTGCCCGGACATTATTACTGGAGCCGTGAACCGGGTATGAAACGCTATTACAGACGCGACTGGTTTGACTATGACGCCGTGAAGGACAACGGAGCCAGCGTGGCAGATATCCACGACGCACTGGAGGATGCTGTGAAGCGCCAGCTTATGAGCGACGTACCCTACGGCGTACTGCTCTCCGGCGGCCTGGATTCATCCGTCATCTCCGCCATCGCAGAGAAATACTCACAGATGCGTATTGAGGACGGTTCGCAAACCCGCGCCTACTGGCCGCGTCTGCATTCCTTCGCAGTAGGTTTGAAGGGAGCTCCCGACCTTGCAAAGGCCCGACTCGTGGCTGAGCATATCGGCACTGTCCACCATGAAATCAACTATACCATACAGGAGGGACTTGATGCCATACGCGACGTGATATACTTCATCGAGACATACGATGTGACCACCGTCCGGGCATCCACGCCTATGTATCTGCTGGCCCGCGTCATCAAATCGATGGGTATCAAGATGGTGCTCTCCGGCGAGGGTGCAGACGAGATATTCGGCGGTTACCTGTATTTTCACAAGGCTCCCGACGCGAAGGCCTTCCACGACGAGACTGTGCGCAAGCTCGGTAAGCTGTATCTCTACGACTGCCTGCGCGCCAATAAAAGTCTGAGTGCATGGGGTGTGGAGGGACGCGTGCCCTTCCTCGACAAGGAGTTTCTCGATGTCGCCATGCGTACGAATCCCAGTGCGAAGATGTGTCCCGGCACCACCATTGAGAAGAAGATTGTGCGAGAAGCTTTTGCCGACATGCTGCCCGGGGAAATCGTCTGGCGGCAGAAGGAGCAGTTCAGCGACGGCGTGGGATATTCGTGGATAGACACTCTGAAGAAGATAACCTCCGAAGCCGTGACGGACGAACAGATGGCACACGCCGCAGAGCGTTTCCCCGTCAATCCGCCGCTCAACAAGGAAGAATACTACTACCGCAGCATCTTCGCCGAGCACTTCCCTTCCGACTCCGCTGCCCGCAGCGTGAATCAGGAAGCCTCCGTGGCCTGCTCCACAGCCATCGCCCTGGAATGGGACGCTGCTTTCAAGAATATGAATGACCCCAGCGGCCGGGCCGTCAAAGGTGTGCACGAGCAGGCGTATTAAGGGTTAAAGGTTAATGGTTCAAGGTTTAAGGTTAAGATAATGAGAGAAGCAAAACTGATTCTTGATAACGGAGAGGAATTCAAGGGATGGTCGTTCGGCGCTGAGACGAACACGGCAGGAGAAGTGGTCTTCAACACCGCGATGACGGGTTATCCTGAGAGCCTCACCGACCCCAGTTACGCCGGGCAGATACTGGTGACGACATATCCGCTGATAGGCAACTACGGTGTTCCCGAGACGGGCGGCTCGCCGCTGCCCGAATTCATGGAAAGCGAGCGCATACACGCAAAGGCACTCGTGGTGGCCGACTACAGCGGGAAATACAGCCACTGGAATGCGAAGGAGTCGCTCTCCGACTGGCTCAGGAGAGAGGGCATCCCCGCCATTTCCGGCATCGACACCCGCCGGCTCACAATGCTGCTCAGAGAGCGCGGTGTGATGATGGGAAGGATTGAGATGAGTGAAGAACGAAGAGTGAAGAGTGAAGAATTGTCGGATTACGGTTCCGTCAACTGGGTGGAGAAGGTAAGCTGCAAAGAGGTGATTACCTACAAACCGGATTCCACTCTTCACTCTTCACCCAAGCGCGTAGTGCTTGTAGACTGCGGTGTGAAGGCCAACATCATACGCTGCCTGCTTCGTCGCGGTGTGGAGGTTATCCGTGTGCCCTGGGATTACGACTTCAACCAGCTGGAATTCGACGGTCTGTTCCTTGCCAACGGTCCCGGCGACCCGGAGCAATGCAGCAAGACGGTGGAGCATATCCGCACGTTCATGGAAAGTGAAGAACGAAGAGTGAAGAGTGAAGAGTCAGCAAATAAGTCAACGGTGCGCCCTCTGATGGGTATCTGCCTGGGCAACCAACTGCTGGCCCGCGCCGCAGGGGCCAGGACATACAAACTGAAATACGGCCACCGCTCGCACAACCAACCGGTGCAGCGCGTCGGTTCCACGCAATGCTACATCACATCGCAGAACCACGGTTACGCCGTTGATGACTCTACGCTGCCATCCGACTGGGAACCGCTTTTCGTCAACATGAACGACGGTTCCAACGAGGGCATACGTCACAAGACGCACCCCTGGTTCTCGGCACAGTTCCACCCCGAGGCCTGTTCCGGCCCCACGGATACGGAGTGGATGTTTGATGAGTTTGTGTCTTTAGTGGACAAGTGGACAAGTAAACAAGTAAACGAGTTGACGAGTAAACAAGTTGACAAGTCGTTAGCATCTTCACCCAACTCGTCAACTGTCAAAAAGGTTCTCATCCTCGGTTCGGGAGCCCTGAAGATAGGTCAGGCGGGCGAGTTCGACTATAGCGGTGCGCAGGCACTGAAGGCACTGAAGGAGGAGGGTGTGAAGTCGGTACTCATCAATCCGAATATCGCTACCGTGCAGACCTCGAAGGATGTGGCGGATACGGTGTATTTCCAACCCGTGACACCCGATTTCGTGGAGCGCGTCATAGAGAAAGAGCGCCCCGACGGCATTCTTCTCTCGTTCGGCGGACAGACGGCGCTCAACTGCGGTGTGGAACTCTACAAACGCGGCGTGCTGGAGAAATACGGTGTAAAGGTGCTGGGCACACCTGTGCAGGCTATCATCGACACCGAAGACCGCGACCTCTTCGTGAAGCGCCTCGACGAAATAGGTGTGAAGACGATAAAGAGCGAAGCGTGCAGCAATATCGAGGAGGTGCGACGTGCTGCACACGCACTGGGATTTCCCGTCATACTCCGTGCGGCATACGCCCTCGGAGGTCTCGGTTCGGGGTTCTGCGACAACGATGCCGAACTGGACACTCAGGCCGAGGAGGCCTTCTCGTTCTCACCGCAGGTGCTGGTGGAGAAGAGTCTCAGGGGATGGAAGGAAATAGAATACGAAGTGGTGCGCGACCGCTACGACAACTGCATCACCGTCTGCAATATGGAAAACTTCGACCCTCTCGGCATCCACACCGGCGAGAGCATCGTCGTGGCTCCCAGTCAGACGCTCACCAACAGCGAGTACCATAAATTGCGCGCTCTGGCCATCAAGATAATACGTCATATCGGCATCGTAGGCGAGTGTAACGTGCAGTACGCCCTCGACCCCAACAGCGAAGACTATCGTGTCATCGAGGTCAACGCCCGTCTGAGCCGCTCCTCGGCTCTGGCATCAAAGGCAACGGGCTATCCCCTGGCCTTTGTGGCGGCAAAACTCGGTTTGGGCTACGGCCTCTTCGAACTGAAGAACTCCGTCACCAAGACCACCAGCGCCTTCTTCGAACCGGCTCTCGACTATGTGGTGTGCAAGATTCCGCGCTGGGACCTTTCCAAATTCCACGGTGTGAATCACGAACTGGGTTCCTCGATGAAGAGTGTCGGCGAGGTGATGGCTGTGGGCCGCACCTTCGAGGAGTCGCTGCAGAAGGGTCTCCGCATGATTGGCCAGGGCATGCACGGATTTGTGGACAACAAGGCGCAGCATGTCACCGATGTGCCCGGCGCTCTGCAGCATGCCACCGACACGCGCATCTTCGTCATAGCAAAGGCAATGATGATGGGCTACACCCTTGAGCAGATACACCGGCTGACGAAAATCGACCGCTGGTTTCTCGAGAAGCTGAAGCACATCATCGACATCAACCGTGGACTGGAGGAATACAGATACCTGTCGGAATGCCTCGGCACGATGGACAGATACGAGTTCCTGGAACTGATTGAGGAACCCGCTTTCGTGAAACTGCTTCACGAGGCGAAGATCTACGGTTTCTCGGATTTCCAGATAGCCCGCGCCGTGGGTCTCGAGGCGGACATGAATATGGAGGATGCCGGCCTTATGATACGCCGGTGGAGGTACGAACTCAACATCATCCCCGTTGTCAACAAGATAGACACCCTCGCGGCAGAATATCCCGCGCAGACCAACTATCTGTATATGTCTTATCTGTAAATCCGCCCGTCCGCTCAGCGTCCCAGAGCCGCGAACAGGGCATCCAGCGCAGCATTCGCATCGCCGGCAGCCTCATCGAGCAGACTCACGAACTTGGAACCGATGATGGCACCGGCGGCATTGTCCTGGGCGGCCTTGAGAGTCTGGGCGTTGCTGATGCCGAAACCTATCATCCTGGGATTGCGCAGCTGCATAGCATTGATGCGCTGGAAATAGGCCTGCTTCTGTTCATCGAAACTCTTCTGCGTACCCGTGATGGATGCCGACGACACCATGTAGATGAATCCGTCAGTGTGGCTGTCGATGAAACGGATACGCTCGTCGCTGGTCTCGGGTGTGATGAGCATGATGATGCGCAGGTCGTAACGGTCGGCAACGGGTTTCACCACATTGAGATAGTCGTCGAAAGGCAAATCGGGGATGATGGCACCGCTGACACCGGCCTCCACACACGAGCGGCAGAAGGCCTCGATGCCGTAGTGGAGTATGGGATTGAGGTAGCCCATCAGCACGAGAGGTATCTCCACCTTATCCTTGACGGCGGCGAGTTGCGAGAAGAGGCGTGTGAGCGTCATACCGTTCTTCAACGCCCGGGTGGCGGCACTCTGTATCACGGGACCGTCGGCCAGCGGGTCGCTGAAGGGAATACCCACCTCTACCATAGCGATGCCCCGACGCTGCATGGCGAGGATGACGTCGGCAGTGCCCTCAAGTGTGGGCGCACCGGCACAGAAATAGAGCGAAAGGAGTTTTTCGTCCTTGCTGTCTGCAAAAAGTTTGTTTATCTTATTCATAGTGATTGGAGAAACGTTTTCAGTTTATTGATATCTTTTAAGGCAGGGGACACTTCGAAGCGCGAATTAAGGTCGATGCCCGCACACTTCGGATGGCGGAATGCTTTCACGCGCTCAGCATCGTCGGGACCGATGCCGCCGCTGAGCAGAAACGGTGTCTCACCCCGGTAGGAGGACAACACGCTCCAGTCGAACTTCTCACCATTGCCGCCAACACACTTGCCCTTGGTATCGAAGAGGAAGCTGTCGGCCAGGCCCTCGTAGGGGGCTGTCGCCTCCAAATCCTCTCGGGCTGCTATATTGAAGGCTTTTATCACCTGGAGCCTGAAACCTGAAACCTGAAACTTGAGCGCCCGGATATATTCGGGGGATTCGTGTCCGTGAAGCTGGATATAGTCGAGGGCATATTCATCAGCAATGCGCTTGACCGTGTCGATGTCCTCGTCCACAAACACCCCCACCCGCCTGCATTTCGTCGGGAGATAAGCGGGGCGCTCGCTGACATAGCGGCTCGACTTCGGCCAAAAGATGAAACCTATCAAGTTGACAAGTTGACGAGTTGACGAGTTGGATGACAGGAGCTGCTCCGCCTGGCGGATGTTGTCCGCATCTCTCATGCCGCAAACCTTTATTATGGGTCTCATGGGGTTAATGGGCTAATTGGTTGATGAAGTCATGGAGGGACTGGCCGGGGTTGTCGGCGCGCATGAAATTCTCTCCGATGAGGAATCCCCGGAAACCGGCCTCGCGCAGAGCCCTCACGGAAACTGTTTTCCACATCGGTGACGAAGGAACCCAGATTGCGGTTGTTGATGCCGCAGAGGTCGGGCTGCAGGTCGGCGTATTCGAGTTCCGCCTCGGAGTGCATCTCGAGGAGCACCTCCAAGCCCAGTTCGTGAGCCTTGTCCATCAGCCGTCTGCACTCGGCCTTGCTCAGACAGGCGGCAATCAGCAGCACGGCACTCGCCCCGCAGAGCACAGCGGCATAGAGCTGGGCTTCGTCAATGACGAAATTCTTGTAGAGCACGGGGACGGTGACACCCGAGCGGCGGGCCGTGCGGATGAAGTCGTCCGCACCGCCGAAATACTTCGCGTCGGTGAGTATGGAGAGCGCAGCGGCACCGTTCTGCTGATAGCTCAGCGGTATGATGTCGGCCCGTCCGTCTTCCCTAATCCATCCCTTCGACGGCGAGCGGCGCTTGAATTCGGCAATGATGCCCGACGGGCTGTCGAGCAAGGCCTGGCGCAGAGAGGGTTTCCTGGCGCAGAGTGCAGCAAGTTCCTCGCGCTTCGTTGCGATGATGTCCTGTAGAATATCCATGGGGGATTACGAATTGAGTTCCACAAATTTCCTGAATGTCCTCAGCGCACTGCCGCTGTCGATGCTCTCGCGGGCGATGTCGATGCACTCCTCGATGCTCTTCTGTCCCTTCTCCAGCACCTGAATGCCGAACGCGGCGTTGGCCAGCACGATATTCTTCTGGGCGGGCAGGGCGCGGTTTTCCAGCACGGAGTCGAATATCGCGGCAGCCTCCTCCTCTGTGGCGCCGCCTACGAGTTCCTCGGGCCTGGCGATGTCGAAACCCAGGTCCTGCGGACGGAAGACCCGTTCGTAGTTGTTGGTGGTCACCTTGAAATTGCCCGTGAGCGATATCTCGTCGTAGCCGTCGACGGAGTTGACGATGCCGTAGTCGATACCCAGACGCTGGTACACACTGCTGTAGAGGCGCATCTGGTCGAGATTGGCCACACCCAGCAACTGGCACTGCGGACGCGAGGGATTTACGATGGGGCCGAGCAGATTGAAGATGGTGGGAAAGGGCAGCGCCTTGCGTATCGGTCCCACGAATTTCATCGCGCTGGCAAAGAGCTGTGCGTGCAGATACACGATACCGGCTTCGTCCAGCGAGCGGTTCAGACGGTCGATGTCGTCGGTGAACTTAATCCCGTGGTGCTGTATGACGTTGGAGGCTCCGCTCACCGAGGTGGCCGCATAGTTGCCGTGCTTGGCCACCTTGTAGCCGGCACCCGCAATGACGAAGCAGGCCGTGGTGGATATATTGAACGTGTTCTTCCTGTCTCCGCCCGTACCCACTACGTCGATATAGCGGTCAGCCTTCAGTATGGCCGGCACACCCGTCTCCAGCACGCCGTCGCGGAAGCCGAGCAGTTCGTCCACAGTCACCCCGCGCATCTGCAGGCAGGTGAGCAGCGCCGTAATCTGTTCGTTGGGATATTCGCTGTGGGTGATTCCTATGAGAATCGTCTTCATCTCCTCGCGGGAGAGCGTCTCGTGGTTCAGCAGTTTGGCAAGAATCTCTTTCATAGCTCTATGAAATTTTTTATTATGGTTTTTCCGTTAGGTGTGAGCACCGACTCCGGGTGAAACTGTATGCCGTGCACCTCCATCGTCCTGTGGCGCAGCGCCATGATTTGACCCTCGTCGCTCACAGCGGTCACCTCCAGACACTCGGGTAATGCCTCCTTCGACACCACCCACGAATGGTAGCGTCCGATGGTGATGTCGCGGTCGAGACCCTCGAAGACGGGGTCGGCGGCCACAATATGGCAGGGCGTTGCCACACCGTGAAACACGTCGGAGAGATTCTCCAGTTTGGCTCCGAAGGCCTCGCCGATGGCCTGATGACCGAGACACACGCCCAGCATGGGCTTCCGGCCGGCATAGGTGCGGATGACGTCCAGCAGCAGGCCTGCCTCGGAAGGGATGCCGGGGCCCGGGCTCAGTATTATCTTGTCGAAGGCCTCCAGGTCGGAGAGCTCAAAGCGGTCGTTGCGCACCACGGTGACCTCCGCACCCAGTTCCTTCACCAGATGACTCAGATTGTAGGTGAACGAGTCGTAGTTGTCTATTATCACTGTTTTCATAGGACACATATATGGTATTAGCGGGAGGTGCTTGCTGCCACGATGGCGCGGCGCAGGGCTCCCAGTTTGTTATTCACTTCCTGCAGTTCGTATTCCACATCGCTCTTGGCCACGATGCCTCCGCCGGCCTGAAACCACAGTTCGCCGTTGCGCGAGACGAAGGTGCGTATGGTGATAGCCTGATTGAGCGAACCGTCCAGACCTATCACACCGATGCATCCTCCGTAGGCACCGCGGTTGTGGGGCTCGTATTCGGAGATGAGCTGCATGGCACGCACCTTGGGAGCGCCCGACAGTGTGCCGGCGGGGAAGGTGTCGATGAAAGCCTTCACGGGGTCGGCACCCTCGTCCAGTTCGCCGCTCACACGCGACACCAGGTGAATCACGTGGCTGTAGTACTGCAGGTCCTTGTAGAAGTCCACCTTCACATTGTGGCAGTTGCGGCTCAGGTCGTTGCGCGCCAGGTCCACCAGCATCACGTGTTCGGCATTCTCCTTGGGGTCGTTGCGCAGATATTCCGCACCCCTGCGGTCGCTCTCCGCGTCGCCCGTGCGCTTCGTGGTGCCGGCGATGGGGTCGATGTAGGCTTTGAACATTGACCGTTGACCATTGACCATTGAAACTTTATCTATCCTGCAATGCGTCTCGGGCGACGAACCGAAGATGCGGAAACCGCCGAAGTCGAAATAGAAGAGATACGGCGAGGGATTGATGCTGCGCAGAGCGCGGTAGAGGCGGAAGTCGTCACCCTCGTAGCGCTGCACGAAACGGCGCGACAGCACTATCTGGAACACGTCGCCCCTCATACAGTGGCGTATGCCCCTGCGTATGTTCTCCCTGTGCTCGTCGTCGGTCAGCGTACTCATCACATCGCCCACGGGACTGAAATCGTATTCCCTCACGTTGCCGCGGTTCATTGCCTTGAGCACTGCGTCAATATCGGAAGAGTTCCCGAGCGTCACCACCTTCAGCGTGTTGTTGTGGTGGTCGAAGACGACGGTCTCCCTGTACAGCGTGTAGAGCACATCGGGCGCGTCGTTCTTTTCCTGCGTCTCGTCCTTCACGGCGATACCCTCGAAATAGCGCACGGCATTGAACGAGGTGTAGCCGAAGAGACCGCACACAGCAGCGTCGTCGCCCTCCACACGGATGCGGTCGATGAGGGCGTGGATGGCCTCAGCCACTCCGTAGCTCCTGTCTATGGCATGCGTCTCGGCGCTTCCGTCGGGAAATGTCACTGTGGCGATGCCGTGCCCCACAGCCACGCCGGCAATGGGATTGATGCCGATGAAGGAGCGCGAGTTGTTGCTGTCGTGATAGTCCGAACTCTCCATCAGCGCACTCTGCGGATACATGTCCCGCAGACGCATATAGACTCCCACCGGCGTGTACAGATCCGCCAGTATGGTCTTGCTTGTGGTTGAGTAGTTAAAAGTTTCCATATTCTTTTGCCATTTGCTTGTTGTTCAAATATGTCTCCACATCCTTGTCGCCCCTTCCGCTGACGGTGAGCACCACCACGTCGGTGGGTTTGAACGTGAGTTTGGAGAGCGCCGCGATGGCGTGTGCCGACTCTATGGCGGGGATGATGCCCTCCATGCGTGTCAGTTCATAACCGCCGTAGATGGCCTCGTCGTCGTTGATGCTCAACACCTGGGTGCGGCCCTGTCTGGCCATATTGCAATGCATGGGACCCACGCCCGGATAGTCGAGACCGGCGGAGATGGTGAACGCCTCCTGTATCTGACCGTCACCGTCCTGCATCACCAGCATCTTGGCTCCGTGCAGGATACCCGTCGTACCCTTGTGGATGGTGGCTGCCGTGTGATCTGTCTCCCATCCCTGGCCGCCTGCCTCAGCCAGCACTATCTTCACGCGCTCGTCGTCCATATAGTGGTATATCGTGCCGGCCGCATTGCTTCCTCCTCCGATGCAGGCGATGAGGTAGTCGGGATAGTCGCGCCCGATTTTCTCCTCCAGCTGTCCCTTTATCTCCTCCGAGATGACGCTCTGCATGCGTGCCACCAGGTCGGGATAGGGATGCGGCCCCATTGTGCTGCCCACGATGTAGAAGGTGTCGGCGGGATGGCAGCACCAGTCGCGTATGGCCTCCGAACATGCGTCCGACAGCGTCATGTTGCCTGTGCGCACGGGGTGCACCGTGGCTCCCAGCATCTTCATGCGCTCCACGTTGGTGTGCTGGCGCTCCACATCGGTGGCACCCATGAACACCTCGCACTGCATACCCATCAGGGCGCACACCGTAGCCGTTGCCACACCGTGCTGTCCGGCTCCCGTCTCGGCGATGATGCGCGTCTTGCCCATCTTCCTGGCCAGGAGTATCTGCCCCACCGTGTTGTTGATTTTGTGCGCACCCGTGTGGTTGAGGTCTTCGCGCTTGAGATAGAGCTGGCAACCGTAGCGCTCGCTCATCCTGCGTGCGTAGTAGAGCGGCGAGGGACGGCCCACGTAGTCTCTCAGCAGAGCGCGGTATTCGCGCTTGAACTCCTCGCTCTCGATGATGGGGAGATAGGCCTCCTGCAGGTCGTGCACACATTTGTAGAGAATCTCCGGCACGTATGCCCCGCCGAATTCTCCGTAAAATCCGTTTTTGTCAACTTGGTACTTTCCCATATTCCTTTTTATATATATTATTATGTTTTATATGTTATCAAAAAAAAGGCCCGTCGCAAGAACGACAGGCCTTTCATATTCCCCTTTTATTATAAAAACTACGGGACGCGGCTATCTTCTCACGATTTTTTGAATCCTGAGTTGCGCCACCACCAATAGTTTGCTATTCTTGTCATACTGAGAATCTTACCTTTTTTTTCGATTTTTTTTTCGATTTCGGGGACAAAAGTATGTTGTTTTTTTCATTCCACCAAATTTTTTCCTCACTTTTTTCACATTATCAGGCAAAAAGATGCATTTTTTTGATACTATCGTCTTTACATCATTCAAAGAGCATACTTACACCTTCTTAATATATTAGGAGCATTACCATTCATATCCAAACTTTACGGCAGCGCGACTTGACTTCGTATCATCTGCAATATTTGTAAGATCAAGACCATATTCTGCGCCTAACGAGAAATGTTTTGCAATAGTCATATTAAATCCAACCTGACATGAAGCTTGAATTTCATGATGAAAGTATACTTTATCTTCATATTCTGGACCAAAAATCGGACTCGTTTTGTATTCATCCGTTTTCTTATATTCATCTGTATACTCAACAAAGGATTTATAGTCGTTAATGGGATTAAAGCAACAAGTAAATCCCACATAGGGAGCAATAACGAAATTGTTTGACACAGAAAAACGATATGTCAAATTAAATGGAATAGCAAGTCTTAATAAGGTATATTTACTCCCTATTTCAGCAGCTTTTACATTCTTACCTTTATCATTATCAAACCAAAACTCATCACTCTCGCGTTCCCAATTTAATGACATCGCAAAACCGAATTCAAGATACAAGGGACATTTCTTCGTTAAAGAAATGCCATAAGTCCAGCCGACAATACCACCATGTTCGGTTTCTGTACCAGCACTATGATAGCTGTTTTGCGAAAAGAATACTGGTGAATAACCGACATACAAGCGACTATATGGCTTGTATTGATTCTGTACTACATTCGTTACATTCGTCTGTTCTGCATCTGTTTCTTGAGCGTTCGCTCCAAGATTCCAAATCACCAAAGAACACAAAATCAAAAATTTCTTCATAGTTATTTTTATTTAATGGTTAATAATAGATTGTCGATATCATTCAGAAAGACACAAAAAGAAAACGTGGACTTTAACTTCGTCTACGTTTACCGAGGTATCGCCAAACACCTATGCAGCATATCCGAGTAAAAAGCCCACGCCATCGGCGTGAGCATCCGAGCTTTTACTCTTGCTGCTTACTTTAATTTTGGCGAATTTTCGGTAAACAAGATTCAAGCGGACGCTTCTATTCAAGTATTTTATCTGTCTATTTTTCTATATGCGGTTTGGTTTAAAGTTGCACAATTCGTTTCAATTCGCCACAAAAATACACTTTTTTCTATAAACTCACATCTTTTCCTCCACTTTTTCATCTTCAAATGCCGCAAAAATTCTTTGAGGGCACAAAATATTCTAGATTTTCGAGGAGGAGACAAGGATGTTTAGTCCCAACTCGTTGATGAAAACCACACCTCGGACTTAACCTGACAGAACGAATTGTTCAGTCTGCTTGGTGTCGGCATCAACATGTTTAGCAATAGTGTTCTCGTATTTCGTACACCTCATCACCTTGACAACGCCTTAAATAAGCCGATTTCATCGAGATATTCACTGGGAAGACTTTTCCCTTGAGTAACTTTCTCCCATGCAAACAAACGTGGTCAAAGTGGTCATGGTCAAAATGGTCATTTTCATTTTCGGATATGTCATTTTGCTCACTATATATAAATATAAAATATTTATTATAGTGGCGGATTTTGACACTTGCAAATCGATTTTGACCATTTTGACCTTGACCATCGTGACCGCATCCTGATTGTTCTCAGAGTGTTCACAGAGTCCTTATTGAGTCCTTACGCGAGAAGCATGTACGCAGTCATTAGCAGTCAATAGTCAATAGTCATTAAGAAATCGAGAAAGGTGATTTCGGGGTGACTATTATATAATAGTGGCGACATTTTGGCTTACTGCATTTTCGTTATTGACTATTGACTAATGACTATTGACTAACCCTCCTAAAAATTTTTCGAAAAAAGTTGCCAAAATATTTTAGACCGCAATGTAAATGTCGTACCTTTGCAGCGTCACTGAACATTGGCAATTGACCATTCTTCCCCTGCGCAGGGTCTGCAGTGCGTGTGCGAAAGAGCGGGCGAAGCATCACGGACGGACGTAGCTGGCGCTGGAGATGGGGAAGAAAAGAGCGCGGAGGAGGCTGTAGAGAGTGTTGCGCTCCACACTGTGAAGCAACTCGCGATGGTGGCGCAGACAGAAGAGAGTGCGGGCCGCATAACTGCCGTTCAGCTGCAAATGCACATACTTGAGAGCATCGCGCAGTTCGTCACAGGGTGTCTCCACACGCGAAGCAACAAAGGAAAGAATGTCGAGCATGATGAGCATGCGACATCGCCAGGCAGGGCGTGTGATGCGATAGAGACGGCAGTCGGCACAGACGGTGCGCAGGATGTTGGAAGGTGTCTTGCTGCGGTTTACAGGAGCCGTATAGGTGGCAGACGAGGTGTGGCGGCGCTGCAAGACAAGTACCTCCTCCACAAAGGCCATACGGCCAGCCGCGCGGGCCGCAATCTGCAGCATGGCATCATACATGATGCTGTCGCGGGCTGTGGGAGAGACCAGCGACAGCAGTTCGGGACGCAGCGCCATCGTGTGGCCGGCAACACAACTGGTGTGCAGCATACGCAGCAGCGACACGTTGGGTACACGCATGTCCTGAGAGGCAAGAGCCGAGGGGTCGTCACCGCTGGTGAAGGGACGGTTCATACTGGCCACAAGGAGATTATCGCCGATGGAATCGGACAAACGCTCTATTTTCCGAGGCAGCCAGATGTCGTCCTGATCACCTATGACAAGCAGGTCGCCCGTAGCCTCGCGCAGAGCGCTGTAGAAATTGGCATTGACGCCGTGAGGAGCCCCGTGACGGCACAGACGCATCTCTGGATAGCGGGCGGCATAGTCCTCAAGGATAGCCCAGGTGGAGTCGGTGGAACCGTCGTCGGACACCAGCACCTCGTCGGCCCTCAGCGTCTGGGAAAAGACGCTGTCAAGCTGCTCACGGAGATAGCGCTCACCGTTATAGGTGCAAAGTACCACAGATATCCTCATCGTCTCACAAAACGCATTATCTCCGTCATCATATCATCGCGGCGCACCCACATCAGCACGGCATAGAGAACGGCGGCAAGCGGTATGCGCACAAGGAGCATCAGCCAGAACGGAATACCCTCGAAGGGACTCGTCAGCGCCCAGGTGAGCATCATCACCGCAGCGGCGGAAAGAAGATAGGGCAGAATGTCGCGCACCACCATACCGGCACGCACATCGCACACGCGCCCCGTGACCATCTGCCAGGGGATGAGATACAATATCTGCAACACGGAATAGGCCACCACCATGACGTACACACCCTCGCGTGCAAGGAGCAGAGCCGCGGCCAGCAGACACACCACCTGCCCCACCCCGAGAAGCATGTAGGCACGACCCCGGCCGTGGGATATCAGCATACTCTGGTAGAGCGTATAGACGGGCATGAAGGCACCGCTGACAGCAAGCACGCGCAGCAGGGGAGCCGACTCGGCCCACTGGGGACCGAGGATGGCGGTAACTTCGTCGCTGATGAGCGAGAGACCCAGCATGGCCGGCATGGAGAGGAAGGCCGTGAAGCGAAGCATTTTGCGCCACACACGCACCTCGCGTTCGCGCTCCTCGCGCACCTCGACGAAGACCGTCTGCGCCAGTTGGTTGGTGGTGTTGCTCACAAGCTGGTGGCCCATATTGTTCCACATGTTGGCACGCGTGTAGAATCCCGTGGCGGCCTTCGAGAGATAATGGCCGAAGACGACGGTGAGAAGATTTTGCGAGAGGGTGTTGACGACATTCGTGAGGAAGATGTTCACGCCGAAACGCATCATACCCCGCACGGGAGCGAACTCCCACGACAGCGACGGACGCCAGGGACAGGCGATGAAACGGCCGACGGTGGTGATGCCGATATAGGTGAGCTGCTGAGCCACGAGAGCCCAGTGGCGCCCGCCCATGACAGCCACAGCGATGCCTGTGATGCCGGAGAGGACGAGGGCCGTGAGACCGATTTCCGCCATCTCGCGGTTGCGCAGGTTCTTCTTCAGCCACGCACCCGATGGGATGCTCAGCGAGGCGATGAAGAAACCGAGGAAAAGCACACGGGAGAGCTCCACGAGAAGTTCCTCGTGGTAGAAAGCGGCAATGAGGGGCGCAGAGAGAAAAAGCAGCGCGTAGAGGCAGAGGCTCGTGACAGCGGAAAACCAGAAGACGCTGTTGTAGTCGCGGTTCTCAGGGCTCCTGAGATTGATAAGGCTCTGCGTGAAACCCACGTCCTGCAGATTGCCGGCAAGAGCCGAGAAGATGGCCAGCACGCCCACGATACCGTAGTCGCCGGGAGACAGCAGACGGGCGAGGAAGATGCCGATGACGAGATTGAGCAGCTGCGTCATACCGCTGTTCACTCCGCTCCAGGCCAATGCCCGCGAGGTGCGCTCCTTGAGGTCCTGCTCCTGCATCATTCGAATTTCAAGACATCGGGACGGTGGTTTTGCTGCTCCTCCTTGGGAATCACGCGGCGCAGATTGCGGTAGTGGCGGCGCAGGTAGGTCTCGAGGTCGCTGGGCGCCCACACGGTGAGAGGACCGAAGGTACGGCGCTCCGGATGCTCAATGGCCTCCACGGCGATGTGGTCCCTGGGCATGAGCACCATATTGTAGAACGTGGCTCCGCGCAAACCGCCGAACAGCGTCTGCGACCAGCGCAGCAGACCGTACACCATACGCTTGGAGAGCGGCGTCTGCACAATACGCTGGAGAAGGCAGGGCAGGAAACCGCGATTGGTGGGGCGGTCTATCTCGCAGCGGCCGCAATGCTTCCACTGCCACACCTCCTTACCCATGAAACAGCAGTTGAAGAAGTTGGCCAAAGTGCGCTGCGCACGCTGCAGCCACTGGGTGTCGGGCACCTTGTCGAAGGGAAATATGTCGATATAGATGCCCTGATGAATAGGCAGGTGGCGGTAGTTGTGCTCGAGGAACACAGTGTTGTTGCGCCTCATCTTGGCAAAATAGAAGGGCGTGCGGGGGTCGGTGCCGAGCCACTGGAGGAAGTACTTCTCCTTGTCGAGCACAGCGGGAGCCTCGCGGAGGAAGCGCTCGTAATTCTCACGCGTCATACCGATGTCGATGTCGTCGTCCCACGGCAGAATGGCCTGCTCGAAGAAGGCACCGATGGCTGTGCCGCCCTGAATGAAATACGGTATTCTGAGCACCTCGCACACGCGGATAATCTCCGCCAGTATCTCGTAGAGCACCTCGTGGAGGCGGTGCAGTTCGTCGTCAGTATATTCTCCTATCATAGTCGTTGGGTATTAGGCGGTCGTTTTCTCCGGCATACTCCTGAAACGTCCGCTGAGCCAGGGAATGCGCTCCACAAAGGGCACTATCCAGAAACAGAAGACGAAGGTGAGCAGCGTGAGTATTATCATGTCGTCCCAGTGGCCGCGAAGGGTGCGGACGAAGGAACTGCGCAGCATCTGATAGAAGGTGAGCAGAGGATAGTGGGCCACGAAGAAGACCATCGAGTGCTCTCCGATGTATCCCAGGACCGGCACGCGCGGCGTGGGCAGCAGAAGGAAGAAACCGGAGAAGCCGCACAGCGCACACAGCGTCTTGAGCAGCGTAGCGGGATAGTAGCCCGTCCAGAGATTGCCGCTCATGGTGTATTCTCCAATATCCCAGATATTGAGCACCACAAAGACTGCAATCATAGCCACCGAGAGAGCCATCATCGGACGACGCTCGTACTGGTCGAGGCACTCGTGCCACAGACGGCCGAGGAGGAAGAGGAAGATGCCCCAGAAAACATTATTGAGGCTGAGCCACAGTGGATTGCCCATCTCGCAGAGCTTGTAGCTGACAAACGGGAAGATCAGCACTACCCACGACAGACGCACACGCAGATTGCGACGCATCGCCCACTCGTCGGCCTTGCTGATGAAATGCATCGCCACGTAGGCCATGAAGAAACTCATGAGGAACCACACCGGCCCGTTGCCGAAGAAACTGCTCGTGAGCCACAGATGCTCAGGCGTGACAGCCTTCACCATCGTATTGTTGGAGGGCAGCACCAACCACGCAAAACTCAGATACACAACAGCACCCAGAATACCCCACACAACATAGGGTACGATGAGCTGTTTGGTCTTCTTCACGAGGAAAGTGCGTGTGTCGCCCTGTAGCGTCTTGTTGAAATAGCCGGCCTTGAAGAAGAAGAACGACATGAAGAAATACGTCCAGTGCATCACATCCATCCACCACTCCTGCCCCTGCATCTGACAGAAGGACATCACGTGGAGCATCATCATGCGTACGATGCAGATGCCGCAGAGGAGGTCGAAGGCATGGTTGCGCTGTTTCATGTTTTTTCGCTGGGTGCTTTCACTCCGAAGAGATGTTCCTGGAACAGTGGACTTATTCTCAGCAGACTGCTCGTTATCAGGCAGAAGGCTATCACCACAAGAGCCAGTGCCACGCAGAGCGTCGTACCCGTGACAAAATCCGGTTTGTTGGTGTTGAGCCACTCACCCACAGCCGGAATGCGAGGTAGGAAGATGTAATGAAGCAAGTAGATATCCAGCGTCCTTGTGCCTATATACTGCAACACACGACCCAGTCGCGTCTCCCTGGTGAACGAGTCCTGATAGCGGCGGAAAAACAGCATACACAGCAGCATCGTCATATACATCGCCAGCGTGCGGGGCAGATTGGCCCACACCAGCCGCAGATTATGCCAGCGCAGATAGTCGGAAGCGCAGAAGAATGCCACAATGACAACCATCGGGACAAACCACTTCGAGTCGAATATCTTCTCGGCCGTCTTCCAGTAGCGCCGCACAATGTTGCCCATCAGGAAAAACTGCAGGAAATACACCACCTGAATGAGGCTCGACACCTTCCAGAACGGGTCTTTCGGATAGGAGAACACCTTGGGCATGTAGGCCGTCTCATATAGTATCACACTCGCCACCCAGAAAAGCGTTATCGGCACCCAGTGCCACGAGCGCTCCCTCCATCGGAAATGCTGCTCGATGAAGGCGAAGACGTAGTAGAGGATGAACATGTAGAGCAGGGCCAGCGTAAACCAGTAACCGCCCTTCGTCGGACTCTGCAGCATACGCTCCATTGCGGGCAGGAATTCCTTGCAGCGTATCACGGCATATGCACACATGAAAAGTATCGTGGGCAGCAGTTGCACGCGGAACTTCTTCCACAGCTGGCGGGCCGTACTCACCGCTGTCCATACAAATTTCGGACGGAAAGCCAGATAACCGCTCACAAAGAAGAAGAGCGGCATGCGGAAGAGTACCAGCAGGGACATCGATGCCGACTGACGGGCACTCTCGGCAAAGGTAATCAGACCCACATGATAGGCCACCACCATCACCATGGTGAAACCACGCATGGCATCAAGCCACTCTATCCTGTTTTTTGTTGTCGCCATGACTTTACGCACACAAAAGTATGAAAAAATGTTGATAGATAGCCCTTGCCTGGACTCATAAATGGTCTATTTGTGATTTTTTTATTACTTTTGCATCGTGAAAGTGCTCCTTATATCCACCAGCGAACGCACAGGAGGCGGTGCCATTGCCGCCAACCGTCTGCTGCACGCACTGCTCGCAAACGGCGTGGAGGCCCGGATGCTGGTGCGCGACCGTCAGACATCCGACCCTGCTGTCAGCGCCGTGGGTTCGCTGTGGCCGAAAGTAAAGGAGCGCCTGCGTCTGATGTGGCTGCTGCGCACCTCCCTCAAACACACCTGGGGATACGACCTTATGTCGGACGGCATAGACATCTTCTCCACCCGCGAATATCAGGAAGCCGACATCGTACATCTCCACTGGGTGAATCAGGGCATGCTCTCCGCAGAACAGGTAAAACGCATGGTTTCATCGGGCAAAAAGGTGTTCTGGACGTTGCACGACGAATGGCCCTATATGGGATTCGGCCACTACCATTCGGATGCTATGCGCCACCGCACGCTGTCGCAGGCCCGACGCATGACGATACAGCAACAGCTGTCCTCCCGACAGATACATTTCATCGGCTGCAGCGAGTGGATTACCCGGCGGGCCCGGGAAGCAATGCCGTTGTCGCAGGTGACCCACATCAACAACTGCATCCCCACTTCCCTCTTCCATCCCTTAGCGATGTCAGAGGCACGCGAGGCGTTGTCACTGCCGAAGGACGGCAGGATTGTACTCTTCTGCGCACAGAACATTAACGACGAGCGCAAGGGGCTTCGCTATCTGGAAGAAGCTTTGCGCCAACTGCCCTCCGTCACACCGCTCATCATCGGTCGCGGAGGTCTTTCCCTGCCTCCCGAGAGGATGCCGCTGGCCTATGCCGCCGCCGACGTCTTCGTCACTCCCTCGCTGGAGGACAATCTGCCCAACACCATTGCCGAATCACTCTCCTGCGGCACACCCTGCGTAGCTTTCCGCGTAGGCGGCATACCGGAGATGATAGCGCATCTCGAAACAGGTTACCTTGCCGAGCCCCGCAACGCGGCCGACCTGGCACGCGGCATCAGTCACGTTCTCTCCCATCCGGAGTGCCGCTCTGCAGCTGCCCGCTCGGCTCTCACGCTCTTCTCTCCGGAGAAAATTGCGCAGGAGCATCTGTCGCTCTACCTCAAAGACTTATCGTAAAAAGACGGCACGCACGGCGAACCACAGGTGCATAGCCAGCGTCTGCCACCAGCCGTAATGATGCTGCATCACACGCCAGCGCTCCAGGAGCGAAGCGCGATGGTTCTTTGTGGTCATACCTTCGGAGAGGTAGTCGGTGAGTATCTCGTGCGTATTCACCACCTGGAGTCTCCTCCTCTCAACATATTTCAACAGGCGTATGCACCAGTCCACATCCGCCGAAAAGCGATAGCGCAGATTATAGGGAATGGCCAGCGCCAGGTCGCGCCGCACATAAAAACTCTGATGACACACCAGCATCCCCTGACGGAACGAGCGCCAGGTGAGCCTCCCGGGAGCCTTCAGACGGCGATGACGGATAAACCGCCCCTCTGCATCGACAAGGTCCGTCTCACCGTAGGCTATTGCCGTACTGCGGAAATCGCCCTTCTCCCAATCCAGACAACGGGCAATTTTCTCCAGCGTCTCCGCCTCGTGAAAAGCATCGCCGGCATTGAGGAACACCACGTAGTTGCCCGACGCACTGCGCACGCCCTTGTTCATCGCGTCGTAGAGTCCCTCATCCGGTTCCCTGATGACGCGTATCTGCTGACGGTGGCCCTTCTCCACGTAGCGCTGCACGAGGGCGAACGTTCCGTCCGCGCTGCAGCCGTCCACGATGACGTGCTCCACACATGGATAGGTCTGCCCGGTCACACTGAGCAGCGTGCGCTCCAGCGTTGCCTCCGCATTGTAGGTGCAGGTGATGACACTTATGAGCGGCGTCGCTTCCATACAGCACGTCCTGTCATTGCAATCAATATGATGATAAGTACGGCGAGTGCTCCGTAGGCCACAGCCTCGGTCACCTTCACCGTTCTGGGATCGAAAGTCAGCGTCACCTCGTGTCTTCCGGCCGGTATACGTATAGCCCTGAGTATGTAGTTCACACGCATCACTTCCGTCTCCTTGCCGTCAACGGTGGCCGTCCATCCGGGATAGTAAATCTCAGAGAAGACGATGATACCGTCCTCATTGCTCTCTGCCTCGTAGCGCAGGCGGTTGGCCTCGTAGCCGACGAGTGTGCAAGTGCCTTCGCCGCCCTTACCTTCCTCCGTCTGAGACACAGCCACATTGTGGAGATTAATCCTGGAGAGCGAGGCCAGCTCCTCATCGGCACCGTCCACGCGCCTGAGTTCCTTCACGTACCACGCGTTGCCCATTGCCCACGGATTCTTCAGGGCTATCTTGTCTCCCTCTGCGGCGGGCCACAGGATATAGCGCATATTGAGCATATTGAGCACAGGGAATATCGAGTCGCCGTTCACCTCCCCGAGATTACCTCCTGTGGCAGGCACTTCGCGCTGCAAAGCGGCAATTTCACCGTGCAGATGCTCTTCTATCACCTCCTGATAGCGGCGCAGTTTGGCAGCGTGGTAGCCACCTATCGACTTGTGCCAGTAGCTCGCATCGTTGCTGTTGAATGTGGAGCAGGTGAGGTCGAGCGTGCGGTCATAGAGTCCCTCGTCTTCCATTATCATCTCGTCGCCCGTTGTCTTTGGGAAGAGCGCAGCTGCATTATATTTCCTTTGGAACATCCCGTCGTTGAGATAGCGTTTGTTCACAGCCCACATATCGGCCAGACAGAGCGCAGCGATAAGCAGCACACCCCACTTTTCCTGCAGTTTACCCTTCATTGTGAGCCACAACAGCACCGTACCGGCTACGATGACACCCAGACTCCTCAGGCAATCGGCGCGGAAAACAGCGCGACGCATGTCGTTGAGATTCTCTATGATGTCTGCCGACGGCCATCCGTGCTGTGCCAGACTCATGATACCGGCATACTCCTGCTCGGAGACATAACGTCCGAAGAAGAGATCGGGCAGCATATAGAAGAGCGCACACACTCCCGCCGTCAGCCCGAATGCTATCCAGAGAGCCTTTTCGGGCTTCACGTCGAACATCTCACGCCGCTCTCCGTGCTCAAAGAGGGCACGCAGTCCCAGAAGTGCCAGCATCGGAATGGTGAACTCCGCAATGACGAGTATCGATGCCACCGTGCGGAACTTGTCATACATCGGAAAATAATCGAGGAAAAAGTCGGTGAATCCCATCATATTGCGTCCCCATGAAAGTGCAATGGAGAGCATTGTCACCACCAACAGGCACCACGGCATGGGTCCCTTCACTATAAGCAGTCCCACGATGAAGAGCATGCAGACAAAGGCTCCCACATATACGGGGCCGGACGTACCAGGCTGCTCTCCCCAGTATTGTCCCAGCTGCTGGTATATGGGTTTGTATTCCTGCTTGGCCTCCTTCATTGCCGTCTCACTGCGGCTCAGGGGCACGGAGGCTCCTCCTTTGGCGTTAGGGATGAGCAGTGTCCATGTCTCGCCGATGCCGTAACTCCACATCGTTATGTAGCTGCGCTCCAGTCCGCTGGAGGTCTGGTCGGCAGGGTCCTTGGTCTTCTGTGTCAGTTCCGACTTACTGCGCATGCTCTCCTTGGAATATTCCCACGTGTGGTAGATATTGGATATATTCATCGCCACACCGAGCACACAACCGGCGGCAAAGCACAGCGTGCCCTTCACCCAAGCTGTCAGCGCAACACCTCTCCCCTCTTTCTTCTGCAAAGCGGTCAGCAGCGATGCCACAGCGATGGATGCCATCACGAAACCGAAGTAGTAGGACATCTGCACGTGATTGGAGAGTATCTGCAACCCCATGAAGAGCGCTGTCACCACGACACCCCATCCGTAACGTCCCTTGTAGCAGAGCGCCATACCGCCTATCGTGGGCGGGATAAATGCCAGCGTCAGCACCTTCCATATGTGTCCGGCTCCGATGATGATGAAGTAGTAGCTTGAGAAAGCCCATAATACAGCGCCCAGCGATGCCATCCACCAGCGGAAATCGAAGCAGCGCATCATGATGTAGAATCCCAGCAGCAGAATGAACACCCATGCCGCCACGTCCGGCAGCCCCAGCATATACACCTTCTTCACTGTAGCCAGAGTGTCGGTGGAGTCGTACGACGGCGCCATCTGGTAGGTGGGCATACCGGAGAACAACGTGTTCGTCCACCTTGTCCTCTCACCGTGGTGCTCCCTGCGATACTGCTCCATCTCGGCTCCTGCTCCCACGCCTCCAGTGTGGTCGTGGCCGCCCAACACAAGTCCGTCCCTCAGCGGCACCATGAAATAGAGTACACTTATGAGTACAAACACCGCCACGGATATGGCGTCTCCAAAGTATTTCTTCATCTCTTTGTCTGTTTTTTGGGTGCAAAATTAGCAAAAAAACATACAAATAGTGAAAAAAGGGCCTAACTTTAAACTCTAAACTCTCAACTCTCAACTATTTTTCGTACCTTTGCACCCGCATTTGTGAGTACAGTGCCGTGAAGCGTGCGGAGGAGCTGCTCAACAAACAAGTTTACTTTAAACCATTACAACAATGTATTTGGATTCAGCAAAAAAAGAAGAGATCTTTGGCAAATTCGGTCAGGGAGTTAAGGACACAGGTAGTGCAGAGAGCCAGATTGCTCTTTTCACCTATCGCATCTCCCACCTCACCGAGCACATGAAGCAAAACCGTAAGGACCACAGCACAGAGCGCGCTCTGACGGGTCTCGTAGGTAAGCGTCGTTCGCTCCTCAACTATTTGAAGAAGCGCGACATCAACCGCTATCGTGCCATTGTCAAGGCCCTCGGTCTGAGAAAGTAAAGAAGCATCCGAAAGCCCCCGCCTCTCAGACGGGGGTTTTCTTTTTCATCCCTTCAGCCTATGGATATAAGAAACATTGCTATCATAGCCCACGTCGACCACGGTAAGACCACTCTTGTGGACAAAATGCTGATGGCCGGCAATCTCTTCCGTGACAACCAGCAGACAGGTGAACTCATGCTCGACAACAACGAGCTGGAACGCGAACGCGGTATCACCATTCTCTCAAAGAATGTCTCCATACAGTACAAGGGCACCAAGATAAACATCATCGACACCCCGGGTCACTCCGACTTCGGCGGCGAGGTGGAACGCGTGCTCAACATGGCAGACGGCTGTCTGCTTCTGGTGGATGCCTTCGAAGGTCCCATGCCCCAGACACGTTTCGTGCTGCAGAAGGCTCTCGAGATTGGTCTCAAACCCGTAGTGGTGGTCAACAAGGTGGACAAGCCCAACTGCCGCCCCGAGGAGGTTTATGAGATGGTGTTCGACCTCATGTGCGACCTCGATGCCAGCGAGGAGCAGCTTGATTTTCCCGTAATCTACGGCAGTGCCAAGAACGGATGGATGGGCGCCGACTGGTCCTCTCCCACCACCGACATCACCTATCTCCTTGACACCATCCTCGAGCACATTCCCGCTCCCACCGTGCTGGAGGGCACACCCCAGATGCTGGTCACCTCTCTCGACTACAGCAACTACACCGGGCGTATCGCCGTGGGTCGTGTGCATCGCGGCACACTGCGCGAGGGCATGAACATTACGGTGGCCCATCGCGACGGTTCTATGGAGAAGACAAAAATCAAGGAGCTCCACACCTTCACCGGCATGGGCCGCCAGAAGACGGATGCTGTGTCATCAGGTGATATCTGCGCCATCGTTGGTTTGGAGCATTTCGAGATAGGCGATACGCTCTGCGACTACGAGAATCCCGAGGCTCTGCCTCCCATCTCCATCGACGAGCCCACCATGTCGATGCTCTTCACCATCAACGACTCCCCCTTCTTCGGTAAGGAGGGCAAATACTGCACCTCACGCCATATCAACGAGCGCCTCGACAAGGAACTGGAGAAGAACCTCGCCCTGCGCGTCTCCTTCGTGGAAGGCTACACCGACCGCTGGCTGGTGGCAGGCCGCGGAGTCCTGCATCTGTCTGTACTCATTGAGACAATGCGTCGCGAGGGTTATGAACTGCAAGTGGGTCAGCCCCAGGTGATATATAAGGAAATAGACGGCGAGCGTTGTGAACCCGTCGAGGAGCTCACCATCAATGTCCCCGAGGAGTTCTCTTCCAAGATGATAGATATGGTCACCCGCCGCAAAGGTGAGATGACATCCATGGAGAGTCAGGGCGACAGGGTGAACATCGAGTTCCTCATCCCCTCTCGCGGCATCATCGGCTTGCGCACCAACATACTCACCGCCTCTCAAGGCGAGGCCATCATGGCTCACCGCTTCAAGGAGTACCAACCCTACAAAGGCGACATACAGCGCCGCACCAACGGTTCCATGATAGCCCTTGAGACGGGCACCGCCTATGCATATTCCATCAACAACCTGCAGGACCGCGGTCGCTTCTTCATCGAGCCTCAGGAGCAGGTCTATGCCGGTCAGGTGGTAGGCGAGCATGTGCACGACAACGATCTCGTGGTGAATGTCACCAAGGCCAAGCAGCTCACCAATATGCGTGCATCCGGTTCCGACGAAAAGGCGCGCATCATCCCCGCCACCATTTTCTCTTTGGAGGAAGCTTTGGAGTATATCAAGGAGGATGAGTATGTAGAGGTAACTCCCAAATCGATGCGCATGCGCAAGATTATCCTCGACCATCTGGAGCGTAAGCGCTCCGGCCGCTCTAAGGAAGAATAACAGATGCTCGTCAAGACATTCTCTGCCAGCGTACAGGGACTGAATGCCCAGCAGGTCACCATTGAAGTGAACCTTGCCCGCGGCATCCGTTTCTGCATGGTAGGCCTGCCCGACAACGCTGTCAAAGAAAGTCACGAGCGTATTGTCGCTGCTGTGGAGAACAGCGGATATAAGTTCCCAGCAAAGCAAATCACCGTCAACCTCGCTCCTGCAGATATACGCAAGGAAGGTAGCGGCTACGACCTCCCCATCGCCATCGGTATCATGGCTGCGGAGAAACAGGTGGAGGCCGCCTTGCTCCCGCAGACGATGATGGTGGGCGAAGTCTCTTTGGACGGAGGCATACAGCCGGTGAAGGGCGTCCTGCCCATTGCCATCAAGGCACGCGAACTCGGCTACGAAAATCTCTTCGTTCCTATTCAAAACGTACGCGAGGCGGCTGTCGTCAACCGCGTCAAGGTGTATGGTGTCAGCCATATCTCACAGGTGGTGAACTTCCTCAACGGCAAAGATTCCCTTACGCCATATGAGATGGACACCCGCAAAGAGTTCTTTGAGCATCAGTCCGATGCGGAATACGATATGGCAGATGTCAGAGGCCAAGCGCTTGTAAAGCGGGCCCTGGAAATTGCGGCAGCCGGCGGCCACAACCTCATCATGGTGGGACCTCCGGGCAGCGGCAAGAGCATGATGGCAAAACGTCTGCCGTCCATACTGCCGCCCCTCACTCTGTCCGAAAGTCTTGAGACCACACAGATACATTCCGTAGCAGGAAAACTCAGCAAGGACTCCGCACTTATCACTACGCGCCCGTTCCGTTCGCCTCATCACACCATTTCGCAGGTAGCCCTCGTGGGCGGCGGCGCCAATGCCACACCGGGAGAAATTTCCCTGGCACACAACGGAGTGCTTTTCCTCGACGAATTACCGGAATTCCAACGCCAGACACTTGAGGTGCTTCGCCAGCCCCTGGAGGACCGCACCATAAACGTCTCCCGTGCGAAATATTCTGTGGAGTATCCTTGCAACTTCATGTTCGTCGCCTCTATGAATCCGTGTCCATGCGGTTATTTCGGCGACCCTCATCACCGCTGCACCTGCACACCCGGACAAATCAGCCGCTACCTGTCCAAAATCAGCGGTCCTCTGCTCGACCGTATCGATATCCATTGCGAGATACAGGCCGTTCCCTTTGCGCAACTGTCGCAATTAGAACCGGGCGAACCCAGCAGCGTGATTCGCCAGCGTGTCATTGCGGCCCGTCATATTCAGGCCGAACGCTTTAAAGACTGCAAGGGTATTCATTGCAATGCCCAGATGACGGAGAAAATGCTTCACATCTTTGCCGAACCCGATGCCCAGTCGCTCGAAATGCTCCGTATGGCAATGGAGCGTCTCAAACTCTCTGCCCGTGCCTACACGCGCATTCTCAAAGTGGCCCGCACCATCGCCGACCTCGAAGGTTTCGGGAACGTACAGTCGCAACATATTGCCGAAGCCATCGGCTATCGCAACCTTGACCGCGGCGACTGGGCTGAAAGAGGAATATAAATCACATTGCAAAAGCATTGAAGCCGCCGTCAACGACAGCCACCGTGCCGGTTACAAAGAGGGAGGCATCAGAGATGAGGTACTGAATGGTGCCACACAGTTCCTCAGGACGGCCCATACGGCCGAAAGGCGTCTGACGTATCACATCACGGCCGCGTTCGGTAAACGAACCGTCGGGATTGGTAAGCAGCGCGCGGTTTTGCTCCGTGATGAAGAAACCCGGGGCAATGGCATTCACACGTATGCCCTCGCCAAACTTACGGGCACACTCCGTAGCCATGTAGGCCGTAAAATTGGATATGCCAGCCTTGGCCGCGGCATAGCCGCAGACGCGCGTCATAGGACGGAAAGCTGCCATAGATGAGAAATTAACAATGGCCCCCTTGCCCTGCGCTACCATCGGACGCAGGAATACCTGCGTGGGAATCACCGTGCCGGTGAGGTTGAGGTCGAGAACGGTGCGAAACTGATCCGGATCGAGGTCAAAGAACGTCTTGTCCGGCGCAACAGTGGCACCGGGCATATTGCCTCCGGCAGCATTCAGGAGAGCATCCACACGCCCGTAGCGGGACAGGACATCGTCGCAATTCTGCTGCAGCACAGCCTGATTCATCACGTCTGTGGTGAGGAACATCGCCTCGCCACCGGCCTCGCGGATGTCGCAGACAACAGCATCCCCTACTTCGGCCTCACGACCCAGAATTACAACCTTTGCGCCTTCCTGCGCGAGATACTTGGCTATGGCACGACCCAAGACACCGGTGCCGCCGGTAATGACCACCACGTGGTCCTTAACGCTGAATATTGTGTTCATTGAATTTATATTTTTTTAGCAGATTTGTGAGCAAGAGTGGCTAGCACGCCCTGCATCTGTGCCATAGCGTACATTCGTCCGAGGAAAGAATATCCCGCGTTATAGCCGCGGGTCTCATCACCCAGCATCGTACGCCCGTGATCTACGCGGAACGGGAGATTGTGGTGGGAGGCTACGGAGCGCCGGGACTCCTCTGCCTCGAAAATCTTACACAGCTCGATAAGGTCGGCACGCCCGCCGAGATGGCTGGCCTCAGTAAAGTCACCGTTGGGGAAGATGTGACAGGAGCGGAGATGAACGAAATGGGTGCGCGGAGCGAACTCGCGGGCCATTGCCACCACGTCATTGTAGGCTCCGGCCGAGAGACTGCCGGCACAGAAAGTGAGACCGTTGTGGGGATTGGGCACAGCATTGAGAAACCAGCGTATGTCGTCCGCCGTGCGCACGATACGTGGCAAGCCGAGTATCTCGATGGGGGGATCGTCGGGATGCACACACATATCGATGCCGCACTCGTCGCACACTGGCATTACGGCCTCGAGGAAATACTTCATATTCTCGCGCAGTTGCGCCTTGTCGATACCGGCATAGAGATTGAGGAACTGGCGGAACTTATCCAGCGGTGCCTCGTCGTTTTCGCTGAAATTGCCGCTGACGAAGCCCTGCGTCTTGATTACAATATTCTCCACCAGCTGATGGCTGCGCTCCGCTGTCATCACCCCGGCCAGCACATCGGCTTCGGCCAGCACATCGCGCCCCGCACCCACTCCGTCGGGAAAACGGAAGCGCGCCCAGTCCTCGCGAGCCCCCTCGCGCCTGAGGATATAGATGTCGAAATAGGCAAACTCCGCGTAGGAGAAATATAGGTTGGACGAACCGTCATCGTTGGGATGGAGCAAATCCGTGCGAGCCCAGTCGAGCACAGGCATGAAATTGTAGCACACGGTGCGGATGCCCTCCGCCGCCAGATTGCGCAGGCTCTGCTTGTAAATGTCTATCTGCTCATCCCGGTCGGAGCCACCGTATTTGATTGTCTCCGTGACAGGCAGACTCTCCACCACGCTCCAGCGGAGACCTTCGGACTCGATGTATTCGCGCAGATCGCGTATAGCCTCCCGTGTCCACACCTTACCAAGGGGCACATCGTGCAGCGCCGTCACTATACCTTCAACACCTATCTGCCGAAGCATTGCAAGCGTTATCTTATCCTTCTTTCCAAACCAACGCCAAGTCTTTTCCATGTTTTTTCAGTCTTAATACATCATACTTCGATTTTCTTATAGCGGGGCACGAGAGCCTTCATCATCACCCATGCCAGCAGGTAAGCCACCGCACAATAGCAGAACACCATCATATAGCCGGCCGTTTTGCCGGTAGCTCCGAAGAAACAGAATTCCTCACCCAACCCGTCGGCATAGGTGAAGAGCATGCCCGAACCCTTGTTGATGGCAAAGCAGCAGAGACCTCCAAACATGGTACCGATGCCAGTGATGGTAGCAATGGCTGACTTGGGGAACATATCACCGATGGTGGAATACAGGTTTGCCGACCACGCCTGATGACCGGCTCCGGCCAAGCCGATGATGATGCAGGGCCACCAAGGAGAAATATCGGCCAAAGGCTGGGCAAACATCGCAAAGACAGGCAGACAGGCAAATATTAGCATTGCTCTCATACGGCCTGCGTAAGGATTCATACCCATACGCTCCACAAAGAGTCGCGGGAGATAACCGCCGCAGATGGAGAGCAGCGTCACCACGAGATAGAGCACGAAGATGAGTGCCTGTCCCGTTCCGGAGGTGGAGGGATGACCGAGTTCGGAGAAATAGGCCGGAGCCCAGAACAGGAAAAACCACCACACACCGTCAGTCATCAGTTTGCCCACGATGAAAGCCCAGGTTTGACGGTAGCAGAAACACCTGAAGAAACTTATCTTTGGCCCCTCAGCAGCGGATGTCTCCTTGGCGGAATCGTCGGCCGCGTCCTGATTGATGTATGCCAGTTCGGCTGCATTGACGAAGCGGCTCTTCTCAGGAGAGGTGTAGAACACCTGCCACAAACCGGCCCAGATGAAACCTATACCGCCTATGATGATGAAAGCCATCTCCCAACCGAATTTCTGAGCCAGAAGAGGTATCGACACCGGAGCTGCCAGCGCTCCCACGGAGGCTCCGGCATTGAACACCGAAGTGGCATAGGCGCGGTCCTTCTTAGGGAAATACTCGGCAGTCACCTTGATGGCAGCGGGGAAATTGCCCGACTCACCCGTAGCCAGAACGATACGGCAAGCGAGAAACATCCACACACTCACGGTGGACATCAGCAGGGACAGTTCCGAACCTCTCTCCACAGCCAGCAGGGCCTCCTTTCCGGAGATGCCCACATGATACATCGTGGCCCATCCGCACAGCGCGTGCAGACAGGCGCCGAACGACCATATCACTATGGCGCAGATGTATCCGCGCTTGGTGCCGAGCCAGTCGATGAAACGACCGGCAAACAGCGATATGAAGGCGTAGAAGATGGAGAACACTGCCGTGATGTTGCCGTAATGGTTGTCGGTCCAGTGAAACTCCGGGGCGATAAACTCCTTCCACGTGAGTGACAGCACCTGACGGTCGAGATAGTTCACCGTAGTGGCAATGAAAAGAAGGCTGCATATCCACCAGCGCCAGGATGTTCTACCGTTTTCCATTTATCCGAACTCAAAATAATGTTTTGCATTGTAGTATGAGATATCCTCCACCATCTGACGTACGCGCTGCTCCTCATAGCCGGTGAAGGGAATCATCCCCAGCTCGACGTCGTTGCCCATCAGATTGCAGAGGGTGCGGCGGAAGTACTCGTGACGGGGATACGAGAGGAAAGATCGCGAATCGGTGAGCATACCCACGAAACGGCTGAGCAGCCCAAGGAGAGAGAGGGCATTCATCTGCTTTTCCATACCGTCCTTCTGGTCGAGAAACCACCATCCGGAGCCCCATTGTATCTTGCCTGCCACACTGCCGTCCTGGAAGTTGCCGAGCATCGTGGCCACCATCTCGTTGTCCGCAGGATTCAGGTTGTAGAGTATGGTCTTGGCGAGGCATCCTTCACTGTCCAGGCGGTCGAGAAAGCGCGACATCGACTGCGCGGTGTGCCAGTCGCCGATGCTGTCGAAACCCGTATCAGGGCCCGCCAGCCTCATCATACGGCTGTTATTGTTGCGCAGCGCACCATAGTGAAACTGCTGCACCCATCCGGATGCACTGTCCTGCACGGCGAAGATGTAGAGCATCGCACTCTTGAACTTGTGCACCTCATCCTCCGTGAGCTTCGCACCGCCGCGGGCTTTATCAAAGATACGGGCAATATCAGCGTCCGTATACGGTTCAGCATAAAACTCCGACAGGCCATGATCGCTGAGACGGCATCCCTGCTGATGAAAGAAGTCGTGGCGGCGCTGCAAAGCCTCGATGAAATCATCGAAACTGCGTATCTCCTTGTCTGCCGCCTCTCCAAGTTTCTCCACATACGGGCAGAATGCCTTCACATCCTCCACAGCCATCGCCTTGTCAGGACGCCATGCAGGAATCAGCTTTGTGGCGGCGGAGGGATTAGCGTAAGCCCTGTGATGGCACAGGTCGTCCACAGGGTCGTCCGTGGTGCACACCGTCTCCACATTATAGCGGCGCACGAGCCCCCGGGCAGAGAACGACGGGTCGTTCTGCAGACGGTCGTTGCAGGCATCGTATATCTCACGGGCCGTCTCAGGATTCAGCAGTTTGTCTATACCGAATGCCGTCCGCAGTTCCAGATGAGTCCAATGGTAAAGCGGATTGCGGAAGCAGTAGGGCACCGTTGCCGCCCACGCCTGAAACTTCTCCCAATCGGAAGCATCACCCGTAATCAGGCGCTCATCGATGCCGTTGGTACGCATCGCACGCCATTTGTAATGATCGCCGCCCAGCCACAGTTCCGTAATGGAGCGGAAACGGCGGTCCTCCGCCACATCAGCCGGATTCAGGTGGCAATGATAGTCTATTATCGGCAGCCTGGCCGCATGATTATGATACAAATCCCGGGCAGTATCCGTCTGCAGCAGGAAATCGGCATCCATGAATGTTTTCATGCTCATGGTTTACTGTTTTATCACGTGTTTCATTTCGAGGTTCTCACCAGATGTATGTTCACCGATGTGTTTCTCCATCCACACCATGTCGTACCAGCGGTCGAACTTATAGCCGCACTGCAAAAAACGGCCAATTAACCGATAACCCAGGTGCGTATGAAACTGAATGCTGTGGTCCGTGAGATACGGGTCGTCACCCCTCGGAGCTGCAATGCAGGCATACATATTGAGGATGCCCTTCTCCCTGAGCGCCTGCTCCAGAGCATCGTGCAGCAGACGGCCGAGTCCCTTGCCGGAGTCTCCCTGCCGCACATAAATCGAAGTCTCCACAGACCTGCCGTAGGCAGCACGCTCCTTGAGAGGGCCGGCGTAGGCATATCCCACCACATCTCCCCTTCCGTCTTCCGCCACAAGATAGGGATAACGCTCCAGCGTGGCGGCAATGCGGCGGCGGAATTCCTCAACGGCAGGCACCTCGCACTCGAAAGTGATAGCCGTGCCGCTTACATAAGGGGCATAGATGTCGCGCAAGCGCTCTGCATCCCCGACGGTGGCTGTTCTGAGTGAGTAGTTCATAAAACTTCAGATTATATTACTTCAGCACCTTTTCTCCGCCGACAATATATTGGAAACCGGGAAGCATGTCCTCCGGCCTCACTCTGCGGCCCGACATATCATAAACATCCTTTTTCCTCTCTGCCGATGCCTCGACAACACCTATGCCGCTGGGAGACACCCCCTTGTAGTCGATGTCGTTAAGATAGCAGCGGGCCACCGCCCCCGCCTGGAACGTGATGTTGAAGATAAGGCTGGCCCTGGCTGTCTTCCCGCCACTGTTCTTATAAACCAGTGCCTCGCGGACGACGCGCTGCGTGCCATCGGCATTGGCATTGGGAAACTGACCGATGATGCCGCCCTTGGCAGACTTTGTAAACTCGGCATATACCGAGCAGTTGCTGCCGTAGGAGACTGCCGTGCCGCTGGTGTTGAACCAATGGCCGAAGTCGCCGTTAGTGGTCTTACCCAGAAGCTGCAGCGTGCCGTTAGCTCTCAGGGGATAGTTCACAACGGTGCCGTTCTGCTGAGAACCGCTGTAAGGGATTATAGCATTGAAGATATCGTCGCCCTCCATCTGGAATGCCGTGCAGAGAGCATTGAGACCGCTGCCGGAGAAACTGACTGCTGCTCCGTCGTAGCCGGAAGAGGAAGGCATGACTACATCGTAGGTGAGGACGACATCCGCTATCTCGCGACCGTCGATGACCTTCTCGAAATCCGGTTCCTTGACATATGGGGCGACACTGACGGCTGTGGTGCCCTCAAGCTCGAAGCGATAAGGCCACTGGTCGTCGTTGGTGATTTTCTCGTCCCACTTGTGCTGGAGGTAGGACGTGAGTGCAGGAGCGATGACAAGGAACATGCGCCGGGTGCCCGACGGCACCTCTGCGGCTATCTCCTCGGTCACTTCCGCCGTGCCCGTGCAATGGACGATATCATCGTTGTAGTACTCGCGCGTGCCATCGCTCTTGAGGAACACGTAACCGATGCGGAAACCGCGTATGTTGGCCGCGCCCACACGATTGTATTTCGTCACACCGGCGCTGACCAGCGCTGCGCCGTTATTGTACTCTCCCGGATCGGCTTCATCGAGCGAACAGCCGGAAGTGAGGGCGGTGAGCCGCGTGGTGACGCTCGTTCCCGCTTCCGGGACAGACAGTTCAATCACATTGAATCCCGTAGCCTGCGGTGCACTGGCGTAGGCCACCTGGTATTTATTCTCATCCAGCTGCACTGCACGATAGTCGAATCTGCCGATATATCCGTCGCGATAAGGTGCTGCCGCATCGAAGTCGTATGTGGCGCAATGCAGGGCATAGTCGAAGTAGAGCCTGTAGAAGGCCTGCGCGGACAGCCCCTTCAGTGCCATCAGCGCCTGGCAGAAGTCCTTGGCACCCGTCATCGGCTGTTTCCACACCTTGGCCACAGTGGTGATGTCGTCGTAGTGCTGGCAGAGATAGTAGAGGAACCAGTAGCTCTGATAGCGCATCCACTCGTGTGAGAAGGCGTAATTGGCATTGTTGCCGAAAAGCGGATAGCTCTGACTGAACATGAGTTCTGGATACGCCTGATTGGCCTGCCACTGCGCCGTCTGTTCCCAGATAGCCTGCCCGTTGCCCACAGGCAGATGGAATCCCGTACCGATGGTGGTGGAGGATACGTGGCTGTAGTTGGCAGCCTCGGCATAGCACATATAGTGGAAGGAATGTCCCACCTCATGCGCCAGCGAATGACCGGCGGGCTTCACCGTGGCGGGATTGAGCCACAGGGCACTGCACTCGTAGTCGTAACCGCCGCCGTAGCAGGTCCACGTGGTGGTGTAGTTCATCAGGATGATTATCTTGTACTTCTCCTGCATGTTGCTGCACGAGAAGCCCAACTGTCCGACGTTCAGCGCATAGCAGTTCTCCGCCACCTGCAGCACGTCATCCACATCGAATGTCATCGACACACCGTCGAGCGAGGGAGCCTTGCCAGGGTCGCTGCCAAAACCCTTCTGCCAGAAGATGATACAGTTGTCCGACTCCTTGCTGCGACTGAACGACCACTGCAAATCGGGGTTCCCGCCTTCGGTGTATTCCCCTGTTGAAGAATCGTACACCCATGTGTCGGGAATATACACCGTCTTTTGGGCAAACATACCCTGAACCGCCAGCAGGACGATAGCAAAAAGCGTTGCAAATCCTTTCATCATACCTTGATATTTTATAATCCGACAGCAAATGTATGAATTTTTCCCGATATAATGAAATATTTCCCCAAAATAAGAAGAAACTATCACCGGTCAACCGTCAACTATCTCTTTTTTGGAGCCATAAGACCACAAAAACGGGCACGAACGTGACCGAAACAAACTATTTTTACTATTTTTGTCTTGAAAAAAAAGAAAACTTACAAAAAAATACGGCCATGAACGATACGAAAGATAAGGACAGGAGCAACAGTCCCGTCAGAGAGATGCGTAAAGTCATAGGAGCTGTGATGGGAGTGCTGGGTGCCATACTGGTGTGGTGTATTCCCGTCAGCGGCCTCTCGGATGCCGCCCACCACCTGCTGGCGGTGATGACGCTGGTGGCAATATGGTGGGTAACAGAGCCCGTACCCATTCCCGTCACCTCGCTCATCGGCCCCACGCTGTGCGTCATGCTGGGTATCGCACCTGTAGAAGATGCCTTCAAGAACTTTGCCAACCCCATGATATTCCTGTTCCTGGGAGGATTCCTGCTGGCAAAGGGTATGATGGTGAACGGACTGGACAAACGCATCGCATACGGCATAATGTCGATGAAATGGGTGGGAGACTCGCCCCGGCGCATCTTCCTCGCCATCGGTCTTGCCTGCATACTGTGCTCCGGATGGATCAGCAACACGGCAACGGCGGCAATGATGTTTCCCATAGCCCTGGGACTGTTGCAGACAATACGCGACATGATGGCCGCCAACGGCAAAATCATCGACCTTTCTAACTACAAATACGCCACAGGACTAATGCTGATGACAGCATATGCATGCTCCATAGGTGGTGTGATGACACCCATCGGCACGCCTCCAAACATAATTATGCTGGGATTCCTCGACCAATTGGCGCCGGATGCTCCCAAGATATCGTTCTTCGACTGGATGACGTGGGGCACTGTGGCAATGGTGATATACTTCATCATCGCAAGCGTGGTGCTCTGGCGTATGTTTCCTGCAGATGTCGAGCATATTGAGGGCGCACAGACCTTCATACGCGACTATCGCCGTTCGCTGGGCAAATGGACTCGCGCCCAGAAAAACACCCTCTTTGCCTTCTGTGTGGCCGTGGCACTCTGGGTGGCTCCCAGCGCACTCACTCTCATACACGGTTCGGAATCCGACATTATGGCCTTCTACGACAGTCATTTCCCGGAGGCCGTCGGCGGCATGGTAGGCGCCCTGCTGCTGTTCCTGCTACCCACCGACCTCAAGTCATGGAAGATGACGATGAGTTGGAAAGACGGCACAGAGGGTGTTGAATGGGGCACACTGCTGCTCTTCGGCGGCGGTCTGTCGATGGGGTCGATGATGTTCTCCACCGGCCTCTCCAACTGGCTGGGCACCGGCATCCGCGACGTGATGGGCGGCAATCCCTCTGAATGGGTGTTCGTGGGAGTGTTCTGCATTGTTGCACTGCTGCTGTCAGAAGTCACGTCCCACACGGCATCCACAAATCTCATCGGTTCCATCGCAATAAGCGCAGCTGTTTCCAGCGGTTTCAGTCCCATACCTGTGGCCATCGGCATAGCCCTGTCGTCGTCGCTCGGATTCATGATGCCCGTATCCACACCGCCCAATGCCATCGTATATGCTTCGGGCTACGTGCCCATCACGAAGATGATAAAGTCCGGAGTCATCATCGACATCATTGGCATTCTGTTCGTCACAATACCCGTTGCTGTACTCTTTGCGAAAGCAATAATGGGCGTTTAGAGGCATTTTTCAGATATTTTCCCACTTTAGGAATATCTCATTGTGAGATATAAGTGGCCGAATAAGGTACTGAAAGTCCCCATGTGTTAAGTCTTTTCCTTCTTCCGTCAGACATAATACATCTTTACAACGCCAGGAATTCCTGTCCAAAGCGGCAACGTAAGCATCCCTGACGGTCGCAATATTCGCGCTTGAGTTGTATCAATGCCTGGGAATCCGCAGCTGAGGACACCTCCAGCCCGCAGGAGCGCCACTGACGCATGATATAGTTTTCCTCCGCAGGCAGAGCTTCCAGAAAGGATATCGCCCTCTCTTTCAAAGCCTCATCGCGATGCTGAATGCCGTAGGCATAGAGCACAGGGACAATAGTGTTGATGACGAGCAAGCGGCAAGCAGACTCTGTGATACCGCACGGACGGAGGCTCTTTGCGAGAGTCTGCACATCATCCACCTCCAAAAAACGACGCAACGAGCACTTGTCCTCATGAAACAAACGGGCAAGGTGCAGGATACGCACCTCCGGGAAATTCTGCGGACGGATGCGCATATGACGCCACAGCGACGGCGGCACCCTCTCTGACAGCTGGAACTTCACACTCAGAAACCTCCATTCCCTCTGCAGCACATCCGGCGACAATTCCGGCATTCCGGAATCTGAGGGGCAACGCTCCAGCAAACCGGACACACCGAGGAATATTGCCGCCACCTGCTCCAGATGATCGCGATGCTTGCCAACCGCCTGCAGAGGCACATGCTCCGCCCAACGCTCGAAGGCATCGCCGTTGAGACCGAAGCCGAATGTGCGGGCCGTCGTGACAAATGTCGCCCTCTCCCAGTCGCCCTGAAAACGCTCCACCCTGCCGATCACCGCCTCGCTGCGCTGCATCAACCGCTCCACGAGAAGAGCATCCATCCAGGCATGAATCTTCATCGGCAACATCCCGCACACCAGACGGTGACAACGGGGATAGTCCATCGTCCGACTCAGTTCATCATAGCGCTCACGTATGCTGTCAGGCACCGTAAGCACAAACTGGGCTGGGCGATTGCCCGCACGGGTAAGCACAGAAGTGTCGTCCTCCGCCACAACATGAAGGATGGTGTTGTCGTAGGCCTCGTCCTTATCATGCCCGTGACGGAACCAATCGCTCGCCACGGAGTGCATCTCCACATTTCCTACCCACAGGATTCCGTCGATTTTCAGTTTGGCATTGAAGAAATCAGGTCCCGAACCGAGATTGTGGGTACCGACATCCAACACCTCCAGACGACGTCCGTCCGTGGTGAACATTTCCTGCGGTGGAAAAATCCTGTGCTGCCATATATAATGAAGTATTCCCTCCATGCTGAACATACATCTGGCCTATTCACACATCTTACAGCCCTCGCACTTGGAGAGCTCTCCCTTCAGACGTCTCTCCACAAGGATGAGAAGGCGGTCGCGCAGGGAAGACAGGGGAATGTGCTCTATCACCTCCGTGATGAAGGCCGACTTGAGCAGCAGACGCGCTTCCCTCTCGGAAATGCCGCGTTGACGCATGTAGAAGAGAGCGTCCTCATTCATCTGGCCCACCGTACTCCCGTGGCTGCACTTCACATCGTCGGCATATATCTCAAGCATGGGTTGCGTGTACATGCGCGCCGTGCGCGCGCCGCACAGGTTGGCATTGGTCTCCTGAGAGGTGGTGTGCTGGGCACCCGGGCGCACAAGAATGCGGCCGGCAAAGGCTCCCATGGCAGAGTCATCGAGCACGTATTTATAGAGCTGGCGACTAGCGCAACGGGCTGCCTGATGGTCTATCACAGTGTTGTTATCCACACGCTGCATCTTGTCGGCAATGACGCAACCGTTGAGCACCACCTCCGAATGCTCGCCGCAGAGGGAGACATCGCAGCGGTTACGAGTATGGCCGTTGAACAGCGTAAGCGACGTGTGGTGCACACTGCAGTTCGCGCCCACACTCATGAAAAGACTGGAATAGCGGGTACACAGGAGATGCGTCTCCTCTATCTCATAGAGATTCAGCCTGGCACCGTCGGCACACCGCACCTCAATCACCTGATTGGTGAGGAAGCGCTGTTTGGAAGCCGCACGGTCGATGATGATGATGTCGGCCTCGGCATTCTCCTCCAGTTCTATCAGTATGCGACGGCTCACCATCTCGGGGTGCTCGCCGCGCAGGGTGTTGACAATCTGTATCGGGTGCTGCGGACGCTCTCCCTTCCCGACGCGCACCGTCTTACACTCCATGGCGAACATCGTGTTCAGGGCCACCAGGGCATCGCGTGTGTCAGCAACGGCGTTGTAGAGCGTCTGCGCAGAGGCATCCTGAGGTCGCTGCGAGGTGTTGATGCCGTAATTGTGGGCAAAGTCCTTGGCGACATCGGTGTATCGGTTGCGCTCATCCTTGCGCGAAGGGAATCCCGCAGCAGAGAACGTACGAAAAGCCTCGTCGCGATGGGCATTCATCCACTCAGGAGAACGGGACATTATGCCGGCGCGCTCCTCTTCGTAGAATTCTATATACTGCTTCTCAGATGTCATCAGAGTCCCACCTCCTCCTTTATCCAGTCAAAACCCCTCTTCTCTATTTCCGCTGCCAGTTCCGGACCGGCCGTCTTCACGATGCGTCCGTCTATCAGCACGTGCACCACATCGGGATGCAAGTAGTCCAGCAGACGCTGATAGTGTGTGATGACAATGGCGGAAGTCTCCGGTTTGCGCAGTTTGTTGAAACCCTCTGCCACGATGCGCAGGGCATCCACATCCAGTCCGGAATCTGTCTCGTCGAGGATGCAGAACGTGGGTTCCAGCATAGCCATCTGGAATATCTCGTTGCGTTTCTTCTCACCGCCGGAGAAACCCTCGTTGACGGAACGTGAAGTGAGTTTGGCATCCAGCTCCACTATCTTGCGCTTCTCACGCATGAGTTTCAGGAACTCCCCCGCCGGGAGAGCCTCCGCACCCATCGCAGCACGCCGCGCATTCACAGCAGCACGCATGAAATTGGTCATCGACACACCCGGTATCTCTGTGGGTGCCTGAAACGACAGGAAGATACCCGCGTTGGCCCTCTGCTCCGTGGACATGGAGAGGAGGTCCTGTCCGTTGAAGGTGATGCTACCCTCCGTCACCTCGTAGGCGGGATGGCCCACAATGACATTGGACAATGTGGACTTTCCGGCACCGTTGGTACCCATCACAGCGTGTATCTCGCCGTCGGCAATGGAGAGGTTGATACCCTTGAGTATCTCCTTGCCTCCGATGCTTGCATGCAGATTATGTATTTCCAGCATAGTTTTCAGTTCATTTCTTTTATCCGTTCATCAGCCCACGGCGCCTTCCAGCGACACGTTGAGCAGTTTCTGCGCCTCTACGGCAAACTCCATCGGCAGCTTGTTGAGCACGTCCTTGGCATAACCGTTGACAATGAGGCCCACGGCGTCTTCCGTGGATATTCCCCTCTGGTTGCAGTAGAAGAGCTGGTCTTCCGATATCTTCGACGTGGTGGCCTCGTGCTCCACGACGGCCGTGTCGTTCTGCACATCCATATAAGGGAAGGTGTGGGCACCGCACCTGGAACCCAGCAGGAGACTGTCGCAGGAAGAGTAGTTGCGCGCCCTGTCTGCATTCTTTCCCACCTTCACAAGTCCGCGGTATGAGTTCTGCGAACGGCCCGCCGATATACCCTTCGAGATAATCGTGCTGCGGGTGTCGCGCCCCAGATGTATCATCTTGGTGCCGGTGTCGGCCTGCTGGAAGTTGTTGGTGACAGCCACGGAATAGAACTCAGCCTGACTCCTGTTGCCCTGCAGCACACAGGAAGGATACTTCCACGTGATGGCACTGCCGGTCTCCACCTGCGTCCATGACAGACGGCTGTCGTCGCCCCTGAGGAGTCCTCGCTTGGTGACCAGATTGAGCACACCGCCCTTGCCCTCCGCATCGCCGGGGTACCAGTTCTGCACGGTGGAGTATTTCACTTCAGCACGCGCACCCACCACAATCTCTACGATGGCGGCATGGAGCTGGTTTTCGTCGCGCATGGGCGCCGTGCACCCCTCCAGATACGACACATAGGCATCGTCGTCGCACACTATGAGAGTGCGCTCAAACTGACCCGTGCCGCGCGCATTGATACGGAAATAGGTGGACAGTTCCATCGGACAGCGCACACCCTTGGGGATATAGACAAAACTGCCGTCGGAGAACACTGCCGAATTGAGCGCAGCGAAATAGTTGTCACGGTAAGGCACCACCGAACCCAGATACTCCTTCACCAAATCCGGATGCTGCTTCACAGCCTCGGAGATGGAGCAGAAGATGATACCCTGCCCGGCCAGTTTGTCGCGGAAGGTGGTCTTCACACTCACGGAGTCCATCACGGCATCCACCGCCGTGCCCGCCAGCGCCATGCGTTCCTCCAGAGGAATACCCAGTTTGTCGAAGGTCTTCATGAGTTCCGGGTCGATTTCTCCGGATTTACCGGTATTTCCGGCCTTTGTCGGGTCGGCATAGTAGCTTATCGCCTGATAGTCTATCTCCGGTAGCGTGAGATGCCCCCAAGAGGGCTGCTCCTGCGTCTGCCAGTAGCGGTAGGCCTCCAGACGGAAGTTGAGGAGCCACTCCGGCTCCCCCTTCTTCCCGGATATCATACGCACCACGTCCTCCGAAAGACCCTTCTCGAGAATTTCCGTCTCTACCTGAGTCTCAAAGCCGTAGGCATATTTCTTCTCGGCGACTTCTTTCAGAAAAGCGTTTTCAGCCATTCCAGCACTTCAGTATATTTCAGAGCAACATACAGTCCCAACAGGAAACCTGCTGCAAGACACAGGAACTTCAGGATTCCGCTTGTGAGCATCTTCAGCAGCACTATCCCTATGATGACAACGGCAGCTATCTTAAGAGTATTTGCATCCAAGAGCGCTTCCATACAGTTTCTCTGTTACAGTTTTGCCTTCACTTCTACCTCTGCGAACGTCTCTATCATGTCGCCCTCGCGCAGGTCGTTGTAGTTCACCAGCGACAGGCCGCACTCGAAGTTGGTTGAAACCTCCTTCACATCGTCCTTGAAACGCTTGAGAGCATTGATTTCACCGGTGAATACCACAATACCGTCGCGAATGACGCGGGCCTTGTTGGTGCGGCTCACCTTACCCTCGACAACATATGCACCGGCCACAGTGCCCACCTTGGAGATATGGTACACCTGGCGCACTTCCACCTGTGCCGTAACCTCCTCGCGTATCTCGGGCGAAAGCATACCCTCCATGGCCTCTCTCACCTCCTCGATGGCATCGTAGATGACGGAGTATGTGCGGATGTCCACACCCTCCTGCTCGGCCAGTTTGCGCGCCTGCGACGAGGGACGCACCTGGAACGCAACGATGATGGCATCGGAAGCAGCGGCCAGAGTGACATCGCTCTCCGATATCTGACCCACGGCCTTGTGGATGACGTTGACCTGAATCTTCTCCGTAGAGAGTTTGAGCAGCGAATCGGACAAAGCCTCGATGGAACCGTCCACATCGCCCTTGACGATGAGGTTCAGTTCGTGATAGTCGCCCAGCGCGATATTGTGTGCCAGTTCCTCCAGACCCTTGCGCTTCATTGTGCGCAGACCCTGTTCGCGGGCCAGCTGCTCACGCTTCGTCGCTATCTCGCGGGCCTCTTGGTCAGTGTCCATCACGTGGAAGGTGTCACCTGCCGTGGGAGCGCCGTTCAAACCGAGTATCGTGGCTGCCTGTGCGGGACCGATGGCTTGGATACGCTTACCGCGCTCGTCGAGCATGGCCTTCACGCGTCCGTAGCTGGTGCCAGCAAGCATCATATCACCGACGTGCAGCGTGCCGTTCGACACGAGCACCGTGGCAACATAGCCGCGACCCTTGTCCAGCGACGACTCGATGATGGAACCCGTCGCCTTGCGGTTGGGATTTGCCTTGAGGTCGAGCATCTCGGCCTCGAGGAGCACCTTCTCCAGAAGTTCCTTCACACCGGTACCCTTCTTGGCACTGATATCCTGACTTTGGTACTTGCCGCCCCAATCCTCCACGAGGAAGTTCATAGCGGCGAGTCCCTCCTTTATCTTGTCGGGATTTGCTGTGGGTTTATCTATCTTGTTGATGGCGAATACAATGGGGACGCCGGCTGCCGTTGCATGTGCGAGAGCCTCCTTGGTCTGCGGCATGATGTCGTCGTCGGCAGCTACAATGATGATGGCAATATCCGTCACCTGTGCACCGCGGGCACGCATGGCGGTAAACGCCTCATGACCGGGAGTGTCGAGGAAGGTCACATGACGGCCGTCCTCCAGAGCCACGTTGTAGGCACCGATGTGCTGCGTGATGCCGCCTGCCTCACCGGCGATGACGTTCGTCTGGCGTATGTAGTCGAGCAGCGATGTCTTACCGTGGTCGACATGGCCCATCACGGTGACAATCGGAGCGCGCGGCTGCAAATCTGCCTCGTCGTCTTCTGCCTCCTCAATGGCTTCCGACACTTCTGCGGAGACATACTGTGTCTCATAACCGAATTCCTCGGCCACGAGATTGATGGTCTCGGCATCCATGCGCTGGTTGATACTAACCATCACACCTATCTGCATACATGTGGCGATAATCTTGGTGACGGGCACGTTCATCATGGTAGCAAGCTCGTTGGCGGTCACAAACTCGGTGAGCTTGAGCACCTTGCTCTCTGCCTGCTGCTGCTCCATCTCCTCCTCAAGACCCTGACGCACGGCTTCGCGCTTCTCGCGGCGGTGCTTGGCACCGGAACCGAACTGCTGGTTCTTGCTCGTGAGACGTGCCAGCGTCTCGCGTACCTGCTTTGAAACTTCCTCCTCGGAAACCTCTGCCTGCAGGGCCTGGTTCTTCTTGCCCTTCTTGCCGCTCTTTCCCTGCTGAGCCTGCTGGCCGTTATTGCCGTTATTGTTCTTCTTGCCCGGCTGGGTGCGTATATCCTTGGCCAGAGCGTCAACATCCAAAGGACCCTTGCCGATGCGGACGCGCTTCTTCTGCTGGGCCTGAGCCTCGGCTGCGGCCTTGCGCTCCCTGTTCTTCTCTTCCTTGGACTTCTTCTTGGGACGCGTGCTCTGATTGATGGCCGAGAGGTCGATATGACCCTTCACCGTGAGTCCCTGGGGCTGGGGAGCAGATGTCTGCACCTTGAAGATGCCGTTCTCTTCCATCAGCGTCACCTCCTTGTTGCTCACCGTATGGGGGGCCTCAGCGGGTGTCTCTGCTGTTTCCGCAGTCTCAGTCACGGCGGGTTCCTCTTCCTTCACGGGAACAGGTTCGGGTTCGGGCTTGGGCTCCGGAGCGGGGGCGGGAGCCGGTTCGGGAGCTGCAGTCTTCTCGGGTTCCGGAGCGGGTTCGGGCTCGGGAGCCGGAGCGGGAGCCGGTTTCGGCTTCTTGTCCAGATCTATCTTGCCCACCACCTTGAACACGGGTTTCTGAGCCTCCTTCTCGGCAGCGGCCTTTGCGGCGGCTTCTGCTGCGGCTGCAGCCTTGGCGGCCTTTTCGGCGCGGGCCTCTTCGCGGGCCTGCTCCTTGGCTGCGCGAGCCTCCTTCTGCTGCTGAAGCATCATGTTTGCCTGATTCTTCAGCACGCTGTCCGGTTTGAATTCCTTCAGCAGCACTTCATACTGCTCCTCACTGATTTTGGCGTTGAGATCCTCCTCAACGTCCGTGAAGCCCTTCTTCTGAAGAAACTCCACAGCGGTCTGCAACCCTACGTTGCATTCCTTAATGGCTTTATTCAGTCTTATACTCATTCTGCACTCTCCTCCTCAAATTCTGACGCCAATACTTTCATGATATCATCCACAGTCTCTTCCTCCAGGTCGATGGTCTTCACGAGGAAGTCGCGCGATGTACCGAGCACCTGACGCGCTGTGGTGAGTCCGTTCTTCTTGAGTTCTTCGATGATCCAGGGATCGATGGCGTCTGCAAATTCATCCAGAGCCACATCATCCTCCTCCATTGCCTCTCCTTCCTGCACGTCGCGGTACACATCAATGGTGTAGCCGCAGAGCATAGATGCCAGTTTGATGTTGGCACCACCCTTACCGATTGCCAGCGACACCTGGTCGGGGTCGAGATATACCTCTGCTGTCTTCGACTCGGTGTTGAGGTTCACCGTGTTGACACGGGCCGGCGAGAGGGCGCGGGCTATCATTATCTGGTCGTTGGCGCTCCAGGGCAGCACGTCGATATTCTCACCGTGCAGTTCGCGCACGATGCCGTGCACACGACTGCCCTTCACACCTACACAGGCTCCTACGGGGTCGATGCGCTCGTCGTAGCTCTCCACAGCCACCTTGGCGCGCTCGCCGGGGATGCGGGCCACCTTGTGTATGGTGATGAGTCCATCCTGGATTTCGGGCACCTCGTTCTCCATCATCTTCTGCAGGAACATGGGGTCGGTGCGCGAGATGTAAATCTTGGGATTACCGTTGGCGTTGTCCACACGCTGTATCACGGCGCGCAGAGTCTCGCCCTTGCGGAAGAAGTCGCCGGGCACCTGCTCCGTCTTGGGCAGTATGAGCTCCGTGTTGTCGTCGTCGATTACCAGCGTCTCTCGCTTCCAGCTCTGATACACCTCGCCGGAAATCACCTCGCCCACGCGGTCCTTGTAGGCGTTGTAGAGTGTGTCGTGCTCCAGGTCGAGGATGCGCGAAGCCAGTGTCTGGCGCAGTGTCAGGATGGCGCGACGGCCGAAATCGCTGAACTCCACCTTCTGGCTCACCTCCTCGCCTTCCTCGTAGTCGGGGTCTATCTTCTGGGCCTCCGAGAGGGAAATCTCCAGATTGTCATCCTTCACCTTGCCGTCCTTCACGACGGTGCGGTTGCGGTAGATTTCAAAGTCGCCCTTGTCGGGGTTGACGATGATGTCGTAGTTCTCATCGCTGCCGTACATCTTCACGATGACGCTGCGGAAGCACTCCTCGAGCACACCCACGAGTGTGGTGCGGTCGATGTTCTTCATCTCCTTGAACTCAGCGAACGACTCAATGAGGTTCACCGACTTTTCTTCTTTCTTAGCTGTCTTGGTTGCCATAGATATTTTGTTTTATTTTATTTTCAGAACGTAGCGGGTGACGGTCACGTCGCCGTATGAGAACGTGTGCTCCACCTCCTTCTGCACGGGGCGTTTCCTGCCCTCCTCCTTCACTTTCTCCTGACAGAGCAGCGTGAATCCCTCGGGAGTCACCTCCGTCAGCGTGCCTTGATATTTATGTCCGTCGCGGGCAAAGGTCTCCACCGTCTTGCCCACGTGATTTTCCCATTGCTGAGCCACCTTGAACGGCTGTCCCAATCCGGCGCTGCCCACTTCGAGTTCGTAGTCCTCGTCATCGCGGTCGAGCTTCGACTCGATAAAGCGTGACAATTCCGCGCAGTCGTCGATCCACACTCCGTCCTTGTGGTCTATCACCACGACGATGCGGTCGTCTTCTTCCACACTCAACTCCACGAGAAAGTACTCTTTCTCTTTCAGCCATTCATTGACGGCCTCCTCCACTTGCTTCTTATCAATCATAGTCTCTATAAAACAAAGCGAGAAACCCACTCAGGAGCTTCTCACCTACACGTTTACGGGCGCAAAAGTACAACTTTTTTCCTTAAATGCATAATTTTTTGCAAAAAAAATGTCATTTTTGTATGCACATGTACAAAAACAGGGCTGCAACGAGCATAACGAGCAGCGCCATTGCCATCACTCCGTACATGAATCTCTGATTAGCCTTTCGCACGTTGTGTCTCATTTTTTCTTCTTTTCTTTTTGGGGTTCGGGATTAAGTATCTTTCTCATTCTCTCGTCGTCCAGCAGAAGTTCTCTGGCATTCTGCAGGTGCGGGTCGTGCAGCGCGCCGAAGTGTACGGCACCGTCGTTCCAGTAGTAGCGCGTGGCAAGTTCCTGTGCCAGACTGAATGTGAGTCTCTCCCTGTATTTCTCCAGTGTGTCGGTCTTGAGCGTGGAATCCGCCTCTGTGGCAAAGGCCATGAAGTCGTTGAAATCGGCCTCCGTGATATTGAATCTCTCCACGGGTTCCACCACGGGATGCGTCTTCACGTAGCGTGTGCACCAATCGAAGAAGGCATCCGAGGCCTCTGTCAGCCAGAAGCCGAGACCCACGCTGTCCTTTTTCACGAGGATATCGGGCTGTATGCCGCCGCCGTCCTTCACTTCCCTGCCGCCGCGCGTGTAGAACGTCCTGCGCAGAGAGTCGGGCACAATGCTTTCCGTGCCGTCGTGCTTGTAGTCGTGAGCCTGTATGCAGCGTCCCGAGGGGATGTAGTATCTGGATGTCGTCACCTTGACGGCGCCTCCGCTGTTGAGTTCGCGCACCATCTGCACTAATCCTTTTCCATACGTGCGCGCGCCCACAACAACAGCGCGGTCGAGGTCCTGCAGACTGCCCGACACTATCTCCGCCGAGGATGCCGTACCGCCGTTGACCATCACCACAACGGGCATCGAGGTGTCCACCGGATCGCTGGTGGTGAGGTAATCCTGATTGGCGGGCGATATCTTACCCTTGGTATATACCACCTTCTCTCCTTTATTCACGAAGATGTTCACCACATCCACAGCCTCCGTCAGCGCTCCGCCCGGATTGCCGCGCAGGTCGAGCAGCAGTCGTGTGGCTCCCTGACTCTTCAACTCGAGCAGCGCCATGCGCATCGCACGCGCGCACCCTTCCGTGAATGAAGACAGGTAGAGATATCCCACTCCGTCGCCCAACACGCCGCAGTACGGTATCGCCGGGAGCTGTATCGTCTCGCGCGTCACAGGCACCTCGTGCATCGCATCCTCTCCGGGTGTCTTGTACACGAGGGTGAACGTCGTACCCGGTTCTCCTCGCAGCATCTGCGACACCGTCTGCGTGTCCATTCCCTTGGTGTCCTTGCCGTCCACACTTATGATGATGTCGCCGGCCTTGAGTCCGGCACGCGAAGACGGTGTGTCTCTGTAGGGCTCCGCTATCACCGTGCGGTCGAGCGACTTCACGTAGCGTATCACGGCACCTATGCCCGCATACTTACCCGTAGCCATCTGCCGCAGGTCGTCACTCTCCTGGGGATAGTATTCCGTGAAGGGGTCTATGCGTCGCAGCATACCCTCTATTGCCCATTGCATCACGGTGTCGGCCGAGAGCGTGTCCACGTAGAAAAGGTCGAGCATCCGGTATATCTCGTTGAAGAGTTCGAGGTTCTTGGCCACTGAGGCATTGTGTGTGGAGCGTTGCTGTGCTTTCAGGGGCGCCGAGAACGACATGAAGAGCATTGTGAGGGCTATAAAAGCACCTTTTTTACTCAAAAATGTATTTTTTTTGTGCATTTCCCGCAAAATTTTTCGCAAAGATAGTGTTTATTTCGGAATTTTGCTCTATCTTTGCACCGCGTTTGAGAGAAAACGCTCGAAAATTAACTTTTTTTGACCTGCTTCAGTAGCTCAGTTGGTTAGAGCACATGACTGTTAATCATGGGGTCGTTGGTTCAAGCCCATCCTGAAGCGCTTTTTTTGGTGGGGGTCTCCACTCCAGCCCTCCCTCCCCAGGGGACCCTTACCATTTTTACAGAAGCCTCGAGTTATACACTCGGGGCTTTTTTGTTGTATCCTGTCTTATCTTTCAACAGTTAACGATACAAATTTCGGATGTTTTTCTGCTTCCGACGTGAGTTGTATAGTCCGTATTCATATCGGTCATCAGTCGGGCTTTTCCGATAGATTCCCGATAGATGCTCGATAGATGCTCGATAGATGACCGATAGATGACCGATAGACAAAGGATAGGTGAGGGATAGTTAAAACAAGAATCAATGACGTACACTTGTCCAGTCTCCCTGCTATTATTCCTCTTATTTCTTCTCCTCTTCCATCTTTTCCTTTTCGAGCGAAGCCCAAATGAAGGGACCTACTGCCTTGGCATCGTTGTCTCTGACCGGTTCGCTCAGATAATAGGAATAGGAACCGTCGCGACGGCGGTTTTCCTTGAGTTTGGCGGCGGGATTAAGCCTCTCCAAGGCAGCCAGCACCTCCGAACTGCTGCCCGGGCCCAAACCGGCAACGGCACAACCACGCGTCAACGAAATGGTGTGGTCGGCATCGACGCGAACGAAATGGCGGACAATAGCGTCGTAGGCCTTCAGGGCAGGACGGCGGTATTGCTCCCCCACCCAACCGCGATTGACGGCCTTCAGCATGGCATAGACAAACATCGACGAACAGGAGCTCTCCAGATAGTTGCCGTCGCGGGCGGGAGCGTCCATCACCTGATACCACAAACCGCTCTCCTCATCCTGCCAGCGCAGCACGGCATCGAAATCGCTGCAAAGCAGGGAGAGCAGCGTCTGCCGGCCCTGCGCACACATCCCGGAATCTGTTTTTTCATCAGGTATTAGTCTTTTTATCCGTTTATTAATAAAAAAAGTGTGCCACACAATCGCAGCACACTTTTCTTTTGAGCCTTGTACCCAGAGCCGGGGTCGAACCGGCACGGGTTGCCCCACTGGTGTTTGAGACCAGCGCGTCTACCGATTCCGCCATCTGGGCTTCAAAAGCGACGGCAAAGGTATGGAATTTTTCCGAAACGCGCCAGCTCCCGAACTAATTATTTTTCCTTAGAGGGCTTTTTTTCCTCATTTTTACCACTTACGGCCGGTGCAGAAGCCTTATCCTTACCTAAATACTCGGGAAGCGACATACCTGCCTGGTCGAAAAGATCCTGCAAGGGAGGTATCGACTTGTAAAGACCCGAGAGGAAACCTGCAGTGGAAGTCTGACCGTCCTTGCCGTTGGCTCCGCCGTTGTCCCAAACGGTAACCTTGTCGATGTTGATACCCTTGATGGCATCCACCTGAGTGCGAACAAGTTCCGGCAACTTCTCCAAAAGCAGCAGGGTGTAAGCCTTCGTGGCATCACCGCCGGCAGCCTGTATCATCTTGTCGTAACCGGAGGCCTGCTTGGTGAGCACCTCAAAAAGGCCCTTGGCCTCTGCCTCCATCTTGGCATAGATGGCCTCGGCCTCACCGCGGGCACGGGTTGCGGCAGCTATACCTTCACCTTCTGCCTTCGTCTTGATGGCATCGGCCTCACCCTTAGCCTTGATAGCTACGGCATCGGCATCACCCTTGGCACGGAAAGCAACAGAATCGGCTTCACCCTTGGCATTTACACGCTTGCGCTCAGCCTCGGCCTCGGCAGCCACTATCAAACGCTGCTTCTCGATTTCCTGAGCCACAATGACGTTGGCCTTCTGAGTAGCCTGCTCACGCTCGGCACGTGCCAACTCGGCCTTCTGCTCGGCAGTATACGACTCCTCAAGAGCCTTGGCGGCAGCTATCTTCTCGGCAGCTGTAGCACGGCGCTGAGCCTCTGCCTCACGTTCGCGACGGTTGGCATCGGAATTAGCGATATCCACTTTGGCCTCGTTCTCACCCTTCACAGCCTCGGCATTGGCCTCCGCCGTACGGATACGCGTCTCACGCACAGCCTCCGCCTTACCGATTTCACCGTTCCGCTCCTGCTCCGCAACGCGCACCTTGGCCTCGTTGATAGCCTTGGCGGCAGCCTCCTGACCGAGAGCCTCGATATAGCCGCTCTCATCCTTGATATCGGTGACGTTGACGTTGATGAGACGAAGACCTATCTTCTTAAGTTCCACCTCGACATTTGCCGTGATGGCCTCCAGGAACTTGTCACGGTCGGAGTTCAGCTCCTCAATGGACATCGTGGCGATGACCAGACGCAACTGACCGAACAGAATATCCCGAGCCATCTCCTGAATCTGGCTCGACTGCAGTCCCAGCAGACGCTCCGCTGCTGCCAGCATGCTCTCGGGCTCAGTGGAGATACCCACGGTGAAACGGCAGGGCACATCCACACGTATGTTCTGGCGAGAGAGGGCATTGGTGAGGTTGGCATCAATACCGATGGGGGTCAGCGAGAGGTAGGCATAGTCCTCGATGACTGGCCACACGAAAGCACCGCCACCATGCACACACTTGGCACTCTTGTTGGTCGACTTGCTACCGTAGATAACCAGAATCTTGTCCGAAGGACAACGACGATAGCGATTGAGAAGCGCCATAACGAGCAATACACCCACTACGACGACCACTACGATAAGAAAAAAAGGATCCATTATTTCGTTTAAAGTTTATAGTTTATAGTTTATGGCTTATAGTTGTCAGACGGCTTCGACAAGAAGCGTATGGGAATCAATCAGAGAGAGGACGCGCACACGTGCTCCGGAGGGCAGGGCCGCTCCGTCGGTCTGGGCATCCATCTCCTGCACCGAGCCCGAGAAGGAAATCTGCACCTTGCCCGAACCCTTGCGAGCCTCGGGAATGCGCAGATACACCTGACACACCGAGCCGACAGCATTCTCCAAACGTATATTGCCGCTGCTCTGCAGACGCATCATCAGACGGTAGACGGCCCAGAAGATGGACACGAAAAGTACACCGATGAAGAAAGAAGCCACGTAGAGCACAAGCCTATTAGAGATGACATCCCACAGACAGATGCCGCCCCAGGAGATACCCAGGAGAAAGTTGATGAAATTGCGCACGGTGAAAATCTGCATCGCACCGTCCATACCGTCAAGACCTCCCTCCGGAGTGGAATCAAAGGAAGTGTCTATATCCACATCCGAACTTCCCAACCCGATGAACGTGAGAAGCATCTGAATGAGAAACAGCGAAGAGGTGATAATAGCTATTATCCAGAAAATGCGCAAAGTGGGGTCCAGTTGCCCATACCAACTGTAAATGGATTCAAACATAGTGATTTCCTTTTGTTTTATGAAACAAAGGTAGAAAAAATTATGTAACAAGCCAAAGAAAGTTCGCAAAAAATTTGAAAAAAACGTTAATATATAAGGTGTAGTTCATTTTTTTGTCATACCTTTGCAGCCGCTAAACAAAAAAACGATGAAGAAGAACCTCGTTATAGTGGAGTCTCCCGCAAAGGCAAAGACCATTGAGAAATTCCTCGGGTCCGACTACGTGGTGAAGTCCTCCTACGGACACATAAGAGACCTGAAAAAAAAGTCGTTCAGCATAGATGAAGGCAGTTTTGAGCCCGAATACGAGATCCCCGAAGACAAGGAGCGCGTGGTGGAAGAACTCAAGAAACTGGCTCACGAGGCACAGACCGTGTGGCTGGCATCCGATGAAGACCGCGAAGGAGAAGCCATCTCGTGGCACCTGAAAGAGGTGCTGGGACTGAACGAGGACACAAAGCGCATCGTATTTCACGAAATCACAAAGGCTGCGATACTGGAGGCCATCCAGCATCCGCGTGCGATAGACATGAATCTGGTGGCCGCACAGCAGGCCCGCCGCGTGCTCGACCGTATCGTCGGCTTCAAACTGAGCCCCATACTCTGGCGCAAAGTAAAACCCGCCCTCTCGGCAGGACGCGTGCAGAGTGTGGCCGTGAGACTGGTGGTGGAGAAAGAGCGTGAAGTGCAGGCTTTCCAGAGTGAGAGATACTGGAGAGTGGCTGCTATGCTGTCGAGCCGCGAGAACAGCGATGTGCAAGCAGAACTCTTGACACGTCCAAAGAGCGAGGAAGAGGCAAATGAGCTGCTTAAGAAACTCACACACGCCACATTCACCGTGAGCGACGTGCAGAAGAAGCCGATGAAACGCGTTCCTGCGCCCCCGTTCACAACTAGCACACTGCAGCAGGAAGCCGCCCACAAACTGGGTATGACCGTATCGCAGACAATGAGCGTGGCACAGCGCCTCTACGAAAACGGTCTCATCACATACATGCGTACCGACTCCGTGAATCTGAGTGCCCTCTGTCTGGGTGCCTCCAAGAAATATATTATGGAGGAGATGGGCGAGAAATACAGCAAGACACGCCAGTATCAGACCTCTTCCAAGGGTGCACAGGAAGCCCACGAGGCCATCCGTCCCACATATATGGACCGTATTGAAATCGACGGAACCAATCAGGAGAAGCGTCTCTACGACCTCATCTGGAAGCGCACGATAGCATCGCAGATGGCTGACGCCGAAGTGGAGAAATCCACCGTGACGCTGACCGCAGAAGACGAGACATTCGTGGCTCAGGGAGAAGTGGTGAAGTTCGACGGCTTCATGAGAGTGTATCGCGCCACTATTGACGACCCCTCGGAGGCTGACACCGAACACACTCTGCCGCCACTCAAGAAAGGCGAGGTGCTCACAAGAGTAAATATTGTCGCCACAGAGAAATTCACCACCGGCCCCGTGCGCTACAACGAAGCGTCGCTGGTGAAGAAACTGGAGGAACTGGGCATCGGACGTCCTTCGACATACGCCACCACAATCACCACGATACAGCAGCGCGAATATGTGCAGCGCGGCGACAAGAAAGGCATCGAACAGCGCTATGCCATCCTCACCCTCAAGGGCGAGAAGATTGCACACGCGGAGAAAAAGATGATTGTGGGCGCAGAGAAAAACAAACTCATGCCGACAGACATCGGTACGGTGGTGAATGACTACCTCATGGAGAACTTCCCGCAAATCATGGACTACAACTTCACCGCCGAGGTGGAGAAGGACTTCGACGCTGTGGCCGCCGGAAAGAAGAAATGGAACGGCCTCATCAAGGCCTTCTACAAAGACTTCAACCCCCTCGTCGAGGAGACAATGAATACCCACACGGAGCACAAGGTGGGCGAAAAGGTGCTTGGCACCGACCCCGCCACCGGCGAACCCGTGATGGTGAAGATAGGACGCTTTGGCCCCGTGGCACAGATAGGCAGTGCGGAGAGCACCAAGAAACCGCGCTTTGCACAATTGGGCAAGGGACAGAGCATGGAGACCATCACGCTGGAAGAGGCTCTTGAACTGTTCCGTCTGCCACGAACACTGGGTGAATACGAGGGTAAGACCGTCAGTCTGGGCAGCGGACGCTACGGACCATATGTGCAGTACGGAAACCAGTATGTCTCCGTACCGAAGGGTTCCGACCCCCTAACGATGACATACGAAGATGCCGTGGAACTCATCAAAGACAAGAAAAAGGCCGATGAAAAGAGGCATATCAAACACTTTGACGAAGAGCCCGAAATGGAAATCATGAACGGACGCTACGGACCATACATCTGCTACAAAGGCAAAAACTACAGGCTGACGAAGGCTATGGCGGCCCGCGCCGAAGAGCTCACGTTGGAAGAATGCAAGAAGGTGGTGAATGCGTAGTATCATTCTGATAGGATATATGGGCGCCGGCAAGACCACTGTTGGAAGAACACTGGCCATGCGCATGGGGCGTACATTCTACGATTTGGACTGGTATATCGAGACGCGCTATCGTAAACCTATACATCAGATATTCAGCGAACGCGGAGAAGCTGGATTCCGTGAAATGGAGCGCGAAATGCTCCACGAGGCAGCAGCCTTCGAGGATATCGTATTGTCATGCGGAGGAGGCACTCCATGCTACTTCGACAACATCGGCTACATGAACTCCGTGGGCGAGACAATCTACCTCAAATGCACACCAGAAACACTCTCCCAACACCTGCGTATGGGCAAGAGCATACGACCTCTCATACAAGGCAAGACACCCGAGGAACTGGAAGTATACATCCGCGAATCGCTGGAGGCCCGCTCACCTTTCTACGAAAAAGCAAAACACATCGTGGAAGTGCCGTACCTGGGCGACAGGAAAAGGGTGGAACAACTGGTGGAAAAAATAGCAGAACAGATATCCCTAGAACTAAAATAAAGCATCCTGAGCAATGAAGAAGTGGAGGATTGAAGATTCCGAGGAACTCTACAACATCAAGGGTTGGGGCGTTAACTATTTCGGCATCAACGAGAAGGGGCACGCCACTGTGAGCCCCAAGAAGAACGGTGTGGAGATAGACCTCAAGGAAGTGGTGGACCAATTGGCCTCACGCCATGTGGCCGCTCCCGTGCTGCTGCGCTTCCCCGACATCCTGGACAACCGCATCGAGAAGACCGATGCCTGTTTCCGCAAAGCCACGAAAGAATACGACTATAAGGGAGAGCACTTCATCATCTTCCCCATCAAAGTGAATCAGATGCGCCCCGTCGTGGAGGAAATCATCTCACACGGCAAGCGCTACAATCTGGGACTTGAAGCCGGTTCGAAACCCGAACTGCACGCCGTACTCGCCACAAACATGGATTCCGATTCGCTCATAATATGCAACGGCCACAAGGACCAGAACTTTATTGAGATGGCACTGTTGGCACAGAAGATGGGCAAGAGGGTATTCCTCGTGGTGGAAAAGCTGCCCGAACTGGCCATCATCGCACGCGCTGCCGAAAAACTGGGTGTACGGCCCAATATGGGCATACGTATCAAACTGGCCTCCACAGGTGCAGGAAAATGGAGCGAAAGCGGCGGCGATGCCTCCAAATTCGGCCTGAACTCCTCCGAACTGCTGCTGGCACTCCAGCAACTGGACGATATGGGGATGCGCGACTGCCTAAAACTGATTCACTTCCACATCGGAAGCCAAATAACGAAAATACGGCGCATCTCGTCCGCCCTGCGCGAGGCTTCGCAGTTTTACGTACAACTGCGTCAGATGGGATACCCCATCGACTTTGTTGACTGCGGCGGCGGCTTGGGGGTGGACTACGACGGCACGCGCTCAAGCAATTCGGAAAGCTCCGTGAACTACAGCATTCAGGAGTATGTCAACGACTGTCTCTACTCTTTTGTCGAGGCATCCAACAAAAACAACATCCCCCACCCGAATATTATCTCGGAAGGCGGACGCTCGCTGTCTGCCCACCACTCGGTGCTGATACTCGACGTGCTGGAGAGTGTCTCTGCGCCCCGTATGCCGGAGGACTTCGAACCCGGAGATGACGACCACAAACTGGTGCACGAACTCACCGACATCTGGGACAAGCTCTCTCCACGAAGCATGCTGGAGGACTGGCACGACGCACAGGATATACGCGAAGAAGCCCTGGAACTCTTCTCGCACGGCATCATCGACCTCAAAACCCGCGCACAGATAGAGAGCCTATATTGGGCCATCTCGCATGAAATAGCAGAACTGGCACACCATCAGAAGCACGTACCCGACGAACTGCGTTCGCTTGACAAGCAGATGTCGGACAAATACTTCTGCAACTTCTCGCTCTTCCAGAGCATGCCCGACTCATGGGGCATCGACCAGCTGTTCCCCATCATGCCAATCGAGCGGCTGGACGAGCAGCCCACACGCTCCGCGCAACTGCAGGATATCACCTGTGATTCCGACGGCAAAATCACGGCCTACGTGAATGGTGTGCAGCAGACATCATATCTGCCGCTGCACGAAGTGAAAGCCGAGGAACACTATTATATCGGCGTCTTCCTCGTGGGAGCATATCAGGAAATTCTCGGTAATATGCACAACCTTTTCGGCGACACCAATGCCGTACATCTGTCAGTCAGCGAAGACGGCAAGGGCTACAATATCGACCAAGTGATAGACGGCGAGACGGTGGCCGATGTGCTGGAATACGTTCAGTACGAACCGAAGAAACTCGTGCGACGCCTTGAGATATGGGTATCGAAAGCAATCAAGGACGGCAAAATCACCGAAGCCGAGGGCAAGGAATTCATCTCTAACTATCGTTCCGGATTATATGGATACACCTATCTTGAATAAAGTGAATATCGTGAAAGTGGGCGGAGCTGTCGTAGAAGACGAGCAGATGCTCACGGCACTCCTGCAGAAGTTTGCCGCAATCGAAGGCCCGAAGGTGTTGGTGCACGGCGGCGGGCGTTCCGCCACTAAGATGGCTGTCCAGCTGGGCATCGAGACACACATGGTGGAAGGGCGGCGCGTTACCGACGAGGAGATGCTGCGCGTGGTGCAGATGGTCTACGGCGGACTTGTCAACAAGTCGCTGGTGGCACGACTGCAGGCACTCGGCGTGAATGCCATCGGCCTCACCGGTGCCGACATGAATCTCATCCGGGCACACAAGCGTCCTCTCAAGAAGGTACGTTTCGAGGACGGTCACGAGGAGATGGTGGACTACGGATGGGTTGGTGATGTGGACGGTGTGGACGGTGAGGCATTGGCTTCATTAATCAGGCACACACCTCTCGCTGTGCCCGTTGTCGCTCCACTGACCCACGACGGAATGGGACATCTGCTCAACACCAATGCCGACACCATCGCTGCAGAAACGGCGAAAGCGCTGGTGCCGTACTTCAAGGTGACACTGACCTATTGCTTTGAGAAACCCGGAGTCCTGCGCGATGCAGACGACGACAACTGCGTCATCCGCGACATCTCCGAGGCATCGTTCGCCACGTTGAAAAGCGAGGGTGTCGTGAGCGGCGGCATGCTACCGAAACTGGAAAATGCCTTCGCAAGCCTCAAGGGCGGAGTGAACGAAGTGGTCATTACCCACTGGAGTGACCTTGAGCATGAACAAGGATCAGTCATACATCTTTAAAGAACACATCTGGCCGCTGCGCGACAAGATGTTCCGACTGGCCCACCGCATCACACTCTCACAGGAAGAAGCAGAGGATGTGGTGCAGGACACAATGGAACGACTCTGGCGCGAACGCGACAACTTCTCAATTATCAACAGCATCGAGGCCTGGACACTGCGTCTTGTGCGCAACCTCTCACTCGACCGCCTGAAACGCTCCGGACGCAACACGGTGGCTTTGGACGCAGAGCGTGATGCTGCACTAGCCGCAAGCACCGACCAGCAAATGGAGTTGGAGGAAAAGATGCACATTGTCAGAGAGGCAATGGACCGTCTTCCGGAAATACAGCGCAGTATCATGCAACTGCGTGATATTGAAGGAAAGACATACACAGAAATAGCAGATATCTTACAGATTTCCGAGTCGCAGGTGAAGGTTTATCTGCATCGCGGAAGAGAAAAAGTGAAAAAAAGTTTGATTGGGGTGTAACTTTTCTCCCTCTCATTCGTCATACGTTATGGTTATGAAAGACTACAAGTACATCGAAGAGCTGCTTGAGAACTATTTCAAGGCAGAGACCACAGTGCAGGAGGAGCAGATTCTGCGTGCTTTCTTCCAAAATGAGAGCGTGCCTGCACATCTGGCCGGCTACAAGGCTCTTTTCGTCGTTCAGGAGCAGATGCGCCAGGAGCACGCTCCCGAGATGTCTTTCGAGGCTTGCTGCAACGAACGCGCCAGGAAGATTAATTTCCGTCCGTTCTATCGCGCCGCCGCCTCTGTGGCTATTGTGCTGTGCATAGGCATGGCGGCCAGTATGAGCATGGGAGTGGGCGACGACAGCAAGGCTCCTACAGCAGAAGCTGTGGAGAACCCGGATGCCGAATTCGGTGAGATGCAGCAGGTGCTCACACCGCAGAGTTCGGCAGCTGCAGAAAAGAAAGATACACTTTTTCTATACTGAACCAATCAATCTTAAACAAACCGAAAGACACATTTTGTCTGAAAAAAAGGGACGCCGTGAGGCATCCCTTTTTTTTATCTCAGGTTCATTACGAAAGCCCTGTCACGCTGCAACTGTTCCCTCAGCTGCTCCAGCGAGTCGAAAGCCCGCTCCTCACGTATGAAGGTGAGCAGTTCCAGCGAGAGCTGCTGTCCGTAAAGATCACCCGAGAAATCGATGAGATGCACCTCCACCGACACATCGTCTCCGTTGGCGGCTGTGGGGCGCGTGCCGATATTGAGCATACCGGGCCCGTGATTCGTGCGCACGGCATACACTCCCCTGCGCGGCATCACCTTTTCCGGAGTGATGAAGATATTCGCCGTGGGAAATCCCAGCTGATGCCCCACATGATAGCCTTCCACCACCTTGCCGCTCAAGAGATATGCGTGCCCCAGAAGGGCGGCGGCCTCCTCCACCCTGCCCTGCGACAGGAGAGTGCGTATCGCGGTGGATGATACGTGCTGCCCTTCCAGTTCGTGAGCGCGCACCACCCCTATGCCGCACTGCTTTCCCCAACGCACATAGTCCTCAAAGGCTGCTTCGCCGTGCCCGAAGCGATGGTCGTAGCCCATCAGCAGGATGCTGACGCCCTTCGGTTTCAGCACCCTTTCCATAAACTCCAGTGCCGTGAGGGAAGCGGTATCCTTGTCGAAGGGAATGATGTCGATGCGTGTGACACCGGTTTCCTCCAGCAGCCGCACTTTCTCCTCCGCTGTGGTGAGCAGATGGGGCACATATTCGCTCTGTATCACCACACGGGGATGCTCTCTCATCGTGATGACAAGCGTATCCAGCCGACGCTCCAAAGCGAGGGCCATTAATTGCTCTATTAAGCAGCGATGTCCGCGATGAACACCGTCAAAGAAGCCTATTGTTGCAGCAAACATAGAGCAAAGGTACAAAAAAAATAGGAGATTGTTGGTCTATATCAACTTTTTTTTGTACTTTTGTCCCCGAATCCCGAGTAAGGGTGTCGGACTTGTAGCTCAGTTGGTTAGAGCAACAGACTCATAATCTGGAGGTCCTTGGTTCAAGCCCAAGCTGGTCCACTCACTAAAAGTCAGCAATTTGAGAGTATCTCGAATTGCTGATTTTTTTATTGTTCCAGCAGGATGCACAGCACCACGCTCCAATGGGCCATCGAACCGAGAAGCACAAAAATATGCCAGATAGCGTGGAAATGGCGCTTGTCGTCGTGAGCAAAGAACCACGTGCCGGCAGAATAGAGCAATCCCTCGGTGACCAGAAAGGCTATCGACAGAGGAGAGAGGTGAGACATCACCGGTTTAAACACCAACAGCACACTCCAGCCCATCACAAGATATATCGCCAGTGAAAGCCTTGGGAAGCGCCCCATGGCAAACACCTTATAAAATATGCCACCGATAACGGCTATCCACTGCACAGCGAAGATAGTCCATCCGAGCCATCCTCCCACTACAGCCACGCAGATCGGGGTATAGGAACAGGCTATCATGACATAGATACCGATGTGGTCAAAGATGCGCATGACACGCTTTGCGCGCCCCGGATGCACCCAATGGTAGGACGTGCTCAGGGCAAACATGATAAACATGCCGACAATGAAAAACAACACTCCGAAGGCCATCTGCCAACTGTGATGCACAGCAGGCCACACCATCCAGATGGATGACAGGGCAAAAAGCGAGCCGAGGAGGTGGGTTATTGTGTTGGCACGCTCGGATTTTACTGGTAGGCCACTCATAATCCACGGCAAAGGTACGGTTTTTAGTTTAAAGTTTAAAGTTTAAAGTTTAAAGAGTTTGGGAAAATGAGGGAAAGTGGAGATTATTTATTATCTTTGCGTTGAAAAACATAAAAAAAGGAGGAATAAAATATGGTTGTAGGAGACAGAATTCCCGACTTTCTTGGTACCGACCAGAACGGTAAGGAAGTGAAGCGCAGTGATTATCTGGGCAGGAAGCTGGTATTGTACAGTTATCCGAAGGCCAACACCAGCGGTTGCACCGCAGAGGCCTGCTCTCTGCAGGAGCACAAAGCGGAACTGGCCGCTGCCGGATACGACATCATCGGAGTGTCGAAGGACCGTGCTGAGTTGCAGAAGAAATTTGCTGACACCTATTCCTTGGAGTTCCCGCTCATTGCCGACACCAAGACGATGCTGCTGCAGACACTCGGATGCTGGGGCGAGAAGGTGGCATGCGGCCGTCGCACGATAGGCACGTTGCGCACCACCTATCTGGTCGACGAAGACGGCATCATCGAGAAGATATTCACCCCCAAGGAAATCAAGACAAAGATACATGGCGAGCAGGTACTGGCCGCTATAAGGAAATAATACTATGGGAAGAAAGAAGACGGGCGTGCGCCGCATAAGAAAAAAAGACTTGATGACCGAGATGGTGGAGCTCTTCCAGAACCACCCCGGTATGTCGTTCGATATCAGGACCATCTGCCACACGCTGGCACTGACATCCACACCGGCCAAGATGTTAGCGAAGGATGTCATTCAGGATTTGCTCCTTGGCGACTACATCAAGGAAAACCCCAAATACTGCTACCAGCTGAATGTCGTGTCGCAAGTGATGGACGGTGTATTCCGCCGCAAGGCTAACGGAAAGAACACCGTGACACCCGACGACGGCGGTGAACCCATCCTCGTGGCGGAGCGCAACTCCATGCGTGCGATGGATGGCGACAAGGTGCGCATTACAATGATGGCACGCCGCAAGAACCACGTGAGGGAGGCACGCGTCATCGAGATACTGGAGCGTGCCGACAAGCAGTTTGTGGGAACACTGCAGGTAAACAGAGAATACGCCTACCTGCTAACGGAAGACCGCACACTGGCCAACGACATCTTCATCCCACGCCCCAATCTCAAGAAAGCGAAAAACGGTGACAAGGTAGTGGTAAAGATTGTGGAATGGCCTGACGACGCCAAGAACCCCATAGGCAAAGTAGTGGATGTGCTCGGCCATACGGGTGAGAACAATGCGGAGATGCACGCCATATTGGCGGAGTACGGTTTGCCGTACGTCTATCCCGCTGCTGTGGAGAAAGCTGCCGAGAAGATACCGGCCGAGATACCTCTGGAGGAAATCGAGCGCAGGGAAGACATGCGTGAAGTGCTCACCTTCACCATCGACCCGCGCGATGCCAAGGACTTCGATGACGCACTCTCCATACGTCAGCTGAAGGAGAACCTCTGGGAGGTAGGTGTGCATATCGCCGACGTGAGTGCCTACGTGCCGGAAGGCAGCATCATCGACAAGGAGGCCCAGAAGAGGGCCACGAGTATCTATCTGGTGGACCGCACCATACCGATGCTGCCGGAGCGTCTGTGCAATCTAATATGTTCGCTGCGTCCCGACGAGGACAAACTGACTTACAGCGTCATCTTCAAGATAAACCAGAAGGGAGATGTGAAGGACTGGCACCTGGCACACACCGTAACCCGCAGCAACCGCCGCTACTGCTACGAGGAGGTGCAGGAAATACTTGAGGGAAAGGACGGTGACTACGCAGAGGAACTGCGCCAGCTGGACCGTTTCGCCAAAGTGCTGCGCGCCAAGAGATTCGAAGCGGGCAGTGTGGATTTCGACCGCACGGAGGTGCGCTTTGAGATAGACGAAACGGGTAAACCCATTTCCGTGTATTTCAAAAGGAGCGAGGATGCCAACAAACTCATCGAGGAATTTATGCTGCTTGCCAACCGCACCGTGGCGGAGAGTATCGGCAAACAGACACATCAGAAGGGAAAGAAGTCCGGTGAGAAGACATTCGTGTATCGTATCCACGAGTCGCCCGACCCCGAAAAACTGGCGAATCTGTCGAATTTCGTAATGAAGTTCGGCTACAAGTTCAAAGTAGGCCACGACACCAAGGGCATGAGCAGCAGCATCAATCACCTGATGGCGGACGTGAGAGGAAAGAAGGAGCAGAACGTGATAGAACTGCTTACACTGCGTGCCATGATGAAAGCACGCTATTCCACCCACAACATCGGCCATTACGGACTCGCGTTCCCCTTCTACACGCATTTCACGTCACCGATACGCCGCTATCCCGACCTGATGGTACACCGTCTCCTGACGCGCTATGCCACCGGCGGACGTAATGCCAACCGCGAGAAGTACGAAGAACTCTGCGACCACTCCAGCGATATGGAGCAACTGGCAGCCCAAGCCGAGCGCGCCAGCATCAAATACAAGCAGGTGGAGTATATGAGAGACCGCCTGGGAGAAGTCTTCGAGGGCACTATCTCCGGTGTGACGGAATACGGTCTCTACGTTGAGGTAAACGAGAACAAGTGCGAGGGTATGGTGCCTCTGCGCGACCTTGGCGACGACTACTTTGAATTCGACGAGAAGAGCTACAGTCTGAGAGGACGCCACACCAACCGCCAGTACTGCCTGGGCGACCAGGTGAAGATACAGGTAGCAAGGGCTGACCTCTATCGCAAGCAGCTGGATTACAAACTCATCAGAGACTGATGTCCCAGAAGCTCACACTGACACAGACGCAGACGCAGCGCCAGACTCAGGAACAGAGACTCTGGCTCACGCCGCAGCAGCTGCTGGCGGCAAAACTCACGTCGCTTTCTCTGGACGAACTCCGTGAGAGAGTGGAGACGGAGTGCATAGAGAATCCCTGGCTGGAGAAGCGACGCAGCACAAGGACCAAGCAGAGCCGATCATCGCTGTCGTACGACGTGGGAGAGCGTGGTGACACGCAGTCGTTCTACGAGAGTCTCACGGAACAGATGGGCGAATACGAACTCACCGACGAAGAGCGCGAGATACTGGAATACCTCATCGGTTCGCTGGACGGCAACGGCTTTATCAGCAAGCCGATGCAGCAGATTGTGGACGAATTAGAGATATACCACAGCATACCCGCTACAGAACCGGAAGTGACGCGCCTCTTGGGCGTGCTGCAGCAGTTCGATCCGCCCGGCATCGGTGCCCGCAACCTCAAGGAGTGCCTCCTGCTCCAACATCCCAGCGAGAAGCTTCGCGGCGTGTTTGAGTTGTGCTGGGACGATTTCACCAACAAGCGGTGGGACCGCATCCAGGAGAGGATGCACCTCACGGATTCGGAGGTGGAGCATCTGCGGCGCGAAGTGCAACGCCTGAATCCCCGTCCCGGAGGCAATCTAAATGACGTGATGGACCGTCAGATGCAAACCATAAAGCCGGATTTCATCGTAGAAATAGACGAAGATGGCATGATACACCTGTCGCTCAATCAGGGCGACGTACCTTCTGTGAAGGTGAGCGATGAGATTCCTGGTGACGGAGGCGACGGCGAGAGCGAGTCGTTCGTGCGCTCCTACAGGGAGAAGGGGCAGCTGTTTGTCGATGCGCTGGCACAGAGGCGTGAGACCATGCTCTCCGTGATGAAGACAATCATACGTCTCCAGAAACCCTTCTTCCTGGAAGGTGACGAGGCACTGTTGCGTCCCATGCGCCTTGAGGATGTGGCCGGGAAAACCGGGCTGGATCTCAGCACGGTGTCCAGAGTCACTTCGTCGAAATACGTGGATACACCATATGGGATGTATCCCCTGAAATGGTTCTTCTCGGGCAGCAGCATTCAAGACGGAGAAGAGGTCTCCGTGCGCAAGGTGAAACAGGCTCTTCAGGCACTCATAGAGGCTGAGAACAAGAGCGCGCCTTTGAGTGACGACCGCCTGTGCGGCCTGCTGCAGCAGCAAGGATATGAGATAGCGCGCCGTACGGTGGCAAAATACCGCGAGGCGCTTGGTTTTCCACCAGCACGTTTAAGAAGATGAAAAGACCGCGTTCCTTTGATGTTTTGACGCTTGCGCGCATCGTGTCGTTGCTGTTCCGCCCCACATACTATCCGTTTGTGGGATTCCTGGTGATGCTCACTATGACATATCTGTCGCTGCTGCCTTGGTTGTTCAAACTGTGGCTGTTGGCGATAGTGTATATCTTCACGGTGCTGCTCCCGTGGGTCGGTGTCATACTCTACCGTAAGATGCACGGATGGTCGGCAGCCGAACTGAGTCACCGCCGCCGTCGTTTCGTGCCTTACATCCTTCACATCGCATCGTATATGTGCTGCTACTCCATCATCGAACGGCTCCACATGCCGGCGTTCGCGGGTGCCCTGATAAGCGCTTCGCTGCTGCTGCAGTGCGGTTGTGTGATAATAAATATTTGGTGGAAGATAAGTATGCACTCCGCTGCTGCCGGTGCGGCCATCGGCGCGCTGGTGGCTTACGGCTTGATACTTAACTATAATCCCACGTGGTGGCTCTGTCTGCTGCTTCTTCTGGCCGGATGTGTGATGTCCTCGCGTATGGTTCTGCTGCAGCACACGCTCGCTCAGGTGCTGGCCGGTTGCGGTTTCGGTATTCTGTGCGGATTCTGCGGAGTGATGCTTTCCTAAAACAGTTTCATCCACTCAGAGGCGTACGGCAGATACAGGTCGTGCCCCGCAGCGTTGAGGTGCGCCTTATCATTCGGTGCCTGGAAATAGCGGCGGCGGAAGTCGTCGTCGAGCACGCGTACGGGGCAGTCCTTCCTGAAGTTGTCGAGCACGGGCACCTTCTTCTTCCTGCATACGCGCAGTATGGCATTGCGGATCTCCCTGAAACCGGGACGGTCCACCGCCCATGGTGTGACGTATCCCACCTTCGCCTTCGGGCACTGCCGGCGGATAAGGTCGACGAGCACAGACAGCGAGTCGGCAAACATTGCCACAGAATCCTTATTGTCCCTGCACTTGTCGGCATCGTTGTGACCGGCGATAATCAGCACTATGGCGGCCTCGGGTGAGAGTTGGCGATAGCGCACCATCATCGAGGGACCGAAGCCGTCGCGTGTGCGGTCGAATGCCACGCAGCCGCCGTTGCGACCCACGTTCTGGTACTCATAACCGTTCTGCGCCGCCCACTTGGCGTGCCAGCTTTCGGATTTCGGTGCGCGGTGGTTGGCCACATAGGAATCACCGATGACGGACAGCACCTGCCCCGAAACAAATACACAGGAGCACATACAAACGAGAAGTAATAGCGTCTTTTTCATCTTTTTGCAGGCAAAGTTAAGATAATTATCGCAGATATCGCTCTTTTTTTGTACTTTTGTCACTGAAATGACAACAATCACACTTCAATTACTCCGTAAGCTCCTTCGCGAGCGCCCCGTTGACGGTCACAAGGGCACATTCGGGCAGGCACTCATCATTGCCGGGCAGTGGGGCATGGCAGGAGCTTCCGTACTGGCCGCGCGGGCTTGTCTCCGCAGCGGTGTGGGCAAGGTGTGCGTCCACATTCCCCGCCGCAACAACGACATCCTGCAGACCTCCGTTCCGGAAGCTGTGTTGCTTCATGATGTTTCCGAGGAGCGTTTCTCCCGGGCAATCAATGTGGATGAATACGATGCCGTTGCGATAGGTCCGGGACTCGGCACTCACAAGGAGACGGCAAAGGCTTTTCACGCACAGTTACTCAGGATGGGCAAAGGTCCGCTCGTCCTGGATGCCGATGCGCTCAACATTCTGGCGCAGCACCCCGAGTGGGCAGACGATGTGCCCGACAACGCCATACTCACTCCCCACGGAGGTGAACTGGAGCGTCTTCGCCGTGCGGGCATCAGTCTCTCGCGCTTCGTCACTGTGATGAAGGGCCACCCCACCCTCGTTCTCCCTCCTCACTGCCCGCAGGAGGAGGCGTATCTGTGTCCGTGGGGCGGCAGCGGTATGGCAACGGCCGGCAGCGGCGACGTCCTCACGGGCATCATTGCAGCACTGCTGGCTCAGGGGTATTCCCCTCTGGAGGCTGCCCTGCTGGGTGTTTCCCTCCATGCTCTGGCGGGCGATGCGGCTACTGAGGCCCTCACGGAATACTGCGTCACGGCATCATCCCTTACGGACTACCTGCCGGAGGCTTTTTCTGCAGTGACGGAGAATAGAGCATAACGTTATTCTGAAAAACATAGGATATGATTAAGATACTTGTGACAGGTGCCAGCGGTTTCATCGGCAGCTATATCGTGGAGGAAGGTCTCCGCAGGGGTTATGAGGTGTGGGCGGCAGTGCGCTCCACCAGCAGCAGGGCTTATCTTCAGGACGCGCGCATACGCTTTGCGGAGATAAACCTGGGCAACAAGGAGCAGTTGAAAGAGCAGTTACGGCAGTACGGACGCTTCGACTACGTGGTGCACGCCGCCGGAGCCACGAAATGTCTCAGAAAGGAGGATTTCTTCCGCACCAACACGGAGGGCACGCGCCATCTTGTGGAAGCTCTCATGGAGACCGACCTCGTACCCCGGCGCTTTGTCTTCGTGAGCAGCCTGAGCGTCTTCGGCGCCGTGCGTGAGGAGCAGCCATACAAACCTATACTCCTCAGCGACGAGGCCCGTCCCAATACGGCCTACGGCGAGAGCAAGTGGGCCTCGGAGGAATTTCTGCGCACGCTCCCTGTGGACAGGTTCCCCTATGTCATCCTGCGTCCCACGGGTGTCTACGGTCCCCGTGAGAAAGACTATTTCGTGATGGTGAAGAGCATCGCCGGACACGTGGATTTCGCTGCCGGGTGGAAACCGCAGGACATCACCTTCATCTATGTGGCCGACGTGGTGCAGGCCGTCTACAAGGCTCTCGAGGCGCCGGATATCCTTGGCAAGGCCTATTTTCTCTCCGACGGCGAGGTATACACTTCCCGCACTTTTTCCGACCTCGTGCAGAAGGAACTGGGCACCAAATGCGTGCTCCACATCAAGGCACCGCTCCTTCTCATGCGTGTCATCTGCGCCGTGGGCGACTGGTGGATGCACCGTACGGGCAAACTCTCCGTGCTCAACAACGACAAATACAACATACTCACCCAGCGCAACTGGCAGTGCGACATCACCCCCGCCCGCCGCGAACTGGGTTTCCGGCCGGAGTGGCCGCTGGAGCGCGGTGTGCGCGCCACGGTGAAATGGTATAAAGAAGCTGGATGGCTCTGAACCGCGAGATACTCCGCATCGCCCTTCCGAGCATTCTCTCCAACATCACGGTGCCGCTGCTCGGACTTGCGGATGTCGCCCTCACGGGCCATCTTGGGGCTGTGGCATATCTGGGTGCCATCGCCGTTGGCGGCATGCTTTTCAATGTCATCTACTGGATGTTCTCCTTCCTGCGCATGGGCACCAGCGGACACACGGCGCAAGCCTTCGGGCGCAACGACCCGCGCGACATCATGACGGGCCTCGGCCGCAGCGTGACGGCAGCTTTGGGCATCTCGGCGCTGCTGCTGCTCTTCCGCCATCCCGTCGGATGGCTTGCCCTGCATCTCATCCGTCCCTCGGACGCTGTAGCCTCGCTGGCTCTCCTCTACTACGACATATGCATCTGGGGCGCACCGGCCGCACTGCTGCTCTTTGCCGTCACGGGCTGGTATATCGGCATGCAGAATGCCCGCATTCCCATGTGGGTGGCCATTGTGCAGAATGTGGTCAACATCTCGCTCTCCGTCTTCTTCGTCTTCGTGCTGGGCATGAAGCTCGAAGGTGTGGCTCTCGGCACGGTGCTGGCGCAATACGTGGGTCTCGCCGTGGCCCTCGCCTTCTGGTGGGCGCGCTACCGTCATCTGCGCGGGGAACTCGTCTGGCGCGATATCTCTGATATCGGTGGCATGCTGCGTTTCTTCCGCACCAACAAGGACCTCTTCCTGCGCACTCTCTGCCTCATCGCCATCCATTTCTTCTTCATCTCCGCAGGAGCCGGGTTCGGCGACACGGCACTCGCCGTAAACACCATGCTCATGCAGTTTTTCATGCTCTACAGCTATATCATGGACGGTTTCGCCTTTGCCGGTGAGGCTATTGTGGGTCGTGCCGTCGGGGCTTGCGACAAGGTTCTCTATCGCAGCACTGTGCGCCGCCTTTTCATCTGGGGTGCATGCATGGTGTGTCTCTTCACGGCTGTCTACGCCCTCGCTGGCCCCCGTTTCCTCTTCTTCCTCTCCGACGATGCCGGCGTGGTGTCTGCCGCAATGGCCTATCAACCCTGGACGCTGCTCATCCCCCTGTGCAGCGTTGCCACTTTTGTGTGGGACGGCGTCTTCATCGGCGAACTCAACACCCGCGGCATGCTCCTTGCGATGGCCTCCGGCCTTGTCGCCTTCTTCGCACTCTACGCGTGGTGGGCACCGCTCTACGGCAATCACGGCCTCTGGGCCGCCTTCCTTTCCTACCTCGCCGTCCGCGGTCTCACCCAGACGGTCTACAAGTTTCTCTGAGTCTCTGCGTCTTCCTCTTCAAGTCCCCGCAGATCATGGTTCGTCATAGCACAGACGCAACTGTCGCTCCACACGTTGACGGCCGTCTCCACCATGTCGATTACGGTGTAGATGGGCAGGATGAGTCCCAGCACGGCGACATTGGCGCCCACGCCCGTCATCAGCGAGAAAGTGAGGAAATAGCAACCCATCGGCACACCGGCGTTGCCCACCGCCGAGATGATGCTCAGCAGGAACCACAGCGCCATCATGCCTCCCGTCAACTGGATGCCCGACTGCTGCATCACGAAGAGTGAGGTGATGAGGATGAAGGCGGCGCAGCCGTTCATATTGATGGTGGTGCAGATAGGCAGGATGAAGCGTGATATCTTGGGGTTCACACCCACACGCTGCTCAGCCGACTGCACGGTGACAGGCAGGGTGGCTACGGAACTCTTGGTGAAGAGCGCTGTGAGCACGGCGGGCATCATACCGCCCAAGACCTTCAGCGGATTGAGTCTGCGCGAAAGCAGGAAGAGCGGCAGCACCACGAAGAACTGCAGCAGGTTGCTGCCCAGCACCACCAGTGTGTAGCGACCCAGCGCCTCTGCGGCGATGCCGTCGCGCATCTGCACCACCAGCAGTGCGGTGAAGGCGCAGATGGCCAGCGGCAGTGTGCGTATGAGGGCGCGGATAAGTGTCAACAGCACGTCCAGGATGCCGCGCAGGAAATTGATAACCGTCGTGCGACCGTCCGAGGCGGGCATCACGCTGAGTGCCAAACCCACCGCCGAGGCGATGAGCAGCAGCGAGAGCACGTCACCGGCCAGGAAGGGGGCGATGAAGTTGTTGGGCACGATGCGCAGGATGTGCTCCGTGTAGCTGGGGTTTTGGCGCATGGCCATCACCTCGTCGCTGGCGAATGCCGATACGACACCTTCGGGCAGCACACCCGGGGCTATGGTGATGAAGAGCGCCAGTCCTACGGCCGATGCAGCCGCTGTGGTGAGCAGGGTGTAGGTGATGGTGCGTCGGAACACGCGTCCGATGTCCTGCCCCTTGGTGATGGAGGCCAGCGTGGTGGCTATGGTGAGCACCAGCGTAGGTACAGCCAGGAATTGGAAGAGACGGGTGTACACTGTGGCTACGAAGTCGAGCGTGGCATTGAGCCAGTCAAGACTGAGCCATCCGAATAGTGCGCCGACGAGCAGCGCCAGAGTCCATGCGTAAAACTGTTTCATTGCGTAATTGTGTTCTGTTGCTGCAAAGATACGAAATTTAGTTTAGAGTTTATAGTTTAGAGTGCAGAGAATTTTCGTTAGGACGAAAAAAAGTAAAAAACGCCCGCCGGATAGCTCCGGCGGGGCTTTGTGCCTTTGTTTGTGCGTTTGTGCGCTAAGAAAAAGTGTGGGTCCTCCGGCGCTACACTCCTCGGCGTTGACGGCTACTACGAGAAAATGAAGGAGATACTGAAGAAGTGGCCCCTGTAAGGGGTTACACGAATTGTCAATTATTTCAGGAACTTCTCCAGCTGCGCCATCTCCTCCTGGAACTCGGCGGGCATTCAACTTTGTTACAGAACGGCGTCACCGAAGCACTTTCCTGCCGTCGATGATGTAAATGCCGCGTTTCATCACATTGACTTTTCGACCTGTCAAGTCATAAACAGAGGATGTCCGATGACGGATAGCGGGAACGTCAGCAACGGACGTGGCTTTGTTTCCCAAGAATGTCAAACGAAAGTCGTCAATCTTGAAGAAGCCGTTAGAGCGTGCGCCAATCGTCAGTGTGCCATCGGTCACGTCGGCTTCGACGGCAAACACATGACTGAGGTCGCGGTCGCCCGAAGCCCATCCGCCTTCAAACGAACACGTTTCGCCTTCAGGCAACGTGGTGTAGTCACCCTCTGTGCCTGCAAGCATACTGCCGGTGGCAGCAAAGATACGTGCAAGATTGCCGTTCTCGGTGTGGTTGTTCATTAGGCGTGCGGTGAGACGATAGCGGCCATTGGGCAATCCCGCAACGGTTTGCGACAACTCCATATTGCCGTATGCGCCCCAGTGCCACACACCCCAGATGAGGGCCCCGTCGCCATTGTCCACGTCACCGTTGACACCACACCAGGCCCAGTCGGAGGGCGATGTGACGACAGAGCCGTCCCGGGTCATGGTCCAACCGAAAGGAACGGAGCTGTCGGTGCCATGCTGGGCAGAATTGTTCTCAAAACTGGGATTCACGATGCCAAACGTGGCAGGGATGTCCTGCTTGTAGTTTACGACAGACCCGGCTATGACGCTTTTAATGGTATTGGCTGCCGCCTGCAACTCCCCGGTCGTGGCCCCCTCGTTGTTATACACCCCAATCACGGTGTCGTATGTCTCGGCTGCCTCCGGAATACCGCGTTCACACATCTGTGCCGTTTCGACAAGATACTGATAGAGGCACAGTTTGGCTGCGTTATAAGCATCGACGGCATCACTGCTGAGGTCGTCCGTGCGGACGAACGACCAGTGTGTGGTGTTGGCCGTCTTGTCGGTGGTGGCGCCGTCTGTGTAATTGCAAACCCAGTCGCCGCTGCCGTTCATGGTCAGTTCATGTCCTTCACCCGGAGTGTCGCCCTGCATAAGCAGCACGAAACCGCTGTAGTCCGTATCTTCGTAGGTGGCAGTCCAAAGTGTTTCCTGATCAAAAAACTGAACGTTAGACCCGTTTGAACGCCCCATGAATTTGCCGCGGCCCGTGGCCGAAGTGATTTCAAACGACCACCAGGTCTGCCCCTCCGCCTCATGCTTGTGGGCGACGAACGTCACATCGTCAAGACAGCCGTCGCTGCGCGTGCGGAGATAAAGACCCCATTCCCAATACAAGTTGCGGCGCTCAAGGGTCGTATTGCTGTTTTGAATGACATATTCTTCTCCGTCGATGAGCTGGCTGACAGGCGTGCCTGCGCTTTTCGGTGTGGGATAGGCGAGCGTCTGCGCCGTTTCGGACTCATCAATAACGGAGTCGAGCGGAGCAAGGTTTTGCTCGACAACAAACTGCTTGATGTGCTCATACTCCGCCTCCAGTCCGGCAGCCTGCTTAATGGCTTCGGCGACAGTGTTGTTGTTCGTTCCCCAGACGTTATGACCGCCGTTCTGATTCTTCGAAATCTCACCGCGTTCGCACCAGTTGTTCTTCACAGTAAAGTAGTCGGAACCCTCATCTGTGTAGAGGTCAAACTGAGCATGAGCCATGCCTTCCCACATGATCGGGTTGAACTGCGGATGTCCGACATCCTCAATGCGATTGTTCTCAATCGAAGAATTTGGTTGCGAAGACAGTGTGTAAATGGCTCCTCCGTCGCGCATCTGATTGCAAAAGCTGTGGATGTAGTTGGCCTGTATGTGGTTGTCGTGCATACAGTTCTGCTCCTTGGTCCATCCCCACCCCATGCTGATGCCCGTGTATGGCGTGTCGTAGATTTCGTTGTGCGTGATATTGACGTTGGAGGCATAGCCGATGCAAATGCCCAGCGTGCCCCAGTCTTCGGTGGCAGGATGAGCGATATAGTTATTGTCGATGGTGATGCCGTCACACACCTCGTCGGTGTTTTCAGGATTATACGGTTCGTGGGCTTCAAAGGTTTCGTCGCCGAAATAACCGGCCAACACAGCCGAGCCGCCAACGTCGCTGAACGTGCAACCTCTCACAACGGTCTGACGTGTGCCGCGGACAAAGTCGATGGCTGTCGATGCCGTCTGGCGGAAATTACACCCTTCGAACGACACATTGCCGGCGTCGCTCACGCTGACAGCAGCGGCAGGACGCCCCACCCATGCCACATTGCCGGCACGGGAGTCCTTGTCGGTGTAGGCATCGTAGAGCCACTGACCGGCCTGCAACGGCACGTGTCCCTGCAGGGACGGACGAAGCCATGCACTGTGGGCAAATGTGAGGCCTTTGAAGGCGACATGCTCCACTTTGTCCGACCCGTCACCTGCCACGGAGACCAGCGTTTCGAGCAGGGGAACCACGGCAACGGTCGTCGCGGGCGTTTCACCCGAGCGAGGCCAATAATAGACCAGACCCTGATCCGTGTCGCAAAACCATTCCTGCGGATGATTGAGCAGCTCAATGGCATTGGAGAGATAGAACATGTGGTTGGTGGAACTGCTGGCATCGGCACGTAGAATTGGCCAGGGACGCTTGAACTCAATGCCGCTCTCCGGCTGCTTGAAGGTGAACACGCTACGGTCGGCGACAGTCGAGATGCGCTCCACACGCATCACATTCGTCACCCAGTCCTGAATGATGGTCATCTCCACCCGGTCGGGACGGGCGAATGTCTGTGCCGGACGCGGCACGATGAGTTCTCCCCTCTCTTTGTTAACAGAGATAATGCGGGGCAGCGTCTTACCGTCAAACGTGCCGGCACGGCGCATCTTGTTGTTACCTATCCACATCTGAAGAAAAGGAACTGCCGTGCTGCCGACGCACGGCACCTCTGCCACCCACACTTGACCTTGCGCCACAGAAGGCAAACCTTCAACGTCGCCCTGCGCCTGCCAGCCTGTGATTTCGGCACCGCCGCTCAGCACGACCGTTCCGCCCGCTTCTGCCTCGATAATGGTGGCCGACGCGGGCGTACCCGAATCTTCGGCCGTCAGGCGCAGGGTCTCCGTCAGACGATAAGTGCCACTGCGCAGGACGATATGCACATCTCCCAGTGTCTCCGGATCGGCCGTCTCGCGCAGGGCTCTCACCTTCGCCAGTGCCTGTTGCACACTGGCCAGAGGGGCCGTTTCCGTCCCGTCAGCCATATTGTCACCTACAGTCGATACCCATACATAGACATCAGCGCGCTGCGCTGTCGCCGGCACGACACAGAGTCCCAGCAGCATGGCAGCACAAATCATTCGTAAAAAGAGCTTCATAAAACCAAAAAATTAAACGTTTATAGATTTCAAGTTGCAAAATTAGGTGTTTCGCCGCCAAAGGAATAGCACATTTATAGCGAGTCATAGCACAAAAATAACATCTCGCCATAAACACCGCAGAATTGAAGCCAATTGTCAATTTTGTCCTATTCCTTATCAATATTTTGACAGCAAAAACAATACAAAACCCGTACTTTTGCACCGGATTACATCAAAAAAAACATATCGAACACTTAATTAAGATGAAAAAAATGACATTTTTGCTGCTCCTGGCAACGTTGCTTATCACTAATGTACGCGCAGAGAACGTTGCTGTGAAGCAGGACGGGCCCTTCGAGCCCACATGGGAAAGCGTGGCAGGATGGGAATGCCCCGAATGGTTTAAGGACGCTAAGTTCGGCATCTGGGCCCACTGGGGACCGCAGTGCCAGGCCGAGGACGGCGACTGGTATGCCCGCTTCATGTATTATCAGGGCTCGGGACAGTACAATTGGAACGTGAGCCACTTCGGCAATCCCGCCGTGTACGGCCTCAAGGAACTCATACGCGACTGGACAGCATCGCAATGGGACCCTGAAGAACTCGTAGCACTCTACAAGAGTGTGGGCGCTCGCTACTTCATGACACTGGGCAACCACCACGACAACTTCGACCTGTGGGACTCGCCCTATCAGGAGTGGAACTCCGTGAACATTGGCCCCAAGCGCGACATAGTGAAGGGATGGAGCGACGCATGCAAGAAGAACGGACTGCCTCTAGGTGTGTCGATGCACGCCAGCCACGCATGGACCTGGCTGGAGCCCTCGACAAACTTTGACGGCAATCTGACGAAGGCCGACGGAGCCGGCAAGTGGTGGGAAGGCTACGACCCGCAGGAGCTCTACGCACAAAACCACCCCCATTCCTCCGGATGGGAGAACAGCGGCACCATACACAGCCAGTGGGCCTGGGGCAACGGTGCCGCACTGCCCTCGCAGGCCTACAAGATGAAGTTTCAGAACCGCGTGCTGCAGTGCATCAACGACTACGCGCCCGACATGCTATACTTCGACGACACGGTGCTGCCCTTCTACGGCTGCGACGAGAGCATCGGCCTCAACATCCTGCAGCACTTCTACAACAGCAGCGCCGCACAGCACGGGGGACAGCAGCAGGTGGTGACGATGGGCAAGATACTCAACGAGGCACAGAAGGAAGCCCTGCTGTGGGATGTGGAACGAGGCATACCCGACCGGCCGCAGGCCAAATACTGGCAGACCTGCACCTGCATAGGCGACTGGCACTACAACATCAACAACACCAACTACAAGAGCGCAGAGCAGGTGGTATCCATGCTCGTGGACATCGTCTCCAAAAACGGCAACCTGCTGCTCTCCGTGCCCATCCGCGGCAACGGCACCATAGACCAGAAGGAGCGCAACGTGCTGGCCGGCATCAAGGCCTGGATGGATGTCAACAGCGAGAGCATCTACGGCACACGCCCCTGGAAGACCTTCGGCGAGGGGCCGCTGGCAGAAGCCGTCAACCCCATCAACGAACAGGGATTCAATGAAGGCAACAACTACTCCAATAAAGACGTGCGCTACGTGCAGAAGGACGGCAAGGTATATGCCACCGTCATGCGCTGGCCCGCTGCGGGCGGCTTCACCCTCAAGGCCTTCTCCGTGATGGCCGAGAGCTACAGCGGTGAGGTGAAGGATGTGGAACTGCTGGGCTACGGAAGCGTGACGTTCAGTCAGGATGCCGGAGGGCTCACCGTGAACATACCCGGCGACCACAGCAACAGCATAGCACCCGTGATGCGCATCACATTCGAAGAGGGGCAGCAAAGCAGCGGCGAACTGCTCGCTCAGGCCATAAACGAGACAGAGGCCGTGTGCGCAGCAATGGAACCCGGCTGCAGCGACATCAACACGGGCAAGTACAGCGCCACAGCCCTGGCCCTGCTGAAAGAGGTGCTGGCACAGGCGAAAACCGCGGACACATCGGACGAGGATGCCGCAAGCGCAGCACTCAACAGCCTGCGTGAAGCCTATCAGGACTTCATGAGCAAGGGGCGGAACGCAGGCGGTGCGTTCAACCGCACGGTGGATGAGAACCTTACCTCCGACGTGCTCGTTGAGGCGGAGAACTTCTCAGGAACGCTGGGCGGCCGCTACGGCAAGCTCGACAACTGGATCTCGGAAAACTACAGCATAGACAAAGGCGGTGAGGGTGTGCGCAACGGACTGGACAACTACGGCAACAAAAGGGGCATATCCATCGGCGTGTGGGACGACCGCGGCGCCAATAAGGGCGATATCAGCAATGCCCGCATCTATCGTAAGGTGCATCTGGACAAGGACATCTACTACTTCGGCGCAGCCTACAACTCACTCTACGGCTGCAACGACAAAGTGTGGCAGTTTGTCTCCAGGGAACTGCTCGCCACAGACGACATCCCCGGGAAGAGTGTGGCCTGCTATCAGGTAAACACCGCCAAGGAGGGCAGCGATCTCTACGGACTGTATGTGGAAATAGAAGAGGCCGGGGATTACTTCCTGGGATGGCAGGCCGATATGAACAACGGCAGCGCACAGCAGGAATTCCGCGCCATCAAGACGGTATTCTACAGCGTTGCAGAAGAGGACCTTCGCCCCGTGAGAGAGAAACTCGCGGAAGGAGGATGGGAGAAGATGGATGCCATAGGCGGAGATATGAACTTCGACGAATACTATTTCGCCTTCGTGGAGCATAATGAGGAACTGCCCGTAGTGGCCCGGATGCACGATGACAACGGCAAAAACTGGGGCAACGTGTATGTGATGGCTTACGACAAAAACGGCAACCCGTGCAAAAATACCTGCGACGCATGGATGATAGAAGCCTTCGACACCGACGGCAAACCTGCCGCAGGGTCAGGAGCTACAAACTGGATACTGACCTGCGTGGCAGAACAAAACCGCCAATTCCGTACCGAAGGCTGGAGCAGAACCGTGTGGCAGACATACAGCGACTTCGGCGGTTCGAAGGGAGACAATGACAGCAACCGCAGGCTCGCCTTCGTAATGCCCGGGTATGACGAGGAAAAAGGATGGACACTGAAGAACGTCACATCCGGGGCCTATGTAGGTGCGTGGGACAATGTCGTGGAAGACGGTCAGGAATTCGCAGCCAACAAATCGGAAAACGCAGCAGCACACATGGATATCTACCGCATCTTGCGCACCGACTGGATGAAGCAGTATGACAAACCGGAGAAGGCGACGGAAACCAATCCACTCAACATATCGTATCTCATCAACAACCCGAGCTTCGAGCGCTACGACGAGCAGGCCAAGCCCATCGCATGGGTTTCGGAGGGAGAAGGCGTCATCGAAAAGGGTTATCTCTCCGGCTGCGACAACAAGCTCTACATGAACAACTGGCAGGGGAGCGGCCGACTGAGCAACCGCAGCGTGAGCCAGACGGTGTACAACCTGCCGGCCGGAAAATACCGCCTGACGGCGTACAGTATGTGCAATGCCGACGGTGCCCTGCTGTTTGCCGGCGACATGACGGCAGAGATGAAGCATGAGGGCAATGCCGACACAAGTCTCGACTTCGAACTGACGGAGAAAACGGATATGACGGTAGGCGTGAGACTGGCAGACTATGGCGGCAACAACTTCAAGTTTGACAACATCCGCCTGTTTTATCTGGGCGACAACGGAGTGCCCGATGCCGTGGGCGAACTGACGGCAAAGACACAGCAGGCAGCCTCCCCTGCCGCCTACTACACACTCTCGGGCATACGCCTGCTCAAGGCACCCGCCAGCGGCCTCTACATCGAGGTGAAGAACGGTGTGAGCCGCAGACTGAGCCGGTAAGAATCAAAACTAAAGGAATGAAAGACGAAGGGCAGCCGTCTATTTGGAGGCCCTCATGCGGCGGCGGTATTCCTGCGGCGTGAAACCGCATATCTTGCGAAAGAGGCGGATGAAATACGACTGGTCGCTGAAACCTGTGGCATAGGCGATTTCCTTGACCGGGCTGTCGGTGGTGCAGAGCAGCATCTGGGCGCGCTCCGTCTTCTTGCGGTTGACGTACTGCATGGGAGAGATACCGACCTCACGCTTGAAGAGACGAATCAAATAAGGCGACGAGAGGCAGGCCACATCGGCCAGCGTTTTCACGTCGATGTCGGAGTCGATGTGGCAATGGATGTAGTTCATCACCCGGCTCAGGCGCTCGTTTTGCAACCAGAAACGCGGCGTGGCCTCACGCATAAAGCGGGAAAAGAGCGTCAGCATGGCACCGCGCAACGCCATCTTCTCCCAAAGGGCCATATTGCTGTAGCGCTGCACAAAATCAGTGAAGGTGGCGGTATTGTCGTAAGACGTGGGGTCGTCGGAGGGAAGCCTCGTCTCAGGATACTGGCGGCACATACGCTCAAAAAGCTGCTCGTCGCCGTCCTGCGCCTTCACCTCGGAGGGAAAGTTGTAGAGCTCCATGACATCCATCTCCTTCTTCACACCTTCGTACACATGCAGATAATAGTGGGTGAAGGGCCCGTCGCATCCGTAGGAGTGCATCGTGTAGGCCGGCACCATGTAGAGATAGCCGGGACGCAGGTGCACACTGCGCTGCGGAAGATACAGCGTAGCCTCGCCCTCGGTGACATAATAGATGCGCGTGAAGGGCGATGAAACGTTCTTCCAGTTCCAATTACCGTTGAGCCGCGCGATGCCCACATTGAGCATCAGAAAACTCATAGACTCTATGGGTATCTGCCTCATTTCCTAATTATCACCTGAAACTTGAAACTTGAAACCTGAAACTTGAAACCTGAAACCTGAAACTTGAAACTTGAAACCTGAAATTGGACGCAAAAATAAGCATTTTGTTTAAAACACAGTGTATATTTCCCTTTTTTTAACACAAAATCATGTTACATATCAGCAATTCAAGGTCAGGTTTCTGGTTTCAGGTTTCAGGATGTCTGCGGCTAACATCCGCAAAACTTAAAAGCCACCGACGCTTTCGCGCCAGCGGCCTAATTTTCAATTTTCAATTTCTTATTGACATTGAGCGGGGTGCCGTAGGGCGCGGTCTCTCCTCAAGGAAGGTGGGACTTTTGATGTCAAAACTCGGATTCACGAAGGTGCATACAAGAAAGGGATGGTTCTACGAAGTTTATCAGTTGTCGCAGACAGACCAGCAGAAGGAGCTGT
>CADCNQ010000007.1 GCA_902802815.1 uncultured Bacteroidales bacterium | reverse complement strand
TTAGGAAAAGAATGGAGTTGTTGACATGATAGAGCCCTTTTTCACTACTTTTTCATGCTCTTGTTGTCTTTTTTATTGAGATTTAGTATGAAAAGGTGTGGCTGGATGTGTGTGTTTTGAGAAAAAAAATGTATTTTTGTGTCAAGTATCGGACGATTGCCCTCGAAATGCACATGCAAATGCGGGGCAGAAAAGGCTTCAGCGGAAGTGCCGGTATGACTTTAGTGGGAATAATAACGGCATTAGCTTGTTATCGGTTATATCTGGGAATGTAGGAAGTTCAAATAGATATAGTATAATGAACGATACAGCTTTATGTCCGCGCGATAGCGTGGACACGGGCTTATCTCATTATACGGGCATTCCTACAGCCTCCAGATATAGATAAAGCACGGGTCTACGCTTTTTCTATGTCTGTGACGCTGGTTTTGGAATCCCGTTTTTTCATCGATAGGTCAAGCAAGTGCGCTTAAAATGACATTATGCTTGAAGCAAGTGTGGATTTTTCTCGACGTTTTTCATTAGAAAGTCGTCGGTATATTGGGTGTAAAGCAAAGCTGACAGATTGGATATTTGACCTTATCGGTCAGCACACGCACGATGTTCACTCGTTTTGCGATATATTCGCGGGGACGGGGGTTATTGCCCATCGTGCCTTACAACAATACGAGAGAGTTGCTGTAAACGATTTTCTTCATTCCAACAATCTAATGTATCAAGCTTTCTTTGGCAACGGAGAATGGGATGAAGATAAAGTGGAACGCTTGATAGTTGCATTCAACAAACTGGAAGCTAAAAATCTTAGAGAGAATTACTTTTCAAAGAATTTTGGGGGAAAATTCTTCGATGCAAATACTGCACGGATTGTAGGTTATATCCGAGGTAGATTACAGGCCATGAGGAGCAGTCTTACAGATAAGGAATATGCCGTCTTGTTGGCATCGCTCATCTACAGTATTGACCGTCGTGCCAACACATTAGGACACTTCGACGCTTACATAAAAAAAGATATTACGCCACAACCTTTTGAGATGCATATGATTGATGCGAAATCATATAATGGAGTAGAGATTTATCAAGAGGATGCCAATTTGTTGGCTCGAAGATTAAATGTTGATCTTACATATCTTGATCCTCCCTATAATTCTCGTCAGTATAGTCGTTTTTATCACGTTTATGAGAATCTTGTAAAGTGGAGGAGACCTAAGCTTCATGGCACAGCCTTAAAGCCGAAGGAAGAAAATATGAGCGACTATTGTCGTAATGCTGCTTTCACCGCTTTCACGGACTTGGTGAGCCACATCAAGAGTCGCTATTTGGTGGTGTCGTATAACAACACTTATCACTCTAAGAGCACATCGTCGGAGAACAAGATTAAGCTGGAGCAATTGGAAGAGGTTCTGAACAAATGTGGCAACACTCAGGTGTTCAATCATGAGTTCAAAGCCTTTAACTCTGGAAAAACCGAGTTTGATGATCATCGTGAGTATTTATTTATAACCGAAGTTGATGATGAAAAACGGAATCGCTCGTTCCCCGCTGTTCTACGTAGGTGATAAATATAAGTTAGTGCGAGAGATACGTACTCACTTTCCTGCTCACATCAACAGGTTGATAGAACCGTTTGTTGGTGGCGGTTCGGTGATGATGAATGTCGATGCCGATGGCTATCTGCTTAACGACATCAATAGTTACGTTATCAACCTGCATAGGATGCTTCAAGGGTATATAGGTCGCGAAGGTGAGTTTATGAATGAACTATACACCATCATTGACGAGTATGAGTTATCGCTCTCATTGCGGAGTGATGTGGTACCAAAGGATATGAAGGTTGCCAACCCGAAAACCTATTATGCACGCTACAACAAAGCGGGCTATCAGAGGATGAAGGCAGACTTTATCAATGACGGTCAGCAAGATATGCAAAGGCTTTATCTACTGCTTATCTACGGATTCAACCACATGTTGAGGTTTAACGGGAAAGGACAGTTTAACTTGCCTGTCGGCAATGTTGATTTTAACCATAATGTGCAAGATGCACTTACCGACTATTTCCAGCTAGTTAGTCAGAAACAACCAGAGTGGCACAATGAGGATTATCGACAGTTTCTTGGCAACATTGACTACCAACCAGAAGACCTCGTCTATCTTGACCCGCCTTATTTGATTACTTTCAGCGAATACAATAAACTTTGGAATGATGATACCGAGCGTGACTTGCTGGCATTGCTCGATAACTTGAACGAACGTGGTATTAACTTTGCCATCTCTAATGTCACCCATTATCGTGGGCGTATAAATTCCCTTTTTTTAGAATGGTCTGAGCAGTATTATAGACATCCGATTAATAGTAACTATATCAGTTTTAACGACAACAGCATTAAGCAGTTTAGCGAGGTGCTGGTGACAAATTACTAGAGCTTATGGCAAACAACGTAAGACATGGAAAAAGACTCTTTAAACAGATGTCTCTTGAGGTAGCAGTTAGAAATCCTGAACGTTACGAAGGTATTCTGAAAACATTCGCAAAGTTTGAAGGAACAGTACTGGATGACAATGGTGTACTCGATGTCTATTCGCAGCTATACCTCGATGAGGTTGTAACTGCTGATGCGTTGAGCGAGGCTATACTTACAAAGAAGTTTGTTAGTAAATGGATAGTCAACAATTGTAGCCACAATAATGAATGGGGATATCCTACTGGTTATCAAGCTGCATTTACACGATACCTTAAAACCTTATCGGAGTTTGGGTTCATATATGCACAATACAACCAAGAACTCCGTCTTTCTCCTGTTGCCAAAGCTCTTGTAAACGGAAAAATCACGTTGTCAGAAGCTTTTGCTCTACAGAGCATGAGGTTTTGGCGGAAATCCCCATATAGACGTGTCCTAAATGACTTCAACTTCTTCGAGTTTATTATAGATGCTATGATAGCGTTGAAGAAAAAAGGACATCGCCTGTCTTACAATCAATTGATGGTCGGTCTATTCTCTGATGATGGCAATGTCGCTAATTACCTGTCGCTCCTTGAAAATAATAAAGTGGGTGATGACGCAGACAAAGCTTATGCATTGGTGAAAAGAAAATACAGCCAGGTAGATGCCCAGCATGCAAAAGCAGCTAAACAGGAATCTGCTTTCAGAGATTACGGTAATACCGTATTCCGGGTATTACAGCTTACAGGTTTTGTTACTGTCGAATACACTGGAGTTCTCATGCTTACTCCCAACGAGAATCGCATGCCATTGTATAAGGCGTTTAAAGAAAAGAATTTCTTTGTTTCAGAAACGGCAAAAGAAGACGAAGAGGAATATTTTGAGCAGTTAGGTTCTTTTGATGCTTCTCTTGAATCCCTAATTCTTTCTTATAGAGAAAAAGTGGATCATTCTACAGCAGAGTACAACAAAAAAATACCTAATATCATAAACTCTTATGGACTTACAGCGGATTCGATAGAACAGGCACTGGTTAAGGTTTCGAATGGTGACAAGAAAGGTAAGGATACTTTCTGGTTTATACAAGATCCTGTGAAATTTGAGTTTCTACTTACGCTCTTTGTTTACACTTACTACGGAGACACTTTCGAGTATAAACCAAACTTCATTTGTGATGAAGCGGGAATCCCATATTCACATGCCCCAGGCAATATTGGCGATATTGAGATATTCAACAAAGACAGATATTGGCTGATAGAGGCCACTTTAATACGTTCCAAGAACCAGCAAGTAAACAATGAAACGGTTAATCTCTTTCGGCATATTGATAATACAATTGAAGGACAGAAATATCTTACATTAGTGGCTCCGTACATTCATGAGGATACAAAACTGATATTTAATGTTGCTTCTATTATTACGATGATAAAAAGTAAGATGTTAAGCCTTAGTTCTGATGCCCAAACAACAGATGAATTTATTGGTGACATGAAAGATAATGCATACTTTGGCCTGATTGATTCTCGGACTCAGAACTTTATTGGAGATATTCGCGATAAGCTAAATGAAATTAATGCATAGTTATGCTTCCAGTTTACGAGAATAAAGACTTTAAACTATATCGTGGTGATTCATTCCGGTTATTAGAAGAATTGGAAGAAAAGGTCGACATGATATTTGCGGACCCGCCATACTTTCTCTCTAAAGGCTTTACGATGCGTTCTAAGGGACGGGTAAAATGCTTTGATAAAGGGGAATGGGATAAGGAAAGACCTTTGTCAGAAATCAATGATTTCAACATGAAGTGGCTTTCATCATGTCGTAAAATCTTAAAGAATAATGGAACTATCTGGGTAAGCGGAACCTATCATAATATCTACTCTGTTGCGAATTGTATGGTAGAACTTGGTTATAAGATATTAAATATCGTTGTGTGGAACAAACCAGATGCGCCATTAACCCTATCTGACTATCATTTTAATTTCTCTGCGGAATATATCATTTGGGCAAGAAAGTCAAAAGATAAACGACACTACTTTAACAACGAGTTGATGACTTTTATAAATGGTGGTAAAAGAATGTCTGATGTTTGGAGTATCCCGACTACGGGCTTGTGGGAAAAAACTTGTGGTAAGCATCCTACCCAAAAACCTCTTCGACTTCTCTATAGAATAATCCTTTCTTCAACAGAAGAAGGTGATTTGATTCTTGACCCGTTTGCAGGAAGTTGCACTACTGGTATTGCCGCCAATCTCCTAAATCGGAAATTCATTGGATTTGATCAGAGTGAAGAGTTCTTGAAACTTGGAGCAGCTAGAAGGATGGAGATAGAAGATGCAAGCAATGCTATTAAGTTGCTGAGAAAAATGTCTGAAAACCCTAATGATGTTATGGTCATGATAAATCATGCCAGAAGAGAGTTGAAAGATAAAATGATAGAAACCGGAATTTGTTATTTACGAGCCGGAGACTCTAAAGGATCTCTATGCGTTACACCCGGTTTTGAAAGAATGCAGTATGTCTTATTGCATACGGCGGGTGATGAGGTTATAATGTATAGATTAAAAACAAAAGGCCAATTCCAAATTTGGACAAAAGAAACTCTTGAAGCGCATGGTTTTCATCCAGAACATGCACCTTACTACGTAGTTCTTCTGTTTGATAATACCCAAGAGATACGATTAAATAAAAAGATAAATATCAAAGAGCGCCTGAATACATATCGTGCAAGAATCCGTCCACTGAGTGATTTTATAGGAATTAAATAATTGCGACAAGAATAATTCGTGAAATTGTGGGTAAAATATGTATAAAAAGCTAAAATCTATAAAAAACGATGGTGCTTGATGGCGTATTCCATCGGCAATTTGGTGAAGATGGTGATTTTTCGTACCTTTGCACGAAATATATTATATCACCTCGTTATGACAATATGCGAAGCCTGTAAACAGGTACTGAATGATTTGGGTGGAAGAGCATCACTCACAGATATCTATGAGAAAGTAAAAATGCTGGTGGAATTTACAGGCGCAACGCCAAATGCTAGTATTAGGGCAGAATTACAAAATCACCCTTTATTGTTTCGCAGGACACCAGACAAACGCGGTTGGTGGGAACTGGTATCCTATCAGGAAGAAATAGCTGTGCGTGACAAGGAGATTGCTGAACTCAAGGCAGAAGTGGAGCGACTGAGGAAAGTACCTACAGAGGATGACTTCGTGAAAAGATTTATTGAAGCAACGAAGACCCAATTCAGGTTTAGACGGCAAGAGGCAGATGCCGTGCGTCAGATTATGGACAAAATGGGGAGAAGTGATGTGGAGGCAATCTTAGGTTCGTGGATTGAGGGTAAGGAGAATAAACCTGCTATCGCGATCAGTAAGTTGGAGATACGACAAGGCGGTACCAATATCGACACAAACTTCGGACCGAACATCGAGCATAACGGCGGAACGCTGGCACTGACGGACGGCGGAGAATGAAACTGAAATACGTGAGAAGATATGGAGGATAAAGGACAAATATTGCTCTATCAGACGCCTGACGGAGAATCGAAGATAGAAGTTACGCTACACAATGAAACCGTTTGGCTATCGCTCGAACAGATGGCAGAACTGTTTCAGCGTAACAAATCTACCATCTCAAGGCACATAAAGAATGTGTTTGAAGAGGGGGAACTGAATAAGGAACTGGTTGTTGCAAAAAATGCAACGACCACTCAGCATGGTGCAATAGAAGGTAAAACTCAAACACATTTTGTTGAATTCTACAACCTTGATATGATTATCAGCGTGGGCTATCGTGTTCATTCCTATCGTGGTGTGCAGTTCCGCCAGTGGGCAACGGCTGTGTTAAAAGAGTATATCAAGAAGGGGTTCGTGCTGAACGATGAACTGTTGAAGAATGCTGGCCGCGGCAACTATTTCGATGAACTGCTGGCGCGTATCCGTGACATTCGCTCATCAGAGAAGATATTCTATCGCAAGGTGCTGGAGATTTATGCCCTCAGTATCGACTACGACCCGCGAGTAGAAATCACCAAACAATTCTTTGCTACTGTACAAAATAAGATGCATTTTGCTGCTCATGGACATACGGCGGCAGAGATAATATATGATCGTGCCAATGCCGCCAAGGACTTTATGGGACTTACCACCTGGACGGGGATGATGCCAAAACGCACGGATGCCGAGTTCGCCAAAAACTATCTCAATGAAGAAGAGATTGACACGCTGAACCGCATCGTGAACCTGTATATTGACTATGCAGAACTACGTGCCAAGGACCATAAGCCGATGTATATGCGCGACTGGATTCAGAAACTCGATGATTTCCTGCGTCTGTCAGACAGAGAGATATTAACCCATGCTGGGAGTATTTCCGCCAAGCTGGCTAAGGAGAAGGCTGATGCCGAATACGACAAGTTTAAGGAGCGTACGCAGAATGAACTGACTCCCGTAGAGATTCACTTCATAGAACAGTTTGAAAAGGAGCAGAAAAAAATAAGCGAAAAGAAGAAGGAATAGACAATGGGATTTAACATAAAGAACAATTACGGGCCGAATATCGAGGTGAACGACGGCGGTGTGGTGCATCTGCATCAGGACAGAAGCGGCCATTGGACAACTGACATAGAGGAAGCCCAAATCGTGGAGGACATCGCTGCAGAGGAAGGCGACGGACAATGCGTTGAACAAAGGGTGAAAAATTGCATTGAGGCACTTATTGAAGAAAAGGTGTTGAAAAACCTCTATGACTACACTTGGGTTATGGAGGCGATGAATCAAACAGATAAGATGCCAAAATTTAACTCTCCCCAATCGTTCATAAACTACTTGGAAAATTTGGGTGTAAAACGCCTGCCATCAGAAGATTCGATAGAAAAAAAGCAAGGCAAATTCACCGGTTCGTTTCCGGAATGGGAGTTTGTGGATTGCGATGCCACCGAGGCAACCCGGCGTATAAATGTGGGTAAAAGGTTTTTGAGTCTGTATCGGCGCATATAGTTTTTTTCGGATAATCCTTCGGTAATTCTTTCCGAGATTCGGTATAACGTTCCCGACATACTTTTTTAAGTGTGCCGGGCTTTTTTTTGTTCTTACCTTTGCACCGTCTTCCGAGATGAGCAGCCGAATTTGTGAGCGGGCCATCCTTAGAAAAAGCGGAAGCAGATAACTGTATGGATGCAAAGATCCTTAAAGTATTGAAGTGGCGCACACTCGTGCTGCAGGAACTCGGCGGCAGGTACGAAAACCAGTACGTGGTGACAGCCTTCGGCACACTCGCCACGCTGCGATTCGATGAAGGATGCCTCGTGGCCGCAACGCTGCGCTTCCAGACGCACGAGCACAATGGAGCAGAGTACCAAGATGTGGTCGCTAACGAGATTGTTGCTATCTAGTAGACAAGTTGACAAGTTGACGAGTAGACAAGTTGTTTGCAATTATCAATTGTCAATTATCAATTATCAATTAATTTTAACCTGAGTTGAAGCCGAGGAGGATGTTCTCGAGTAAATGGCCAAAGAATCCGACCTTCTTCTCGCAAAACTCAAAAAACAATGAAAGTTTCTGCAAAGAACCAGAACAACCAGAGTTTAGTCACCGCCAAGGGCCTGATGGTCTTCGGCCAGTCGGAAAAAGGATTGCATACCGCAGACTTCGAGTGCTGCGACGACATCCAAGTGGAACCCTATACGGGTAACTTCAAGCTGCAGATTATGCGCGACGGCAACGTGTACGCTACAGAGCGCCCCAAGCGCGTTAAAAACACACCCATCTTCCGCGAGGACAACAGCTCGCTCACTCTGGGTAAAGACGGCCGCTACTACTTCGTATTCTCCCTGCCCGAGGATCGTGTGAACGAACTGCCCGAACAGCTCCTGCGCCAGGCTCGCGCCATCGCTCGAAAGGCCATGTCTTTAATGATTAACGGTTAACGGTTAAAGACAAAATTGTCAATTGTCAATTATCAATTATCAATTATCGAAATGAGCGTACATGTAATATACTATAAGGACGGGGCGAAGATGATGCGCCCTGTCCTCACCAGAGAGGAATACCTGCAGTTGCGCGGCAGCGAGAAGCAGCAGGAAGTGATTAAACTCGTTCGCAGCGGTGAGGACCGACAGAAAAACCGCCTCATACAGATGAACTACTCATGCCTGCCCAATGAAGACGGCACGCTGAAGGGAAGCACCCTGATGAGCACTACCATAGGTATGGACGTTGACCACATCAAGGCCGAAGAGATGCAAAGCGTCGGGGAGCGCATCCTTGAGAAGAAAGACGAACTGGGCCTGCTGATGCTGGAGCTGAGCGCGAGAGGCAAGGGTTATCATCTTGTATTCAAGCGTCGGCCGGAACTCACGCAGGAAGAAAACCTCAAGTGGGCCAGCGACCTGCTGGGTGTGGAGTACGACAAGGGAGCCAAGGACATCACTCGCGTCTTCTACACCACAACTGCCAGCGAGGAGGATTTGCTTTTTCTCGATGATGAGATTTTCTGCCCCCTCCCCGCTCCCCCTTTGGGGGAGTGCTCTGATGCTCCGTCAGTTATCAATCAAACACCAAGTACTCCCCCAAAGGGGGAGGTAGAGGGGGCCGGTCGTTTCCCGACACATTATCATGGCACGCCCTATAGCGAAATCATCCAAAAGTATTGGGAACTGTTCAACGACGGGAAGGAACCTGTGGACGGCGACCGCAATGTGCTGACCTTCGAACTGGCTATGACGCTACGCGGCATCTGCGGCTATTCGCTGGAGAAGATGATGCAGATAATACCTAACTATTGGAAAGCCCCCTCCGACTCCCCCTTTGGGGGAGGGGAGCAGAATTGCTCTCCCGAAGAAGAGGCAGAGTGGCGCAAGACCATTGAAAACGCCCTGAAGGAGCCTCGCAAAGGTATGCCATACAGACTGAAACAGGTGTTGCAGGCACTGAAATCCCAAAGCGCCGTGAAGGCCTGCGGAGGCACGCTGCAGACACCTCCGCCCATGCCCTCAAAACTGCCGCCCCTGGTGAGGCTGCTCACGAAGAACGTGCCCGACTTCTACAAGCCCGCTGTGGCCAGCGCCGTGTTCCCCGCACTGGGCGCACATCTGCATGGAGTGAAGTTCCGCTACTGGGACAATGTGGAGCACGAAGCCACCTTCATGAACGTGCTGATAGGCAGTCAGAGTATCGGCAAGGGCAGCATCAAGAAACCCATCGAGTATATCATGGAGGACATCCGTCTGCGCGACCAGCCAAACCGCCAGCGAGAGGCCGAATGGAAGCAGAAAAATCCCGGCGCCAGGCAGAAGAAAGACCCGCGCCCGACGGATATCTGCATACAGATGCTGATAGATAACCTCACCGATGCCGTATTCAACCAGCGCATTGTGGATGCTCACAACAACGGGCAGCGCTTCATCTACACCATCGTGGATGAGATAGAGGCCCTGAAGAAGGTGACATCAAAGGGTACTGCGGACGAGGTGGGCTTGCTGATTCGTAAGGCTTTCGACAACTCGTTGGCCGGTCAGGAGCGCGTAGGTGCCGATTCTGTAAGCGGTATCGCACCGTTGCGCTGGAACTTCAACGCCTCGACAACGCCTCCCAACGCCCGCAAGTTCTTCTGGAAGATGGTGAACGACGGCACGGTGAGCCGACTGGATGTTTCGACGATTATCCGTAGCGATGATGACGATACGCCTCCCGTGCTGGGCATCTACGACCATGCTTTCGCACAGGAACTGAAGCCCTATATCGAGCGTCTGGATGCTGCCAGCGGTCTGATAGAATGTGCGCAGGCCAAGCGTCTGGCGCTCGATATGAGACAGGAGAACAGCGACGCCGCACGTCTCTACGAATCAGAGGCTTACAGGGTGTTGTCTTATCGCGCCAACGTGATAGCATGGCTCAAGGGTATGGTGCTCTACGTGGCTCACGGCTGCAAGTGGAGTAAGGAGATTGCCGACTTTGTGCGCTGGACGGAGCAGTATAACATGTGGTGCAAGATGCTCTACTTCGGTCAGGAGCTGGAGAAGGAACTGCGCTATGAGGTGGAAATACAGCGCCAGTCGGGGCCAAAGAACCTTTTGGACCTACTGCCCGACGAATTCAACAGGGAGCAGTATTTCCAAATGCGAGAAAGTCTGGGACGTAGCGGAGATGGCGGTAATGCTCTCCGCGTGTGGACAAATCGTGGATATATTGTCCTCGATGAAGTGAGCGGTCGCTACTGCAAGACGGAAACGTACAAACTAAAGTTCGGTACAAAACTATGATCACCGTCTCCAACACCCAAGAATGTTTCGTGCAGCTCTGGCTTCGGCTGGAGCGCACGAGGCAGCTCCTCCAGGGGCAATACCGCCGCTACTGCATCCGCAACGTACTTCGCCTGTGGTTCGGCACGAGAGCCACCGACGACTTCATCTGGGAGGTGTGCACCCGCTGCGGTCAGGAAGGATGGAACGAACTGCCCTCGCCCTTGCTCTCTCCTCGCAAGCCCCGTGAACTGCTCCGCGCCCTCACCGCTGTGTCGCTTGGCATCAGTTGCTATAAGGTGAATCTCAAAGCCCTCGATGCCGCCTACACCATCGCCTTCCCCAATGCCACACCGATCAATGTCAATAAGAAGAAAAGTAAGAGGTCAGATGTAAGATGTAAGAAGGCTGAAACCTGAAACCTGAAACTAGAACAGGCCGCTGGCGCGTAATGGCGCCGGTGGCTTTTTATGCGTGAAAAATGAAACCAACAAGGGCCGTAAGAGCAATTCCTGCGGCCCTTGTTTCGGTCACTGGCCCTTCATCTTTCTCCTGAAAAACCACAGTTGCAGCAACAGCAGCACGAGACCGGAGGCCAAGGAGAGCAGCGCGCTCCTGGTGAAGCCCGCCACGAGGAAGGTGAAGAACGACACGGAAGCCACCGTCAGAGAATAAGGCAGTTGCGTGATGACGTGGTTGAGGTGGTTGCACTGAGCACCCGCCGACGACAGGATGGTGGTGTCGGAAATCGGAGAGCAGTGGTCGCCGCACACGGCACCCGCCATGCAGGCCGAGATGGAAATCACCATGAGTTCGCGGTCGATGCTCTGGAAGCAGGAAATCACGATGGGAATCAGAATGCCGAACGTGCCCCACGACGTGCCCGAAGCGAAGGCCAGGCCCACGGCGACAACAAAGATGACGGCGGGCAGGAAGTTCATCAGGCCGGTGGCAGTATGCGCTGTGAGGCCGGCTACATAGGTTGCTGCACCCAGGCTGTCCGTCATATGCTTCAGCGACCAGGCAAGCACCAGAATCAGTATGGCGGGAACCATTTGGCGAAAACCCTCGGGCAGGCAGTCCATACAGTCGCCGAACGATGTAGAGCGGCGCAGCAGATAATATGCCACGGTGAGCGCAAGGGCTACGGAAGAGCCCATCACCAGTCCCAAAGAGGCATTGCTCTCGGCAAAGGCGGTGACGAAGTTCTTGCCGCTGAAGAAACCGCCCGTGTAAATCATGCCGATGACACAGCCGATGACGAGAAAGACCACGGGAATCACCAGGTCGGCCACGCGGCCCGGCGCAGCGCGACCCGGCGCCTCAGCACGGGGCGGGCGCTGTTTGCCGGAGGTGAAGAGGTCGCCGCCAAGGGCATTCCTCTCGTGCTTCAGCATGGGACCGTAGTCGAGCTTCATGACGGTGATGAGGACAATCATCGCCAGCGTCAGCAGCGCGTAGAAGTTGAAGGGGATGGACTGGATGAAGAGGCTGATGCCGTTTTCATCTTTGATGAACCCCGACACCGCAGCGGCCCACGACGAGAGAGGTGCGATGATGCAGACGGGCGCCGCAGTGGAGTCGATGAGATAGGCCAGTTTGGCGCGGCTGATCCGATGCTTGTCGGTGACGGGTCGCATGACGGAACCCACGGTGAGGCAGTTGAAGTAGTCGTCGATGAAAATCAGACAGCCCAGCAACACCGTGGCCAGCTGTGCCCCCACCCGGCTCCTGATATGGCGGGAGGCCCAGAGACCGAAGGCCGCAGAGCCGCCGGTGCGGTTCATCATCTGCACCATGGTGCCCAGGATAATCAGAAAGAGCAGGATGCCGATGTTCCACTTGTCGGAGAGCACGGTGATGATGCCGTCCGGGAGAAGGCGGTTGATGCCGTTGACAGGGTCGAAGTCGCGGTTGAGCATGGCGCCCGTCAGTACGCCGAGAAACAGGGAACTGTAGACCTCTCTGGTGACCAGTGCCATGAGGATGGCAATGAGGGGCGGTGTGAGGGCCCACACGGTGTCCTTCACCGGCATGTGTTCGTAGGCCACGGCATAGTTCAGCCAGCCCAGGAAGAGCACCACGGCAATGAGCGCCGCGTTGGTAGGCGTTTCGTACTTGCCGGGTTTTATGGATTTTATGAATTTAGATAATCTCATCTCACCTGTTGTCATAAAATTTACTGCAAATATACGAAAAATTCTGCATTCTGCAACCGGGATGCAGGAATGAGTTCTTAACTTTGCAGCCGAAAACAGGAAAAACAGAAAAAATACGGCACACGCGGAGGGTTCCGGATAGCTCTGGACAGGAAAAATGGAGAGTTAAACGAAAATCTCTACACTCTACACTCTCAACTCTAAACGAAATTTCATATCTTTGCATGGTGAGAAGCATATAATAGTCTGTAAAATTACACCTTATCAACCAAATATAACATGAAAAAGATATTTGCCTGTCTGACGGCACTTGCGATGTGCCTCGGAGGAGCAGCACAGCAGTTGCCCTACCAGAATCCAAACCTCTCCGCACGCGAACGTGCCGAGGACCTGTGCAAACGTCTGACGCTGGAGGAGAAAGCCCAGCTGATGATGGACGAGTCGCCCGCCATACCGCGACTGGGTATCAAGAAATTCTACTGGTGGAGCGAGGCGCTGCACGGTGCGGCCAACCAGACCAATGTCACCGTGTTTCCCGAACCCGTGGGAATGGCCTCGTCGTTCAATCCCGACCTGCTCTATAAGGTGTTTGACATCGCCAGCACCGAACAGCGTGCACAGTACCACCACCGCATGGACAATGGCGGTGAGGACGAGAAATTCCACAGCCTGAGCGTGTGGACACCCAACGTGAACATCTTCCGCGACCCGCGCTGGGGACGCGGTCAGGAGACATACGGTGAGGACCCCTATCTGAGCGGTGTGATGGGTGCGCAGGCGGTGAGAGGACTGCAGGGCCCCGAGACGTCGAAATACCGCAAACTGTGGGCCTGTGCCAAGCACTACGCCGTGCACAGCGGACCGGAATACACACGTCACACGGCCAACGTGAACGATGTGTCGCTACGTGACCTGGAGGAGACATATCTGCCTGCCTTCAAGGTGCTGGTGAAGGATGCCAAGGTGCGCGAGGTGATGTGTGCCTACCAGCGTCTCGATGATGAACCCTGCTGCGGCAACACCCGTCTGCTGCAGCAGATACTGCGCGACGAGTGGGGATTCCGGTATCTGGTGGTGAGCGACTGCGGTGCCGTGAGTGACTTTTATCAGAACCACAAGACATCGAGCGATGCCGTACATGCCGCAGCGGTGGGTACGAGGGCTGGTACGGATGTGGAGTGCGGTTTCGGCTATGTGTATAAGAGCATCCCCGAGGCTGTGCGTCGCGGATTGATGACGGAGGAGGATGTGGACAAGCACGTGGTGCGTCTGCTGGAGGGACGCTTCGACCTGGGCGAGATGGACGACCCCTCGCTGGTGGAATGGTCGAAGATACCCTACTCGGCAATGTCGTCGAAGGAGAGCGCGCAGATATCGCTCGAGATGGCCCGCCAGAGTATCGTGCTGCTCCAGAACAAGGGCGGCGTGCTGCCCCTGAAGGCCGGTAAGGGACGCATCGCCGTGATAGGTCCCAATGCCGACAACAAACCGATGATGTGGGGCAACTACAACGGTACGCCCAACCACACCGTGAGCATACTCGACGGCATCTGCGACAAAATGAAGGTGAAGAAGGAAAAGGTGGCAGGCGGCAAGTCCTCCGGCGGCAAACTGATATATCTGCCCGGCTGCGACTTCGTGGACACTATGGTGAAGGAGGAACTGCTCTCCAGTGCCTGCCAGATGGGCGGCAGAAAGGGTTTGCGCGGCATGTTCTGGAACAATACCGAGATGTCTGGAGCGCCCGTCACCACACAATACTACACAAGTCCGGTGGCAGTGACCACAGCCGGTATGCACAACTTCGCACCCGGAGTGAAACTGGCCGATTTCTCCGCACGCTACGAGACGCAGTTCACACCCCGCGAGGCCGGTGAATACGTGGTGAGCGTGGAGGGTACGGGCCACTACGAGGTGTATGTGGACGGAGAGCGCAAGCAACGTCTGCACAGCTGGCGCTGCACACCCACGCGTACCGTCATCGATGCGGAGGCCGGTCGCACGTACAGTATCGAGGTGCGCTACCAGTATGTGGAGACATGGGGCAGCGACATAAAAATCAATGTGGCAAAGGAAATGCCCATCGACTACCAGAAAATCATAGCGCAGCTGAGCGGCGTGGAGACGGTGGTCTTCGTGGGCGGTATCTCACCGGCACTGGAAGGCGAGGAGATGCCCGTGAATGTGGAGGGTTTCCGCGGCGGCGACCGTACGAATATCGAAATGCCCGCCGTGCAGCGCAATTTCCTGCGCGCCCTGAAGGATGCCGGCAAGAAGGTGGTGCTGGTCAACTGTTCCGGTTCGGCCATCGCCCTGCAGCCCGAAACGGAGAGCTGCGATGCCATACTGCAGGTGTGGTATGCCGGTCAGGAGGGCGGAACGGCCGTCGCCGACGTGCTCTTCGGCAACTGCAACCCCAGTGGCAAACTGTCCGTGACATTCTACAAGTCGACGGAGCAGTTGCCCGACTACGAGGACTATTCGATGAAGGGACGCACCTATCGCTACTTCTCCGACGCCCTGTTCCCATTCGGCTACGGACTCAGCTATACACAGTTTGAGATAGGGGAGGCAAAACTGGACGACTCGGGATTCCGGATTCAGGATCCGAAGTCTGCCGTCCGCCTCACTGTCCCTGTGACCAACAAGGGGTTGCGCGACGGTACAGAAGTGGTTCAGGTGTATATCCGCGACATGCAGGATGAGGAGGGTCCGCTGCGTTCGCTGCGCGCCTTCCAGCGTGTTGACGTAAAAGCCGGTCAGACGGTGGATGCTGTGGTGCAGCTCACGCCTGCTTCCTTCGAACTCTTCGACGTGAACACCAATACGATGCACGCCCACCCGGGACGCTATCAGCTGTTCTACGGCAACAGTTCGCGTCTGGAGGACCTGAAGACACTGGAAGTGGAGGTGAAGTGAAGATGACAGGGAAAAAGTATGAGTAAGAGCAAAAGTATTTTCATCATCGCCGTCATCTACCTGCTGGCGACGGTGGCAGGAGGCATCGCCTTCGAGAATCTGGAACCGGCGGTGGGTGAACTGTGGGCTGTGTTCGTTGCCGACGTCGTGGCCACCGTCATTGTGTGGGGCTTCGGACTGCTCTACAGGAATGTGTCAGTGTATGACCCCTACTGGAGTGTGGCGCCGCCCGTGATATTCACGGCATGGGTGCTGCACAAGGGAATGTTCACGCTGCCGGTGCTGCTGCTCCTCATTGCCGTGTGGTATTGGGGCATACGTCTCACGTGCAACTGGGCGTACACCTTCCGCGGGATGAACCACGAGGACTGGCGCTATACGACTTACCGCCGGACACAGCCTCCTGTGCTCTTTGCGTTGACCAATTTCTTCGGACTGAACATGATGCCCACGGTGTTGGTTTTCATGGCTATGCTGCCCGGTTTTGAACTGTTCGGCAGTGACGTCACGGCCAATGTCGGTATGTGGGCGGGTTTCGTGATATGCCTTGCAGCTGCCACGATACAACTGGTGGCCGACACGCAGATACACCGTTTCCGCGAGGAGCATCCGGGACAGTACTGCAACGTCGGACTCTGGCGCAAGGGCAGGCACCCGAACTATTTCGGCGAGATACTGATGTGGTGGGGTGTGTGGGTGATGTACGCCTCGCAGGGCGTCATCGACTGGCGCCTGGCCGGTCCCGTGGCTATCACGGCGCTGTTTCTGCTGGTGAGCATACCGCTGATGGAGCGGCGGCAGAGGCAGAACAAACCCGGATATGAGGAATATCGGAAACGCACCAGAATGCTGATCTGAAACCGCACAATATGCACACTTGCAGAAAAAATGTGCTGCAAGTGTATAATTCTTTCTGTATTATTCCTCTTTGCTGCGGAAAATTTAGTAACTTTGCCGCGCAGACAATGCAATTTAGCAGTAACAAAGGAAAAAAGAAAGAAGTGCGGTGTCGAACAGAGTTGTAGTAACCGGTATAGGTATATGGTCGTGCATCGGAACGGATGTGGATGAAGTGCGGCAGTCGCTGCGCGAAGGACGGTCGGGCATCGGCATCGACGGGGAGCGTCTGGAGTACGGATACCATTCCGCCCTCACGGGTCTGGTGGCAAAGCCCAATCTGAAGAATCTGGTGGACAGACGTGTGAGGATGGGTATGTCGGAGGAGGCCGAGTATGCCTACATGGCATCCAGGGAAGCTTTCGGCATGGCCGGTATCGGTGAGGACTATCTGAGAGACAACGAGGTGGGCATCATCTACGGCAACGACTCGTCGGCAAAGGCCATCGTGGAGTCGAACGAGATAATGAAGACCACCCACGACTCCGAACTGATAGGTTCGGCCAACATCTTCCAGTCGATGACCTCTACCGTGAGCATGAATATGAGTACGGCCTTCCATCTGCGCGGTGCGAACATGAGTGTGAGCGCGGCATGTGCCAGCGGCAGCCACAGCATAGGACTGGCCTACGTGATGATAAAACACGGACTGCAGCGGACGGTGCTGTGCGGCGGGGCGCAGGAGGTGAACAAATACTCGATGACGTCGTTTGATGCCATCGGGGCGTTCTCACAGAGGACGGACGAGCCGCAGAAGGCTTCGCGGCCCTTCGACAGGGACAGGGACGGACTGGTGCCGAGCGGAGGAGCGGCATCGCTGGTGCTGGAGCGCTATGACGACGCAGTGAGACGCGGTGCGAAGATACTGGCGGAGGTGTGCGGCTACGGATTCTCGAGCAACGGAGGTGGTATCAACATGCCGAGCGACGAGGGTTCGTACAGAGCCATGACGAGAGCCATGGAGGACGCAGGCATCACGGCAGACGAGGTGGACTACATCAATGCCCACGCCACGAGTACGGAACAGGGCGACATGTTCGAAGCCATCGCACTGGACAGGATATTCAGAGGAAAGAAGGCCCTTATCAGCAGTACCAAGGGTATGACGGGGCACGAGTGCTGGATGGCGGGTGCCAGCGAGGCGGTGTATTCAATACTGATGATGCAGGACGGATTTGTGGCTCCCAATATCAATTTCGAGAATCCCGACGAATACTCCGCCCGCCTGAATATCGCTGCCGCAACGGTGGAGATGCCGGTGGGGACGGTGCTGTCGAACTCGTTCGGTTTCGGAGGTACGAACAGTGCTCTGGTGCTGAGGAAAATATAGAAAAACTGATAATACACATACGACGATGAGAAAGATTTGTTTTACACTGGTGTTGACGTTTGTTAGTGTGGTGACATTCGCCGGCAACCCCCTGTCTGTGGTGAGCAGCAAGGTGGATTTGAAGCAGTTGATGAAGGAAGATGCCTATGCCATTCTGGTGATTGACTGGAGCCGCGCAAAATATGACAACAAGAAGACTGCCGCCGCAGAGTTCGGCAAGGATCTCGCTTTCATCAAAAACGACTGTGCTGATAAGTTCATCGAGGGTTTCAACGATAAATCGAAGGGGATTGTGCTGGACAAAAACAGGAAGAAAGCTCCCTACAAGTTTGTAATCAGGGTGACGAACCTGGATGCCTACGTCGATGTGATGCGCGGAGGGCAGTGGGAAGGCAAGATGTGGGGCACACTGAAGATTGTGAAGACCTCCAACGGTGCAACGCTTGCGGAAGTGGACATCGAGGAGGCTGAGGACGGCAAGGACTACGTGCGTAAAGAGTCTTTCGGAAAGACCTTCAAGCGTCTGGGCGGAAAGGTGGCAAAACTGAAATAAAAGAGACTCTCCGGACATGAAGTTATCTCCTGTTTTAGAGAAGGCATACACGAAGGAACAGCTGTCGGCACAGGAGGCCCAGGCAAAGGCCGAGTTCATTGCGTGGGGACCGGTGGTGTTTCAGGCGTCCAGACTGATGCTTAAGTTCGGCATACTCGACCTTTTGCGCGATTCGTCCAACGGAATGACAATGGACGAGATAAGCCGGGAGACGAAGCTTTCGGGCTATGCCGTGAAATGTCTGATGGAGGCAGCCCTGTGTATCGGGACGGTGCTGGTGAACACGGAGACGGGCCGCTTCACGCTGTCGAAGACGGGATGGTTCCTGCTGACCGACCCCGCCGTCAGGGTGAATGTGGACTTCAACCACGAGGTGAATTACGAGGGGCTGTTCCGTCTGGAGGAATCGCTGAAGGAGGGCCGTCCGGCCGGTTTGGAGCATTTCGGTGACTGGCCTACGCTCTATGAGGCGCTGTCGAGTCTGCCGCAGGAGGTGAGGGAATCGTGGTTGAAATTCGACCATTTCTACAGCGACTCGTCGTTTCCGGAGGCTTTGGAAATAGTGTTCCGCAAGCACAGGACAAAATCCCTCTACGACGTGGGCGGCAACACAGGAAAGTGGGCGTTGCAATGTGTGGGTTACGACGGTGAGGTGGAGGTGACCGTTCTCGACCTGCCGCAGCAGATAGATATGATGAGGGATAATGTCAGAGGCAGGAATGGTGCGGAGCGTATCAGCGGCTATGCCGTCAACCTGCTGGACAGAGAGGCGCAGTTTCCCCGGCGCGAAGGCGGAGTGGACGCGATATGGATGTCTCAGTTTCTCGACTGCTTCTCGGAGGACGAGATGCTGAGCATACTGAAGCGCGCTGAGTCAGCAATGACACAGGAGACGAAGCTCTATATCATGGAGACGCTGTGGGACAGACAGCGCTTCACACCCGCGGCATTCTGCCTGACTATGACCAGTCTGTATTTCACGGCGATGGCCAACGGAAACAGTAAGATGTATCACTCGGAGGATATTATCCGCGTGGTGGAGGAGGCCGGACTCGAGGTGGAGGAGATACACGACAATCTGGGGCAGGGGCACAGTATATTGGTTTGTAAACTCAAAAAACGATAATATGTCGAGAAAAGAAATAGAAGAGAAGGTAAACGCCTTTCTCATCGAGGAACTGGAAATAGACACGGAAAAGATATTTCCCGAAGCGCGCCTGAAGGAGGACGTCGGCATTGACAGCCTTGACTTCGTGGATATCGTAGTCATCGTGAACCGCGTCTTCGGATTCAAGATACAGAACGGCGAACTGAAGGAAGTGAAGACACTCGGCGAATTCTACGATTATATCGAGAAGAAACTGGCGTGATGGCTGTGGAAAAGGAATGGGCGGGCACGACCTACGGAAACGGTTGGATGCATAAGTGGCTGATACGTATGCTCCGACTCTGCAACGTGAGGGTGTTCTATGTCCTCGTGGCAGTGTTCGTGGTGCCCGTCTGTCTGGTGGTCAACCCGGGAAGACGGACGACATACCGGTATTTCCGTGAGCGGTGGGGCCTTACCCCTTTCAGGGCGATGTGGAAGACATACAGGAATTTCTGCCTTTTCGGGCAGGTTGTCGTGGACAAGTTTGCGATGTATGCAGGGAAGAAATTCGACGTGGAGATAGAGGGATACGAAGTGTTTCGCTCTCGCGCCGCAAAGCCGGAGGGTTTCATGCAACTGAGCGCACACATTGGCAACTATGAGATAGCGGGTTACACGCTGACATCGGAGAAGAGACTCAACGCCCTGGTGTTTGCCGGAGAGAAGGAATCTGTGATGAACAACCGCAACCGCCTTTTCGATACTCACAATATCAACATGATAGGTATCAGGAGCGACATGAGTCACATGTTCGAGATAAACAATGCGTTGGGCAATGGCGAGATAGTGAGCATGTCGGCCGACCGCATGTTCGGTTCGGCAAAGAGTGTGACGAGGACTTTTCTGGGCGGGCAGGCGGAGTTCCCAATGGGGCCGTTTGCGGTGGCCACATCGCGCGGTGTGGACGTGATAGCCGTGAATGTGATGAAGACCGCAGCCACGAAATACAAGATATACGTCACTGCGCTTGACTACGACAAAACGGCTGCGAGAAAGGAGCAGACGGAACAGTTGTGCCGGGCCTATGCGGCGGAACTGGAGCGTATGCTGAGAATGTATCCGGAGCAGTGGTACAATTATTACGAATACTGGAAATGACCCCTACCGACTATAGTGCCCCTACCGACAGTGCAGTACGTGCGATAGATGTGCACGAACTGCTTCCGCAGCAGGAACCTTTCGTGATGATAGGCGCTGTGGAGCACTACGACGGGGCGCGCACGGTGACATCGTTGCAGATTCCGGAAGACAACCTGTTCGTGGAGGACGGAAAATTTACCGCCCCTGGGTTGATAGAGAATATCGCCCAAACTTGTGCGGCACGAATCGGGTATATCAACAAATACATACTCGGGAAAGGCATTCAGGCTGGGTACATCGGTGCGATAAAGGAAATGGAGATACACGGATGCCCGTTGGTGGGCGAGCGTATCACTACGGAGATAACGTTGAAGGAGGAAGTGTTCGAAATGACACTTGTCGCAGCAAGGATAACGAGAGGGGAGGAACTGCTGGCAACAGCCGAAATGAAGATAGTGGTGAAATGATAAGAGTGGTGTCCACAAATATAACGTCCCCGCTGGGATTCACCACGGAGGAGAACTACCTGGCGGTGAAGTCCGGAAAAAGTTCTCTGGCTGTCCGTGAGCATCCGTGGGGCATACCGGAACGCGTCTGCGCATCGCTCTTCACTGACGCACAATGGAAAGCACTCTCCGTGGAAGGAATGACGGGATTCGAATCCCTCGCGGTGCGTTCCATCCGGGAGGCGCTGCAGAGGACGGATATGGATGTGTCCTCTCCGCGTGTGGTGCTCATCATATCTTCCACAAAGGGGAACATAGAGATTATGGCAGACGGAGGAGAGTACGTAAGTTTGGCGGAATCAGCCAGGAGGATAGCATCCGCTACGGGTGTGACGACATCTCCCGTTGTGGTGTGCAACGCGTGCATCTCAGGAGCCTCGGCACAACTGCTGGCTCAGCGCCTGTTGGAGGCGGGGCGCTACGACAAGGCTGTAGTGTGCGGTGCCGACTGTGTAGGCAAATTCGTGGTGTCGGGATTCTCTTCGCTGAAGGCTCTTTCGCAGGAACCCTGCCGTCCGTTTGACATCGACCGCTACGGACTCAATCTTGGAGAGGCTGCAGCCACAGTCATCTTCTCCAGGGAGGAGGACGGTGCGGGCGCAGCATGGGCATTGTGCGGTGGAAGCGTGAGGAACGACGCATACCATATAAGTAGTCCCTCGAAGACGGCGGAAGGATGCAGCCGTGCCATCAGGGCGGCAATGGAGGACGGTGAGCGGCCGGCTCTCGTGAGTGTGCACGGCACGGCGACACTATACAATGACCAGATGGAGTCGGTGGCTCTTTGCAGTACCGGTATGGAGAACGTACCGGCGATGGCGCTGAAGGGAGTGTACGGACACACACTGGGTGCAGCGGGAATACTGGAGACGATATTGTCGATGTGTTCTGCAGACGATGGTGAGGCTCTTCCGTCGAGAGGATTCAGCAGTCTTGGGGTGTCGGGCAGGATAAGCATCTCCGGTGAGGCGCAACCTCTGAGGGGAAGTTCGTTCCTGAAAATCATATCCGGTTTCGGAGGTTGCAATGCGGCGCTCCGATTCTCGAAAAGTACGGGGGGAAGTGAAGGAAAAAAGGAGTTGCCGTCCGTTACCACTGCTCACAGGGTGAATATAACGCAGGACGGTGTAATCGTGGACGGAGAGACCCTTGCAATGCAGCAGCGAGGCGAGGCAATGCTGACGGAACTGTACAGAAGCTGCGTGGGAGACTATCCGAAATTTCATAAGATGGATGTGCTGAGCAAGCTGGCCTTTATCTCCTCCGAACTGCTTCTGAAAGCAGAGGGCAAGACACCGCAGGAGACGGAAGAGAGGGCGGTGATACTCTTCAACGCCTCATCGTCGATAGTTGCAGACAAACTGTTCCTCAGTACGATAGAGGACGGCAACTACTACCCGAGTCCTTCGCATTTCGTCTACACTCTGCCCAACATCTCCACCGGTGAGATAGCGATAAGAAACGGATACCACGGTGAGACATCGTTCTATATTTTGCCGGAGAAATCGGGCAGACAGATGGACGACATAACAGAATGTGCTTTTGCGGACGGAAGCGTGCGCAGTGTGATATGCGGATGGATTGACTGTCCGGATGAAGAGCACTTTGAATCGGAAATGTGCATAAAAACGAGATAAAAACAAAACAAGATAAATATGGAAGAATTGGTAGAGGAACTCAAAAAGGAGATTATAGACGTGCTGAATCTGGAGGAGGTGACTCCAGATGATATAGATCCGGCTGCACCTCTTTTTGGAGAAGGCTTGGGTTTGGATTCCATCGATGCTCTCGAACTCATTGTACTTCTCGAGAAGAAATACGGTATCCGTCTGGCAACACCATCGGACGGAAAGGCTATATTCAAGAGTGTCAACACTATTGCCGAATACGTGCAGAAGAATCGCAAGAAATAGGTTATGAGGACTGTTATCACAGGAGTAGGTATAGTATCAGCTATCGGCAATGATTCCTCTGAGGTGCTCGCCTCTCTGAGGAACGGGGAGTCCGGCATCGGTACGATGCGTTATCTCAAGTCGGAGCACCGGGAACTTCCTGTGGGCGAGGTGAAAATGTCGGACGACGAGATGAAGGTGCTTTTGGGAGTGCCTCGCGAGCGCCTTGTGAGCAGAACATCGCTGATGGGTGCGCTTGCCGTCAGACAGGCAATGAAGGATGCTGGAATCACTGCGGACGAAGGTCTCAGGATTGCGCTTATTAACGGTACTACTGTCGGTGGTATGGATATCACGGAGAGATATTTCTCTGAACTGAAACACGACGATACTTTGCTGCCGATACTGAGAAAGCACGATTGCGGCAGTTCCACAAAGGATATTGCAGACCTGTGCGGCCTGAGCGGTGAGACGTGCACCGTCAGCACGGCCTGCTCTTCTGCGCTGAATGCCGTCATCCTCGGAGCAGAGATGCTGAGAAGCGGTGAAGCCGATATTGTGATTGCAGGCGGTTCGGAGGCTCTCACGAAGTTTCATCTCAACGGATTCAACACGCTGATGATTCTGGACAAGGAGCGCTGCCGCCCGTTTGATGAGTCGCGAGCGGGATTGAATCTGGGTGAGGGAGCTGCTTTTGTGGTGCTTGCCAGAGAGGGTGAGACGCAAGGGCGCAAGAGAGCGTATGTCAGCGGATATGCCAACACCTGCGATGCCTTCCATCAGACAGCCTCGTCGGAGGACGGGGAAGGTGCGTATCTGGCAATGAGCCGGGCTTTGGAGATGTCGGGACTGAACGGGGAAGACATCCATTACATCAATGCACACGGCACCGGGACACCCAATAATGACAGTTCCGAGAGCATGGCGATAAAGAGAGTGTTCGGCGAGCAGCTGCCGCCGGTGTCCAGCACGAAGTCGTACACAGGACATACGACATCGGCATCCGGGGCAATAGAACTGGTGATAAGTATGCTGGCAATGGAAAACGGTTTCATTCCCTCTAATCTGGGTTGGCAGCATGCTATGCCCGACGGCATATTGCCTTCTGTGGGCGCGGTGAGCAGACAAATAGACAACGTGATGTGCAATTCGTTTGGATTCGGGGGTAATGATTCATCGATGATAATCAGCCGGTACGCATTGCGGGATATTCCTGCTACGGACAGCGGTGTGGAGACGGAGACTGTTTCGGAGAGTGTGATCAGCGGGCTGGAGCAGTTGCAGGACTCCAAGGATATCATTTCTCCCAGAGAGTCGCGACGCATGGGTAAACTCCTCAAAGCTGCCACACTCACATCGTGCAGAGCGTTGGCGGAAGCAGGTGTCGACAGTCCCGATGCCATAATCACGGCGACCGGTCTTGGTATGATAGAAAACAGCGAACTGTTCCTTGAGGATATGTGCGAGAACGGTGAATCTCTGTTGAAACCGACGCTTTTCATGCAGAGCACACATAATACAATAGGGAGCAGTGTTGCCATCCGGCTGGGGTGTCACGGATACAATGTGACGTACAGTCACGGGGCCGACTCCTGGGCGTGGGCTTTGCGCGATGCCAGACGTCTGATACAGTCGGGCTGTGCAGAGAGCGTATTGGTGGGTTGCCACGATGAGTCAACGCAGCAGATAGACGAATTCTGTGCCCGCATGGAATGTAAAAAAAGGCCGGACGTATTTTCCCGCAGTGTAGTGATAAAAAGAAAACGATGATACACAGACTTATACCTTTGGCAGTGGTGCAGAGTATGATGCTTGCCTCCGGGCAGGTGTTCCTGAAATTCGGGCTTGGCAGGATGAGGCCTTTCGCGTGGAGTGCGGAGTTCTGGCGGTCTGTCTTCCTGAACTGGCAGTTTGCCATGAGCGGAATATGTTTTGCAACGGGCTGTGCGCTGTGGCTGTACATCATAAAGCATTTCCCGTTCAGCATGGCCTATCCGATGGCGTCGTTGAGCTATGTGTTCGGCATGGTGGCGGCAATGGTGTTCTTCCACGAGAATGTGAACGCGGCCAAATGGGTGGGAGTGTGTTTCATCGTCACGGGATGTGTGCTGATAGCGAGATAGGCATGAGACGGTTACTGGTGATATTCATGGTGATGCTGTCGTGCGGGGGCTCTGCACAGACAGGTGACCGGCAGATTGTGGATAAAATCAACAGGGCGACATCCGCTCTGGCTTCGATGGAGTGCGAGTTCGTGCAGACGAAAAGCGTGAGGATGCTCAACGAGAAGATGGTGTCCAAAGGAAAACTCTACTACCGGCGCGCCGACAAACTGCGGTGGGAATATGTCAGCCCCTACAGCTATACATTCATCATCAACGGGGCAAAGGTGTATCTGCGCAACAACGGGCGCAGTGATGTGATAGACGTCAATCGCAACAAGATGTTCAAGGAGATTGCCGCCATCATGATGAACAGTATCGTAGGTAAGAGCATCAACGACGTGAAGACCTTCCGCACCGAGATAAAGGACGAGGCTCAGGAGTGGCTCATCACGCTGACTCCCCAGACGAAGGAGATGAAGCAGATGTTCGAACGGATCCTGCTGCACTTCAACAAACAGCTCTCTGTGGTGGACAAGGTGGAGATGTATGAGAAGAAAGGTGATGTCACCGTCATATCTCTCACAAACATAAAGAAGAACCAGAAGACAGATGCGAGTCTTTTTACTCTTGATTAGCATCGTTGCATCGCTGCTGGCGGTGCTACCGGCAAGGGCACATGACCGTTTCTTCCCACGCCAGGAGGGAGAGAAGGTGAGGTATGCCGTTGTGATAGAATTCGGAAGAGGCTACATAAGCGGCGTAGGTATCATAGCAAGCCAGGAGGAGGAAATATGTGGGGTGGTGTTCAACGAATTCGGCGTGTCCGTGATGTCGTTCAGCTATGATCCCCGCAGAAATCGCGTGAAAATACTCGACGCGGCCGGAAAACTCAACAGATGGTATGTGAGGCGCATCATCAGAAAAGATATGGTGCATGTGATGAATGCCTTGCAGATGTCGGAGACGACGTATGTCAATGAGAAGAGGCGCATACGCTATACTTTCACCCCCTTGGACAGTCAGGAATGAAACTTCGCAATAACTTATTCAGTGTGGCAGACGCATTGCGCGACGAGAGCGGATTCGAGTACAGCATCCGTCTCAACGGCGATGATGTTATCTACAAGGCTCACTTCCCCGGCGAGGCGATAACACCGGGAGCGTGCATCGTTCAGACGGCTTTGGAACTGTATTCTCTGGAGACCCGGCGGGAGGTGGAGACGGTGCGTCTGAGGAATGTGAAATTTATTTCTGCGGTGATTCCCGACAGTGACGCAGTATATGTGTACAGATACCGTAATATTGTGAATGATGGCAGCGTGGTGAGTATGCAGGTGACTGTCAGCAGCGGTGAGTCCGTGTGCGCAAAACTATCGATTACATGCAGGCAGAAATAAACGATACCGCGGAGCAGAGGAGGATTTTGCGTGAGAGAGGCATCTGCGTTGTAATACCCACATATGACAATGCGGCCACCGTCGTGGATGTGGTCACGAGGGCCAGAATGCAATGCGACGACGTGATTGTGGTGTGCGACGGATGCAGTGACGGGACAGAACGTCTGGTGCAGGCCGTCGAGGGCATAACTGTTGTGGCATACAAAGAAAACAAAGGAAAAGGCGAGGCATTGAAGCAGGGTTTCTGCAAGGCTCTCGAAATGGGTTTTTCCTATGCGATAACGATAGATGCCGACGGTCAGCACTTTCCCGAGGATATCCACGTATTCCTGGATGCAAATATCAAACACCCGGGTGCCCTGATTGTGGGCGCAAGGAAGGGGTTGGAGAAGGCAGAGAGGTCAAAGGGAAGTAAATTTGCAAATGCATTCGGGAATTTCTGGTTCTGCGTGCAGACGGGCAGGTGTCTCAAGGACACCCAGACGGGTTACAGGCTCTATCCTCTGAGAAAAATCCGGGGACTGGGACTGCTCACGTCCCGCTATGAGGCGGAGCTGGAACTGATGGTCTTTCTTTGCTGGCACGGTGTGAGCATAGTCTCCGCAGAGGTGGATGTGTATTACCCGCCGAAAGAGGAGAGGGTTTCGCATTTCAGGCCGGGAAAGGACTTTGCCCGCATCTTTGTGCTGAACACGTGTCTGTGTTTTCTTGCCCTTTTGTACGGACTTCCCCTGAAACTTTTCAGAACTCTGATGATATTCCTGCGGACGACGTATTCTCTGCTGTTCTATCTGCTGTCATGCTTCCTGATTTTGATTCCCTACACCTGTGTGGTGAATCTGCTCTGGCGCGATGCGGAAAGGAAGTCTTCCCTGTTGCACGGTCTGCTCTATTGCATGACGAAGTTCGTCATACGTCAGCACGGTATTCCCGGAGTCCGCTACGAGGTGCATGCCGGCGGTGAAACCTTTGAGAAGCCCGCCGTGATTATCTGCAACCACCAGTCGCATCTGGATCTTATGATAATGCTGTCGCAAACCCGCAAGGTGGTGATGCTGACCAACGACTGGGTGTGGCACAGTCCGTTTTTCGGTCTTGTGATACGTAATGCGGAATACTATCCGGTGTCGATGGGGATGGAAGCAATCATGCCTAAACTGAAATCGCTGGTGGAGCGCGGCTACAGTATTGCGCTGTATCCGGAGGGAACACGCTCGCAGAACTGCAGCATAGGACGTTTCCACAAAGGTGCGTTTCACATAGCAAGGATGCTGCAGACGGATATCCTGCCGCTCGTGGAGTATGGTGTCGGACGTGTGTTGCCGAAGGGCGGCAAGTATCTTCGCAAGGGACAGATTGTGGTGCAGATGAACAGACGCGTGCCGTTTGAGGAGTATGACAAAATAGGGAGCGACCTGCAGCTGGCCTCGTGGTTCCGGCAGTACTACCGGAGAGAGTACTCCTCCATGTGCAACAGATACGATAGGGATGCCTAGTGTGAGTATGTCGAGGTTGTGGTTGATAATATCGGTGATATGCGGACTTCTCTGCTCCGTATCGTTGTCTGCCCGTGAAGATGCGGTGAACATCTGGGAGGGGACGTCCGTGCGTAAGAAGGTGATGCTGACTCCCTATCTGGCTGGCGGCAGCAGCAACGCATGTGTCGTTGTGTGTCCGGGCGGGAGCTATTTTTGGCACGATATGAAATCGGAAGGCGAACTCGTGGCTGAATGGCTGCAGAGCGCCGGTGTCTCCGCCTTTGTTCTTGATTACAGGGTGGGAGGGGTGCCGTCGTTTATATTCCATTGGAGACTGGGCAGGACAGGGAATCAATATCCTGACGCACAGAACGATTTACAGAAAGCGATACTTTATGTAAAAGACCATGCTTCGGAATGGGGAGTTGATACGGCGAGAGTGGGAGCGATGGGATTCTCCGCCGGCGGACATCTCGTTATGTCTGTGGCGGAAAGGTATGATACGGAGCGCAGCCGCCCGGCATTTGTTGCGCCTATATATCCGGTGGTGACATTTTCTGCGAACTGCGTCCACAAGCGTTCCAGGCGCGGTCTGCTCGGCGACAGCGGGAAATACGACAGGGAATTGCGAAAGAGGCTTTCTCTGGAGCTGAATGTTCCGGACGATTGTCCACCGGTGTTCCTTGTGAACTGTGTTGACGATCCGGTTGTGGATTACAGAAACTCCGTCCTGCTCGATTCTGCCTTGTCGGCCCGGGGTGTGTCTCACAGGTATATACAGTACAAAAGCGGCGGTCACGGCTTCGGAGCAGCAGACGACAAGGGTACTCCCGAGTGCCGTGCGTGGAGGCGGGAATTCATCGCGTGGTTGCGGGAAATAAATGTAATAGGGAGATGATTCTGGGTATATACGATTACTTTAGGGCTCACGGGCTTGTCAGGAACGGCCTTCTGTTTCTCCTGACGTCTGTGATGGCATTGTTGGCGGCGACGCTGTCGTACAAGGAAGATATTTCCGATTTCCTGCCGCTGAAGGAGGCCGACCGCAGGAACATGGAGCTGTATCAGGATATATCGAGGGCATCGGAGATCGTCGTGCTGTTTGATAATCCGGGAGACGAACAGCAGGTGGTCAGTGCCATCGGAAAATTCCATGAGGAACTGGACAGGAGAGACCTTCATCATTGGACGGAGGATGCGATGTGGAGAGCGGATGCGGAACAGGTGGGCGAAATGATATCATGGATTTATGACAACATTCCCTATTTCCTCACTCAGGAGGACTATCTCAGGATGGACAGCCTGCTCTCGGAAAAGGGATATGTGGGCGAAGCCCTGCAAAAGGATGTGGAGATGCTGATGTTCCCTTCCGGTGGGTTCGTGCAGGAGAATATCGGCCGGGATCCTCTGGGGCTGTTCACTCCCGTGTTCAAAAAACTGCAGAGGTTCCGGCGCGAGTCGGATTTTGAGGAGGTGGACGGATACATCTTCACCCCTGACATGTCCAGGGCGATAGTGCTGATACACTCTCCGTTCGGCAACAGAGAGACGAACCGGAACCGTCAGTTGCTGGATATGGTCAGCGGCGCGTTGGATGCAGCAGGGAAGGAGTGCCCGCAGGTGAAAGCGCATGTCACCGGAGGTCCGGTGATTGCCGTGGGGAATGCTTCGCAGATAAAGAAGGACAGCGTGCTCGCCATCACGATGGCATGTGTTTTTATCTTTATCCTGATTTCTTATGCCTTCAACTCTGTCAGAAGCTTCCTTCTCGTGGGAGTGACGGTAGCGTGGGGTGCCCTCTTCGCGCTGGCCGGTATGTCGCTCATCCGCTCTGAGGTGTCGCTGATAGTCCTGGGTATATCGTCGGTGATTATGGGCATCGCTTTCAACTATCCTCTGCACCTGATAAACCACTTGTCCCACCAGCCGGACATACGCCTTGCGATGAAGGAGATAGTGTCTCCGCTGCTGATAGGAAATGTAACCACCGTGGGAGCCTTCATGGCGTTGGTGCCGCTGGATTCCGTCGCGTTGCGCGACCTCGGTATCTTTGCGTCCCTGATGTTGCTGGGCACGATACTGTTTGTCCTCCTGTTCCTGCCTCACTACATCCGGGAGGAGCGCGGAGACAGAAAGATGGTCTTGCTGGAGAGGATTGCGGGAATACAGCCGGACAGAAACAGATACGTCGTTGCCGGGATTGCCGTTCTGACGCTTGTGTTCGCCATAGCGTCGCTGAAGACGGAATTTGACTCGGACATTTCGAATATCAACTACATGACAGAAGAGCAGAGACAGGAGATGGAGTATTTCCGGTCTGTTGCCGGCAATGCGTCCCCGGGAGGCGTGACAACGGTATATTCTGTGGCAGAAGGAAACGACATGGACGAGGCTCTTGCTTTGTGTGAATCACGTAAAGCCCTGACAGACTCACTTGCCGGCGAGGGTAAGATTGTGTCCATTCTTGGGGCAACCGACCTTATCGCTTCGTCCGCTGAACAGAGGGACAGACTTGAGGCCTGGCGTGATTTTGTGCAGAGACATCGTGATGTGTTTGGTGAGAAACTGAGTGATGAGGCCCGCCGTTACGGTTTCTCGGACGATGCCTTCGACGGTTTCCGCAGGACAGTCGGCAGGGAGTATGAAGTGAAACCCTTCAAGGAATTTTCGCCGATTACATCGTCGCTGCTCAAGGGCTTCTGCACGGAGACCGGCGGAAAGTCCTTTGTGGTGGAGCAGATGATTGTGCCGGACAGAAATGTCGCAGAGGTGGAGGCCCGGGTGCCGGGAAGTTTCGACATAAAGACGCTCAACAGTAAACTCTCAACCGGCATAACGGATGATTTCAATTATATCGGCTGGGCCTGTTCGGCAATCGTGTTCCTCTTCCTGTGGTACTCTTTCCGCAACATCAGACTGGCAATCCTCGCATTCATACCGATGGCCGTGAGCTGGGTGTGGATTCTCGGTATCATGGCGCTCGCCGGTATCAAGTTCAACATAGTGAACATCATCCTTGCCACATTCATCTTCGGTCAGGGAGACGACTACACCATATTCATGACAGAGGGCTGCGTGTACGAGCACAGGGAAGGCAAACCGATGCTGACATCATACAAGACAAGTATCATCCTGAGTGCGCTGATAATGCTGGCCGGTATCGGAATACTCGTGTTCGCGTCTCATCCCGCGATGTATTCGCTTGGGATGGTGACGGTGATCGGCATGTCGTGTGTGGTGCTGATGGCATTCGTCATACCGCCGTTCCTATACAGATTACTGTTTATAAAATCCCCCGGGAAACAAAAAAGATATGAGAGAAGAAGTGATTGGACTGCTTGAGGATCTCCTCCCTTTGGTGAACCTTGAATCCGAGTTCCTGTTCAGCGAACTGAGTTCCCTGGACATAACGACAATTATGCTGGTGCTGTCAGAGCACTACAAGGTGGAGCTCAGTCACGAGGACGTGACTCCACGAAATTTCAAAAACATCGATTCCATCGTCGCTCTTGTCCGGAGCAAGCAAAAGTAAGTCGCAGTGGAGACAATATTGGACTATGTTCGACGCAGCGCAGAGGCGCATCCGGAAAAGACTGCCCTGATAGCTCAGGACGGCTCTGTCGTCAGATATGCCGAACTGTATCAGCGTATGCGCCTCGGAGAGAGTCTGCCGATACCTTTGCTGGGAGAGTCGTGGGAGTCGGATTTCCATCTGACGACCACCGGCACTACGGGAAAGTCGAAGACTGTGGTCATATCCCAGCGTGCTGTGATTGCCAACTCGGAGAATCTTATCAGGGCGCACGGATACAGCGAAGATACCGTTTTCGTGGTGGCGGGAGCATTGGACCATCTGGGCAGTTGGAGTAAGATATTCCCCACTCTGATGAAGGGCGGCACTCTGATTATTCTTGACGGAATGAAGGATGTGAATGCGTTTTTCCAGGCATTGGACTTTGAGTCCGCACATCTGGCAACATTCCTTGTGCCGGCGAACATCAGGATGCTGCTGCAATTCAGCGCAGACAGACTTGCTGCATACGCGGATAAGATAGAATTCATCGAGACCGGCGCTGCCCCGATATCGCATTCCGATATGCTGAGGCTGTGCGAGTTGCTGCCGAAGACGCGCCTGTTTAACACCTATGCCTCCACAGAGACGGGCATTGTGTGTACGTACAACTTCAACGACGGAGTGACCAAACCGGGATGCTGCGGTCTGCCGTTGATGAATTCCGAGGTGTTCATCACAGACGACGGACATATCGCCTGCAAGGGTAAAACCCTCATGAGCGGATATCTCGACGAACCGGCACTCACGGCATCTGTCATGAGCGACGGGTGTGTCTGCACCGCAGACAACGGCTTCTTCGACGAGGACGGAATGCTCCACATCGTGGGACGCAGCGACGATGTCATAAATATCGGAGGATACAAGGTGGACCCTACGGAGGTGGAGGACAGAGCGCTGGCTTTTCCGGGTGTGGAGGACTGTATCTGCGTTGCCGGGAAGCATCCGGTGTTGGGCAACATACTGAAGTTGCTGGTAAAGTTCAGTCCGGACAGGAACTTCGACAGGAAGCAGCTGGCCCGCTTTATCAACGGGACGCTGGAGGCCTATAAGGTGCCGCAGCGATACGAACTTGTGGAGCAAATCCGGATGACACGCAACGGAAAGAAAGACCGCAAGTCGTATAGGGAGGAGTAGCTTGATATTTTTTTCGGAGGCTGCGCCGGGATGTTGTTTTCTCTGATTGGCGCGCAGAAATAATCCTACGTGAGTAGCGTCACGTACCGCTTTTCTGTCGTTTATCAGTCGGGCTTTTCCGATACATCCTCGATACATCCTCGATAGATACCCGATAGATGCCCGATAGATGCTCGATAGATAGTCGATAGATGAACTATGGAAGTGAGACTTAAAAACGAACACCTTCCGTAACATCCGCGGCAAACAGAATACCGATATTTTGTGCTCTCAGAGACATTTTTTCTGTCATTTGTAGAAAAAAATGCACGGGGGTGGGTAATATGCAAAATAAATTGTATCTTTGCCCCTGATTTTGAATCAGTAATGCGATAATTATGAAAAACATTATGAAGAACACAGTCATCACAGCACTACTCGCCGTCGTTTCCCTGTCTCTCCCGGCACAGGAAGAGAAAGCCGGATGGCTGTGGGAAATCAGCGGTAACGGCCTGAAACAGACCTCCTATCTCTTCGGCACCTGTCACGGAGAAGGACACAACTTCACGCGGGAAGAAGTGTTCGGCATCAGCGGTCTGCAGAATGCCTTCGACCGAAGCGAGGCCGTAATCTTTGAGCAAGACTTCGATGCAAGCCTGCAACCCAGTGAGGAAGACCGGAAGTTTCAGCGCTGGATGGTGGAACTGCTTCGCAATCCCGGTCCGGAATGGATGATGCCCGAAGGCAGCGACTACAGACAGCTCTACGACGACAGCACACATTTCCATGTGGTCGACAGCATCCTGACCACCAGATTCCAGGACAGCGAATATTGGAAAAAGACACCGAAATACTGGCAAACCAAGATAGGAGTCGTCCTCTTTATCGGCACGCGTCAACGACAGGCTTTGGACTATGTGCTGTATCAGGAAGCTGCCAAAAGCAATAAAACGCGCGGCGGTCTGGAAGAAACGAAAGATATCTCCGGTGGACTCATTTCCACGTTCACCGACACGCCGGGCTTTGACAGCCTTTCCGTGAAAATGCAGGCCGACTCGCTCTACAGAGGGATTCGCGACCTGGTCAGCGGAAAAACAGGACGGATGATGCGCCGTTTCTACAAGGCCTATATCCAAAACGACACCTGCGCTTTTGCCAAGTATCTGGCATCGGAGCCCGAAATGATTAAAGAAAACGAAAAAGATACGTTTTTGCTCAAGGGACGCAACGAAAACTGGATTCCTGTCATCCGGGAATACATCACGCAGCGTCCCAGCCTGATTGCCGTAGGATGCCGTCATCTGCTCGACACATACGGTCTCATCGCCCTGCTACGCAAGGAAGGCTACAAAGTGGAACCGGTGCGTTAATTGGCGGCGGGTTTCACCTTGAACTCCGGATACTGGATGCGGGTGTGGTAGATGGTGCGCAGTTTGTCCTTCAGCACCTCCTTGGCGTCCTCAATATCCTTGAAGGTGATGGGGCAGCTGCGGAAATATCCGGCCTCCAACTGGCCGTCGATAATCTTGTCGACAAGGGCGTTGATGCTCTCCTCGGTGACCTCCTTGAGACTGCGGCTGGCGGCCTCCACGGCATCCGTCATCATGAGGATGGCCTGCTCGGCTGTGAACGGATTGGGGCCGGGATAGGTGAAGATGGAGGGGTCGATGACCTCGTCGGGATTCTTGTTGACGGCCTGTGTGTAGAAGAAACGGGCAATGCTGGTGCCGTGGTGGGTGGCGATGAAGTCCTTGATGACTGTCGGCAGACGATGCTTGTCGGCCAGGGCGAGACCTTCCTTCACATGTGAAATGATGATCTGGGCGCTCTGCGCATTTGTCAGGCGTGTGTGGGGATTGATGGTGTTCTGGTTTTCTGTGAAGAACACGGGGTGATGCAGTTTACCTATGTCATGATAGAGCGCGCCTGTGCGCACGAGCTGGCTCTTGGCTCCGATGCGCCCTGCAACGGCGGCGCAGAGATTTGACACCTGTATACTATGCTGGAACGTGCCGGGAGCCTCCTCTGAGAGACGGCGCAGCAGAGGGTTGTTGGCATTGGAAAGTTCAAGCAGCGTGATACTCGAAGTGAAGCCCAGCATGCGCTCGATGGGGAAGAGCAACAGATAGACGATGAGCAGCAGCACGGCACTGCCGCAGATGGGTATGGAGTCCTGGAAGAAGACGGCCTCGATGTTGTCGTAGTAGCCCATGAGAAGATTCATGCTGCTGTTCATTATCAGCGATGAAATCAGCACTAACAACATGGTGCGGAGCAGTTCGCTGCGCTGTGTGAGGTCGCGCAGGGAGTAGATGGCCACAAGTCCGGCAATGCTCTCTGTGGCGATGAAGACGGAAGGATGCTCCACCACCGGGCAGGCGGCGAACACCACCATGATGTGGGTGACGAAGGCTGTGCGCGAATCCATGAAGATGCGCACGAAGATGGGCACTGTGGCAAACGGTATGAGATAGGCCGAGATGTCGGTATGCGCAACAAGTGCGTATGCCATCAGCGGGAAGGCCACATACATGAGACAGATGAGGTTGGCGTAGCGCCATTTCTCGAGATAGTCGCTGCGGAACTCGATGAAGAACGTCAGCAGTATGATGGTCCACACCAGCACATAGAAGATGTTGCCTCCGATGCGAGTGAGACGCTCTTTCATGGTGAGTGTGTGGTTCTTCTCATAGTGTTCCAGAGACGTCAGTATGTCATAGCGCCTGTCGTTGACAATCTCACCCTTGTCGATGATTTTCTGTCCGGCCATCACCTGACCCATGTAGGGCACCAGCATGGAGAGCACTTCGTGGCGCTGCTGCTCGCTCTTGGCCTCGTCGTAGATGAGGTTGGGCTTGATGAAGCGGTCCATGGAGTATTTGGATATGAGACTCGCTGGGTAGGGGCCATCCTCGGAGGGTGCTGTCAGGGTTTTGTAGGCGGTCTTGCTGGAAAGAATGTCCTTTGCGGGGCGCACAGTCGAGACCTGTCCCTCGTAGATGCGTATGTTGTGGGTGTTGTCCTGCTGCAGACGCTCGTAGTCGGTGAGCGACATGACACCGCGACCGTATATTTCCCGCAGACGCTCCTCGAGGTAGTGTTCCAGAGCGACGGGAGACTGAAGTTCGGGCTGCATGTCACGGAAAGCTTCGCGGAAAGCCTCAATCTGGGCTTCCGCAGTCTCGGCATCCCGCTGGTAATAGGGCTCGATGAGGCGTGTGAGACTGTCGCGCTCGTGGGCAATCTGTTCCTCGCTCTTGAGGATGGGGAAGGAGTCCTTTGCAAAGAGGGCCTCGCCGTCCCATGGTTCGCCGAGATTGAATTTATAGCCGACGAAACGCTCGCGCGGCATGAACGTCACCAATATGGCGGTGGTGATGATGACACCGGCCACACGATAGAAATAGTCTCTCCACTCCCACTTGTGCTTATGGTTGTACCGTCCCATAGTAGTTTTCTGTATGTTTTGTGTGCAAAGATACAAAACTTTTGCGATATTGATGCCTAATGTCCCCGTATGGTTTGTGTTTTCACTTTTTTTTAGTACCTTTGCACGCAAAATGCTTTTTAAAATGACTGAAAGAAAAGTTCGTGTGCGATTTGCGCCGAGTCCGACGGGGCCTCTTCACATAGGAGGAGTGCGCACCGCTCTCTACAACTACCTGTTTGCCCGTCAGCACGGAGGCGACCTCATCTTCCGTATTGAGGATACGGATTCCGGACGCTTTGTCCCGGGTGCGGAGGAGTATATCCTGGAGTCGTTCAAATGGTTGGGTATCAAGTTTGACGAGGGTGTCAGCTTCGGTGGTGACAAAGGTCCGTACCGTCAGTCGGAGCGTCGTGACATCTATCGTGAGCATGTGAAGCAGCTTATTGACAACGGGACTGCATATCTCGCATTTGACACTCCGGAGGAACTGGATGCCAAGCGCAAGGAGGTGGAGAACTTCCAATACGATGCATCGACTCGTATGGCAATGCGCAACTCCCTGTCGATGAGCAGTGAGGAGGTGGGTGCCCTGCTGAAATCAGGAGCACAGTATGTGGTGCGCTTTAAAGTGGAGCCCGGCGAGGAGGTGCACGTGGACGACCTCATACGCGGCGATGTGATGATTAACTCTAGCATACTGGATGACAAGGTGCTGTATAAGTCGGCAGACGACCTTCCTACGTATCATCTGGCCAATATCGTGGACGACCACCTGATGGAGGTGACCCACGTGATAAGGGGTGAGGAGTGGTTGCCCAGCGCTCCGTTGCATGTGCTGCTCTACAGGGCTTTCGGCTGGAGTGACACGCAGCCCCGCTTCGCACACCTGCCGCTTTTGTTGAAGCCGGTGGGCAACGGCAAACTCTCGAAGCGCGACGGTGACAAACTGGGATTCCCCGTATTCCCTCTGGAATGGCACGACCCCAAGAGCGGAGAGGTGTCCAGCGGCTACAGGGAGAAGGGATATCTTCCGGAGGCTGTCATCAATTTCCTTGCTCTGCTGGGCTGGAACCCGGGCGAAGGGCATGACGAGATAATGAGTATGGAGGAGATGGTGAAGCTGTTCGACCTCACCAAGTGCAGCAAGAACGGAGCGAAGTTCGACTACGTCAAGGCCGCGTGGTTCAATCATCAGTATCTCATCCGCCAGAAAGACGAGGACTGGGTGCCTGCCTTCGACAAACTGCTGAAGGAGCAAGGCATCGAAGCCACCGCAAAGCAGGAAACTGAGGTGGTGCGTATGATGAAACTCAAGGTGGTGGAATACACAGACGGCGAGGGCGGAAAGAAAAAACGCAATATTTCTTTCGTGTCCGACCTGTGGCCTCTCACGGAATTCTTCTTCCGTGCTCCGAAGGAGTTCGACCGAGAGGACAAGTTCGTGCGCAAGAACTGGACAGAGACGACAGCCGGGGAGATGACACGTTTTGCGGAGGTGCTCTCGACGGTGGAGGATTTCACTGTAGAGGGTATAAAGCAGGTTGTGGATCCTTGGGTGGAAGAGCAGGGACTGAAACCTTGGAATGCGTGGCGTGTATGCCTTGTGGGCAAGGGACAGGGCCCCGATATGTATGAACTGGCGGCTTTCCTTGGAAAGGAAGAGACACTCAGCCGCATGTATTATGCCATAAAGACGCTATGATATCCACCATACTATACAATCTGGGCATATACATCTACATATTCGGGGTGTTCGTAGCCTCAATATTCAAAAAGAAGGCCCGACTGATGATTAAAGGTCATTGGGCCACTTTCCGCATACTCAAGGAGAAAGTGGATCCGAAGGCAAAATACATCTGGTTTCACGCAGCCTCTCTGGGTGAGTTTGAGCAGGGACGCCCTCTTATGGAGCGCTACCGCAGAGAGCATCCGGAGTATAAGATACTGCTCACGTTCTTCTCTCCGTCTGGATACGAGGTGCGCAAGAACTACGACGGGGCGGACATCGTATGCTACCTTCCTTTTGACACTTCGGGTAATGTGCTGAGTTTCTTCTCTCTGGTACGTCCCGTGGCATTGTTCCTCATTAAGTATGAGTTCTGGTGCAATTTCCTTGTGGGATGCGACCACGAGGGTATTCCTGTTTATAGTGTCAGCAGTATTTTCCGTCCGGAGAAAGTGTTCTTCCGCTGGTACGGATGGAGCTATGCCTCTGCGCTGCGTCGCCGTATCACACATTTCTTCGTGCAGGATCAGCAGTCGGCAGATATGTTGCGCAAGATAGGCATCAGGAATAATGTTACAGTCGTAGGCGACACGAGATTCGACAGAGTACTCGACATACGCAAGCAGGCGAAGGAACTGCCGCTGGTGGAGCAGTTCAAGGACGGCAGGATGACATTCGTGGCAGGTAGCAGTTGGGGACCTGATGAGGATATGATTATACCATATTTCAATAATCATCCCGAACTGAAACTGGTGCTGGCTCCGCATGTGATTGACGAGGAGCATCTCAGACAGATTGAGAGCAAACTGAACAGACCGTTCATTCGCTACACGGAGGCTGAAAAGGGCGAGACAGACCTGTCGAAGGTGGATTGCCTGATTGTGAACTGCTTCGGCTTGCTGTCAAGTATATACAGATACGGCGAGATAGCATATGTGGGCGGTGGTTTCGGAGTGGGTATACACAATGTGCCGGAAGCTGCCGTCTATGGAGTGCCGGTGCTTTTCGGACCCAACAACAAGGGTTTCCGGGAAGCTCAGGACTTGCTGAAACTGGGCGGCTGTTTTGAGATAACGGATCAGCCTGTGTTCAATGCTTCGGTGGATCGGCTCGTGACAGAGGAGAAGTTCCGTTTGCGCAGAGGTGCTGTGGGACGTCGCTATATTGAGTCGAATGCCGGTGCGGCAGACACGATTTTCAAGCGCATAGGTACCAATTTCGTGCGCTGACTTTGCTTCCTTGCCGCCAAATAGCGGAGCAAGAAATTAAAGAAGTATAAAAATTTACAGTTTTTGTACTTCTCTTTTTTGTTTTACGGAAGATATTCATTATATTTGTCATGGAAATGAGAGAATATATCTTCCAAAATGCGCTCAAAGGAGCTTCAAAGTGGGAACTTCAGCAGTTGGAGGGACGCTTTGCAGCCAACGCCAAAATACCTTCATGGGCAAGTATCGAGGGTATCTGGTGGCCAGTGCGTTTGTCAATGGAACAATGTTCTTCGGAACCGGCAGCCAACTACAAGGCAAGTGTGGCGCGGGGATTTGCACAGAGAGAGAGATTCGTGGATTTTACAGGAGGTTTCGGAGTGGATTTCTCTTTCATTGCATCTTATTTCAGCAGAGCCGTTTACGTGGAACAGGATGCTGAGCTGTGCCGATTGGCTCGTCACAATTTTCCTCTCCTGGGTCTGCAGAATACGACGGTGGTGGAAGGACGTGCGGAAGCTGTGTTCTCAGAGATTATGGGAGATGACGTTTCTAATACTGTGTGTCTCATCGATCCGGCAAGAAGAGACGCAGTGGGAAGAAAGATGGTGGGTCTGAAAGACTGCACACCCGATGTGACTGAGATAGTGCCCGGACTTTTGGAAAAAGGTGCCGTCGTGATGTTGAAACTGTCTCCTATGCTTGACATAACGGCGGCATTGCGTGAACTTCCCGGAGAATGGACTGTACACGTCGTGTCGGTGGAAGGGGAGTGCAAGGAATTGCTTCTCGTGTCGGGCGGCAGGGAGATACATGCCGTGGATATACAGCACGGCAAGGTGTCCGATTTCTGCCTGAATGACAGATCTCTTTTGCAGCCGAGAACAAAATGGGCCGACAATGTAGGCGGGTATCTATATGAACCGTCTCCTGCCGTTCTGAAGGCCGGATTGCAGGATGCTCTTCCCGGAGAGAAACTCTCAAAAGAGAGTCATCTCTTTACTTCCGTCGCGTTGATGGAAAATTTTCCGGGGCGCTCGTTCCGTGTGGGCGGTGTGTCGGGATTCTCAAAGACGGAAGTGAGGAAATTGTTAACGGGGTTGGAAAAGGCGAATCTCACAGTAAGGGGCTTCCCGATGTCTGTGGCGCAGTTGCGGAAAAAACTGAACCTGCGGGAGGGCGGCGATGTGTATCTTTTCGCGGCTACGTTGCAGGATAAATCACATGTACTGATAAAATGCACAAAGATATGAACAACTATTGTCTGATTCTTGCGGGTGGTAACGGCGAACGTCTGTGGCCGGTGTCGCGTACTACAAAGCCCAAACAGTTTCTCGATCTTTTTGGCCGGGGACGCACGTTTTTGCAGCAGACCTACGATCGAATGGCGCGTTTCATGCCGAAGGAGCGCATCTTTGTTTCCACCAACGTGCAATACCTTGATCTCGTGCATGAGCAACTGCCGGAAGTGGACGATTTCCATATTCTCGAAGAACCTGTGCGCCGGGGAACTGTTGCGGCGGTGGCCTGGGGTTCGGTGTTTATCTCAAAACTCAATAAGGATGCCTGTCTGATGGTAACGCCGTCCGATCATCTCATCTTTGATGAAACGGCATTTGCCGAGGATATTCTGCGAGGTTTTGAGTTTGCTTCCCGTGAGCACTCGATGCTCGTAATGGGTGTGCGTCCGTCTTGTCCCGATACAGCCTACGGATATATCCAGAAAGGAGACCCCACAGGGACGGAAGGCATCACACATCTCAAGACATTCACGGAAAAACCGCAGAAGGAGTTTGCTGAGATATTTATCCGTGAAGGGGATTTTCTGTGGAATGCAGGTATACATTTCTTCCCGGTGAGTTCGATGCTGGACTTGCTCTACGGAATTTTGCCGGAATATCAGCTGGAGATACCCCGTATGATGGAGGCTGCGGCATCTGACGACGGAAAACTGGTGCCGGAATTCTTTGAGGTTCTGCCAAATCTTTCCCTGGATGCAGATTTGCTGGAACGAGCGGAGAATGTGTATGTTCAGGAGGGACGTTTCGGATGGGCTGATTTGGGCACGTGGACATCGTTGCACGACTATGTGATGGGCGACACAAAAGGGAATGTGCTCCTGGACACGCAAGCACATCTTTACGACTGCGAAGACACCGTGATACGTCTGCCAAAAGGAAGACTGGCCGTAGTGAAAGGTCTGAAGGGCTACGTTGTGGCAGAAGAAGGTGAATTCCTTATGATATGCCCGACAAGTGATGTCGCAGCCATGCGTAAAATGCATACTGACGCAAAGTTTGCGCTGTAAGATAAAAAAGGAGAACTGAAGGGAACGAAAATACTCGCTTGTCAGCCGTTATTCGTCTTTATTTTGTACCTTTGCACCTATGACACTGAATCTGATAGCTGCTGTTGCAGAGAATTTGGCAATCGGATATCAAAACAAACTGATATATTGGTTGCCTGACGACTTGAAAAGGTTTAAGTCCCTCACTACGGGACATACCATTGTGATGGGACGCAAGACGTTTGAGAGTCTCCCGAAAGGGGCTTTGCCCAATCGCCGTAATGTGGTGTTGACGCGTCAGACACAGGAGCCCGGACGTTTTGCGGGTTGTGATGTGTACGGTTCGTTGCAGGAGGCCCTCGCTTCTTGTGGCGAGGATGAGGAGGTTTTCGTAATCGGAGGTGAAAGTCTCTACCGGGAAACCTTACCCTTGGCTAATAAACTGTATCTCACGGAAGTGGCAGACATTCCTGCAGAGGCGGATGCATTCTTTCCTGAATATCGTAGTCGTTTCCGTTGCGTGAACGAAGAGACGCATGTAAAAGACGACAGGCATAACTATAATTTCAAATTTGTGGATTATGAAGCAGTATATTGATCTGTTGCAACGTATATTGGACGAGGGAGTGGAGAAGAGTGATCGCACCGGTACGGGTACCGTAAGCATATTCGGTCATCAGATGCGTTTTAATCTTCAGGATGGATTCCCTCTTCTGACGACCAAGAAGGTGCATCTCAAAAGTATTATCTACGAACTTCTGTGGTTCCTGCGCGGGGATACAAACGTTCACTGGCTGCAGGAGCGGGGAGTGCGTATATGGAATGAATGGGCAGATCCGGAAACAGGAGATCTCGGACATATATACGGCTATCAGTGGCGTTCGTGGCCGGATTACAACGGCGGATACATCGATCAGATCCAGAATGCTGTGGACACAATAAAGAACGACCCTAACTGCCGTCGTATCATCGTGAATGCTTGGAATGTGGCAGATTTGCCCAATATGAATCTTCCACCATGCCACGCGTTCTTCCAGTTTTATGTGGCAGACGGGAAATTATCGCTCCAACTGTATCAGCGCTCGGCAGATACGTTCCTCGGCGTTCCGTTCAATATAGCATCGTATGCTCTGCTGTGTATGATGATGGCTCAGGTGTGCGGATTGGAGCCAGGCGACTTCATTCACACCACCGGTGATACGCATATCTACCTCAATCATATGGAGCAGATACGCGAGCAGCTCAGTCGCACGCCCCGACCTCTTCCCCGTATGATTCTTAATCCCGATGTGAAAAACATATTCGACTTTAAATATGAAGACTTCCAATTGGAGGGCTATGACCCTTGGCCTGCTATTAAAGGCGTCGTTAGCGTGTAGTGTATTTTGTGTGAGCTCCGGTTTGCGGGCAGCAAATGTGGTGGCTCAGGAAGGAGCCTGGTGTTGGTTCGCAGATCCGCGTGCAACGTACTATGAGAACGCAGCCGGTAGCGTGAAGGCTACGTATATAGGGTATATCGACGTGCACGGCAACGTCAAGGCGACCCAATATGACTGGCTGAAGCAGCGCAAGACAGACGTTCTTGTGCGCTCGTGTTTCCAACCCGACGACCACAATAACCCCACATTCATAGTGTTGCCGGATGAACGTGTAATGATATTTTACACACGACACACAGACGAACCTAAGATATGGTATCGCATATCAAAAAAGCCCGGTGATATCAGTCAGTTGGGCGACGAGAAATATCTGGCTACGGCCAACAACACTACCTATCCTTCGCCCTTTATCCTGAGCGACGACCCGGAGCACATCTACCTCTGCTGGCGAGGCATCAACTGGCATCCCACCATTGCCCGTCTCACGATGCCGGATATCAACGACAACTGCGAGTTCGATTTCGGGCCGAAGCAGATTGTGCAGTCCACCGGCGCGCGTCCTTATGCCAAGTATCAGAGTAACGGAAAGGATAAAATTTATGTCTCGTACACGACAGGTCATCCGGACAACGAGATGCCTAACTGGCTTTACTTCAATGTGATTGACATTAATCATGGCAACGGCCCCATCCTGCGTGACCTCAACGGTACGCAATTGAGCATAATCAACAATGGGGTGTTCAATGTAAGCAAGACGGATTCGTATGCCAGCAAGTATCCCGCCACCATTGTGGACAAAACAGCCAGCGTCCGCAACTGGGTGTGGCAAATCGCCCTTGATGCCGATGAGCATCCGGTCGTTGCCTATCCGCATATCGACGATGCCAAGACCTCGCACGTCTATTGGTATGCCCGTTGGAACGGCTCTTCCTGGAAAAACACCTGGGTGCAGTACGGAGGTCATGCATTCCATCAGAATTGGAACTCTACGGAGAAATGTTACAGCGGTGGTATGGCGTTGGATCCCGATAATATCAACGACCTCTATCTCAGTATTCCGACAACGAACGGTCAGTATAACAAGGACGGCGTGTATGAGATATGGAAGTACACAATTGATGATGAGGGCAACGTGGCCGGTTCGGAGCAGATAACTCACAATTCTCCGAAAAACAATGCACGCCCATATGTCATACCCGGTACGAAAAACAGTCCTCTGAGACTGGTGTGGATGCAGGGCGACTACTATTATTGGATTGTGAAGCAGGGTTTCCCCTTGGGTTATCCCACTGCCATCCATAGCAATCATGCGTGGGAAGAAAGCGTGTCAGACCTCTCGTCGTATGAGATTGACTGCACTTGTCTGAAAGCAGACCGGACGCTGAATATGGCCATTGCCATGAATACGTCCCAGTACGAGGGCATCATCGTGAAATCCGCTGACGGAAACTTCAGTTATTCACTTGACGGCAGTTCGTCGTATCCGCAGCTGACAGTAAACGGTGTGTCTTACTGGAGTCAGAACCGCCTGCTCACGAGCGACGATTGGGCAACGCAGAGTTCCGGAACCAGCGGTGACAACCATCCCACCAAGATTCCGGCATGGGTGCTGACAATGACCTACGACGGACAGCAACTCATCGTCTATCGCAACGGCCTCGTGGACCAGGTGGTTGACATCGAGGGACTCGACTTTGACAATTTGCTCGTTCGCGGTGAGGGGTTCAACCACAAGTGCATCGCTGTCGGTGCCTACAGTAAGGCAGGCAGCCCTTTGGAAGTGCAGAAACTGGTTTCGGAGTCAATGGAAGAAACTGCCCTTGAAGCGCTTCAGCTGCCGGAGGAGACACGCACCGACCTCGTGCTGCCCACAGTTTCCTTCGGACAGAGTGTGCAATGGACGTCGTCCGATGAATCCGTCATCAATACTTCCGGTATACTGAAGTCGCAGAAAAGCGACACAGAAGTGAGACTCACAGCTACTGTGGGTGACAGGGAGCGTGTATTCGATGTGAAAGTGCCGGCCCGCGACATTGCCAAAAACCTGCGTTATACCTTGACTGAGCCGCTTGATCTCACGGCAAACACGGCAAGCGGATTCCCCACCAACAAGTACGGTCTGGCAGAGGAGGGGCTTCTTGAGGGGCTTCGCTCCTTCACCTTTCTTGTTACAGTAAAGGCCAGCAGTCTTACGGGCAGTCCCCGTATCTACGATTTCGGTTCTGGTTCGGGCAACAGCCTGTTTTTGAGGGCCAACCCTCTCTCGGCCGGTATCAAATACAACGGTGGTACGACCACGATGGTGAATGCGGCCACGCAACTGAAGAGCAACACGGAGACCAAACTCGCTGTCTCTTATGATGCCGGTACGCACACCACGTACATTTATATTGACGGTGAGGAGAATGTGTCCGGAGACGCCAATCAGAATGAGGCCTACATGCTGTATCAGCTGGCTAAAGACACGCGCAACTACATCGGACGCACCCAGTGGTGGGATACGTCATACGCCAACGACAACCAGGACTTTCGCGGCATCATCAAGGACCTGATGCTTTACGACCTGAAGTTGACGCGCAAGGAGATCTGTCAGTTGCAGGATCTGCCTTATGAAGAGGAGGATCTCCCCACCAGTCTTCTTAATCCCGATTTTGAAGGCACACATAGTGTGATGGCCGGCAGCGGTGTAAGCAGCGACCGTGCAATCTATATCCCTGAAGGGTGGAAAGTAAGCTACTCCAAAGGCGATGCTAATGATATCACAGCACTTACGACGGGGGATCTCTTTTACAGCCAGTTTTTTGCCGCGAAAGCGGATGCCGCCCGTTGTGGCAGTAAGAGCTACTGGATTCGCCAGAAATGGGGCACTTCCGTGATAGGACTCTATCAGGATGTGAAGTTGCCGGAAGGGAAATATACGCTTACAGCCGATATCTGGCGCAGCGGCAGCGGCGGGGATGTGCGCATCTACGCCAAGGTGGGTGATGCCGCCCGTATTACAGCCACACCGCCTTCCAATCAGAACTATTGGCAGGAGGCTTCTCTTTCGTTCGAGACCGACGGCGAGACGGCTGTGCGTATAGGGTTGGAGAACAATCATACGGTGGACGCCAACGAGAAGTTCGGCGGTTTCGACAACTTCCGCTTTGTATACACGCCGACAGCCGTAGATGTGGTGCGTAGCGAGGATGATTCTGCAGATCCGTCAGCAGGAGCAACATACGATCTCTCCGGTCGCCGTGTATCAGCCGACAAACCGGGTATTTACATCCGAGATGGGAAGAAGTTTGTCGTTTCCGATTGAGTGCGACGGCATCAAAGTAGGGGAGGTGACGGCTTATGAGTCGTCGCCTTCTTCAGAATGCGACGGACGTATGGCCGAATTGTCCTACCGCGTGGATGAGGCGTTTCGCGGCAGAGGTCTGGCCACAGAGGCACTTAGGCGTGTCAGCGAGAAACTGCTTCGGGAGGATGGTTTTGCGGTGTTGTTTTGCAATTGCTATGTTGACAATGCAGCTTCTGCCCGTGTGATGGAAAAGGCCGGATTTACGGATACAGGCAAGCTCGTGGCAGAAAAAGAAACACCCGAATGTCCGATTCGGGTGTTCTTTAAGGTTTAAACAATCAGTTTTCTTCTAATCAGAAGCCCCAGCCCACACTGAGCACGAGGCTGCCCGTCTTGAACTTGGGCGTGTCGGTGCCGTAGTAGATGGCAGCCAGAGACTGGAACGCAGGCAGATATTCTCTGCTGTCGAAAGCTGTGAAATCGCCCTGATAGCCGATGCCGACGGTGAGGCCGATTACGCTGACTCTAACGCCGGCCTGCCAGCCCATCTGGAAGCGGTTGGGATTGTAGGTGTATTGCAGAAGATTTCTGTCGGTGAACACTTCACCGCTGTGGCTGAACAGACTCCTGCCGCTGTATGCGTAGAGGTTGAAACCGAAGTTAAGTCCGGCATATGGGGCAACGGCGAAAATCTTGGCGAACTCGAAGCGATAGGTGAGGTTGACAGGCACGTTGAGGCGCACCATTACGGTGGATTTGTTGAACAGGTTGTCGATAAAGCCGATGCCGGTGGCAGAGCCGGTTTTGTTGTCGTCAATGAATGCGTAGCCTTTACCGCCGTTGACTTGTATGCCTGCGCCTGTTTCAATAAACAGTTTTTTGTAGGTTTTGATGCCGAGTGTGAAAGACACCGAACCGCCATACAGCGTCTCCGATGCGCCACCATTGTTCGACGAGATATAAAGCGGGGTGTAACCCACAGTGGTGCGCATGTAGCCGAGTTTGGCCTGTGCGCCGAGAGCAGTGGCTGCGAGGAGCAAAAGAATGAGAATTTTTTTCATTGTTGTATGCTTTCTGAAATGATGTAGATATATTCGTTGCGAAACGTTTTCCGGAACAAAAGTATAAAAAAACTTAAAACCGGCGATATTTTCCCGCAAAAAAAGTTTTTAAGGACAGTTATCTTGCGTAAATCCCTCAGGACTTGCGGTTGAGAGGTCGTACATTGAAATCGATTTCCAGCGTCTTGGTGTACTCGTCATCGGTGAAGGTGACGGCATTGAGTTCTTCATTCACGCTGACGTATCGCTTGGCCATGATGAGTGAGGTGAGGCTGGGATAAACGTCCTGGTTTCTCAGCATTGCGTTGAGTTTTTCATACTCGGCTTTGTCCTCAGCTGCGGCATCATCGGCCTTTGCCAGTTTCAGCCAGGCATACACACCCTTGCAGAGGGCACCGAAGCGGTTGCTGTTGTTTACTTGTTTGTTGCTGAAATCTTTCCACGTGCGGGGATTGCGCAGCGTCACTGCGTGAGCCTTGCCTGTGAGGCGGTTCACTCGGATGTAGGTGTTGGAAGTCTTGTCGGCCCGTCCGTGCATTCCGCTGTTGAGCCACATTGGTTCTACTTTTGCCATTGTCTAAAATTTTATTTAAAGTTTCATTACTTATATATCAGTCTGCAGTCGGTCTCACTACTCTCATATATCGTTCATCAGTCGGGTTTTTCCGATACATCCCCGATATATTCTCGATAGATGCCCGATAGATTCTCGATAGATGCCCGATAGATGAAGCGATTTTGGAACATGTTGCAAAGATACGGAATTAATGTCTCGCGGTGGGGAATTAAGCCTCGGAAAATGCGGGAAGTAGGGAAAATTTGCTCAAATAAGTGGTGCGGATGCGCCAGGGAGTGGGGTAAAGGTTGTTGATGCGGGTGCCGACGCTCTTTCCTTCGCCCAACGGCAATCCCCGGTAGGTGAGAGTGACCTGGCCCCGCGGAGCGGCTAAGTGCAGAGCTTCGCCCCGCAGATAGTGCAAAGCTTCATCATAGGTGAGTGCCACGTTGTCGGTTTCGCACGCGGGAGCCTGAGCGGAGTCAAAGAGTACGTGCATGGCACCCATCGCCGGCAGGGGTTTTTGACGCTCATCCCGGACTGCATTTTCCCCGGAGACCTTCCTGATGGCTGCAATGTAGAATCCTTCCCCGCGGTCGCGTCCTGGGAGAAAATGGCGCTCTTCCAGGAGTGTGCCGCCCAGATGTTCGCAAATCCAGCGCACATTGTCCTCGTCCTCAAAGCGGTTGAAGGTGCAGGTGGAGTAGACGAGCAACGCGTCCTCCCTCAAACAAGGCCAAATGGTCTCCACAATGTCGCGTTGGCGCTCGCTGCAGAGTCTCACTTGCTCAGGACTCCAACCCCTGACAGCCTCTTCGTCCTTGCGGAACATACCCTCTCCGGAGCAGGGAACGTCTGTGACAATGAGGTCGAAACAGTCGGTGAAACGGGAGAAATCGACCGGCATCTGCTGTGTCACCACGCAACGTACCGGATATTGCCCTTGCGGCATCCTCGTCCATTTCTGTATGTTCTCCGACAACACCTGTGCCCGTTTCGGAACGGGTTCATTGCAAATCAACGTACTTCCCTCAGAAAGAAATCCTGCCAGCAGTGTGCTTTTGCCTCCCGGAGCAGCACACAGATCGAGAGCCGTGCAGACATCCTTTGACAGATGGCGGGAGAGTATGTCGGCCAAATACATTGATGAGGCTTCCTGCACGTAGTAGGCGCCTGCGTGGAGAAGGGGGTCCATCGTGAAAGGCGGACGCTCGGAAAGGTAGTAGGCATCGTGACACCAGGGGACTGTATCAATACGGAGAGACGCATCACAGAGCCCGATACGTTCTTCGGCACTCAGAGGCAGGGGATGTTTGTGGGGATTCAGACGGACGGAGACTTCTGGGTCGGTGTGGAGCAATGCGTGACACAGCCGGGATGCGACATCCTCGCCGTACTGCTCCTCCATCAGAGCTGCAAAATCTTGCGGAAGGCTCAGGGCCATAGTGTGCGGTGGTTGTGCAGAATGATATTCTCTGTCAGTCCGGGCGTGCATCGGCTGTCTCCGCAGAAGTCGAAGTAGATGATGCCCAGACGTCCCGGCCAGGTGGCGGCATCGAGTTGACCGTTGAGCCAGCTGTTGTGGGTTTTCGCGTAGTCGAGGGGATAGGTGAGGGGCGAGCTCCACTTCCAGGCAACATTCATGAACGAAATATAGAAATCGTCGGAAGAGGCCGACGCTGCGTCCAGGTTTGTCTTCATATAGTTCTGTTTTGTCGAACTGTTGGTGGCATTGTAGTTGTCTGTGACGTGAGCCGCGCAGACAATGTTGCCGTAGGTGTAGAGGAGATTTGTGGTGAATGACTCGTCGTCACCCCAGTTTTCCGTGAGCGCGCCATACACGATATCGTTGTAGACGCCCTCATTTCCGTAGGGGTTGTGGGAGATGACCACCATCTTTCCGCGACAGCTGCTGAGAGTGGTGGCGGAGGAGAGTTGCTGCAGAACCCGGCTTTTGTGGTTGTTCAGGCAGGTCCGGACGGACGAGCGCCATGTGGAGGAGTAGTCGGTGCCGCCGGAATTCTCTTTCTGCAGATTGATGAACACCGTCTCCGTCGGATTGGCAGCCAGGAAGTTGTCGATGTCGTCTATCGCATCCTTGAAGAGCACACCGGTGGCGCTGATGCCGTGATAGATTTCGAGATTGTTGAGCGTGATGTCGGACGAAGAGTCTCCTGTGTAGCGGGGACGTATATCCAGAGCACGCACTCCGGCATTGAGTAATTCCGTGATACTCAGGCTCTGACATTGACTTGCGCTGCCGCAGTTCTTTGTGGCGGCATCGTGGGCTCCGGGGATGGTGAGAGCTCTCAGCGACGTCGTGTTGGGAATTGTCGACATCCAGCGCCGGGTGTTGAGTTTCAGCCGTTCGGGACGTTTCAGGACGATACTGTCGATTTCTTCGGGGTCGTATTTGAGATTGCCGATAGACACTTTTCCTGTCCTTTTTGCTACGGTGATGCTCGGCGCGGACGCTGCGTGGTGTATGTCGTATGTCTCACCGCTGCAGACATAATAGGTCTGTGCGGAAGAGATGGATGCGACCAGGAAAGCGACAAGGGAAAGGAGATAGCGTGTCATTTGTTTGCTTCTTTTACTTTTCGGAACAGGTCTGATGCAAAGATGAATGAATTGAGGGTCTCGTTGGTAGATGACATGATATCATCTTTGGTGCCCTCCCATTCTTTCTTTCCTCCAGCCAGGAATATGATTTTCTCGCCGATACCCATCACGGAATTCATGTCGTGGGTGTTGACAACGGTTGTCATTTTGTATTCTATCGTGATGGAGTGGATGAGTTGGTCAATCACGATAGAAGTCTTGGGGTCGAGACCGGAATTGGGCTCATCGCAGAAGAGGTATTTCGGGTTGAGAGCAATAGCTCTGGCAATGGCAGCGCGTTTCTGCATACCGCCTGACAGTTCGCCGGGGAACTTGGATTCTGTGCCGTCAAGATTTACGCGTGACAGGCAGTATTTTGCCCTTTTGATGCGGTCGGCCTCGTTCATGTCCGAGAACATATCAAGGGGGAACATTACATTCTCCAGCACGGACATAGAGTCGAAAAGTGCGGCCGCCTGGAATATCATTCCCATCTCACGGTGTATGAGGGCTTTCTCTTTCTTTGTCATGTCGTTGATGTCCCGCCCGTCGTAAAGCACTTTTCCCGAGGTGGGAACATAGAGGCCGACAATGTTTTTCATCAGTACCGTTTTTCCGGAACCTGACTGACCGATAATCAGATTGGTCTTGCCGTTTTCAAATACAGCATCTATACCCTTCAGGACGGCACGCCCGTCAAAGGATTTGTGTATGTCGCGCAGTTCAATCATGATAGTATTTTCGTCAGGAAGATGTCGGAAAACAGTATGAGAATGGAGGATGAGACGACGGCATTGGTAGATGCTTTGCCCACATCAAAACTTCCGCCTTCCACCGTGTAGCCGTAGAAGGCGGCCACACTGCTGATAATAAAGGCAAAGAACAGACTTTTGATAAGTGACATCCATACATACCACTGATTGAATTCGTGCTGGAGACCCGCCGTGATGTCGTCGAAATTGATGATGCCGACAAACGAGGTGGCATACGCACCTATAAAACCCATTGCTGCCGAGAAAACGACGAGGAAGGGAATCATAGTGATAAGTGCCAGAATCTTGGGAAGTATGACAAAGGAAGCGGAGTTCACTCCCATAATCTCCAGGGCATCAATCTGCTGGGTCACTTTCATCGTGCCTATCTCCGATGCAATGTTGGAACCCACCTTGCCGGCGAGAATAAGACACATGATGGAGGAGGAGAATTCCAGAAGCATAATCTCTCGCGTGGTGTATCCGGTGGTCCATGCTGGCATCCACGGAGAAGAAATGTTGAGCTTGATTTGAATACATATCACGGCACCGATGAAGAACGATATCAGCATCACGATGCCAATACTGTCCACACCGAGGTTTGCCATCTCCTTTATGTATTCCCGCCCGAACATGCGCCAGCGTTCGGGGATGGCAAGAACCCTCCACATGAGTTGGAGATAACGACCAAAGGTCGCTATATAGCTGGTCAAAAACATACTTTAATAGATATTTCAACCGCAAAAATATGTAAAAAAAGTGAAAGATGGCGGGAGTTGGGATATATTTTTTTGGAGAAAGTAGTGCTTTCCGGATTATTTTTCGTATATTTGCGCAAAATTTTCACGCGTGAAAGAAAAGGAGAGAGCTGAATTACGTAGTGAGGGCCTGGTAAAGGTCTACGGCAAACGTACCGTGGTGAACAATGTTTCGTTCAATGTTCATCAGGGTGAGATTGTGGGTCTGTTGGGGCCGAACGGTGCGGGTAAGACAACGTCGTTCTACATGACTACGGGGCTTGTGGTGCCTAACGGCGGACATATTTATCTGGCAGGGGAGGAGATAACCAAGGATCCTGTCTACAAGCGTGCAAGGAAGGGTATCGGATATCTGGCTCAGGAGGCTTCAGTTTTCCGCAAGATGTCGGTGGAGGACAACATCGCATCTGTGCTTGAGATGACAGGTAAGCCGAAAGAATACCAGCGGGAGAAGCTGGAGAGCCTGATTGATGAGTTCCGACTGCAGAAGGTTCGCAAGAATCTTGGTGATCAGCTGTCGGGCGGAGAGCGCCGCCGCACGGAGATTGCCCGCTGTCTGGCAATAGACCCGCTGTTCATCATGCTCGATGAACCGTTTGCCGGTGTGGACCCGATTGCGGTGGAGGATATCCAGTATATCGTGTGGAAACTCAAGCAGAAGAATATCGGTGTGCTTATCACAGACCATAATGTGGAAGAGACACTGTGTATCACCGACAGAGCATACCTGCTTTTTGAGGGTCAGATACTCTTTCACGGCACTCCGGAGGAGCTGGCCGTGAATCCCGTGGTGTTGGACAAATATCTGACCAGAAGCTTCAAACTGCGTCTCAAGGACTTCCAGAAGATGGACAAGGAGCGCACGGCCGGAGCGGAAGAACATAAGGAAGAAATAAAACCGGATAGCGGAAAATAAATACAACAAAATCATACAAACAACAATGGAAATTAAATTTGAGAAGATTGACAAGGTGAACGGCCTTGTGACGATGACACTGAAGGAAGAAGACTACAAAGAGAGTGTAGAAAAGGGTTTGAAGAACCTGCGTAAGAAGGCTTCTATTCCCGGATTCCGTCCGGGACAGGTACCTATGTCTCTCGTGAAGAAGCGTTTCGGCTTGGAGGTGAAGGCAGAGGAGGTGAACAAGCTCCTGGGTGCAGAGTTGTTTAAGTATATCCGCGAGCAGAAGATAAATGTTCTTGGTGAACCGATGCCCAGCGAAGACAAGCAGCCTAAGATTGATTTCGAAAACCAAACAGAGTATACATTCGTGTTTGACGTAGCTCTGGCTCCTGAGATGGACGGTAAGATTAGCGACAAGGATGAAATCCCCTACTATGAGGTGAAGGTGGATGACGACCTCGTTGACCAGCAGCTTCAAAGCTATTGCCAGAGAATGGGCAGCTACAACAAGGTGGAGGACTATCAGGACAAGGACATGGTGAAGGGTATCCTCACCGAATTGGACGGTGCAACTCCCAAAGAGGGCGGCTTGGAAATCAAGGACGCAGTGATGCTGCCCGGCTACTTCAAGAATGATGACGAGAAGAAAAAGTTTGATGGAGCAAAGCTTGGCGATGTGATAACATTCAATCCTGCCAAGGCATACAACGACAGCGAAGTTGAGCTCTCAAGCTTGCTGAAAATCACCAAGGAAGAGGCTGCCGGGATGAAGAGCGATTTCCAGTATCAGATTACGGAGATTACCCGCTACGAGGCTCACAAACTCGACCAGGAACTGTTTGACCAGATACTCGGCAAGGACAAGGTGAAGAGCGAGGAAGAGTTCAGGGCAGAAATACGCAAGACCATTGAAGGCCAGTTTGCTGTGGACAGTGATTTCCGCTTTATGATGGATTTGCGCAAATATGTATGCGACAGAGCTGGCAAGGTGGAATTCCCCGAAGCTCTTTTGAAGCGCTACATGAAGCTTAACAATCCCGATAAGGATGAGGCTTACTTTGAAAAGAACTTTGCACCCAGCATTGAGGAACTCAAGTGGCATCTTCTGAAGGAGCAGTTGGCTGACCAGCTTCAGATCAAGATAGAGCAGGACGATGTTCTCGAGACGGCTAAGGAGGTGACACGTATGCAGTTCGCTCAGTATGGCATGATGAATGTTCCCGAGGAGGCTATTGTAAACTACGCCAGCGGCATGCTCAAGGACAAACAGCAGGTGGAGGGACTCGTCAGCCGTACGGAGGACCGTATGATCGGAGCAAAGGCCAAGGAAGTCGTTAAGCTTAAGAAGAAGAGTGTCACAAGAGAAGAGTTCAATAAGCTTTTCCAGGAGGACAATAAGTAAAAAGAATAAACGGGAGATATGATTAAAGATTTTGAGAAATTTGCTAAGGACAGGACTGGTATCAGCAGTTTGGCATTGCACGATGTGGTGTCAATGCAGAACCAGTATCTGAATCCGTATATTCTGGAGGAGCGCCAGCTCAATGTTACGCAGATGGACGTATTCAGCCGTTTGATGGCAGATCGTATCATCTTCCTGGGAACGGAGATTGACGACTATACGGCCAATACCCTGCAGGCCCAGTTGCTCTATCTTGACAGTTCGGATCCGGGTAAGGACATCAGTATCTATGTGAACAGTCCCGGTGGCAGCGTGTCTGCCGGATTGGGCATTTACGATACGATGCAGTTCGTCAACTCTCCCGTAGCAACCATCTGTACAGGTATGGCAGCATCAATGGCTGCTGTACTCCTGGTTGCCGGTGCTGAGGGAAAACGCAGTGCCTTGAAGCACAGTCGCGTGATGATACACCAACCGATAGGAGGAGTGAGAGGACAGGCATCTGATATAGAGATTACGGCACGTGAGATACAGAAGCTCAAACAGGAATTGTACACCATCATATCCGACCACTCCCATACCCCTTACGACAAGGTGTGGGCAGACAGCGACCGTGACTACTGGATGACAGCACAGGAAGCTTTGGACTATGGAATGGTAGATCAGATATTGGAAAAAAAGAAATAGATGTCAAAGAAGTCAAACTCAAGATGTAGTTTCTGCGGACGCTCTGACCGGGATGTGAATCTCCTGCTCACAGGTCTTGATGCCTGCATTTGCGACGAATGTCTGAGGCAGGGAATGCTTGTGCTGAATGAGCATCAGACCTCTGCAAAGGCTTTTGACAAGGCAGTAGAGGAGAAACCGCTTCCCAAGCCGATGGACATAAAGGCTCATCTGGATCAATATGTCATCGGGCAGGATGATGCAAAAAGAACTCTCGCTGTTGCTGTGTACAACCACTATAAGCGTCTGAGACAAAAAGTGGAAGACGACGGAGTGGAGCTCGAGAAGAGCAACATCATCATGGTGGGCAGTACGGGCACAGGAAAGACACTCTTGGCACGTACCATCGCAAAGATGCTCGACGTGCCGTTCACCATCGTGGATGCAACGGTGTTTACGGAAGCCGGTTATGTGGGTGAGGATGTGGAGAGCATTCTTTCCCGCCTATTACAGGCCGCAGATTATGATGTGGCTGCGGCAGAGCGGGGCATTGTGTTTATTGATGAGATAGACAAGGTGGCCCGCAAGGGCGACAATCCCAGCATCACACGTGATGTGAGCGGAGAAGGTGTACAGCAGGCACTCCTGAAACTCTTGGAAGGAAGTAGCGTTAATGTTCCGCCAAAGGGCGGACGCAAGCATCCGGATCAGGACTACGTTAAACTGGACACGAGTAATATACTGTTCATCTGCGGCGGTGCTTTCGACGGCATAGAGCGCAAGATAGCTCAGAGGCTGAATACCCATGTCGTGGGTTACAACAGTGTGCAGAATGTGAAGCGCATCGACCAGAAGGACATGATGAAGTATATCCAGCCTCAGGACCTTAAGAGTTTTGGACTCATCCCGGAACTTATAGGCCGTCTGCCGGTATTGACACATCTGGACCCGTTGGATCGCAAGGCACTGAGAAGCATACTTACCGAACCGAAGAATTCTTTGATACGTCAGCAGAAGAAGTTGTTCAAGATGGATGGCATAGAACTCTCATTCGAAGAGGATGCTTTGGATTATATCGTCGATAAGGCGATGGAGTTCAAACTGGGAGCTCGCGGACTCAGGAGTATAGTTGAAGATGTGATGCAGGAGGCACAGTTTGATGCACCCTCATCGGATAAAACAAAACTTGTTATCACGAAGGAATATATTATAGACCGGCTTGCGCGCAGCGAGCGACTGGCATCATAGCGCGCAGATACAGTAAGAGAGAAACCTTAATCCACCACGAATATGAGACAGGAAATAGATCTTCATAAGGCACTGCGGCAGTACTTTGGTTTTGATACGTTCAAAGGAGACCAGGAGCAGATTATCAGGAATCTGCTTTCCGGCTGCGACACATTTGTGTTGATGCCTACGGGCGGCGGTAAGAGCCTGTGTTATCAGCTTCCTGCGCTCGTGATGGATGGCACGGCCATCGTGATATCACCGCTGATTGCGCTGATGAAGAATCAAGTGGACGCTATCCGCCAGGCCACAGAAGACGACAGTGTGGCACATTTCCTGAATTCTTCGCAAAGCAAGGTGCAGGTGGATGAGGTGAAGAACGATGTCATTGCGGGAAAGACAAAACTGCTGTATGTTGCTCCGGAAAGTCTTAACAAAGCGGAGAATGCGGAGTTCCTGTCTTCTGTGAAGATATCCTTCTACGCTGTGGACGAGGCACATTGTATATCGGAATGGGGACATGATTTCCGTCCGGAATACCGTCGCATCCGTCCTGTGGTGGAGAGTATCGGGAAGGCTCCGATTATCGCTCTGACGGCAACGGCAACGGACAAAGTGCGTCAGGATATAAAGAAGAATCTCGGCATACCTGATGCTAAGGACTTCATGAGTTCGTTCAACCGTCCCAATCTCTATTACGAGGTGCGCCCCAAGACGAAGGATGTAGAGAAGGACATCATACGGTATATCCTGCAAAATCCCGGGAAGAGCGGTATTATATATTGTCTGTCGCGTCGCAAGGTGGAAGAACTGGCAGAAGTGCTTCGTGCCAACAATATTAATGCCCGTGCATATCATGCAGGCATGGACAGCGTGCAGCGTGCGGAGACGCAGGATGATTTCATAATGGAGCGCATAGACGTTATCGTAGCCACGATAGCATTCGGAATGGGTATTGACAAACCGGATGTGCGTTACGTGATTCACTATGATATTCCAAAGAGTCTGGAAGGTTATTACCAGGAGACGGGCCGTGCCGGACGAGATGGAGGAGAAGGTGTATGCCTTACGTTCTACAGTCCTTTGGACTTGAAGAAACTGGATAAGTTCATGGAGGGCAAGCCTTTGTCGGAACAGGAGATTGGCAGACAGCTTCTGAGCGAGACAAAGGATTATGCCGAGACGAGCTTGTGTAGGCGCAGAGTTCTGCTGCATTACTTCGGTGAAACCTACGGAAAGGAAAACTGCGGTGCGTGTGACAACTGTCGCAGACCCAAGAATCAAGTTCAGGCACAAGGTGATCTTGTCAATCTTCTCAAACTTATTGTACAACTCAAGGAGGACTTCAAGAGCGAGTATCTTGTGGATGTGCTGATGGGAAGAGAGACCGACCGTGTGATGGCTCGCGGACATGAGGAGTTGTCCCTGTTCGGGGTGGGCAGCTCGCGCTCTCAGAAGTTCTGGGAGGCACTCATCCGCTCTGCAATACTTTCAGAATATATCCGCAAGGATGTGGAAAACTACGGTATATTGAAGTTGTTGCCCGAAGGTAAGGAATATCTGAAACATCCCACACCGTTCTTCGTGAGTGAGAACAACGACTTTGAGGACTATGAGGCCGAGCAGTCCGGTACTTCTGTTCTGGATGCCACTCTTCTGAAGATGCTGAAGGGTTTGAGGAGAGATAAAGCTTCGGAACTGAACATCCCGCCGTATGTGATTTTCCAGGACAACACATTGGAGGCAATGGCAACGATGTATCCTGTCACTCAGGCGGAATTACAGCAGATGCCGGGTGTCGGACAAGGTAAGGCAGCACGTTATGGGAAGGCATTCTGCGAACTTATTGCCCGTTATTGTGAGGAAGAGGAAATCGACCGCCCGTTTGAGATACGCGTAAAGACCCTTGCCAACAAGAGCAAGATAAAGATTCAGATTATTCAGCAGATAGACCGCAAGATTCCTCTGGATGACATGGCGAAGGGATTCGGACTTGATATGTCGGAGCTTTTGGATGAGATAGAGGCTATTGTTTACAGCGGGACAAAGATAAATATCGATTACTTCATTGAGGAGGAAATGGATGAGGAGCATGTGGAGGATATCTACAGCTATTTTAAGGAAGAGTCTGTAACAGACAGACTGACCTCAGCCATGAAGGATTTGGGCGACGACTATACGGAGGAAGAGGTAAGGTTGGTTCGCATCAAGTTCCTTTCGGAATTGGGTAATTAAAATTTGAAAATAAACAATATAAAATAATATAGAGTATGGCAAGTTTTTTAGAAGACAAGATTGTGATGGACGGACTCACATATGACGATGTCCTTTTGGTGCCAGCTTACAGTGAGGTTCTTCCCCGTGACGTTGAACTCACCACTCGTTTCTCTCGCCACATAGAACTGAAGATTCCGTTTGTCACAGCGGCAATGGATACTGTGACGGAATCTACGATGGCTATAGCTATTGCCCGTGAAGGCGGCATTGGTGTAATCCATAAGAATATGAGCATTGAGGAACAGGCGCGCCAAGTGGCTATTGTCAAGAGAGCGGAGAACGGTATGATATACGACCCTGTCACAATTCAGCGTGGCCGCACCGTGAGAGACGCTCTTGAGATGATGGCAGAGTATCATATCGGAGGCATACCTGTGGTGGACAGCGAGAATCATCTTGTTGGCATTGTTACGAATCGCGACTTGCGCTTTGAGAAGAATCAGTCACGTCTCATCGACGAGGTGATGACAAGCGAGAATCTCGTGACAACACATGTTAAGACCGACCTGTTCTCTGCCAGCGACATTCTTCAGGAAAACAAGATAGAAAAGCTCCCTGTGGTCGATGACGAAAACCACCTTATAGGTCTGATTACCTACAAAGACATCACGAAGGCAAAGGATAAGCCGATGGCATGTAAGGATGCGAAGGGGCGTCTGCGTGTAGCAGCCGGAGTGGGTGTTACGGCAGATACCATGGTACGTATGAGGGCTTTGGTTGAGGCCGGCGTGGATGCAATAGTTATTGATACCGCACATGGTCATTCGCGTTCTGTGATAGAGAAACTTAAGGAGGCAAAGAAAAACTTCCCCGAGGTTGATATCGTTGTCGGTAATGTGGCTACAGGTGAGGCTGCCAGAATGTTGGTCGAGGCTGGCGCCGACGGAGTAAAGGTAGGTATAGGCCCCGGCAGTATCTGTACCACGCGTGTTGTTGCCGGTGTGGGTGTGCCCCAGCTTTCTGCAGTATATGATGTGGCAAGCGCCCTCAAGGGAACGGATGTGCCCCTTATTGCAGACGGAGGTTTGCGCTATTCCGGTGATGTGGTAAAGGCATTGGCTGCCGGTGGCTATTGTGTTATGATAGGTTCTTTGGTGGCAGGCACGGAGGAAAGTCCCGGTGACACCATCATATACAACGGTCGTAAGTTTAAGAGTTATCGCGGTATGGGTTCGTTGGAGGCAATGGAATGCGGCAGTAAGGACCGTTATTTCCAGAGCGACACGAAGGATGTCAAGAAACTTGTGCCGGAGGGTATTGCCGGCCGTGTACCTTATAAGGGCAGTGTTCAGGAAGTTATCTACCAGCTTATCGGTGGTTTGAGAAGCGGTATGGGCTATTGCGGTGCAGCAACAATCAAGGCGCTGAACAATGCTAAGTTCGTACGCATCACAAATGCCGGTGTACTGGAGAGCCATCCCCACGATGTGACAATAACATCTGAAGCTCCGAATTATTCACGTCCTCAGTAATATGAAAAAGATATTTATTGCTACATTGTGTTCTCTGTGTGCAGTCATAGGCATGGCAGAGGATACGGTGGTTATGACTATTGCAGGAGAGCCTGTATATAAAAGCGAATATGACTACAACTACAACAAGAATAATACTGATGATGTTGTAGAGAAGATGACTCCGAGAGCATACGCGGATTTGTATGCCGCCTATAAACTCAAGGTCCGTGCTGCAATGGATGCAAAGATGGACACTTTGACGAGTTTCAAGAAAGAGTTCCGGACATATCGTGATAAGCAGATACGTCCGCTTCTGGTGGGTGAAGGGGATATGGAAAAGGCCACGAAGGACTATTATGACCACATGAAGGCCGGCTTGCAGGGCAAAGACCTGATTCTCCCTGCACATATCTTTGTGCGTGTGATGCAGAAAGACCCGGAGGAGATGGTCGTTGCAGCCAAGGCTCGTGTGGACAGCATCTACGGACTTCTCAGGAATGGTGCTGATTTTGCACAGCTCGCAGCAGAGTACAGTGATGACAAGGGGTCCGCACGTCAGCAGGGTATTGTCGGTTGGATAGGTCCCGGACAGACTTTGCCGGAATTTGAGAATGCAGCTTACGGAATGCAAATCGGAGAGTTGAGCGCTCCTGTTCGCAGTGCAGTGGGTTACCATATCATCAAACTGATAAACCGTAAGGAACTTGAGCCGTACGACACTCTGCGTGCTCCGATACGTCAGTATCTCGAGCGCGGCGGATTGCGTGACCGTCTGTGTCGGCAGAAGGTGGATTCTACGGCAAAAGCGCAGGGTATGACGGCAGAGGAAGTGATGGACAATGAGTCCGACCGCTTGTGCAAGCAGGACAGGGATTTGGATTTTCTGGTTAAGGAATACCACGACGGACTGCTGCTTTTTGAGATTAGCAGCCGTTTGGTGTGGGAGCCTGCAAAGAAGGACACCGCAGCCTTGGAGAACTATTTTAAATTGCATAAGAAAGAACTGATGTGGGACAAGCCCCATTTCCGTGGTATTGCTTTCTCTTGTAAGGACAAGAAGGACGTGAAGGCTGTGCAAAAACTGCTTAAGAAGACTCCCGAGGCGCAGTGGATAAGTGCCGTTCGCAAGCAGTTTAACAAGGACAGCGTCACTGTTCGTATGGAAAAGAAGCTTTTTGTTCAGGGACAGAACAGTACCGTGGACGAGCTCGCTTTTAAGGTTAAGGACGCCCGGAAAACGGCCAACAAGCAATTCCCCTACACGGGCATTCACGGCAAGATGCTGAAGAAGGGACCGGAGGTGTGGAGCGATGTGGCCAGCCAGGTGATAGACGGATATCAAAACGAGAAGATGGCACTTTACGTTGATGAACTCAAGAAGCGTTATCCTGTCGTAATAAACGAAGACGCGTTCAAATGAGTATAAAGCCGGGCATCTTATTTTTCATTGTGGGCCTGTTGGCCATGTCGCATGTCTGCAAGGCACAGTCGCCGGCGGGCGTGGTCGATGAGGTTGTATGGGTAGTAGGCGATGAGGCCATCTTGCGTAGCGATGTGGAGCGTGTTCGTAATGATTACGGTTCGCAGTTGAAGGGTAATCCTTATTGCTCAATTCCAGAACAGCTGGCAATACAGAAATTGTTTATTCATCAGGCTGCAATAGACAGTGTCGATGTGAGTGATTCAGAGGTGAATCAATATGTAGAGCAGGATATCACACAGAAGGTGATGATGGCTGGCAGTCGTGAAAAACTTGAAGAATATATGCGCATGCCGATGACTCAGATTCGTGAAGAACTCTTCGACATGTTCAAGGATCAGCTGATAGCCCGCGAGATGCGTCGCTCTCTCACGAAGGATGTCAAAGTGACGCCTGCAGAAGTGCGACGCTACTACAAGGATCTTCCGGAAGACAGCATCCCGTATATCCCGACACAGGTGGAGGTGCAGATTCTTGTGCTTCGCCCGGAGATACCGCAGAATGAGATAGACCGGGTGAAGGATGAGCTTCGCGGTTTTGCCGAACGTGTGAATAGCGGTAGTACGAGTTTTGCTGCACTGGCCCGTTTTTATTCGCAGGATGAAGGTACACGTCGCGCGGGCGGAGAACTGGATTACGTAGGACGTACGGATTTGGATCCTGCTTTTGCAGCTGTGGCTTTTGCCCTTACGGATCCCAAGAGGGTGAGCAAAGTGGTGCAATCGGACTTCGGATATCATATCATTCAGTTGATTGACCGCAGAGGAGACAAAGTTAAGGTGCGTCATATCCTGCGTCGTCCGGAGGTTAGTTCTGAGGCGATAGACGAGGCTTTGACGCGCTTGGATTCTATTGCTGCGGATATTAGAGCAGACAAGTTTTCTTTTGATGTCGGCGCTCAGCAGATATCTGACGACAAGGACACCCGAAACAACAAAGGCATCATGTTCAACATCAAGGATGGCGCACAGACCTCCCGATTCGAAATGGGTGATTTGCCCGGTGAGGTGGCCCGTGCCGTGGACAAAATGCAAGTGGGAGAAATTTCCCAGCCGTTCACAATGACCGACCGGCGTGGCATGAAGGTGTGTGCCATAGTGAAACTTCGTGCCCGTATTCCTGCACACAGGGCAATTATCACGGAGGACTTCCAGGTGATGAAGACTGCTGTGGAGGCAAAGAAGAGCGAGGATGTGATTAATAAGTGGATAAAAGACAAGCAGGCAGCCACATACATACGTATCAACGAAGGATGGCGTGGATGTGACTTCCAATATCCGGGATGGGTAAAATAAAATATTTCCTTCCGCTTTTCTTTACACTCAGCGTATTGGCGGAGATCCAGCAGCATCGCAGAGGTGAAGAAGAACCGCGCCAGCCGTCAAAGGATCGGGTTTATCTGGTTCATAGCGATGTGCTCTACTACGACCAGTCGGTACACCGCACGGCGCAGTTCCTTGTGGGAAATGTAAAGTTTCTCCACGATGGTATTTATATGTATTGTGACAGCGCGTTGTTCTACGAGTCTACAAACTCCTTCGATGCATTCGGTCATGTGCGTATGGTGCAGGGCGACACTCTGACGCTTACGGGTGACACACTCTACTATAGCGGAGTGGACCAGTTGGCACGTTGCCGCAACAATGTAGTCCTGACCCACAAGACGGGACCGAACAGCGCTACCGTGCTTTATACGGACTCACTGGATTACGACAGGCTCTATAATCTTGGTTACTTCTTTGAGGGTGGCCGTCTGGTTGACGAGGGCAACCAGTTGACATCCGACTGGGGGGAGTATTCTCCGGAGACGAAAGAGTCGGTGTTCAATTATAATGTTCGTATGGTAAGTCCGATTCCACCGGAGCAGCCTCGAACCACGATTCTGACTGACACGCTTCGTTATAATAGCGTGAAAAAGATTTCTCATCTTATCGGACCGTCGAATGTAGAGAGCGGTTCGTCGCATATATACACGGAGAACGGATGGTACTTTACGCAGACGGAGAATTTCATCCTGCTGGACAGGAGTATCATCACAGATACCGGAAAAAAACTCGTCGGTGACAGTGTGTGCTGGAACAAGGAGGACTCCATAGGAGAGGCTTTCGGAAATGCCATGTATGTGGATGAACTCAACAAGAACATGATGACCGGAGAATACTGCTATTACGACGATAAGACCGGATATTCGATGGCTACTGATTCGGCACGACTCTTGGATTTCTCCCAGGGGTCGGATACAATGTATGCCCACGCAGATACGTTCAAGGTGTTCGCATACTACTATCGTACGGATTCCGTGTACCGTAATATGCACGCCTACAATCACGTGCGTGTATATAAGGTGGATTATCAGGCTGTGTGCGATTCGATGGTATACACGGGTTTGGACTCTTGTCTCACGATGTACAAGGATCCGATTGTGTGGCAGCAGAATCAGCAGGTGCTCGGCGAAGAGATAAAGGCATTCTTCAACGACTCGACCTTGGACAGCCTCTATGTGCTCAGACAGACACTGTCTGTGGAAAGGATAGATTCCGTGAAGTACAATCAGATTAACGGGCAGGAGATGCATACGTATTTTCACAATGGAGATGTGCGGCTGACGCATGTCATACGTAATGTGCATCTCAACTACTATCCTTTTGATTCGGATTCCCTGCTTATAGGCATGAATCACACGGAGAGCACCGAACTGAAGATGTATATGGGAGAAGACGGCAAAGTGGACAGAATATGGATGCCGGCAGCCACTGGTACTCTTTATCCGCTGATTATGATTCCCACCGAAAAGGTCTATTTGGAGAACTTTGCCTGGTTTGATTATATCCGGCCCTTGAACAAGGACGATATATGGGTATGGAGAGCCAAGAAAGAAGGTACATCCCTTAAACCGACAGTCAGACGCGAAGCCCCGCTTCAGAAGATAAAGGACATAAAAAAGAAAAAGAAAAAGGATGTGCCTGCGGACACAATAGATACACCAACAACTTCAAACATACAAGACGATGGGACTGTTTTCAACCCGTAAGCCGCGTAAATACCGCCGTGTGAGCATATACACGGACGAGCGTCGTGACAAGCGAGACCGCTTGGTACAGGACGTGTTGCGAGAGATGGGGAAATTACCCACTGACGAGCACACGATAGAGCCTGACCACTTCAAGGGGAAGTTTGCAAAGTATATTCCCCGTACGCAGCGCAATATAGACAACGGACGCTCGCGTCTCACGTGGCCCGTTGCCATCATTGTCATCATCATACTGATATTTATCTGGCACTACCTCCAAACCGGTAATGTGCATTTGTAGAGAAAAAGAACTAAATGGATATTGTTCGTCTTCTTCCAGACAGTGTCGCCAACCAGATTGCCGCTGGTGAGGTGATACAGCGTCCGGCATCCGTCATCAAGGAACTGATGGAGAATGCTCTCGATGCCGGTGCAAAGAATGTGGATGTATGCGTTGTGGATGCAGGACGTACGATGATTCAGGTGATAGACGACGGTAAGGGCATGAGCGAGACGGACGCCCGCTTGGCATTCGAGCGCCATGCCACGAGTAAGATACAGAAGGCGGAAGACCTTTTCACACTTCGCACGATGGGATTCCGCGGAGAAGCTCTTCCCTCCATCGCAGCCGTAGCACAGGTCACGCTGCAGACACGTTCCGAGGACAGTGAACTCGGTACACGGGTGGAGATAGAGGGCTCGCGTTTCATCTCTCAGGAGGTGTGCGGATGTCCGGTAGGTGCAAACTTTGAGGTTCGCAACATCTTCTATAATATACCCGCGCGCAGGAAGTTCCTCAAGAGCAACCAGACGGAACTCTCCAATATCATTCAGGAGTTTCAGCGCATAGCACTCGTAAATCCTGCAACAGCATTCACATTGACCAGCAACGGTGCGGTGACAATGAATCTTCTGCCGTCTTCCCAAAAGGGACGCATAGCATCCGTCTTCGGAAGGAAACTGGCGGACCAGCTGTTCGACGTGTCTGTTGAGTCGTCGTTGCTGACCGTGCATGGCTTTGTCGGTCGTCCGGAGTCTGCCCGCAAAAAAGGTGCGCAGCAATATTTCTTTGTTAACGGACGTTACATGCGCCACCCCTATTTCCATAAGGCTGTTATGGAGGCTTTCGACCGTATGATACCTCAGGGCGAACAGGTGCCTTACTTCCTGTTCTTCGATGTGGATCCGGCTTCGATTGACGTCAACATATCCCCGACAAAGACGGAAGTGAAGTTTGAGAACGAGACATCCTTGTGGCAGATACTGCTGGCTGGCATCCGTGAAGCGCTGGGCAGAACCGGAGCCACGGCGATGTTCGACTTCGAATCCGAAGGACAGCCGGAGATTCCCGCGTTCTCACAATACCTCAATCAGGAGACCCCGTTGTCGTCGCCGGCACAACACACTCCCACGAAGGTGTCAGTTTCCGACTGGCAGGAACTGTATGCTGGGCTTCAGCAGACAACGATGGAGGAATACGTGCCTCAGCAGCAGGAGATACCTTTTGAGGAGATTCCTTCTCACGGCGAACGGGCATTCTCCTCGGAGCATTTCCAGTTCAGGGGTCAGTATATCCTGTCCTCATCGCAGGCGGGTCTTATGATGGTGGATCAGCACAGAGCGCATGTCCGCGTGATATATGACCGTCTTATGGAGCAGATGCAACATGATTCAGTGCCTTCCCAGGGGCTTTTGTTTCCTGAGATGGTAGAAGTGTCTCCGCATGATTTGCCCCTCTTTGAGGAACTGCTCCCCAAGCTCTCCTCCCTGGGTTTCGACATTACGTCGCTGGGCGGTGGCAGCTACAGCATCAATGGTTTGCCGACGGGTCTCGACGGTATCGACATTCAGAAACTTATCGGAGAAATTGTCGGGGGCGATAACCCTGCGGACGGTTTGTCCGAACAATTGGAGCATCGTCTCGTATTGACGTTGGCTTCCAAAATGGCTATTCCGGTAGGACAGGTGCTCTCTCCAGAGGAGATGGATGGTCTTTTGGCATCTCTCTTTGCGACATCCAATCCAAACTACATGCCGGACGGACGCCCGATCATTGCTTTAATAGATCAGCAGAGCATCAATCAGATGTTCAAATAACGAAAACAACTAAAACGAAATAGAATGGACAGAAAAGAAAGGATTATACTGACGGGCGACCGTCCAACGGGCAGGTTGCACATAGGCCACTATGTCGGTTCTCTGAGGCGTCGTGTGCAGCTTCAGAATGAGGGGGAGTACAAGAAAATGTATGTATTCATTGCCGATGCGCAGGCTCTCACGGACAATATCGACAATCCTGAGAAGGTGCGTCAGAACGTTATCGAGGTGGCTCTGGACTATCTCTCTGCCGGACTGGATCCGGAGCGTGTCACGATGTTCATTCAGAGTCAGGTGCCGGAGTTGTGCGAACTCTCGTTCTACTTCATGGATATGGTCAGCGTGAGTCGTCTGAGCCGGAACCCGACGGTGAAGACGGAGATACAGATGCGCGGTTTTGCCGGCGAGAGCATTCCTGTAGGTTTCTTCACATATCCCATTTCTCAGGCTGCCGACATCACTGCATTCAAGGCCACTACAGTGCCGGCCGGTGAGGACCAGAAACCCATGTTGGAACAGGCTAACGAGATAGTGCGCCGTTTCAACAATATCTATGGGGGAGGGAAGGACATACTTGTGGAGCCCTCCATCATGCTGCCCGACTCGCAGGCATGTATGCGTCTGCCGGGAACCGACGGTAAGGCCAAGATGTCCAAGTCGCTGGGCAATTGCATTTATCTTTCCGACACTCCCAAGGAACTCAAGGTGAAGGTGAACTCAATGTACACCGATCCCGAGCACATCCACGTGGAGCAACCCGGCCATCTTGAGGGCAACACGGTGTTTATCTATCTGGATGCTTTCTGTGAGGACTCCGATTTTGAGAAATTCCTGCCCGATTACAAGAATCTTGATGAATTGAAAGCCCACTACACACGCGGCGGTCTTGGTGACGGCACTTGCAAGAAGTTCCTGCTCAATATCCTTAACGACCGTCTTGCCCCCATCCGCGAGCGCCGTGCCTATTGGGAACAGCGTATCCCGGAGGTGTACGAGATACTGCGCAAGGGTTGCGAGGAGGCCCGTGCTGTGGCTCAGGCTACGCTGGATGACGTGCGCCGTGCAATGAAGATAAACTATTTCGATGACGTCGAACTTATCCAAGAACAGGCAAAACGTTACTCTTCGTCAAAAAAATAAGTAAAAATTTGGCTGTTTCGCGAAAATGTCGTACTTTTGCACCGCAGTTTTGTAAGAGACAGCACTTGGGCAATTAGCGCAGCTGGTTCAGAGCATCTGCCTTACAAGCAGAGGGTCGGCGGTTCGAATCCGTCATTGCCCACGAAAAACACTTTAAAAAAGGAGCCGTGAGGCTCGTAAGATGAAAATATGCTTTTAGATTGTTTGACAGCGGTATCACCCATAGATGGCCGTTATCGCAGCAAGACAGAATCCCTTGCACTTTATTTTTCTGAGTTTGCCCTCATGCGTTACAGAGTACGTGTGGAGGTGGAGTATTTCATTGCTCTTTGTGAGTTGCCCCTGCCGCAGCTTCAGGGTTTCCCTGTGGAGGCGGAGCGCCTGCGTTCCATCTGGCGTGACTTCACTGAAAAGGATGCCGGCCGCATCAAGGAGATTGAGTCTGTGACCAATCATGATGTTAAGGCCGTTGAGTATTTCATCAAGGAGAAGTTCGACGCCATTGGCGGACTGGATGCATACAAGGAGTTTATTCATTTCGGACTCACTTCGCAGGACATCAACAACACCAGTGTACCTCTGTCCATCAAGGAGGCTCTGGAGCAGGTCTACTATCCTGTGATGGATGAACTGCTCTCGCAGCTTCGTGCTTATGCGGAGGAGTGGCAGGATATACCGATGCTTGCGAAGACTCACGGCCAACCGGCTTCTCCCACTCGTCTGGGTAAGGAGGTGATGGTGTTTGTCTATCGTCTGGAGCGCCAGCTGGAGATGCTCAAATCCGTACCTCTCACGGCAAAGTTCGGTGGTGCCACTGGCAACTACAATGCTCACCACGTGGCATATCCCCAGTACGACTGGCGCAGTTTCGGTTCGCGTTTCGTGGCTGAGAAGCTGGGTCTTGAGAGAGAGGAATACACCACGCAGATTTCCAACTACGACTGCCTGGGTGCCCTCTTCGATGCGATGAAGCGCATTAATACCATCATCATCGACCTCGACAGGGACTTCTGGCAGTATGTCTCTATGGAGTATTTCCGTCAGAAGATAAAGAAGGGCGAAGTGGGCTCAAGTGCAATGCCTCACAAGGTGAATCCCATCGACTTCGAAAATTCGGAGGGTAATCTGGGTATGGCCAATGCCATCCTGGCTCACCTGGCTCAGAAGTTGCCCATCAGTCGTTTGCAGCGCGACCTTACCGACTCTACTGTGCTGCGCAATGTCGGCGTGCCCGTCGGCCACATGCTCATCGCCGTGCAGAGCACCCTCAAGGGCCTGCGCAAACTGGTGCTTAACGAGGAAGCTATCTCCCGTGATTTGGACAACTGCTGGGCAGTATGTGCTGAAGCCATCCAGACTATTCTGCGTCGTGAGTCCTATCCCAATCCCTACGAGGCACTCAAGGCTCTCACTCGCACAGGCAAGGGAATCGATGAGGCAACAATTAAGGATTTTATTGAAAACTTGGAGGTAAGTGAAGATGTCAAGGAACAGTTGCGCACCATCACTCCTCACACTTACACAGGTATGTAGTTATGGCAAACGAAGATTGGAAGAAAGCTTTTAATGAAGAAGGGGGACAGCGTCCGCGCCGTCCTCGCATTCAGCGAACAAATACAACATCAACACCCGTTGGTGGCGGTTATCAGCACCGTGAGCGTCCCGCTTACGGTGAGCGTCCCCAGCGTCCTGCTTACGGTGAGCGTCCTCAGCGACCTGCTTACGGTGAGCGTCCTCAGCGCCCCGCTTACGGTGAGCGTCCTCAGCGCCCCGCTTACGGTGAGCGTCCCCAGCGACCTGCTTACGGTGAGCGTCCCCAGCGTCCTGCTTACGGTGAGCGTCCTCAGCGACCTGCTTACGGTGAGCGTCCCCAGCGCCCCGCTTACGGTGAGCGTCCTGCTTACGGCAGCCGTCCCCAGCGCAAGCCCTATAATCCGAACGCAAAGTATTCTTTCAAGAAACAGATAGAATACAAGGAGGCTCACTACGATCCCAACGAACCGATGCGTCTGAACAAGTTCCTCGCAAATGCGGGTGTCTGCTCGCGCCGTGAGGCGGATGAGTTCATCGCAGCCGGTGTGGTGAAGGTCAACGGTGAGGTGGTGACGGAACTCGGCACGAAGATAAAACCCACCGACGAAGTGCGTTTCCACGAGGATACCATCAGCATTGAGAAGAAGGTCTATGTGCTGCTCAACAAGCCTAAGGGCTATGTTACTACTGTGGAGGACCCCCAGGACCGCAAGACAGTGATGGATCTGGTGAAGGGAGCTTGCCGTGAGAGGATATACCCCGTAGGTCGTCTCGACCGCAATACGACGGGTGTCCTGCTCTTTACCAACGACGGTGAACTGGCAGCCAAACTGACGCATCCCCAGTATCGCAAGAAGAAGATTTACCACGTGCATCTCGACCGCAACGTGACGGCTGCCGACATGCGCCTCATTGCCGACGGAATACAGCTGGAGGACGGTGAGATACATGCCGATGCCATAGAGTATTCCGACCCTGTGGACAAGAAGCAGGTGGGTATCGAAATACATTCCGGTCGCAACCGTATCGTGCGTCGCATCTTCGAGCATTTGGGTTATAAGGTGCTCAAGCTCGATAGGGTGTACTTCGCAGGACTCACGAAGAAACTCGTGAAGCGCGGCGACTGGCGCTTCCTCACGGAGAAGGAGGTTAATATGCTTCGTATGGGAGCGTTTGAGTAGCCCCCTCCCCGCTCCCCCTTGGGGGAGTGCTAAGATAAAAATATGAGAGATGGTCATGTTTGACAGAAATAAGGCTAATTACTGCTACTCAGATCCGATTCTGTATCCGCTGCTGAAAGAGCACGCTAAGAGGATGAGAGAGTGTCCCACGGAAGCAGAGAGCACGTTGTGGCTGCATCTGCAGCAGAGCAGGATGGGAAAGCCTTTTCGCAGACAATACATCATCGGCGACAATATCGCAGATTTCGCCTGTCTGCCTGCCAAATTGGTTGTTGAGGTGGATGGCGCTTATCATGATGATCTCCGTCAGCAATATCATGATCAAACAAGGACGCATGAGTTAGAGCGACTTGGCTTTCATGTGGTGAGATTTACAAATGACGATGTGTTCAGACGAATAGATCATGTACTGGAAACAATTAAAACTAAAATACAATGAAAAGAACAAAAGTAGTAGATGCTCTTAAGGCACTCCCCCAAAGGGGGAGCGGGGAGGGGGCTGATATATGTGTTAAGGGCTGGGTGCGTTCCAAGCGCGGCAGCAAAGGCATTTTCTTCATTGCCCTGAACGACGGCAGTACGATAAAGAACATACAGATTGTGGGCGACGATGCCAAGTTCCCCGAGGAAACGGTGAAGCGTATCACTACGGGTGCCTGCCTGTGTGTCGAGGGTAAACTCGTAGAGAGTCCCGCAGCCGGTCAGGCCAGCGAGATACAGGCCACAGCCATTGAGATTCTGGGCGACTGCGACAACACCTATCCCCTTCAGAAGAAGGGTGCCTCGTGGGAGTATCTCCGCACAGTGGCACATCTGCGTCCCCGCACCAACACCTTCGGTGCCATCCTGCGCATCCGTCACAATATGGCGATGGCCATCCACACCTATTTCCACGAGCACGGCTATTTCTATTTCCACACGCCGCTCATCACGGCCAGCGACTGTGAGGGAGCCGGCAATATGTTCCAGGTGACCACCAAGAACCTCTACGACCTGAAGAAGGACGAGCAGGGCAAGATTCTCTACAACGACGACTTCTTCGGCGAGCAGACATCGCTCACCGTCAGCGGTCAGCTTGAGGGTGAACTGGGTGCTACGGCTCTCGGAGCCATCTACACCTTCGGTCCCACGTTCCGTGCCGAGAACAGCAACACGCCCCGCCACCTGGCCGAGTTCTGGATGATAGAGCCCGAAGTGGCATTCCTCGACCAGGAGGAACTGATGGACCTCGAGGAGGACTTCATCAAGTATTGCGTGCGATGGGCTCTGGACAACTGCAAGGACGACCTCGAGTTCCTCAACAAGATGATTGACAAGAGTCTCATCGAGCGTCTGGAGGGTGTGCTGAAGGAGACCTTCGTGCGCCTGCCCTACACTGAGGGTATCAACATCCTGCAGGAGGCTGTCAGGAACGGCAAGAAGTTCGAGTTCCCCTGCAACTGGGGCGACGACCTCGCTTCCGAGCACGAGCGCTACCTCGTGGAGGAGCACTTCAAGAAGCCCGTCATCATGACCGACTACCCACGCTCCTTCAAGTCGTTCTACATGAAGCAGAATCAGGAGACCCCCGATGGCGGCAGCGTAGGCTACAAGGGTGCTGTGGCTCCCGGTCCCACGATGCAGGGCACCGATGTGCTCTTCCCCTCTATCGGTGAGATTATCGGTGGCAGTGTCCGTGAGGAGAGCTACGACAAACTGCTTGCCGAGGTGGAGCGCCGCGAGATGGATATGACGCATCTCTGGTGGTATCTCGACACGCGTAAGTACGGTTCATGCCCCCACGCCGGTTTCGGTCTCGGTTTCGAGCGCCTGATACTCTTTGTTACGGGTATGCAGAATATCCGCGACGTGATACCGTTCCCCCGCACTCCGGGCAATGCCCAGTTCTGAATCCGTCGGTGAAACGGGACTTATTCCTCATGGTGCGGGACTGTTAGGGAATGGAATCATTGATTTTTCTGGGATTTAATCTTTATGCCTGGATCACCATTGCGACGGTGCTGGGCATGTTCACCGTTCTGCTGGTGACCAAGTGGCGTGCCGATGTTGTGTTTCTCGCAGCTGTCGGCGTGCTTTACGTCACGGGTGTTCTCGATGCCAAGGAGGCTTTCTCCGGGTTCAGCAGCACATCGGTCGTCACGGTGGGCGTGCTTTTCGTGGTTGTTGCCGGACTGACACGCACCGGTGTGCTGTATTATGTGGTAAGATACCTGCTCGGCACTCCCGCTACTTACTTCAAGGCCGTGGTGCGTCTGATGCTCCCCGTAGCCTTTCTCAGTTCGTTTCTCAGCAACACTACGGTCGTCGCCCTCTTCGTGAATATCGTCAGGATGTGGTCGAAGAAGCTGGGCGTGTCGGCCTCCAAACTGCTCATCCCCTTGAGCTATGCCTCCGGAATGGGTGGCGTGTGCACTCTCATAGGCACTCCGCCCAACCTGATTATCAGCGGACTTTATGAGGATAAGACCGGCGTGGCGATGAACATCCTCTCCACAGCCGTTCCCGGATTGTTCTGCCTGACCGTAGGTGTGCTGTCGGTTATTGCCATGCGTCGTCTGCTGCCCGACAGAAAGGCTCCGGAGTCGGCCTTCCAGGCTACGACGGAATACACTGTGGAGGTTCAGGTGCCGTCGGACAACAAGTATATCGGTCAGACGCTGGGCGAAGCCGGACTGTTCCATGTCAAGGGCGGCAGTCTGATTGAGATGTACCACTTCGATGAGATGCCGACTCCCGTCACTGAAGACGAACCCATCATGGGCGGCGACCATCTGGTTTATGCAGGAGAGATAGACGAGATTATCGAGATGGCATACAACCACGGTTTGGTGAGTGCCGCCCATCATGTCTTCTCCGCGAGCGAGGTGGACGACGACAACCGTCGCCTGCGCACGGCATACGTCACTTTCGGCAGTAATCTGATAGGCACAGCCATGTGCGACACTACGCTTGAGAAGGACAACAATATGGTGCTGGCTGCTGTGGCCCGTCGCGGCGAGCGTATCCACCAGGCACCCCGTCAGGTGGCACTGCAGGCTGGCGACACATTGCTTTTTGTGTGTCCCAAGCACATGAATGTCAATACTGCGGCACTCTCTTCCAACCTCTGTTTCTTCGACTCTGATGAGATTCCCGATATCGGCAACGGCACCATCATCTCCATGCTCATCATGATAGCCATGGTGACTCTCTCTGCGCTGGGTGTCATGCCGCTGCTGCAGTGCGCCTTCCTTGCCGCTGCTGCCATGCTTCTTTTCCGCTGCTGCAATATGGAGCAGGCCATGCGTGCCGTCAACTGGGAAATACTGATGGTCTTCGCAGGCAGTGCCGTTCTCGGTCTGGCCATTCAGAAGACGGGCATTGCCGAGTGGGTTGCCACAGGCATCCTCGATGTGTGCGGCACCAATCCTCTTGTGGTGATGACAGCTGTATGCTTCGTTGCTACATTCATCACGGAGTTCATCTCCAATACGGCTGCGGGTGCCATGTTCTTTCCCATCATGTATGATGCTGCGGAGAAACTGGGTTATGAACCCTTCCCCTTCCTCATTGCCCTGATGATTGCCGTGAGCAGCAGTTTTGCCACGCCTATCGGTTCGCCCACCCACATGCTTGTCTATGCTCCCGGCGGATATCGTTTCAGCGACTTCATGCGTATAGGTCTTCCTATGAACATCATCATCCTGATGGCCAACATTTTCATTGTGAATGTTGTCTATCCGCTGACCCCACTGCAGTAGCTTTGTACTCTTCGGAGCCACTTTTTTTTGAATGTACCGCTTTGCTTGCAGTCCGCAACGACCGAACTGCCGGTCCGCAACGACCGGACTGCCATCCCGCAACGACCGGGCTGAGGGTTTGCTGCACTTGCCTCGGGCGGATGTTCAGGTTTCAGGTTTCAAGTTTCAAGTTTCGCGGCTGTTCGCCGCAGACATCCATCTCGGCTCGGCATAGATAAGCACGGGCTTCTCGTTTTCGTCTTCGTTATCATCCAACTTGTCTACTCGTCAACTCGTTAACTCGTCAACTGAAATATCATTTCTCATTTAGGCGAAGCCGCCAGTCTTCTGTCAGTTTTCTTTCACCCTGTTTTTTCGTTTCATTAAGGGATTTGTAGACGAACCCTGGATGCTGCCTTATATCTGCCTTGACTCAGCAAAGGTACGACAGTGGAAAAATAAAACGGACAATTATTCTCATAACTCACTGATGTTCTAAGAGAAAAATTTTTTTTGAGTGTTTCAGTAAAGCCTCATTGCACGAAAAATGCACCTATATGTGTGCGTGCGCATGTAAAAATTTTTTTTCATGACAAATGTGACAAATGTGACACGAATATTTTGCGCACACGTACATAAGATATTTCGTACGCATAGTCTGCGTACCTCTTCAAAGACTTAAATGACTCTCATAATCCGAAACGACCTAACCGCCAGTCCGAAGTAACCGAACTCGCAGTCCGAAACGACCGGACTAGTAGAGAATACGAAGGCTCTTCTTATTTCCTGCTGGTGCGAAAAATCTCTACGGAATATGACTTCGATATGACTTCGGATAGAGTTTGATATGACTTCAATTAGAGTTTAATATGAGATAAACATGAATTCAATATGAATTACACATTGTTTATTATACCTTTTTTCGGCCTTTGAAGATGAAAAAGTAGGGGGAAAGGTTGTTGGTTTTGATAAAAAAGTGTATTTTTGTCTCTGTAAACAAAAAAGAAGGCGTAAGAGAATTACTCACAAATGGCACAATTGGAGCTGATGAATGCTGTAAATATGAACATAGGGGGAACTGAAACTGGTAAAAGAAATACGCCAATAGCTACGTTGATAAAGAATTTTATTAACAAGAAGAGTGGCAAGGTGTCTGATTCACGCAAAGAGATTCTATGGAGATTTAGATATCTCGATTGGAAGGATCAGAAGAAGATTATATTGGCTTTCCTTGACTCCTGTAAAATAGATAGGCAGTGGGCGTATTCTATGTTACTTGACTACTGGGACATATCGTTTGAACCTAAAGTTAAGGAACTATGGGAGCAACTCCATGAAGAGCGATGCTCATGGGTTGTCATTCGTCACTTCCCTGTGAAATACTTGTCTCAGAACCTTGAACAGTTCACGGCAGACAGAGATTACTTCTTTGTCAGTTTGCGACTTGCAGCGGATGAGAACTATATTATACAGAAAGATAAACTGTCACTTACAGACTACCTTTCTGTTCTGCATCACACAGGAAGACATATTTCTGATGATGAAGCAAAAGATATCCCTTACATATTAGTTCATAAAATTTGTGTAGGGAGATTCTCAGAAGTTGAAAGGCAATTAGACAGATATGCAGATAGTCGCAGAGGGAATATCATAAGCCCGATTCATTTCCAAAACGTGAGCCTTGCTTTGTACTATCTACGCAAACTTGATTGTAGCCATATTGTCTCATCATTTGAAACGTGGAATGCGGAAGTACAAGAGGCGATACTCAATAGTCCCGAATTCAAGGCTGTTGCTAAGCTTGATTTAGATGAGTGGGATGACCTGAACGCAAGAAAAAACATTGCAAGGAAATATGCTTATCTTGCCCTTGATGACAAGTATAAACTATCTTCTGACCCAGATATAGAAGAGGTTCTTCAGCCCAAGGATTGGTATGTTGAGACTAACTTGTCAAAGCCAAAACCAATAATACAACCCTCAGATTTAACAGAACCTCAAGATTCTTCTATGTTTAAAGAAATGGTAGCCCAGAACACGGCTCTCAAAAATCTAGTTGATAGGTATGGACTTTGTGTCGTTAGTCCAATAAAATTGGACAAGTTAATTTGACACACAGATTATTTTAAAGATGGCTACTTGGAAAAAAATATCTCAACCAACCGATGATGGTCGTATTGTTGAAATGCAGGCGCCTTTGATAGTGTCTGCAAGTAGAAGTACGGATATTCCGGCATTCTATTCCGATTGGTTTTTCCATCGTCTGGAGAAAGGATATTCAGCATGGACCAATCCGTTCAATGGGGTGAAGTCGTATGTGTCGTATGAGAAAACCAGATTTATTGTTTTTTGGTCCAAGAATCCCCGTCCTCTGCTAGAATACCTTCATATATTAGAAGAGCGTAATATCAAATGTTATATCCAATTCACCCTGAACGATTATGAACGCGAGAAACTGGAGAAGGTCCCTCCTCTTGCTCATCGAATAGAAACGTTTAAACTGCTGGTTGATAGACTCGGAAAAGGATCAGTGATTTGGAGATTTGACCCAATGATATTGACGGACAACATATCTATTGATGATTTATTGCAAAAGGTGCAAGCTATAGGAGATCAACTCAAGGACTATACAGAGAAACTGGTCTTCAGTTATGCAGACATAGAGTCATATAGGAAGGTAAAGCATAATCTTACGGCAAGTAAAATCGACTATAAAGATTGGACGATAGAGTTGATGAAAGAATTTGCGGAACGCCTCTCCGTAATGAATAAGGAGCGAGGGTGGAACTTCCAACTTGCTACATGTGGTGAAAAAATTGACATCTCCAAGTATGGTATTTCGCATAATCGTTGTATTGACGGGGATTTGATAACTCGCTTGGCCTGGGATGACAAGGAGCTGATGGAATTCATGAAGGTGAAGATAGAAGATTGTGTACCAACGCTTTTTGGAGAACCAGAAATTCCCGAAGATGCGGTTATGCTGCCCAATAATCATTACTTCATCAGTAAACATAAGAAGGATGCAGGTCAAAGACCTTTCTGCGAATGCATGGCTTCAAAAGACATTGGAGAGTACGATACCTGTCCGCATCCGCATCTTTGTGAGTATTGTTATGCTAACACTTCAAAACAAGTGGCATTGCAGAACTGGAAACGGCATCAAGAGAATCCTTTTGGAGACACTATAACTGGCAAATAGGAGAGTTGTATGGCATATATTGACGACATACGACGAATAAAGAATCTAACGATTACAGACATCATTAGGGTTTCGTGTCAATATGTTCCTGATGCATATAAGCAACGTCCTTATACATATAGAGACAGTAAAGGCAGGACATTAGGCCGTGGAACTGCTATTTTGGAAACAGAAGAACAGTGTTGTGCATACATGGCTGCTTATGGTGATATGCATTACAAAAAGTTGTCAAGGGCTTTGGAAGATGGCGAATTTCCATATACGGCATTAAACAATGGTGTGGAAATTTATGATTGGGGTTGCGGTCAAGGAATAGGTACAGTTGCAGTCATTGAGAAATTGTGTCAACATGGCCTGTTATCAAAACTGAAGAAAGTTACACTTGAAGAACCTTCCGATATTGCACGTCAAAGAGCTGTTTTACATGTTACACAAGCATTAGGCGATTCTGATGTTGAGATAGAGGATGTGCCAGATTACTTACCATCGGATAGCGGTGATGGCAGTAATTCAATAACAGAAATAGTTGTTGAAGAGCCATGTGCTATTCATATATTTTCAAATATTCTTGATATAGAGGCTGTCAGCTTAAAGGGATTATCTAAACTTATAACATCTTCAGGAACTCATCATATTACCCTATGCATAGGCCCCGCAAATCTAAATGAGAGCCGAATCAATGCGTTTAGTAACTATTTCATAAAAGACGGACTTAGTATTTTTACTAATTTCCGAGATACGAATTTTGGTCGCCATCCTGACGGCAGGGCATATGGTTGCTTAATTAAGAGTTTTACATTTAGCCTTGCAAGCCACAATGATATTCTTAATAAATATAAATATTTTGCGCCAATTCAATACTATGCGTCGTATTCTGATATTGGCTTGAATGGAACCATTTTGCAAAGTGCATTTGAAATACTTGCACCATTTGATATGACAGCGCATAAAAACTTGTGTCCTGTCTATGCGTTAATCAGTAACCTTATTTCACGAGGAAGACCAACTTTAGCAAGTCAAAAAGTCTTGGATTATCTTCGTTCTTATAATGAAAAGGAAAAGGTAAAAAGCCTTAACACTATAGCAAGAATCCAAAAAACTTTTGTGGAGGCACTGATTTCAGATCGACTTGATATAGAAAAAGAATCTTTAGATATTCTTGTTATTGAAGACGGAACAGAGGCGGCACAGATTGCTTTTGATGACTTTAATGAATTGTATTGTCATTTAATTGCAATGACACAAGATTTTGATCAGATGGCGTTACCCGTCATTAATGTTCATAGTAAAAAGGATGCTAAAGCCACAGCTATTTACGATGCAATTATTGATGTTTCGATTGACAAGGTTTCCAACCCGGAAGGAGTCGTGTTCTCGAAATATAAGACGAATAATGATTGTTATTTCATCGTACGTTCTTCATCATCTATTTATGAGGACAGAATCCTCTATACAACAGAAAGAATAAGATATAAACCTTTTGTTGAAAAAGACTCTCAAGGAAACTATCATAATCTAGAGTTGGAATGTGAGCACCTCCGTTATTTCCTGAATCTTATTTTTAGAAAAGTAGATTTTAGACCAGGGCAACTTCCTATTCTTAGTAGGGCTTTGCAATTAAAAAGCGTTATTGGATTATTGCCAACAGGTGGTGGTAAGTCTCTTACCTATCAATTAGCAGCCATGTTACAGCCTGGTGTTACTTTGGTCGTTGATCCATTGAAAGGATTGATGAAAGACCAATATGACGGATTGCAAAGAACTGGTATAGACTGTATATCATTTATAAACGGCGATATCGTTGGTGAAGAAAGAACAATACGAGAACAGGCATTAACTGGTTCACAGACACAAATAATGTTTTTGTCACCTGAACGACTTAGCATTCACCGCTTTAGAGATGTTCTGCGTTCTATGCGAGAATCCGATGTATATTTTGCATATGGTGTGATAGATGAAGTTCATTGTGTCTCTGAGTGGGGACATGATTTTCGTCTTGCTTACCTCCATTTAGGTCGGAATCTTTATAATTATGTCTTACCAAAAGAAGTTGAAGGTGAAGACAATCATATATCATTGTTTGGGTTAACTGCAACAGCGTCATTTGACGTGCTTGCTGATGTAGAGAGAGAATTGTCCGGAAATAACTCATATTCATTGGAAGATGATGCCACAGTCAGGTATGAAAACACTAATCGTTTGGAACTACAGTATTATGTTTATCCTGTCGACGCATCAGCGGCTGAAAGAGCGCGAAAAGTTGATGACATAAAAGAGGGTTTAGTACTCAATGCCATTAATGATGCTACGGAGAAAATACAAGAGATTCAAAATGAAGAAACTATCAGCGAGATTAAGGAACGATTCCTTGAAAGAGAGAACATCTCTGATGAAAGTAAAATACAAGAGATCAATTCTACTGATTTATACACAGATATTGATGATAATTGGTATACTTCAAAGCACACAGATGTTGCAGGAATAGTATTTTGCATACGCGCCAACAAAGAAGGACGGCCAGATGTAAAACTGAGTGTTCCAACCGTTTCGGCTGCTCTGCGAGCACATCATATCAGCCGCATTTCAACATACAAAGGAGGCGATGATATATCTTGTCAGGATGAATTCCTAACTGGTGATACCAATTTGATGGTAGCCACTAAAGCTTTTGGTATGGGAATAGACAAGTCTAATGTGCGTCTGACAGTTCATCTAAATTATCCCGGCTCTCTGGAATCATTTGTTCAGGAAGCCGGTCGAGCGGGTCGTGATAAAAAGATGGCTTTGGCAACCATTATGTATTCTCCAAAAAAATTCTGGGTTAAGAATGCTAGAACAGATGAATGGAACGAGTTTACTTCTGACTATACCAATAATAAATTTTTCTATGATAGTAATTTCCTTGGTGAGGAATTTGAAATATACGTGATTGAACTGCTCATGAACGGACTAAATGTTCAAATTAGTAATGAGGAGATTGTTAGGAAGGAAGCCCCCAAATATGGAACAAGTAAGGGTATACTACAATACATCAATGAAAACAGGTTTAAAGGAAAGACTCTCACTTATTATGTTTCTTACGAAGAGAACGAGCAAGTCCTTGACGAATATAATAGTTATTTAAGTGGAAGAAATCTACCAGTTTTTGATACACAGGCCGCTAGGAACTTAAGAGTTGATGGTAATTTCTTCTATACTCGTAGTTATGGTTCTGCTAACTACAAAGATGCGATTCAAAAAGCTATCTATCGTATGTGCATCGTAGGACTAATAGATGACTTTACAGAAGATTATATTAGGAAAACATTTCGAATTACAACGATATGCCAGGATGAATTGCGCTATTATGATTATCTTAGTCAATACTACCGGAAATATTACTCCGAGGATAGGGTTGAAATAATGATTAATGAAGTCAAGCAGATGGCGGTCAATGATGGGGTCATCATGGCATGTCTAAAGCACCTTACTTCTTTTATATACAGGAGTATTGCAGACAAGAGAGCCAGAGGTATCTTGGACATGGAGCAATTTTGTAATTTGGCTATTAGCTCAGGAAAAGACTGGAAAGAAACAAATGAAGAACTGAAGGACTATATTTATTACTATTTTAACTCTAAATATGCAAGAGAAGGGTTTGTTACCTATGACTCAAGCATACAACAAGGAATTCCGTTTTCACTAAAAGATGACATAGATTATGACATCCATAGTGAGAGTGAAATAACAGATTTTGGACTTGTTAAAAAGTATATGAGAGTTGTTGATCGAGATATAGTCAATAATGATTCTCAAAAAGATAACGTCAAACACCTACAAGGTGCCGTACGGTTAATCAGACGTGCTTTAGCAGAACCGAATCCTGTTCTCAATTTACTCAATGTGTTTTGTATTCTTTTCCTTGGACAACAAGAGAACGAAATGCTTGAAACGGAATTATACAACGATTATAAAGAAGTAATGCGGCGCTATTACGATGAGGGTAAACTTAGTTTGCTTGATGAGTTCACAGATTTGCTAATACAGCACACCGCCATTGCTTCTGAAGGCAAAGATTATATTGAGAAGATTCAACTCGCCGTTCAGTTAGAATGTCATTTAGATGAATTAAAAAGAATAAATCAAAAATATAGGGAAATATGATTGAAGAAAAGATAAATAACTCGCTGAAGGAGTTAGAGAATGGACTCAAGGACCTTGAGTCTGCTCGAAAACAAGTAGAAAAGACTATAGGATCATATGAAAACCTTAGTAAGACAACTCGCGAATATGCGAACGAATTGGGGAATATAGCTACCAAAGCTCAAGAAATTGTAGATAGTATTGGTAAAGACTATAATTTTAAAATTAAGGAATTTGAAAGAGACAGAGACACTATAATCAATGCTTCGAATGACGCTACAGAAAAAATCATCAATGCAGCAGAAGAATTCAAAAACTCATTGTCAATATTGAAAACAAGATTGAATTATAGCATAATAATCAATGTAATATCATTTATTGCTATAATTGCTATACTCATTCTCCAATTTATGTAGAGTATTGTTGTTTTTTTTGATGGAGTGATTTCTTGATCGGATGAACTGTTCGATGAAATAGACAGGAAGATAGCCAAAGGTGGAACGGGAGGGAAGAAAGACGGGAAGAAGTATTCTTTCTCTGTATTTTGGGGCAACGGATTTGCAGCCCCCAAAGGAGAAAGTGAAGACGCCGACGGAATTCTTGATATCACTTTGACCCGATGGGAAAAAGAGGCAATAATCCATAGCGGAGCCTGGTAACATAAGCCCTTCCGATTTTTTTTCTGCATAGTTATCAAAAACTTTTTTCTTAACTATGGAAATTATCTTAGACCTACCTACTACCTATCTACTACCTATCTACTACCTATGTACTACCTATATGTCTTACGCTAGAAAAAGTTGACACAAAAGTCAACAAAATGATAAAAGAAGAAAAAACGAAACGCAAGAGATCATTTTTCCGTATTCCTGAAGAATTA
>CADCNQ010000006.1 GCA_902802815.1 uncultured Bacteroidales bacterium | reverse complement strand
AATTCTGTCAAAGAACGTCGCACTTTCTCAAATGCGGGTGCAAAGGTATGGCTTTTTTTCTAACCCACCAAATAATATCACAAGTTTTTTGCAAAAAAGTGAAAAATTCCGTACCTTTACCCCCATGAAAGCACGATTTGCCCCCTCACCGACGGCCAGAATGCATCTTGGGAACGTTTTTTGCGCTCTTCTCTCATGGCTCTCCATCAAGAGCCGGCAGGGCAGCTGGTTGCTGCGCATCGAGGATCTCGACCCCGACCGTTCGCGACGCGAGTATGCCGACCATATCATGCGCGACCTCGAGTGGCTCGGTCTTACGTGGGATGAAGGCCCCTATTATCAGAGCGAGCGTCACTCCCTCTATGCCGAGGCTCTGGAGAAGCTCAAGGCGGCCGGTCTTGTCTATCCCTGCTTCTGCACGCGTGCCGACATCATGGCCACACAGGCCCCTCACGAGAGCGACGGGCGCATTGTGTACGCGGGCACGTGTCGCGCGCGCCCGTTTATAGAAAAGGATTTGGAGCGGGCTGCTGTGCGTCTGCGTGTGCCCGACGAAGAGATACGTTTCACAGACGGCCACTACGGTCCCCAGTCGGTGAATCTGTCGCGCCACTGCGGCGACTTCATCATCCGTCGCAAGGACGGTGCGTGGGGTTACCAACTTGCTGTGGTGGTGGACGACACGTCGATGGGCATCACGGAGGTGGTGCGCGGCAGGGATCTGCTGCTCTCTTCGCCCCAGCAGATATATGTGGCGCGCCTGCTGGGCTGCGAGCCTCCTTCGTTCACCCATCTGCCTCTGCTGTGCAATGCCGCGGGTCAGCGTCTCTCCAAGCGCGATCACGGCATAGACATGGAATATCTGCGGGCCACATACAGTGCCGGGGAGATTATCGGCCGTCTGGCGTGGATGGCCGGCATCCTATCGCTCCCCCGCCCCGTCAGTCCGGAGGAACTGATTCCCCTGTTCCGCTGGGACAAGGTACCGACGGAGGATCACCTCACCTTCTCCATGCGTTGACTACCTCACCGATATACATCGTGTGTATGCCGGCCGGGAAGTTGCGATACATCTGCTGGGGCACATCGCCCTTGAATCCCTTGCGGTCGAAGGGAGCAACATACATCGTCTTGCACTCTATCACGAGATATGCTTCGCTGTAGTAAGGCGTGCCGTTCTCCGTATATGCCGTGTGAAGTCCCAGTGCCTTGGCTTTGTCGCCGTTGCGACCGCTCTTGCTGCCCATGTAGTTGAGCACCTTGGCGTCCTTGGCATCGAAGGCCATCACCGTGAAATACTGCGAAGCGTCCATAAACTGTTTCGTGTAGCGTTTCTCCGCCACATATACCGTCAGTGCAGGACGTCCCCACAGCGTGCCGATGCCACCCCAACCGATAGTCATGGCATTGCTCTTCTTTTTGTCACCGGCAGCCAAAAGCTTTGCATCGTGAAACCATCTGAAACCGTTGCTCGTGAATCCGTCCGTGACGTTGAACTTCTGGAATCCGTACTCCTCCTGTGCTGCAGAAGGTAAGGCAAAGGTAACGAGAAATGCTGCCAATACCGGTAAAACACACATTTTCTTCATAGTACATTGGATTTTGCTGGCGCAAAGATACGAGAAACAGATTAGAGTTTAGTGGTTAGAGGTTAGAGAATTATGTTAAAAGCAAAAAAAGTCACCCTCAAGGATGGCATTTTTAGTAGACAAGGTAACAAGTGGACGAGTAGACAAGGTAAATCTCCAGGTGCGTAGTATCATGTCTCTATTACATATCGATCATCTGTCGGGATTTTCCGATAGATTCCCGATAGATTTCCGATAGATGCCCGATAGATGCCCGATAGATGCCCGATAGATGAAAGGTGGAAATGTGAGAAAAGAAAAGATAAACTGAGGTCGTAAATCGCGACCTCTGAAAAGAATCATTTCACTCCGTCCGCCTGCTACTGCTGCCACGCATGGCAGCTCCGGCGGCGATTGTCACAGGATTGTAACATCGGCGTAACGGGGATGTAACAGGAAGGTCATACCTTTGCAGCAAAAAGAAGAATATGGAATTCATGATCAACATCTTTTCACTCGTCGGTTCATTGGCATTGTTCCTTTATGGCATGAAAACGATGTCGGAGGGCCTTGAGAAATTTGCCGGCGAGCGTCTGCGCAGCATCCTTGCGGCGATGACAAAGAATCGGGTGATGGGCGTGCTGACGGGTATTCTGATTACGGCACTCATCCAGTCGTCCAGCGCCACGACGGTGATGGTGGTGAGTTTTGTGAATGCCGGACTGATGACGCTTGCACAGAGCATCGGTGTCATCATGGGTGCCAACATCGGCACGACGGTAACGGCGTGGATCATCTCTGCCGTGGGTTTCAAAGTCAATATCGCCGCCTTTTCCATTCCATTGCTTGCCGTTGGCATGCCGTTGATTTTCAGCAGTAAGGGCAATCGGAAAAGTGTCGGTGAGTTTGTCTTCGGCTTCTCGCTCCTGTTCATGGGGCTGTCGTTCCTGCAGGAGACGGCAACGACGATGCACATAGGCGATATGGTTGCCAACCTGCTGGCTCATGTGCCTCAGAGTTCGTTCTTCACCATCATATTGTTTATTATTGTAGGCGCATTGGTCACGATGATCGTACAGTCTTCATCTGCCGCAATGGCCATCACACTGATGCTTTTCGGCATGAACATTGCGGGCTTCGGATTCGAACAGGCCGCCGCCCTAGCGATGGGTCAGAACATCGGTACGACCGTCACAGCTTTCATGGCCTCGCTCACAGCCAACATACAGGCACGCCGTGCAGCTCTTGCCCACATGTTTTTCAACGTATTTGGCGTCGTGGTGTTCCTCATCGCGTTTTATCCGGCATGCAACGCCGTCAACTGGTTTGTAGACACATTGACGGGAGACGGTAACGAACTCTACAAACTTTCAGCCTTCCACACGGCCTTCAACATCATCAACACGCTGCTGCTCATCGGTTTTGTAAGACAGATTGAGCGCTTCGTCTGCAAGGTGTTGCCTGCAAAGGAGAAGGAGGAAGATTACCGTCTGAAGTATATCAGCGGCGGTTTGCTCTCTACTGCCGAACTCTGCATCATTGAGGCACAGAAGGAGGTACAGCATTTCGCGGAACGCTGTCAGCGGATGTTCGGATTCATTCCCGCCCTGATGAAGACGGACGACGAGACAGAATTCAACAAACTCTTCACACGCGTCGAGAAGTATGAGCACATCACCGACTCGATGGAGATGGAGATAGCCTCATATCTGAAAAAAGTGAGCGAAGGCCGCCTGTCGGATACATCAAAGGGTCAGATACAGAAGATGTTGAAGCAGATAACGGAACTGGAGAGCATCGGCGACTCGGTGTATAATCTCGGCCGTACACTCAACCGCCATCGTCAGCATTGTCCGGAGGCGTTCACCGCCAAACAGACGCAGCACATGGAGTCGATGATGCAACTGGTGGAAAACGCTCTCAGAACCATGTTGAAGCGTATGGACGGTTCGGCAGCGAAAAACAGCATCACCACCAGCATCAACATTGAGCACGAAATCAACAACTACCGCACGCAGCTGAAAAACCAGAATCTGCAAGATGTCAACTCCGGCCTGTACAGCTACCAGCTCGGTGTCTTCTACGTTGACTTCATCTCCGAATGCGAAAAACTGGGAGATTATGTCATGAACGTCGTTCAGGCAGGGAAAGGGATGAATAACGACTACGAGGACAGAGCCTATTACGGGCGGCATTAATACCTCGCCAGTGTAAACCTGACGGTCAGGCCTCCGCCGGAGGTGTTGAATGCAGTTGCAGTTCCTCCGTGGGCGGCAACAGCGTTTTTCACGATGGCAAGACCAAGACCTGTTCCCCCAAACTTGCGCGAACGTCCCTTGTCAACACGGTAGAAACGCTCAAAAAGATGCTCAAGGTGCTCTGGGGCCACACCCTGACCGTTGTCGCTCACATCGAATTCATAATAGTGGCGGCCTTCGTCCTGCACCTCGAGACACACAATCTTCAGACATGTGGCACCTGCAGCATATGCAATAGCGTTATCAATAATGTTTCGGAAGACGCTGTAGATGAGACTTTGATCTCCTGTCACCTCCACACTCTCAGGCACATTGAGCGATGTCGCCAGACCTTTGACCTGCATCTGTAAAGCAGTATCGTCAAGAACGCTTTGAATGACGGAGAGAACATTGACCCGACGATGCTCCTGACGCTTGGATTCATCCGGCTCGTCCAGCTTCGTTAAAACACTCATGTCGAGCAGCAGCTTGTTCATACGCTCACTTTGCGCATAACAACGCTCCAGGAAGTGCTGACGCTTGTCGGCCGGCATACCGGGATTGTCGAGAATGCTCTCCAAGTAGCCGTGAATGCTGGCAGCCGGAGTCTTAAGCTCATGAGCGGCATTCTGCGTCAGCTGCCGTTTGATACGCACTTTCTCCTCCTCAGAGTGACGCAGTTTCCAATACAAATGGATGATGGTGTGGCTGATGTCGCTCAACTCATCATCAGGCAGACGCCGTTCCAGTTCTCGGTCGGGCTCCTTCCCCTCTTCGGCCCTGACTGCAAACTCTCGCAGATAACCGATGTGACGGCTGATGCGACTGGTGCTGAGGTAGAGAACAACTCCGAGCAGAAACGTGAGGACGACGGCAAACCAGATGTACGTGTTGTCTGCTTGCAGAGATTGGGTAAGTTCGGCAGAATAAGGCACGGCAGCACGCACAATGAGGTCCCCAAAACGTGTAGCGGAGTAGAAATACGTCTCGTGCGTAGATTGTGAAGTACGTTTGATGTCGTAGCCGTTTCCTGCACGTAACGCCTGCAGGATCTCCGCTCGCTGAAGATGGTTGTCCAAGGAATCAAGCTTTGTGTCGTAACTGTCAAGAATCACTCGTCCATCCTTATTTATTACCGATACGCGAAGGCCCTCCACGTTATGACGGCGTACATAGTCATAAAACAGATGCGGATTAGCGAGGCTGTCTTTTGTCAGCGTCTGCAGCATCTCATAGTTGTACATCTGCAAGCGCGAATGGAGGATGTCAATCTTAAACTTCTTCTCACGCTGATACTGGTACACACTGAAACAAATGGCGAACAACAGGAACACGCCGCCTATGCGGAAGAGCAGATTCTTCCGGAACGACCTACTTCTCAAAACAGTAGCCATATCCCACGCGGGTTTTTATTTGCTTGCCATAACTACCGATTTTCTTGCGCAGCCGCGTGATATTGACATCTACCGTACGGTCAAGCACATAGACTCCGTGCGGCCAGCAACGCTCCAGGAGATCATCACGACTGAACAGCCTTCCGGGATTCTGCAGGAAGATGGTCAACAACTCAAACTCCAATTTTGTGAGCAAGAGTTCCGTGCCATCAAGTGTGGCCGTTTTAGCATCAAGGTTCAATGTGATGCCCTCGTAGCGAAGTGTTTGGGGAACAGATGAGGCCACTGTCCTCCCGCGCGGCTCAGCGCGACGTAAAACCGCCTTCACTCTTGCTTTCACCTCTTTTATTGACAGTGGCTTGGCGATATAGTCATCTGCACCGATGTTGAGTCCCTTGACGGTGTTGTCCTCGTCGTCCAAAGCAGTGATAAAGATAATGGGAATCTGAGCCGTTTCCGGGTTCTCTTTTAACCGTCTCGCCAATTGAAACCCGGACATTTCGCCCATCATCACATCAAGAAGGATAAGTCCATACTCCTTGACAGGAATCTCCATAGCCTCCTCTGCAGAGTTTGCCGTCAAAACCTCATATCCTTCTGTTTCCAGGTTATACTGCAGTATCTCGCAGATATCCTGCTCGTCATCAACTACAAGGATTTTCATTCGGCGGGTTCCATTAAAACGCTGCGCCGTAGCCCTCACAGGGACTTCCGGGAGCGGGAGTGAAATCGTAGAGATAGAGCGTGGTGTTGAAAAGACGGTACAAACCCCTCTTGTCCGGACTCAATCCCTTGTTGCCACGCTTCTCAGCCTCCTCGCTGTCGTAGAGACAATCCACAAAACGCTCATCGGAAGGGTCGCGTACAGTATTGAGATAGCACTCGCTGAAGGAAAGCGGTTCCTCCATGGTGCCCGGATGCTGGAACGAAGCACTGATGACATCGTCGCCATAGCCCATCACGAGACAGCGGGAGAAGGTGTAGCTGTCGATATCGTAGTCGGTGTCGCCATCCTTGTTGGCAAGGAAGAGGGCCATGCCCTTCGAACCGCTGCCGATGAGAAGATACTGCGCCATGGTGCAATGCGTGAGAGAAGCCTTGCCGCCGAGCAGATAGAGAGCGTGACCCATGGCATTGGAGATGCACACGTTGTTGGCCGTGAAGTCGCAGTTCTTGAGGTAGATGCCGCAACTGGTTTCCTCTGTGATGCCCGATATGTTGTGCAGCCTGGACGACTCCATAGCGAGATCGGTGTTCTCGGCACGTATGCCCCAGCGCGAACTATGAAGGTCCATCCACTTTATCTCGTGGCCCTTGCTCCCGTCGGCGAGAACGATGCCGTTCCAGCGGTCGGGCATGTTGTCGTAGGGCATATACCACAGAAGACGGTCGGTGCGGTCGCCGCGCATGACGACGGGTCTGTCCTCCTCGCCCTCCACCTTCAGTGTGCCGCGCACGATGAGCGAACCGTTGTCGCGGAAGAAGAGGCGCGTGCCGGCCTTGACGGTGAAGGTGACATCCTCCGACACCGTGAGCGGGCCCTCGACAAGCACAGGGCGCCCGGATTCCAGCGTTCTGTCCTCCGTCAACGTCACATCGGTCCAGCGATAGACATCCATACCGATAGCCTTCAGGGAGACACTCTGGGTGACACCGCTCTCAAGATGGAAGAGCAGGCGGTCCTCGTAGGTGGTCGTCTCGTCCTTGTCAGTCTCTGGCAGCGTGCATTCCAAGCGCACGAAGATCCTGTCATGGGTGCGCACCTCGAAATCGGTGGCTCTGCCGCCGTCCAGAAACACGCCGTCCACATTGGCACGGAACGGCGACCCGGCACCCTTCTCAAACTCCACGGCAACGATGCGGAGACCGTTGTCGCCCTTGTTGCTCACCATGAGAGTACGCGTGGAAGAGCCCTCTGCCGTGATGACGGTGTCGAACTCCACGGTTTCCTGCGAGAAGGTAAGGAGCGACGAGGGGGCGGAGGTGAAATCATCGTAGGAGTCGCACGCCCCAACGAGAACACACATAAGGAGAAAGAAGGGAAGAATACGCTTCATTCGGCATCCACATTTGTTTCAAGGTCGAAATCCACAGAGCAGGGTTCTATGCCGTACTGCTCCTCCACCTCTGCCTGATAGAGATTCCAGGCGATGCGCATACGATGTACAAAATCCATAAGCAGATGCTCCTCTGTGGTGCCCTTGCGGCGTAAATCATAGCCTCTTCGGGCGAGAATTGAGATATTAATGTTGATTTTATTCATTAGAAGAACGTTGTTTCGATGTTTTTTATTACTTTTGCGGCTGCAAATGTAACAAAATATGTTGAAACTGTTCCTGCTCATCGCTCTTTTTGTTGGATTAAGCATGCTACTTTTGTGCATCCGCATCATTTTGGAGAAGAACGGACGCTTCGGCAGCGAGCACATCGGCCACAGCAAGGCGATGAGGAAGAAGGGAATACACTGCGTACACAAACAATTCGAGATATGAAACACACTATGTTTATCGCGGCAGCTCTGCTCTTGAGCCTCACCGCCTGTCAGAAATCCGCCGAAGAGGCAGAAAACGGAGCCTCCTCCGAAGCCGAGGAGACCACAGGACTGAAAATCGCCTACGTGGAGATGGACAGCCTCATCACACAGTATGAGCTATACAAGGACTACGAAGAGGAGCTCAACCGCAAGGGTACCAACATCCAGAACACCCTCGCCCAGAAGCAGCGCGCGCTGGAACAGCACGCAGCAGCTCTGCAGAAGAAATACGAGAGCAACGGATTCACCACGCGCGACGAACTGGAGCGCGCCCAGAACAGCATACAGATGGAGCAGCAGCAGCTGCAGGAACTGGCTAACCGCCTGCAGGGCGACTTCGCACAGGAGCAGGCACGAGTGAATCAGGAGGCCCGCGACAGCATACAGGCTTTCTTGCGCGCGTACAATAAAACAAAAAAGTATGACTACGTGCTGGTGAAGGCTGGCGACAACATGCTGGTAGCCAATCCCAAGATGGACATCACACGCGACGTCATCAAGGGCCTGAACAAGCGCTACAAGAAGGCGCACAAAACAACGGAGGAGTAAAGAGTAAAGGTTAAAGGTTAACGGTTAAAGGTTAGGGGTTGGAGGTTAGAGAATAATAATCCCGGGTCTCGCACGAGACTCGGGATTTTTATTTATTTCTTACCGCGGATGACCTTCACGCTGACGATGCGCCGCTGGTCCATCTCCATCACCTCGAAGGTGAACTGCTTGTAGGTGAGACGCTCGTGAAGTTCGGGGAAGTCACCCTTGAGTTCGAGGATAAGACCCGCCAGCGTGTCGGCATCGCCCTCCACCTCCTCGAAGAAATCCTCCTCCAGCTGCATCACCTTGTAGAAATCAATAAGCAGCGTGCGACCCTCGAAGAGCCACGTGTTCTTGTTGAGACGGTGCCAGCCGTCGTCCTCGTCGTCGGTCTCGTCGTGTATCTCGCCCACTATCTCCTCGATGATATCCTCCATGGTGACAAGTCCGCTCGTACCGCCAAACTCGTCCACAACGATGGCGATGTGCACCTTGTTCTCCTGGAAATCGCGCAGAAGATCGTCTATCATCTTCGTCTCGGGCACAAAGAAAGCCGAACGGATGAGCGACTGCCAGCGGAAGTTGGCAGGCTTGGTGAGATGCGGCAGGAGATCCTTGATGTAGAGCACGCCCTTGATATGGTCCTCAGTGCCCTGATAGACGGGTATGCGGGAATAGTTGTTCTCCACGATACACTCCAGCACCTTGGGGAATGGCGTCTTGAACTCGATGTCCACCATATCAACACGCGGCGTCATCACCTCCTTGCACATCTCGCCGCCGAAGCGTATGATACTCTTGAGCATCTTGGACTCCGCAGCAATGTCCTGCGTGTCGGTGAGCTGCATGGCCTTCTCGAGGTCGTCCACCGTGAGGGCCTCGACACTGTGGCGGCTGAGACGGTCCGTGAACACCTTGCTGCGCATCAGCAGGCTGCTGAGGGGATAGAACAGATTCTCAAGCACGGAAAGTATGCCGCTGCCTCCGCGCACGAAAGACAGAGCGTGCTGCGCACACCACACCTTCGGCATTATCTCACCGAAGAGCAGAAGCAGGAAGGTGAGGAGCACCGTGAGTATGGCGAACTCCAGCCACGCAGCCTCTCCGAAATCCACCATACGGCTGGCGGCATAGCCGAGAAACATAACGATGGCCACGTTGACCAGATTGTTGGTGATAAGAATCGTGGCGAGCAGGCGCTCGGAACGCTCAAGCCACTGCTTGATACGGGAATCGCTAGGATGGCGCTCCTCCTCCACCTCCTCGACATCCTCGGGAGAAAGGGAGAAGAAGGCTATTTCACTTCCACTGACGAAAGCAGACACAAAGAGCAGAAGAAATGCGCCCGCGACAGCTACAATACAATAGGTGTCAGGAGCATAAAACTGAATCGTAGAAAGGGACTCTTGCAGTCCCGCGACAGGGTCATCCATTCTTTAGAGGGTTTGGTGTGAATCAGGTGGCGTCGGGTTCAGGCGACTGTGACTGAGGCTTGGGAGTCAGCATCTCCATTGCATCCGCCCAAATTTCCGTAACATAGCGCGTGCGTCCCTGATTGTCTTCATAGGAACGGGTGTGAATCTTGCCTTCGATGTAGAGTTTGTCGCCCTTCTTGACATACTTGTCCACCACCTCTGCAAGCTGACGCCAGAGAACCACGTTGTGCCACTCTGTGCGCTCGGGCACCTCAGTGCCGTTGGGCAGGGTGTAGCCTCTCTCACTGGTGGCAAGACGCAACTGCGCCACACACACACCGCGATCCACATAACGTACATCCGGATCGACTCCAACGTTGCCTATGAGCATCACTTTGTTCATTGCATTCACATGTTTATAATGCAAAAGTATAAAAAAAAAGAGTTTTAGGCGTCAAAAAAAGTGTAGTTTTTTAGATATATCCGTTTTTTTCGTATCTTTGCGTCTGAAACTGCGACATTACATATTAATATTATAACATAAAAAACTAACCGTCATGGATAACGAACTCATCAAACAATGCGAGGCCAAAGCCCAGGAGTGGCTTTCCTCCCCCATCATCGACGCTGACACTAAAGCCGAAGTCAAGGCTATGTACGACGACAAGACCGCACTGGTGGATGCCTTCTATCAGAATCTGGAATTCGGCACGGGCGGACTGCGCGGCATCATGGGTGCCGGCACCAACCGTATGAACAAATACATCGTAGGCATGGCAACACAGGGTTTTGCCAACTACATCAACAAGGCATTCCCCCAGGGAGGCTGCTCCGTGGTGGTGGGTCACGACTGCCGCAACAACGGACGCATGTATGCCGAATCGGTAGCCGCCATCTTCTCGGCCAACGGCATCAAGGCATATCTGTTTGAGAGCCTGAGACCTACTCCCGAAATCAGTTTCGCCATCCGCCAATTGGGCGCTGTGGCCGGTGTGAACGTGACCGCATCGCACAATCCGAAGGAATACAACGGATACAAAGCCTACTGGGCTGACGGTGCACAGGTGCTCGCTCCGCACGACACAGGTATCATCGACGAGGTGAACAAAGTGAAACTGGAGGATGTCAAGTTCACAGCCAACTGGGACCTCATCCAGATTATCGGCGGCGAGATGGACTACGACTATATGATGGCCGTGAAGGAAGCAATGGTGGATCAGGATGTCATCCTGCGCCAGAAGGACCTCAACATCGTCTACAGCGCCATGCACGGCACAGGCCGCCACATCGTGCCCATGTGTCTGCGTTCCTGGGGATTCCAGAACATCAACGTGGTGCCCGAGCAGATGGTCGTTGACGGCAACTTCCCCACCGTGGTTTCCCCCAACCCCGAGAATGCCGAAGCCATGACTCTGGGTATGAAGCTGGGCACTAAGCTCAATGCCGACCTCGTGGTGGCTACAGACCCCGATGCCGACCGTCTCGCCATAGTGTGCCGCAATCCGGAAGGCGAATGGCAGATTATCAACGGCAACCAGACGGCCATGATGTTCATCTACTACATCATCAAGAACAAGCAGGCTCTCGGCACGCTAGGCAAGACCGACTTCCTCGTGAAGACCATCGTAACCACCGAGGTGATTGCCGAGATGGCAAAGAAGAACGGCGTGGAACTGCGCGACTGCTACACCGGCTTCAAGTGGATTGCACGCGAGATAGCACTCTCGGAGGGCAAGCAGAAGTATATCGGCGGCGGTGAGGAGTCGTTCGGTTTCCTCCCCTACGACAAGGTGCGCGACAAGGATGCTCCTGCCTCTATCTGCCTCATCTGTGAGATTGCAGCATGGGCAAAGGACCAGGGCAAGACCCTCTACGACCTGCTGATGGAGATATACAAGGAATACGGATTCTCCTACGAGAGCACCATCAACGTGACGAAGCCCGGAAAGAGCGGTGCTGACGAGATAAAGCAGATGATGGCGGACTTCCGCGGCGAGAAGGCTCCGAAGGAAATCGCCGGTTCGAAGATTGTTCTTACGAAGGACTATCAGGCACTCACGGCAACAGACGCTCAGGGCAATGTCACAAAACTGGATATGCCCACGACGAGCAACGTGCTGCAGTGGTTCTGCGAGGACGGCACCAAGATTTCCGTACGTCCCAGCGGTACGGAACCGAAGATTAAGTTCTATTGCGAAATCAAGGGACAGATCGGCTGTGCGAAGTGCTATCCCAGCGAGGTGAATAAGGCCAAAGAGCACGTGGAAGCCATCAAGAAATCACTATCTCTCTGACAAAAAGGCCAAATAAACAAAAAAAAAGCATCTCCTTCCGGCTTTATTGCAAGAAAAGACGTACCTTTGCATCCGCTGTCACGGGATGGCAGCATATTTCAAACCTATAAAACCATAAAAAAGTAATGGCAACAAAAATCAGATTGCAGCGCGGCGGCCGTAAAGGTTATGCCTTCTACAGCATCGTCATCGCTGATGTAAGAGCACCACGTGATGGTAAGTTTACAGAGAAGATTGGCACCTACAATCCTAACACCAATCCTGCCACTGTAGATTTGAAATTCGACCGCGCACTCTATTGGGTAGAGGCTGGTGCACAGCCCACCGACACCGTGCGTAACATTCTCTCCGGTGAGGGCGTTTACCTGATGAAGCACCTGCGTGGCGGTGTGAAGAAGGGCGCTTTCGACGAGGCTGCTGCACAGCAGAAGTTTGATGCATGGAAGACTGATCGTCAGAAAGGTCTTCAGGCTGTAGCAAACAAGATGGCTGAAGAGGCCAAGAAGGCTGCCGCAGAGCGTCTCAACGCAGAGAAGAAGGCAGACGAAGCCAAGAAGGCTCAGATTGCAGAGAAGATGGCTGCCCTTGAGGCTGCCGCCAAGGAGGCCGCTGCGGAGGCAGAAGCTGCTGCCGCAGCCGAAGAGGCTCCCGCTGAAGAGGCTCCCGCTGCAGAATAAGAGCATTCATGAAACTGTTGCTGCTATCTAATCCAACGTTCTTCGTTGAAGAAGACAAAATCCTCGCAACACTTTTTGAGGACGGGTTAGATATGCTGCACCTGCGCAAGCCAGGGTCAGAACCGGTCTATTGTGAACGGTTGCTGACCCTGTTGCCTTCCCGCTATCACAACCGCATCGTAGCCAACGACCACTTCTACCTGAAGGAGGAATTCGGACTTGCAGGAATACATATCAGCCATCACAACCCCAACCTGCCGGCAGGCTACAAGGGGCAGAAGTCGTGCACATGCTACAGTCTCGACGACCTGGCTGAATGCAAGCGGAATTTTGACTACGTCATACTGAAGAACGTATTCGACAGTATTTCCGAACCGGCATACAAGTCCAGATATACTATTGAGCAGCTGAAGGAAGCATCACGTCGCGGCCTCATCGACCGTCACGTGATGGCACAGGGAGGCATCTCCCTGGAACTTATCCCCAAGGTGCGCGACCTGGGATTCGGAGGAGCCGTAATCAGAGGCGAGCTCTGGAAGCGCTTCAACATACATTCCGGTATGGACTTCAAGGATTTAATATTACATTTCCATCGTTTGCGCAAAGCGAGCGAGTAAGTACACTAACCTTATGACCAACGAAAATTTTTTGGTGTTCTCGGGTACCGCAACCCGTTATCTTGCTGAAAAAATATGCCAAAGTCTGGGATGTCCTCTGGGCAACCTCATAATCACAAAGTTCTCCGACGGAGAATTTGCCGTAAGCTATGAAGAGAGCATTCGCGGTAAGGATGTCTTTCTCGTACAAAGCACATTCCCCAACAGCGACAACCTCATGGAGCTGCTGCTCATGATGGACGCCGCAAAGAGAGCCTCAGCAAGAACCATCAACGCCGTGGTGCCTTACTTCGGATGGGCACGACAGGACCGCAAGGACAAACCCCGCGTGTCGATTGGCGCAAAACTCGTTGCCGACTGCATGACAGTAGCCGGTATAGACCGTCTCATCACAATGGACCTGCACGCAGATCAGGAACAGGGCTTTTTCAACTGTCCCGTAGATCATCTGTATGCTTCCAGCGTAATGATGCCGTATATCAAGAGCCTCAAACTCAAGAACCTGGTAATGGCAGCTCCTGACGTAGGCGGTTCGAAACGCGCCAGCAACTATGCAAAATATCTGGATTGTCCCCTTGTGCTCTGCAACAAGACACGCAAGAAAGCAAACGAGGTATCCGACATGCAGATTATCGGTGATGTGACCGGTGCCGATGTTGTGCTCGTGGACGACATGGTGGATACAGCCGGCACTATCACAAAGGCCGCAGACCTGATGATGCAGAACGGAGCCAACAGCGTAAGAGCAATCGCATCACATTGCGTGATGTCAGGTCCTGCTTCAGAGCGCGTGCAGAACAGTGCACTTGAGGAGATTGTCTTCACCGACTCCATCCCCTACTCCCAGCGCTGTGCCAAGGTCAAGCAGCTTTCCATCGCCGACCTCCTCGCAGAGACCATCCGCCGCGTGGTGGAGAACAAGAGCATCTCTTCTCAATACCTTATATAATCCGTCCTTCTGAAGGAGCCACACCTCATCGGAGAGCCTCAGAGCATGCTCCACGTCATGTGTGGAAACAAGGATAGTGCGCGACATCTCATGTGCCAAACGTGAGAGGAGGGTGAGTGTGTTCACCTTACTCGGATAGTCAAGAAAAGCCGTCGGTTCATCCAACAGGATATTGGGAGTCTCCTGAGCTATTGCCTTCGCTATCATCACTTTCTGGCGTTCTCCGTCGGAAAGAGTGTGCATACGTCTTGACGACAGGGCTCTCACACCGACAGCATCGATACTGTTCTCCACAATATCGGCATCCTCCTGTGTGAGCTGTCCCCAGAAACCTGTGTAGGGACTTCTGCCCAAAGCAACGACCTCCCTCGCCGTCATCGAGGCAGACGGCATGTCCCTTGTTGTGACAATGGATATCTTCTGTGCCAAATCTCTTTTCCCATACTCGTGAATGCTGCGCCCGTCAATAACAACGTCTCCTTCCAATACCGGCTGCAAACCGGCGATAGAACGCAGCAAGGTGGATTTCCCCACTCCGTTGCGCCCCACAAGACAGATGAGACTGCCTTCCCGCATCTGAGCAGAAAGAGAGCATGTGACACTCACAGCACCGTGATGCGTGCGATATCCTATTACAAGTTTTTCCAGCCGTATACTCATAGCGCTTAACAGAAGACTATATCCTGCACCACCTGAGCACCGGCTTCGTAGTTGATAGCATGAATGTAGGCTTTTCTGTTCATCAGGAGATTGTGACGCAACGGCGCACTCTTTATCTGCACATGCAGTTTTTCTCCATGAAAACTCACTTCGCCCACATATTTGGCATACTTCTCCCCTATAACACGGGTCACCGCCTCCTCCGCCCGGAAACGGGCCAAAGGAGTGACCAACCCTTCTGAACGCAGAAACGTGTCCAGAAGGGCGGCTATTCTCTGAGGTTTACGATACAGCAATATTTACTGATGTTGGTCTCTGAGCAAATCGTTGACAGTCTTCACGGGATTGAATGTCCCGAGGGGCACTTCTACCATGATTGTAGACCAGTCGCTCATGGCTCCGTTCCACAATCCGGGCAGCTCGAGAGCCTTGAGTTCACGTCCCGACTTACTCTTAAACGAGATGAAACCTGTGGCAGGATCAACATACTTTGGCAAATCGAATTTATTCCCCTTATAGTCTCTGATGGCACACACGAGGTCAACAGGATTGAAATGGGTGCCTTCAGTGAACATCTTTTGATACTCTGCATTATTCTGGTCTATCTGACTTGACTCAAGAATCTGCATCGATACACTGCCGTCAGGATTGTAAGCCAGGAACGGACCGCCACCAGGTTCACCAACATTCTTCACAACACCTGTTGCGCGCATCGGACGATTGAGCTTGGAACGTAAATAGTTCACCAGTTCCGTATCCTCCATATCCTTTATTCCCTCCTTGTCGCAGCAAAGGGTGTGACGCACAAAACGAATCATTTCTTCCAGGTCCGAGTGGCTGTACTTTCCACTGTCCAGAGTACGCAGATATGCAAAAGCTTTCTCCTGGGCCTCAACAAGCACACCGGCCAGAACCTGCTTCCACAGAACGGTCTCTTCCTTCAAACGGTCGGGAACCACATTATCAATGTTCTTGATGAATACTATCTCAGAATCCAAATCGGAAAGATTCTCTATCAGTGCCCCATGACCGCCGGGACGGAACAGCAGTTTACCGTCGATACGGAAAGGCTCGTTGTCCATCGTTGCAGCAAGAGTATCTGTGGAAGGCTTCTGTTCGGAGAAAGACACATTGTAGTGCACGCCATACTCCTTTTCATAATCTGCCAGCACATCCTTCACCAACTGCTGGAACAAAGCCTTGTGCTCCGATGATACCGTAAAGTGGACGTCTGCCTCGCCCTTACTGCTTGCATACATTGCAGCTTCCACCAAATGCTCTTCAAGAGGAGTGCGCGCCTGCGTCTCATAGGTATGGAACTGGAGAAGGCCCTTCGGCAGTTGGCCGTAATTGAGACCGTCGGCATCCAACATTGCCACCACAACATCCTTGTAGCTACCCTCCGACACAAGCGCGTCGGCACCCTTGCCATACATCACCACACAGGCATCGTCCAAAGCAGGGAAGAAAGCGAAGTCGTGCAGGCGTGCAAAAAACTTCTTCTCGAAATCTGTTGTCGGTATGTCGTAATCGGCATCCACAAACTCGAACATAGCCTTGAACATACGGCTTGCCGCTCCGGAAGCCGGCACAAACTTCGTAATCTTGTGACCTTCTTTTTTATACTGCTCCCATAAATGCACATAGCGCTTCTGGTCCTCTATAGACGGACGCACGATACCGTTTTCCACGCTGGCAGCAGCTTTCAGACGAAGAAACGGAAAACCTTCACGGAACTGTTTGAGCTGAAGCTCGATTTGTGATTCACTGATACCCTTTTGCTGAAGCAAGAGTTTGTCTTCCTGTGTTAACATAATCGTATTTGTTTCTAATGTAATTCTAGCGCAAAAATAGTAAAAAGAAATGAAACTGCAAAAATAAATATACACAATGAATATTGATTTGTCATTAATTTTATATCTTTGCACCCCGAAATGGAGAATAAGATAGGCTTCGACCAGATAAAACTCATGCTTGCTGACAACTGTCAGTCGAATTTGGGACGTGAACACATTGATGCGCTCACGTGGATGAATGATGTGGACACAATTCGGCAGAGACAAGAGGAAACGCAAGAGATGCAGACACTGATTTCCTCTCTGACGGAAACACCGGAAATGGCGTTCTACGATTTGAGGGAAGTGGTGCAGCGCATACGTATCGAGGGCACATACATACAGGAAGAAGACCTGCACCACCTGTACCTCACCCTCGTCACCATGCACGGATGGCTCCGGCTCATACGCCATGAGGAAAGCAGCGAACCCTCCGGTACGGAAACTCCGGAATCAACATTCCCTGCATTGGAGCGAATGGCCAACGGTGTGTTCACATTCCATGCCGTAGAGCAATGCGCCGCCAAGATACTGGATAAACACGGACATATAAAAGACGAGGCCTCCCCTGCTCTGGCACGCGTGAGAAACGAACTGAGAAAAGCAGAAGGAAGCGTATCACGTACGCTCCAGAGCATACTGCGAAGCATTAAGGAAGACGGACTCGTGGAGGCAGACACAAATCCCACGCTCAGAGACGGACGACTGGTGATTCCTGTTTCTCCCTCCGTGAAGAAACGTCTGGGCGGTATCGTGCACGATGAGTCTGCCACAGGAAAGACTGTTTTCGTGGAACCACAGGAAGTGGTAGAGGCAAACAACAGAATCAGGGAACTCGAAGCAGAAGAGAAGAGAGAGGTCATACGTATCCTGCAACACTTCACCACACTCATCCGTCCGAACGTAAAAGAACTGCTGAACGCATTCAACTTCCTCGGACAGTTAGAGTTTGTCATGGCAAGAGTTTTCTTCGCAAAAGAGATTGGCGGCATCTGCCCCATTCCCTCATCCCGTCCTGTCATCGACTGGACACTTGCCAGACATCCTCTTCTGGAACGTTCCCTGAAGAAACAGGAACGACACATCGTCCCTCTCGACATCCTTCTCGACAAAGACGGCAAGATACTCATCATCTCCGGACCGAATGCAGGCGGAAAGAGTGTTTGCCTCAAGACAGTGGGACTGATACAATACATGTTGCAGTGCGGTCTGCCTGTTCCCATCGGTGAAAACTCCAAATGCGGCATATTCTCTGAAATGCTCATCGATATAGGAGACGACCAGAGTATTGAGAACGACCTATCCACATACTCTTCCCACCTGGTAACGATGAAGCGTATGATGAAAGCGGCCAATGCCACCACCCTGCTTCTGGTCGATGAGATGGGAAGCGGCACAGAGCCTACTATCGGAGGAGCTATGGCAGAGGCCATTCTGGAACGTTTCCACGAACAGGGGGCATGGGCAGTTATTACAACACACTACCAAAACCTCAAACATTTTGCAGACAGTCACAAAGGCGTACGCAACGGTGCTATGCTTTACGACAGACAAAAGATGGAGGCACTCTTCCAACTGCAAATCGGGAACCCCGGAAGTTCCTTCGCCATAGAAATCGCCCGCAAAATAGGTATCCCCAACGACGTGATACAGCGTGCCACCTCTATTGTCGGACAAGACTATGTCTCCGCCGACAAATATCTTTTGGATATCGTGCGCGACAAACGCTATTGGGAGGACAAACGCCAGAATATCCATGAGAAGGAAAAACGCATGGAGGCCACAATCCAGCGCTACGAGGAGAAAATCGAAGGACTGCGCCAGGAGAAGAAAGACATTCTGCATTCTGCCAGGGAAGAGGCCAAGGAGATTGTCTCCAGCGCCAACGCCGCCGTGGAACGCACCATAAAGGAGATACGCGAAGCACAGGCCGACAAACAGCGCACAAAAGAAGCCAGGGAAACCCTCGCCGGCGTTATGGAGTCGCTGGCAGCGCCCGCAAAAGTCGTATCCGAACACATTAAGCGTCAACAGCCTCAACCCCATGCCGCAGAGCATCTTGTAATCGCTGTGGGCAAGTACGCAAGGATAAAGGGGGCAACCACCGTAGGACGTATCGACCGTATTGACGGCAAGAAAGTGACACTCACCTTCGGTCACATTCACACAGTGACGACATTGGACCGCATCGAAGCAGCTAAAGCACCAAAACCGTCTCCCACTCAATCACCGGCAACGGCGACCACCCATCTTGTGCACCAGCATAACATTGAATTCTCCCCGGATCTGGACATACGCGGACAGCGTGCAGACGAAGCACTCAACACTCTGATGCACTATATGGATGACGCACTCATGACTGGAGTTTCACGTGTAAGAATCCTGCATGGTACAGGCACGGGTGCGCTCCGTGAACTATGCCGCCATTATATGCAAACCGTGCCGCGCGTCATCTCCGTACGAGATGAAGACGTGCGCTTCGGCGGTGCAGGAATAACGGTAGTGGAGATGAAGTGATTAACGGCCCTTGTACATATCCTCGTAATACTTCTCGTACTCTCCCGAGGTGATATTGTCCATCCAGGCTTCGTTCTCCAGATACCACTTTACCGTCTTCTCGATACCTTCCTCAAACTGCAGAGACGGCTCCCATCCGAGTTCCTTCTGAAGCTTCGTGGAGTCAATGGCATAGCGAGCATCGTGACCCAGACGGTCTGTTACATAGGTGATAAGATCAAGGTCTTCGCCTTCTTTACGACCCAGCAGTCTGTCCACAGTCTTGATGACACAATGTATGATATCAATGTTCTTCCACTCGTTGAAGCCTCCGATGTTATACGTCTCGGCAATCTTTCCATTATGGAAAATAGTATCGATAGCACGGGCATGATCAACGACATACAGCCAGTCGCGTACGTTCTCTCCCTTTCCGTAAACAGGAAGAGGTTTACGATGACGTATATTGTTGATGAAGAGAGGTATCAACTTTTCTGGGAATTGGTAAGGTCCGTAATTGTTAGAACAGTTGGTCACAATCGTCGGCATACCGTATGTATCGTGGAAGGCACGCACGAAATGGTCGGAAGAAGCCTTTGAGGCACTATAAGGAGAATGAGGATTATACTTCGTTGTCTCGTAGAAGAAATCCTTACCATATGCCAGATGATGCTCAGAAGACGATGCCGTCGTGGTGAAAGGAGGCTCTATACCCTCCGGGTTTGTCATCTCCAATGCTCCATACACCTCATCGGTTGAGATATGATAGAAACGCTTTCCATCGTACTTCTCCGGCAATGACTCCCAATAAAGTTTGGCAGCCTGCAGCAGCGACAACGTACCCATTACATTTGTACGGGCAAAAGTGAACGGGTCTTTGATGGAACGGTCCACATGACTCTCAGCAGCCAAATGGATGATACCGTCTATCTTCTCATCCTGCATCAGCTGATAGAACGCATCAAAATCGCAGATATCCATTTTCACGAACTTGTAGTTTGGCTTATCCTCAATGTCCTTCAGGTTTGCCAAATTACCGGCATAAGTGAGTTTATCCAGATTGATGATATTGTAGTCCGGATACTTATTCACAAACAGACGTACTACGTGACTCCCTATAAACCCTGCGCCACCTGTGATAACGATATTCTTCATTTCCCTTATTATTGTTTTCTTTTTTTATAATTCCCTTTTATTTTTCCTGAGCCTGTATATTTGCGATACATGTCTTAAGGCTCTCCGTCCAATATGGAATCTTTAGCCCGAATGTTTCACGTATCTTCCTTTTATCCAGCACGCTGTACGATGGCCGCTGCACTGGGGACGGATATTCTGATGAATAACATGGCTGTATGTCACAATCCTTGTTCCCGCAATACTCCGCTATCATCTTGGTGAAGTCAAACCAACTGCAAACACCCTCATTGGAATAGTGATATACTCCCTCCACAGGTTTCTGAAGTATTGCGACTATCGCCTTCGCCAAATCAAGTGCGTAGGTCGGAGTGCCGCACTGGTCGAACACCACTTTCAAAGCCGGCTTTGTACTGGTGAGCGTCATCATTGTCTTGCAGAAATTTTTACCGAATTCAGAATAAAGCCACGCCGTGCGTATAATGACGTAGCGGCATCCGGAATTCTGTATATACTGCTCACCATGCAGTTTTGTTGTGCCGTAGACTCCCGTAGGTGTACCTTTCTGATCTTCGCGACAAGGTGTATTGTACGGCTCCCTGCCGAATACGTAGTCCGTAGAAATCTGAATAAGCAACCCACCCGTTTCCTTCATAGCCTCAGCCAGATTGCGGGGAGCGTAAGCATTCAGTTTCTCAGCCAGAGCTGCGAGCTTTTCGTCCGTCTCGCAGGCATCGACATTGGTCCATGCCGCACAATTCACAATGGCCCCGATGTTATTTTCTCTCACCATTGCCCTGACGGCTTCCATATCTGTGATGTCAAGATAAGTTGTTTCAAGACCCTCTGCCTCACTCACGTCGGTGAATATATATCTGTCAGATGTCTGGGCCGAGACAATTCTCATCTCACGTCCCAGCTGACCATTTGCTCCCGTTACAAGTATGTTCATCTGTCTCTTTTAACTTTCTTACTGCCTCTTATTCCAAATTACCCTTGCCGTAGCGCTTTACCTCATCAATCACCTTGAGCAGATACTGTCCATACTGATTCTTGAGCATCGGCTGAGCCAGTTCTCTCATTCTCTCTTCACTAATCCATCCTTTTCTGTATGCGATTCCCTCCAGACAGGCCACTTTAAGTCCCTGTCGCTTCTCCAGTACTTCAATATACGTAGATGCCTCTGAGAGAGAGTCATGCGTACCGGTATCAAGCCACGCGAAACCGCGTCCTAGAGTCTGCACCTTAAGTTCACCGTCTTCCAGGAATTTCTGGTTCACTGTTGTTATTTCATACTCCCCACGGGCCGAAGGCTTTATATTTTTAGCCACTTCCACAACCTTGTTGGGATAGAAATAGAGGCCCACCACTGCGTAGTTGGATTTCGGATTCGCCGGTTTCTCCTCGATGGAGAGGCAGTTGCCGTTTTTGTCGAATTCCGCCACGCCGTAGCGTTCCGGGTCATTCACCCAGTAGCCGAACACCGTGGCTTTTTTCTCTTCTTCAGCTGTACGCACGGCCTCACGTAGCATTGCGCTGAAACCGTTCCCCTGGAAGATATTGTCGCCCAACACGAGACAAGCACAGTCATCTCCGATGAAGTCCGCACCGATGGTAAAAGCCTGCGCCAGTCCGTCTGGAGAGGGCTGCTCTGCGTATTCAAAATGCACACCGTAGTCACTTCCGTCGCCAAGAAGACGCTTAAATCCGGGAAGGTCAAACGGGGTGGAAATGATGAGTATATCCCTTATGCCAGCCAACATCAGCACCGACACGGGATAATATATCATTGGTTTGTCGTAGATGGGCATCAACTGCTTTGAAATACCCTTCGTTATGGGATACAAACGCGTGCCGGAACCACCTGCTAAAACTATTCCTTTCATATTGTCAAATCGTAATAAAACTTAAATTCCAAGCCCAAAGGTAAGGTTTTTTTTTCTTATAGAAACTCTTTTTGCAAAAAAAGTTGTACCTTTGCACGCGATTTTTATACATAACAGCAATAACATATATTTTTATGCGAATCAAATTCAACATGCTCGCCATCGGGCTGGTGGCAGCAACTCTCTTGTCGAGCTGTGGTCAACAACAAAAGAGACAAACCCCAAGTGCCGTTTACAAGACCCTGAAAGTCGAGAAGCAGGACATTACTCTTGATAGTAAGTACAGCGCCACAATACGTGGTCGTCAGGATGTGAACATCTACCCCCAAGTGGGAGGTACCATCCAGCAGATTTGTGTTACAGAAGGTCAGAGAGTGTCTGTCGGCCAGACTCTCTTCATCATCGACCAAGTGCCCTTCCAGGCTGCCCTCAACACAGCAGAGGCTTCTCTTGAATCAGCAAAAGCAGCCGAGGCCACTGCGGCTCTCAACTACGAGGCAAAGAAGACACTCAAAGCCGAAAACGTAATCTCTGATTTCGATTTGCAGACAGCCTACAACAGTCTGCTTTCTGCCAAGGCTCAGGTGAGCCAGGCCAACGCCAACGTGCTGAACGCCCGCAACAATCTTTCCTACACCGTAGTGAAATCTCCGTCCAACGGTGTCGTTGGCGAACTTCCCTACAAGAAGGGTGCTCTCGTCAGCGCATCCATCGTCACTCCACTCACCACCGTAAGTGACATCAACCAGATGCATGTCTATTTCTCCATGACAGAAAGTCAGCTTCTTTCCATGGTGCGTGAGAGCGGCAGTCTCGACAAGGCGATTGCTGCCATGCCCCCTCTCAAGCTCCAGCTGGTGGACGGCAGTTTATATGACCTGACAGGTAAGGTGGAGAGTGCAAGTGCCGTGATTGATCCCTCCACGGGCAGCATCCAACTCCGCGCAGTCTTCGACAATCCCAACTATGTGCTGCATAGCGGTTCCACTGGTGTTATTCTTCTCCCCTTGGAACTCAAGGATCAAATCATCATTCCCATCAAGGCCACCGTGCAGTTGCAGGACCGTTTCCGCGTATGGGATGTTGACGAGAACGGCATTGCACACGGCCATCTCATAAGCCTCCGTCCCGAACGTCTGGGCGATAAGGTCATCGTCTCCGAGGGCCTCACCGTAGGTCAGGAAATCGTGGCCGAGGGTGCCGGTATGGTAAAAGAGGGACAGGACGTTCTCCACAAAGGCGAAAGCAAGTAAGATATACTCACAGCAGATATAGCATTTCAACATGAAAGGAAATATCTTTATCAAACGACCGGTGATGGCAATGTCCATCGCCATCATGATTCTCATGGTGGGTATGATCAGTTACTTCACCCTGCCACTTGAGAGTTATCCCGATATCGCGCCTCCGACAGTTACGGTGAGCGCCACTTATACCGGCGCATCAGCCGATGCTATCTCTCACGCTGTTATTCAGCCGCTTGAAGAAAGCATCAATGGCGTGGAAAATATGACATACATGACCTCCACAGCCACCAACTCCGGTAGTGCCACCATCACCATCTATTTCAAGCAAGGCACTAATGCCGACATGTGTGCTGTCAATGTACAGAACCGTGTATCAAAGGCTCAGGGACTTCTTCCGCAAGAGGTAACCCGCATCGGTGTCGCCACACAGAAGCGACAGACCTCATTCCTCCAGATTGATGCCCTCGAATGCACTAACGGAGAATACGACGAGGACTTCATTTCTAACTATCTCGACATCAACGTTGTCCCCCAGATTAAGCGAATCAAGGGTGTCGGCGACGTGATGGAGCTAGGCGGCACATACTCCCTGCGTATATGGATGGACCCCGCCAAAATGGCCCAATACAATCTCATGCCAAGCGACATCACTGCCGTTCTTGCCGAACAGAACCTGGAGTCGCCCACGGGACTTTTGGGCGAGAACCCCGTGAACGGCACTCATGGTGAAGGCATTGACAATGTCCTCGCCTACACGATGAAGTACACGGGCCGTCTGACGAAAATCGAGGAGTTTGACAATATCGTCATCAAAGCTCTGCCCGACGGCAATATCCTCCGTCTGCGCGACGTGGCTAAATCCGAACTCGGCGCTGTGAGCTACAGCTTCCACGGCGGAGCCAACAACCACAATGCGGTCTGCTTCATCTCATTCCAGGTGGCAGGTGCCAATGCCAAGGAGACCAACGACCTCATCATTGCAAAACTCGACGAGCTTTCCAAGGACCTCCCCAACGGTCTCAAATTCACCACCCTCCAGTGCTCCAACGACTTCCTCATGGCATCTATTGCCAATGTAGAGGAGACTCTTATTGTGGCCATCATACTGGTTATCCTTGTGGTGTATTTCTTCCTACAGGATTTCCGGGCCACCATCATTCCGTCCATATCGATTGTAGTGTCTCTAGTAGGTACCTTTGCATGTCTGGCCATTGCGGGTTTCTCACTCAACCTCCTCACGCTCTTCGCCCTCGTGCTGGCTATCGGTACGGTGGTGGACGATGCAATCGTGGTGGTAGAGGCCGTGCAGGCTAAGTTCGATGCCGGATACACTTCCCCCTATCTGGCCACCAAGGATGCCATGAGCGATGTAACGATGGCGGTCATCTCCTGTACGTTTGTCTTTATGGCCGTGTTCATCCCCGTGAGCTTTATGCCGGGCACCTCGGGTGTTTTCTATACACAGTTCGGTCTGACGCTCGCCACTTCCGTAGGTCTCTCCTGCATAAGTGCGCTCATACTGTGTCCTGCACTCTGCGCCCTGATGATGCGTCCCGCATCCGAGGAGCGCCGTAAGGGTTTCTTCGGCCAGATAAACTATCGCACCCGCCTTGCCTACGAAGCCACCTATGGTGCCATGCTCGGTAAGTATCTCGGCGTGCTAAAGCATATCGTATCCCGCAAGGCACGCATCTACGCCTTCGGTACGGTCATTGTTGCATTGACAGGCGTTTATTTTGCCTTCAAGAACATTTCCTCCGGCCTTGTACCTTCGGAGGACCAGGGTACGCTGATGATGGTTGTCAACGGTGTACCGGGCTCCAACCTCGCCACCACCGACGACGTGCTCAACCGCGTGGAAGCAATCGTCAGAGACATTCCCGACGTGGAGGGTTACAACCGTGTGACCGGTTACTCTTTTATGGCCGGCCAGGGTACGTCCTACGGTATGTGTATCATGAAGCTCAAGAACTGGACCGACCGCCGCTCTTTCGGTATTTGGAACTGGATTGACAACTTCACGTCCACCTCTGCCGTGATTTCCGGCAAACTCACGAAGAGACTCATGGAGGAGATTCCCGATGCCCAGTGTCTGGTGTTCGAGCCCGGTATGATTCCCGGCTACGGTATGGGTGCCATCGAGCTAAACCTTCAGGACAAGACCGGCGGCGACAAAGCCCGTTTCCTGGAATACACAGAGGAACTTCTAGCCCGTATCAGCCAGCATCCCGAAGTAATGCGCGCCATGACGTCATACGCCCGCAACTTCCCGCAGATATTGGTAGAAGTAGATGCTGCCCACTGCAAGCGCGCCGGCATCTCGCCAAGCGTTGTACTGAGCACCCTCGGTGCCTACTGCGGCGGTGCCTATGTCAGCAACATGAACCTCTTCGGACACGTGTATCGCGTAATGCTGCAGGCCACAGAGAAGAGTCGTCTCACTCAGGAAGACCTCTCTAATATGTACGTGCGCAACGGCGATGACATGGCCCCTATCTCCGAGTTTGTGAAGCTTACTCCCGTTCTCGGTGCCGAGATTGACACCCGTTTCAACCTTTTCTCATCCATCACCTGTAACCTCATGGCCAATGCCGGTTATTCCGCAACGGATGTCATGAAGGTGGTTGACGAGGAGTTCGCCAACGTATTCCCATCCGGCTACGGCTACGAATACGGTGGCATTTCCCGCGAAGAAGACCAGATGCGCGGCTCCTACGCCACTATCATCATCTACTGTGTCTGTGCTTTCCTTATTTTCCTCATTCTGGCCTGCCTCTACGAATCGTTCCTTGTGCCCTGGTCCGTCATTCTGTCGGTACCTGCCGGTGTGCTCGGTTCCGTAGGCTTTGCCTGGCTGTGGAATCAGGGCTATGCCGTCCTTCCCTTCGTATTCGGCTGTAAAATAGACAACAACATCTACCTCCAGACGGGTATCATCATGCTTATCGGTCTACTCTCCAAGACTGCCATCCTCATCACTGAGTTCGCTCTAGAGCGTCGCCGCAAGGGAATGGGCATTGTAGAGGCCGCCTACGCAGCATGCGAAGCACGTCTGCGTCCCATTCTGATGACCGTGCTCACGATGATTATCGGTATGGTGCCCCTCATGGTATCCACCGGTGCCGGCAGCCACTCCAATCGCACCATCGGTGTCACTGTCATCGGCGGTATGTTTATCGGCACCCTCGCCATCATCTTCACCGTACCCGTCTTCTTCATCATCACCGAATGGCTTCAAGAGAAGATACGTCCCGTGATGGCAGAAGAGGCTGACCAACAGTTCCTCAAAGAGCTTGAGTTTACCCGCAAGGCTAAGGAGGAGGCAGAAAAGAATCACGAATAAGTAAACACCAACATGTCAACAATGAAAAAGACACTATATAACGTCCTCGTGTGCGTCCTTGTCGGCGCCGCGATGACCTCGTGCGCCGTCTTCAAGAGTTACGACCGCGACAAAGTGGTGGGCGAAGTACGTACTGACGGCATCTATGGTAACGCACAGAGCGGAGACTCCTTGGGACTGGGCGACCTCTCCTGGCGTGAACTTTTCACCGACCCCACCTTGCAGACGCTTATCGAGAAGGCTCTCGCGCAGAATACCGACGTGCGCAACACCGATCTCCAGATACAGCAGGTGGAGTATGCCCTGAAGGCCTCCCGCCTGGCATTCATCCCCAGCATCACCTTCTCTGCCAACGGTTCCATCAGCAAAACCTACGATCCATACAACCGCAACAGTTTGCGCGGAAACTTCGATGGCAACACCAAGACCTACGGTGCATCGCTGACGATGGGCTGGCAGAATGTCAACTTCTTCGCCTTGCGCAACCAGTTGAAGGGCGCCAAGGTGACAGTTGAGCAAATCAAAAACGCACGTCAAGCCGTGCAGGCAGGTCTCGTGGCTAACGTCGCCAAGCTCTACTACAACATATGCATGCTCGACGAGCAGATTGAGCTTATGGAGCAGACTGTTGCCAACTGGAAGATATATTGGGACATGCAGGCCCGTCTGATGGAGGCAGGTCAGGCCAACCGCGCTGCAGTAAGCAGCATTGAGGCCACTTACTGGTCGATGGTGGGCGCTCTTGACGAACTCAAGGACAACCGCACCATCACACAGACTTCGCTCTGCACGCTTCTGGGCGAGCCCTCACACTTCATCGAGCACACCACTCTGGCCTCATTCCAGGCTCCGTCACTCATCACTACCGGCGCTCCCATCTCAATCCTTTCGCGCCGTCCCGACGTGAAGGAGGCAGAACTGAAACTCCAGGCTGCTTTCTACGACAAACAGGAAGCGGCTTCTGCTTTCTACCCCAGCCTCACTTTGAGCGCAACTGGCACTTTCACCAACAGTGCAGGTATCGGCATCGTCAATCCCGGTGTGATGATAGGCAACGCCATAGCATCGCTCGCACAGCCCATCTTCCAGAATGGTGCCCTGCGTGCCCGCTATAAGATAGCAAAGAAGGACATCGAGATAGCCAAGAACAATTTCGTACAGCAGGTGGTTGCAGCCGGCAATGAGGTAAACACCGCCATGTTGGAAGTGCACTGCGCCGAGGAGCACCGCATCTTCTACGGTCACGAGGTTGATGCCAATGCCATCGCCTACGAGGCTACGCGCAAACTCTACGAGAACTCTTCCATCAACTATCTGAATGTGATTACCGCGCACAACGCGCTCATCAGTTCCAGGATGTCACAGATAGGCAACCGTATGGATGCCATTGATGCCACCGTCGAGCTCTATCTTGCTCTCGGCGGCGGTACGAAGTGATTTTCCTTCTATACTTACGATACAACATTCTGGGGCTTTCCGCGCAGGAAAGCCCTAATGTTTTCCGCCGCAATATCCAGCAGACGGGCCCTTGCCTCGCATGTGCCCCATGCCAGGTGCGGTGTAAAGTAGAGATTGGGGGCCTGCGGGAGACTCACTGGCGGCTCCTGCGTCAGCACATCCAGACAGGCGGCTCCAAGCCGTCCCTCGCGCAACGCCTCGCACAGCGCTTCCTCGTCCACCAGCGGACCGCGTCCCGTATTGATGAGTATGGCAGTAGGGCGCATCAGGCGCAGGCGTTCACGGTTCACCAGATGATGTGTCCCGTCCGTCAGCGGGCAATGCAGACTCACCACGTCTGACTCGCTGAACAACCTCTCGTAGCTCCGCGTCGGCGTGATGCCTTCCTCTGTCTCCGTCTTGCTCGTGTAGGCCAGCACCTTCATTCCGAAGGCCTTTGCTATACGTGCTACGGCCATGCCTATGTTGCCGAGCCCTACGATACCCATCGTCTTGCCGTCCAGTTCGTGGAGCGATGCCCTGTAGAAGCAGAAGTCCTCGCTACGCTCCCATCCCCCTGCCTTGACGGCTGCATCGTGCAAAGCCACCTGCTGCGTCACGTTGAGCAGGTGTGCCCACACCATCTGTGCCACCGACATGGTGCTGTAAGCCGGTATGTTAGTCACTATGACACCCCTGCGACGTGCAGCTTCCAAATCCACCACGTTGTAGCCCGTAGCCATCACTCCTATGTATTTCAGCCGCGGCAACTGCTCCATCACCTCCGCGCTCATCACCACCTTGTTGGTTAGCACGATGTCAGCCTCGCGCGCTCTCTCCACGGTGAGCTCCGCCGGTGTGCGAAGGTAGCGTGTGAAGCGGCAATCCTCTATCTTTTCAAACTCCTCCCATGAGAGATCCCCCGGATTGGCTGCATACGAGTCCAGTTCCACGATATTTATACGCTCTTTCATCATCGTTTTTTCCGTTATTTGTGTGCAAAGATATAAAAAAGTCTTATCTTTGCGGTGCAAAAACTCAATAAAACTCACATTTCTATGGTAAAACACATCATTCTCTGGACTCTAAATCCCAGTCTCTCCGAGGAAGAGAAGCGCGTTGTCAAGTCCGGTATAAAGTCCGGTCTTGAAGGTCTTGTGGGCAAGGTGCCCGGTCTTCTTGACGTAAAGGTGCATATCGACGGCCGTCTGGCTTCTTCCAATGCGGATGTGATGCTTGACAGCACTTTGGAATCGGAGGCCGCCCTCAAAGCCTATGCCGTCCATCCGGAGCATGTCGCCGTGGCCGACGGCAAGGTGCGTCCCTACACCGTACAGCGCTCCTGCCTCGATTTCGAGGTCTGAGTCATTACTCTTCCATCAGCTTGCGATAGCGGGCACGCTTGGGCTCTTCCAGTCCAAGGCGTTTGGCCTTGTTGCTCTCGTATTCTGAGTAGTTTCCTTCGAAATAGAACACATTGCCTTCGCCCTCGAAGGCCAGGATGTGTGTGCATATACGATCGAGGAACCATCGGTCGTGACTGATGATTACGGCACATCCGGCGAAGGCCTCCAGACCTTCCTCCAGCGCCCGCAAGGTATTCACATCGATGTCATTGGTGGGCTCGTCCAACAGCAGAACGTTACCCTCCTGCTTCAGTGCTACGGCCAGATGCAGACGGTTGCGCTCACCGCCCGACAGCACGCCGCATTTCTTTTCCTGATCGGCACCGCTGAAATTGAAACGAGAGAGATAGGCCCTCACGTTCACATCCTTGCCTCCCATGCGTATCGTCTCATTGCCCTGTGATACCACTTCATACACCGACTTCGCGGCATCAATGTCCTTGTGCTGCTGGTCCACGTAGCTGAGTTTCACCGTCTCACCTACGGCAAACGAGCCAGCATCAGCCTTCTCCAGTCCCATGATGAGACGGAACAGCGTGGTCTTTCCCGCACCGTTGGGACCGATTACGCCCACGATGCCGTTGGGCGGCAACACGAAGTTGAGGTCCGTGAAGAGGATCTTCTCCCCATATGCCTTGGCCACATGCTCGGCGTCTATCACCTTGTTGCCCAATCGCGGTCCGTTGGGGATGAATATCTCCAGTTTCTCCTCCTTCTGCTTCTGTTCCTCGTTGAGCATCATCTCATAGGAATTCAGACGGGCCTTGCCCTTTGCCTGCCGGGCCTTTGGAGCCATGCGCACCCATTCCAACTCGCGCTCCAGCGTCTTGCGCCGCTTCGATGCGGTCTTCTCCTCCTGTGCCAGGCGCTGGCTCTTCTGCTCCAGCCATGATGAGTAGTTGCCCTTCCAGGGGATACCCTCGCCGCGGTCCAGTTCCAGTATCCATTCTGCCACATCATCAAGGAAGTAGCGGTCGTGAGTCACGGCTATCACGGTACCCTCATATTGCTGCAGGTGCTGCTCCAGCCAGTCGATGCTCTCCGCGTCGAGGTGGTTGGTGGGCTCATCCAGCAGCAGCACGTCGGGCTTCTGCAGCAGCAGCCGGCACAGTGCCACACGGCGTCGCTCGCCTCCGGAGAGGTTCTGCACGCTACGGTCGCCCGGCGGGCAGTTCAGCGCCGCCATTGCGCGGTCGAGCTTGGAGTCCATATTCCATGCGTCGGTGGCATCGATGATGTCCTGCAGTTCTGCCTGCCGCTGCATCAGTTTGTCCATCTTGTCAGCATCCTCATAGTATTCCGGCTGTCCGAACTTCATATTTATCTCGTCATACTCAGCCAGCGCATCATACACATACTGCACCCCTTCCATCACATTTTCCTTCACGGTCTTCTCCTCGTTTAGGGGTGGGTCCTGCGGCAGGTATCCAACGCTGTATCCGGGACTCCACACCACGTTGCCCTGATATTGCTGATCGAGTCCAGCTATGATTTTCATCAGTGTGGACTTACCCGCGCCATTGAGACCTATGATACCTATCTTTGCTCCGTAGAAGAAGCTGAGGTATATGTTTTTGAGCACCTGTTTCTGATTCTGCTGGATGGTCTTGCTCACTCCCACCATCGAGAAGATAATCTTCTTATCGTCTACTGTTGCCATATATTTTTTTATTATTTTCGCAGCAAAGATACGATTTTTAGTTCAAAGTTCAGTGATTAGAGGTTATAGTTTATTGGTTATTGGAGCTTTTTGTAAAGAGCCAAGAGTATGCTTTCCACTCTACAATCCAAAGGAATGCACCTTATTCGAGGAAAGACAGTGTCCAGCCCTACCAAATATTGCAAAATTGCATTGCATTTCATTTTTGCAAAATTTGAAGGAAAATAAAAAGACAGGTAATTTATAGTAATTTATTATATAATTTACTAATATGTATATAGTTATAATGTATATATACTATAATTACACCATTCCATCTCTTTCTCACTCCGAACTAAAAGTAAATGCAATGCAATTTTGCAACATTCCACTCTCTCACCCAGCCTTTACGCTGCCTCTAAGCTCGAAACGACCTAACTGCCAGTCCGAAACGACCGAACTCGCGGTCCGAAGTAACCGGGCTGGCGGCGTGCCACATCGCGGATTTTTGCACAAAGTGTCACTGCACGAGCTTTGCACCTGCAACGGCACAGGCATTCAACATACTAAATAATGTGAAAACGACATTCGTCTGCAAAATTTTCCGTAATTTTGCAGGCAAATAGTGTATGTTTAACTGTAAACGGGATAATAAAAAGATGAAACATTCTGTCACCCTCCTTTTCCTGTTCTGCATCGTCATCGGCAACATCTCTGCTCAGGATGCACCCAGACACTCAGCCGAAGCAGAACAACTGCTGCTGTGTTTGAGGTCTATTGAAGGCAAGAAGACCATTTCCGGCACGATGGCCTGCGTCAACTGGAACCTAAACGAAGCCAAGTGGGTGCACCAGCATACCGGTAAGTGGCCGGCCCTGAACGGCTTCGACTATATTCATCATCACCTCTCTACGGAAGGAGGATGGATAGACTATAACGATATCAGCGAAGTGATACGCTGGAACAACGAGGGTGGCCTGGTGACTGTCATGTGGCACTGGAACGTACCCGCCAACAGGAGCGGAGCATACTCCTTCTACTGGGGCACAGAGCCCGACAAGACCACTTTCGACGTGCGCAAGATATTCGAGCCCGAGAGCAAAGAACACAAACTGATGTTAAAAGACATCGACCAGATTGCATCCTATCTGAAACTGCTGAAAAGAGCAAACATACCCGTGCTCTGGCGACCGCTCCACGAGGCTGGGGGCATGTGGTTCTGGTGGGGCCGCGACCCCGAGGCGTGCAACGAGCTCTGGCGCACGATGTACCGGCGCTTCCGTGAGGAGGGTCTCGACAATCTCATTTGGGTGTGGACACAGGCTGCTGCATGGGGGAAGCCTTACAGTGACGGCTACCGATGGTATCCCGGTGACGAGTATGTGGACATTGTCAGCATCGATGTCTATAACAACAACAGCGCAGCGGACATCTACACCTCCTGCTACAAATTCCTTCGCGACAGCTCACCCGCTAAATTCGCGGCACTTACGGAGTGTGGCAATGTGCCTGACATCAGCATGCAATGGAATGCCGGCTGCAAGTGGCTCTTCTTCATGCCATGGTATGACCACGGGCGTACCCACAACACCAACAGCCCCGAATTCAACAGCACCAGCCACAGCAGCTGCAACGCAGCATGGTGGAAAGAGGCCTTCTCGAACGACTTCGTCATGACACGCGATGACATGAAAGTCCTGCGACAACAGGCAATACCGCACGTAAAGTAAGAAAAAAAACAGGCACCCGAAAAGGATGCCTGCTTTTTTTTGTAATACACAACTTTAGCAGAAAGGATTCTCCGTGGGATAATAGTCACCCTTCGGGAAATTGTAGTCGATTTCCTCAACAGGAATACCCATATACTTCAGTACCTCCCACATATACTTGCCGGCATGCTCGAACATCACGGCAGCATGGTGGGGATAGTGCTTCTCAATCAGCACGTGACGATAGAAACGGCTCATATTCTTGATGCCGAAGATACCGATGGAGCCGAACGAGCGGGTGGCCACGGGCAGAATCTCGCCCTGAGCGATGTAGGCGCGCAACTTGGTGTCGGCTGTGGACTGCAGACGGTATACCGTAGCCTTGCCGGGAACCAAATCGCCCTCAAGGGTACCGTTGGTCACCTCTACAGGCAGAGCGCGAGCCATGATGCGCTGGAAGCACATCTGACAGTTGCACACCTTGGAAGATGCTGTGTTGCCACAGTGGAAGCCCATGAATATCTCCTTCTCCGTGTAACTGTCGCACTCGAACTTCTTGCCCTTGATGCTCTCCTCGTACATATCCTGAGGCACAGAGTTGTTGATGTCGAGCAGGGTGACAGCATCCTGAGTGATACAGGTACCGATAAACTCGGACAGAGCGCCGTAGATGTCCACCTCGCAGGCTACGGGAATGCCGCGGGCCGTAAGACGGCTGTTGACATAGCAAGGCACAAAACCGAACATGGTCTGGAAGGCAGGCCAGCACTTGTTGGCCATAGCCACATACTTGCGAGAGCCTTTGTGAGCCTCAATCCAGTCGGTCAGCGTGAGTTCATACTGAGCCAGCTTAGGTAGCACCTGAGGAATCTTGTTGCCCGTGCCAAGTTCCTTAGCCATATCCTTCACCACCTCGTCAATACGGGGATCGCCGGCGTGCTTCTGGAACGCCTCAAGGAGGTCAAGTTCAGAGTTCTCCTCAATCTCAACATCGAGATCGTAGAGGGCGCGGATAGGAGCGTTGCAGGCCAGGAAGTTGTTTGGACGAGGGCCGAAGCTGATAATCTTGAGGTTCTGCAGACCCACGATGGCACGGGCGATGGGCAGGAACTCGTGTATCATCTCTGCACATTGTCCGGCATCGCCCACGGGCTCCTCAGGAATGTAGGCACGCGTCTTACGCAAGGACAGGGCCTGGCTGGCATTCAGCATACCGCAGTAGGCGTCACCGCGACCGTCAATGAGGTCGTTCTGAGTCTCCTCTGCAGCAGCGCAGAACATAGTGGGGCCCTGAAACCAGTCGGCAATCATAGTCTCAGAAATCTCGGGACCGAAGTTGCCCAAATATACGCACAGAGCGTTACAGCCGGCCTTCTTGATGTCCTCAAGAGCTTGCTGGGCATGAATCTCACTCTCAACTATGCAGATGGGACACTCGTAGATGCCATCCTTGCCGAACTTCTTCTCATATGCTGCAATAACAGCCTTGCGGCGGTTGACAGCCAATGACTCGGGGAAACAGTCGCGGCTCACCGCAACAATACCAATCTTGATAACAGGAATGTTTTGCATAATACTAAATATAAATTAAGGATGTTTTTTTAATGTTTAATGCCACAAATTTAATCATATTTTCCGATATAGCAAAAAAAGTGACGCGCATAATAAACCTTCGAGGCACTTTTTCTGTCTAATTAACGTGATAGTTTGCATTTTTGTACATTTTTTAATACAATACATAACTACTGATATGAAAAAACTACTTACTACGCTCTTCGCACTGCTGATAACGGCTGCGGGAGTGCAGTCACAGGTGTCATTCGGGCATGCCGAAAAAATCAACAGGGGATGGAGCTTCCTTCGCGTGGACAGTGCATGGAACATCAGCGAACAATCTGAGATGAAGGAGAAAGCCTTCGATGATACACGATGGCGCAAGGTTGACCTGCCGCACGACTGGGGCGTGGAACTGCCCATGTCGCCCGACAAGGGTTCGTGTCAGGGCTATCTGCCGGGAGGTGTTGCATGGTACCGTCTGCACATCCCCGCCGGTAAACTGGCTGAGGGACGACGTCACTATATCTACTTCGAGGGTGTGTACAACTACTCCGAAGTGTACATCAACGGGCATCTGCTGGGCAAGCGCCCGAGTGGCTTCGCCTCATTCCTATATGACATGACGCCCTATCTGGAGAAGGACGGTAACGTGGTGGCCGTCCGCGTGAACCACGGACAGGAGTTCGACTCGCGCTGGTACACAGGTTCGGGCATATATCGCAACGTGTGGCTAGTGAACGCTCCCGAGGTGCATCTGGCACAGTGGGGCACAGCCTACCGGCTGACCGCCATAAACAAAAGCAAAGCCACGGTGGAAGTGGACGTGGAGACAACTGACGAAAGACAAGGAAAGAGCGGCAAGTTAAGTGCCACGGTGCAACTCATCGACAAGGACGGCAAAGTGGCAGCTGCGGCAAAGACAGCCATCGGAAGTCGGGAGAAGAAGACGGTGACGCTAACGGTGAAGAACCCGCAGCGCTGGACACTTGAAAGACCCTACCTCTATACGCTCAGAACCGTGCTCAATGCCCCGAAGACCGAGGACAACGACACGTCCGTAGTGAGTGCCGGACTGCGCACACTGGACTTCTCACCCAACAAGGGTTTCGCCCTCAACGGTGAATGGATCAAGGTGAAGGGCGTGTGCGTGCACGATGATGCAGGTGTGCTGGGCGTGGCCGTACCGAAGGAAGTATGGCGCCGCCGTCTGGCAGAACTCAAGGATATCGGTGTAAACGCCATACGTCTTAGCCACAATCCCCACGCTCCCGAGGTGTACGACCTGTGCGACGAACTGGGACTGCTGGTGATGGACGAAGCATCGGACGAATGGGAGTTCCCTAAGCGCAAATGGATGAAGGGATGGAATGCCGGCAAACCCGAGTTCCAAGGCACATACACCTACTTCGAGGAATGGATAGACCGCGACGTGGCCGACATGGTACGCCGCGACCGCTGTCACCCCAGCGTGTTCCTGTGGAGCATAGGCAACGAGGTGGACTACCCCAACGACCCCTACTCTCACCCAGTGCTCAATGGTGACGGGAAGGAGTTCACACAACCGGCTTACGGAGGCTACAAGCCCGAGCAGCCCAATGCCGAGCGTATCGGCATCATCGCACAGCGACTGGCAAAGATAGTGAAAGCCATCGACCCCTCACGACCCACGACAGGCGCACTGGCAGGTGTCGTGATGTCAAATGCCACGGCATATCCCTCCGCTGTGGATGTGGTGGGATACAACTACACGGAGAGCCGCTATGGCATAGACCACAAGACATATCCCCTGCGCATCATATACGGTTCGGAAAATCGCCACGACCTGCCTGCATGGAAGGCTGTAACGGACAACGAGCACATTTTCGGACAGTTCCTCTGGACCGGTATCGACTATCTGGGCGAAAGCGGTCAATGGCCCGCACGCGGGTCGTCGGCAGGACTGCTGGACCTGGCCGGTTGGCGCAAGCCCTCGGGATGGTACCGGGCAACGCTGTGGAGCACAAAGCCCGTATGCTACATCGGCACCTACCGCAACTTCTCACGTCCCGGACGAGGCGGCAATAACCGACGCAACCAGCGCCCCAACATCAATGCTCCCGGACGATGGAACTGGGAGTTGGGCGACAGCGTGATGGTGGTGTGCATCACCAACGGCAAGGACGCACGGCTGCTGCTGAACGGTAAGGAAACGGGCGGAAAACCCCGCCGAGACGAAGCCACCGGAGCACTCATGTGGAGCGTTGCATACGAGCCAGGCACACTGCGCTGCGAGACAGACAACGGAGCCTCCTACGAACTGGTGACCACCGGTAAGCCCAGCGCTCTGAAACTGACCACAGACTCTGTGGCACACGTCTTCGTGGAAGTGGTGGATGAAAACGGAAATACTGTAACAACTGCCGACAACGAGGTGACACTCATGGTACGCGGAGCACGCCTACTGGGCATGGAGCACGGCAACATCACCGATGCCACCATCACAGGACGCCAACAGCGCAACCGTCTGCGCACGCACAATGGACGTCTCGTGGCATATATACAGCCGGAAGAGGGTGAAAAGCGGTTCACCGTAAGAGCCTCATCGCCTTTCCTTGAGGGACAGACCCTTACGGTGAGCCGTTGAAAAGCTTCCCTTAGTACTCGTCCTCGTTGAAGAGGAAGTCTTCCTTCGTAGGATAGTCGGGCCAGAGGTCTTCGATGTTCTCGTAGATTTCGCCCTCGTCCTCAATCTCCTCGAGGTTTTCAATCACCTCAAGGGGAGCGCCACTACGAACTGCGTAGTCGATAAGCTCTTCACGGGTGGCAGGCCAGGGAGCATCCTCAAGTTTAGATGCCAATTCCAGTGTCCAATACATAATCTTATTATTTTTGTGTTATTCGTTTCTGTTAATCTGTGTTTTCTCACCAATTGACAATATAGTTCTGTTTGTTGAGCGTAGGAGTGAATAGCGCAACACCCATGTCATAAAGGTCGAAGGTGACACGCGTGCGAGCATCCTTCTTTATCATATCCCATGCCGGGAGATTGTCCTGCAGGGCATCCAGCACGAGCATGGCATCGGGAGAGAGAGACCGCCCCACCTCGGGGTTCCACTGCATGACGTGGATGAAGGGACGCTCCCCGCACCAGTTACGCAGACGGAAGAGCAAACGCTCGCGCTTACGCTGACAGCGCCGCTGCCACCAATTGCCCTTAAGATGATGCTCTATGTCCTCGTAAGCATAGTAGTGGTTGTTCTCATAGACCACATCGCGCAGGAAATTATAGGCAAAGGGCGAATGAACACCGTAACCTTTGCGGTGAGGCAGACGCTTGAGCCATATCAGCGGATGATGTATCATGAGTGATGATGAATCTTATCCTGTTCGACAGCGGTGCCGCAATGAGGGCAGTAGTTCATCTCCTCGGTCATAGGGCAACCGCACTCCGGACACTTCGGTCCGTACTTCTCGTCATCGAAGATATGGCGGTCGTGGATGAACTGCGCAGAGACAATACCCGTGGGCACAGCCATAATGGTGTAACCCAGCAGCATGACAAGCATGGAGAGCATACGTCCGATGTGTGTCACCGGCGCAATGTCCCCGTAGCCCACAGTGGTCATTGTGACAACGGCCCAGTAGATACTGGAAGGGATGTCGTGAAACTGGCTCCCGGGCACTGTGCTCTCCACCATATACATCAGCGTGCCAAGCGATATGACCATGATGACGACAAATAGGAAAAACACCATTATCTTACGCGAAGAGAGCATCAGCGAACGCATCAAACGATCGCCCTCCTCAAGGAAGGAGAACAGCTTGAATACGCGGAAGACACGGATGAGCCGGAACGTGCGGACAATCATCAGATACCTCACCGGACCGAAGAACCAGCCTATATAGAGCGGCAGGGTGGCGAGGAGATCGACGATACCGAAAAAGGAGAATATATACTGCCGCGGCTCCTTAGAGCACCATATGCGGCACACATACTCGATGGTGAAGAATGCCGTGAAGACATACTCCAACACCTCGAAGACCTTCTTCCACACAGGAGACACCCCCTGCATACTCTCCACAATGACAAGGAGTATGGACAAGACGATAGCCCACAGGAGTAGGACATCGAAAAGCTTGCCAGCCGGAGTGTCGCTATAGAAGATTATCCTATAGACGCGCGCCTTGATTTCATCAAGTGTCTCAGGACGTTTCACTTTTCTCTCCTGCTCTACTGGAAGGAATATACCACCTCCATCACCTTCTTGCCAATTTCGTCGGCAGCTTCCATCGTGGCAGCCTCGGAATAGACGCGGATGATGGGTTCGGTGTTTGACTTGCGAAGATGCACCCAGCGGTCAGGGAAGTCAATCTTCACACCGTCGATATCCGTCACGCTGACACCAGCCTCGCGCTCGTACATGGATTTTACCTTGCGGAGTATGGCATCCACGTCCGTGCTGGGAGTGAGGTCGATGCGGTTCTTTGCTATCTGATAGGGAGGATAGGTAGCACGCAGCTCGCTCGTCTTCATACCCCGCTTAGCAAGATATGTCAGGATGAGAGCTATGCCCACGAGGGCATCACGTCCGTTGTGTGCAGCTGGATAAATGACACCACCGTTGCCCTCACCGCCGATGACGGCACCCGTGGCCTTCATTGCTGTCACAACATTCACCTCGCCCACGGCTGCGGCGGTATAACTGCAACCGGGGAAACGATTGGTGACATCTCGCAGGGCACGCGTAGAAGACAAGTTGGAGACTGTATTACCGGGCGTATGCTGTAGGATGTAGTCGGCTACGGTAACCAAAGTATATTCCTCACCGTACATCGTGCCGTCCTCGCAGAAGAGAGCCAAACGGTCCACATCGGGATCTACCACAAAACCTATGTCATGGCCGCCCTTCTGCATAAGAGCCTTGATATCACCGAGATTTTTCTCAAGGGGTTCGGGATTATGCTGAAAATCGCCAGTAGGCTCTGTATAGAGACCAGTAACGTGCTTCACACCCAACTGCTCAAAGAGTTTGGGTAGAATGATGCCGCCCACGGAGTTGACAGCATCAAATGCCACACTGAAACCGGCCTTGCGGATAGCATCCACATCAACGAGATCAAGACCAAGTACAAGGTCGATATGACGCTGGTCATAACTATTGTCCTCGCGGTAGGAACCCAGATGGTCCACATCAGCGTATTCAAAAGCCTCCGCTTCTGCTATGCGCAACACTTCCTCGCCCTCCGCCTTGCTGAGAAACTCTCCGTCGGCGCCAAGAAGTTTAAGGGCATTCCACTGACGGGGATTGTGGGAAGCGGTGAGGATGATACCGCCATCGGCACCTTCCATCGTAACTGCCACCTCGGTGGTGGGAGTAGAAGCAAGGCCTATGTTCACCACATCGAAACCCATACCCATAAGGCTGCCGCAAACCACGTTCTTCACCATCTCGCCTGAGATACGGGCATCGCGACCTACGACAATCTTGCCCGAACCATTGGGGCGCACCTTACGGATGAGTGTAGCATAGGCTGATGTGAACTTAACAATATCAAGAGGATTGAGCGTGTCACCTGCGGGGCCTCCGATGGTGCCACGAATGCCAGAAATAGACTTAATTAAAGTCATTGCAGTTATTTATTATAAAGGGTTTGTATCTTACTTCTTTGCCACAATGATGACAAAATTCTTTGCGGGCACTGTAAGTGCAATGCTGGTGCCGGAGGCTGTAACGTTGCTCTCCTGGGGCTGGATGGCATTGGGATTGTCCACAGTGTTCTCCAGTTCATAGTCGGAGAGGTCGAGAGTGATGGCCTTCACCTCACCGAGCTTCTTGATGCCCTTAAGGTCAATACGCACTGTCTCGTCGCCTTCGCGGGTGTTGACAAGTTTCACTATATACTCACCCTTCTTCGTGTCGGTGCAAGCCTGAGCGAAGAGACCGTCCTCACCCAGAGGAGTGGGATTGGAAAGAGAGGTAGTGAGCACATTGGTACCCTTGTTCTGGGAGAAGAGAGCCTGAACCCAATAGGATGCTGTGCGGGCGCATCGCAGGTTGTCGAACCAAATGGCATCGGGACGCCACTGCCAACCCTTCACATGAGCGAAGAGAGGAGCGTAAGTGGCCATGTGCACCACGTCGGCGTTCTTCTCCAGATTGAGCATAAAAGCAGCCTCATAGATGGAGGCACCTGCGTGGTTGTACTTCTTGCCTCTGTCGTGGCAGGCATATTCGCCGGCAAACACCTTCGGACCAGTACGGTCATATTCATCGTAACGGTTCATCTCGCGCTTGAACCAGTCGATATTGCGATAGAAGTGTTCGTCAACGAGATCAACCTTCTGCTCCTTCATAGCCTCCCAGCCTATATCAAAATTGTGACCCTCGGAATCAGGACCGGAAGTGCCCACAATCTTGATTTCGGGATGAGCCTTGCGGACTGCGTCGCCAACAATCTTCACGCGCTTGAAATAGAAATCACCCCACTGCTCGTTACCAATGCCCAGGAACTTGAGGTTAAAGGGAACGGGATGTCCCATCTCGGCACGCAACTTACCCCACTTGGTATTGACATCTCCGTTAGCAAACTCGATGAGGTCGTTGCAATCATCGATATAGGGCTTGAGGTCAGCTTCTGTAGCGGGCACATGAGCAGACTCCCTGTCCCAGTTCTGATACTGGCATGCCATACCTACATTGAGGATGGGCAGAGGCTCTGAACCGAGCTCCTCAGAGAGGAGGAAGAATTCATAGAAACCGAGACCGTAAGACTGGAAATAGTCTGGATAGTAGCGATGCGTGTAGGTGGACTCCCAACGGTTCTTATTAAGAGGACGGTTCTCAACGGGGCCTACGGTATTCTTCCACTGATAGCGGGTCTCCAGATTGGCACCCTCGACAATGCAGCCACCGGGGAAACGGAACACGCCCGGACGCATATCGTAGAGAGCCTGGGCCAAATCCTTACGCATACCGTTCTCATGCCCCTTCCATGTGTCTACAGGGAAGAGAGACAGATGCTCCACATCCATCACACCGTCACCGTTGCGACCGTTTTCCGAACAGAGGAATACACGCAGATTGGCATCCTGCATCGTGCGGTTGGACTTAAGGATAATAGTGTATTTCTTCCACTCCTTGGATGTCACCTTAATGTCCTGAGAAGCAAATTCCTGATGCTCCTCCATGGAATACTCGTCAATGAGCTGTACACGCAGCACCTGGGCCTTGCCATTAGGCACACGGGCCCATACAGAGAAACGGTAAGAGGCACCGCGCTTCACACCGATACCGAAAAAGCCTTCGTTCTGGAGACCGGTCCACATATCGTTGTGACCGGCGCAGGAAAGACGTACGTAGTGGGGATTCTTCTCAAAGGGACCGTCGTTCTTCACCTCCACCTTACCGAAAGCCTGCCAGCCCATAAGATGGTCGGGAGCGAATTCAAAAGAACGGTTCTTGACCAGCTCGGCATAGAGACCTCCGTCTGCACCGTAGTTGATATCCTCAAAGAAGATACCGTACATGGTAGGCTGAATGACACTGCCTGCCTTCGCGGTTTCCACGGTGACAACATTGTCCTGAGCGTTCAGGGACATAACACCTGCCAACGCTGCACAAAATAGGATTTTTCTGAGTTTCATAGTATATTTAGTTTGTGTTTATTCACTTACGAGTGCCAAATATATAAAAAAGTTGAGAGTTGTATACAGCGCATAGAAAGTTTTTTTTGAAAATAAGTGTTTTTTTTGTATTTTTGCATGCGAAATGCAAGTAGACGACCGCCTAAAGCGTTTGATAATAGATAATCGCATGCCTCAAGCACTGCTTTTGGCAGGCGATGCAGAGAGCGGAGCCCTTATGAAGGGACTCCGTCTGGCCCGAGCACTCCTCTGCGAGAAGCAGGACGGAGAAGTGTGCGAGAACTGCTCTGGATGCCACATGACAAGGACGTGGGCACATCCCGACCTCATCTTTTCACTGCCAGTATACAAGAAAAATTCCAACGACCATCCTGTTACCGATGACTGGATGAGCCAATGGCGCGAAATGTTGGAGGATACACCAAGTCCGAAGTTGGAGGACTGGATGGCGAGGATAAAGAGTGAGAACCAACAGCTTACCATCTATGTCAGCGAGAGTGACAGATTGCAGCAGAAACTACAACTGCACGCCAGGATGGGAGGTAGACGAGTGGTGTTCATATGGCTGCCGGAGAGACTCATGGAGCAGGCTGCGAACAAACTGCTGAAGCTCATTGAGGAACCGCCTCACGGCACACATTTCATACTCGTATCGGAGGAGCCGGACAAAGTGCTGGGCACGATACAGAGCCGTTGCCAGCGTATTGACGTACCACAGAAAAAAAAGGCTAAAAGCAGTGAAGACGAAAGGTTTTTCTTCCGCCTCTTCATGGAACTCATGCGACTGGCATATATGCGTAAGATAAAAGACCTCAGGGCATGGAGCGAAGAAGTGAGCCGCATGGGACGCGAGAAACAGGGACAGATGCTCAGCTATTTCCAGTTCCTGCTTCGGGAAAATTTCATTTACAACCTGAAGAGACCGGAAATGGTGTCTCTCTCGAAGGAAGAGGATGAATTCAGCCAAAAGTTTGCTCGCTTCATCAACGAGAAAAACGTCATCCCCATCATGGAGGAGACCGAGTTGGCACAAAGAGACATCATGCAAAACGTGAATGCCCGCATGGTATTCTTCGACTACGCACTGAAAATAATAATACTAATGATACAATAAATATAGATAGGGACACATATGAGTCAGGATAACATTACATATAAAGGCGGTTCCGGACGCGGGCTCGCGGGAAGTGGATGGAACGTGGGCCACTACTGCCAGCACAACGTCTTCGACTATTTTGCCGACCTTCCGGACAATCAAGTGGTGACCGATTTGGTGGAGGTGCAATTCAAGAACACCAGAAAGGGATACTACCACAACAGCAACCATCTGGAAATAAAGAAAGGCGACACTGTGGCTGTGGAAGCCTCACCCGGACACGACATCGGAGTGGTGACACTGACCGGACGCCTGGCTCAGATGCAGATGCTGAAAGCACACCTCAAAAGCGAAGACGAGGTGAAAAGGCTCTACAGGTTGGCTACGGAGACCGATATGGAAAAATACGAGGCTGCAAAGAAACGTGAACACAAGACAATGATTGAATCACGCCAATACGCCAAAGACCTCGGACTGGAAATGAAAATAGGAGATGTGGAATATCAGGGCGACGGTGGAAAGGCCATCTTCTACTACATCGCAGAGGGACGAGTGGACTTCCGACAACTCATCAAAGTGCTGGCAGAGGCTTTCCACGTACGCATCGAGATGAAACAGATCGGCGCACGTCAGGAGGCCGGGCGCATCGGAGGCTTCGGACCCTGCGGCAGAGAACTGTGCTGTGCCACATGGATGAAGAACTTCCAGAGCGTAGGCACCGCCGCTGCACGATTCCAGGACCTCACTCTCAACTCGCAGAAACTGGCAGGACAGTGTGCAAAACTCAAGTGCTGCATGAACTACGAAGTGGACCAGTATATGGAAGCCTCTAGGAAACTGCCTCCGAGAGATGCCGTTCTATCCACACAGGACGGAGATTTCTATTGGTTCAAGGCCGATATCCTATCCGGTAATGTCAGCTATTCCAGCGACAAACGTCTCGCAGCCAACATCACTACAGTCACTGCGGAAAGAGCTTGGGAAATCATTAATATGAATAAAGCCGGGGAGAAGCCGCAGGCTTTAGAAGTGTCACGCAAGAATGCTACGCCGGTATCTGTCGATTTGGCCACACAGGATGACCTGCACAGGTTTGACGATGTGCTCAAAAGCAAGAAAAAGAAAAAGAAGAAGAAAAAGCATGCGAAGGCTCAAAATAGCCACGACGCTGGTTCTGGCGCTGACGCTTAGCTGTTGTCATGAAGGAGTATGCTACCATCACTTTCTGGAGATTCCGAGGGAAGGATGGAGCCACCGCGACACGCTCTCGTTTCCTTTGGGGCGGGACAGTTTGGCACCATACCGGAAGATATGGATAGAAGCACGTATTGAGTGCGACTACCCCTACTCTACTCTGCCGCTCATCGTTGAGCAGCGTGCCTCCGGAGAACATATTGAAGACAGCGTCACTCTGTTACTGTCGTCCGACAGCACACGCCTTACAGGAAAAGGTCTGCGACTCCTGCAGTACCGTCAGGGGCCGTTCGCAATAGAAAGCGCAACCGAGGAAATACGTCTCCGGCACGCTGCAGGAACAGTAAAACTACTTGGCATCAAGGAAGTGGGCATTGAAACAGAAATAGCAGCGGCAAAAGCAGAATCACGAGTGTTTGAGCCGCTTCCTGCCTGCGTCTATCCTAAGAAATATAAAAAGAAGAAGAGTAAAGCCCCAGAGACTGCTGCCTCCATAACTGAAGAATGGCAGGGGAATACCTATCACAGGAGTGAGCCCCAGAACCATGCCGACGTTGATAAACACGTGGAAAAGGAATATACTGAGGACACAGTATCCGTAGATACGTCCATAACTTTCTATTTGCCTCTCAGACAAAGCGATGAGACGGAGAATCAAAGCCAGAAAGAGCAATAGCACCACCGCACATCCCACGAAACCTTCTTCTTCACCCACTGTGCAGAAAATGAAGTCTGTATCCTGTTCGGGCACATATTTGAGTTTCGTCTGAGTGCCGCAAAGGAACCCCTTGCCTCTGAGTCCACCGCTGCCGATAGCTATCTGCGCCTGTATCACGTTGTAGCCGGCACCCTTCGGATCGTCCTCCAAACCGAGAAGCACCTTGACACGCGTCTGCTGGTGTGGCTGCAAGACATCAGACAGGAGATAATCCACACTATAGAACGTTGCAATACTGCCCAAGGAGAACAGCGCAATGTAAATATAACGCATCACATGGTCCTTGAAAGCCAGGAGCACAAGGTACACAATATCAAACACCAACACTAGCAATACCACCCAGGATGCGTCGAAGGGAATCACATAGTGACTGAAGAACACCGCACACACGATGATAACAAGTCCCCAAAGAGAGACTCGCAGGAATTCTCTTCTGTCCTCTCCGTATATCAGGAGAAGAACAGAGGTAAATATATGTATCAGAGACAACACGAGATATTCTCCCAGCTTTATCTGATCCACACCCCAGAGGGGCATTTCCGCATAACGGGCGCCTATCACAAAATACATCACTGCCGCGATACCCGTAAACAACACACTTCCCGTCATTCCTTCACGATAGCACATAAGGAAAAACGACGCATATACCAATGCGCTTCCCGTCTCCTTCTGCATAATAATGAGAACCATCGGTATCAGGAATATCAAGGAAGCCAATATCAGATGCAACCACTTTGACAACCTCAATTTATATGCGCTTATCACTTTGGCCGCACACAGGGCTGTAGTGAATTTGGCAAACTCCGCTGGCTGCAACTTTATGCCGTATCCCAAATCTATCCACGAGAGACTGCCTTTCGTGTCGTGCGCCAGAAACGGCGTGACTACAAGGAGGGCAACCATACCCAGATAAAGAAGGTAAGAAAGCGACTCCACAATGCGTTCATCCACACTGAGCACCGCCACGCCAAGGACTATCGCTGTGCCTATCCACATCAACTGCTTGCCGCTACGGCTCGCAAAATCAAAGATACTGCCTCCTGCATCAAAGTCATAACTGGCACCGCACACACTTATCCACCCCATTACCATGAGGGCTACGTAGAAGAGAATTGTTATCCAGTCTACAGAACTCCATACGGAAAATCTCTCACTCTTCATCTTCTGCCGTACTTGTTATAATATGACGATTCTGGAACATCTCTGCCTTTTTTTTCGAATTCTCCGAAAGATGTCCGTTGATATACTGCTCCATCATCAGTGCTCCTATAGGTACTCCGTAGGTTGCTCCCCACTCTCCGTTCTCCACATAGACACAGATAGCAATCTTCGGATCTTCCTTGGGAGCAAATCCCATAAATGCCGAATGGTCCTTGCCGTGAGGATTCTGCGCAGTACCTGTCTTACCGCAAACCTCATACATGGACGTCTCCGCCGAACGGCATGTACCGCCAGTCACAGCCCGTCGCATACCCTCCACTACCAGCTCGTAGTTCTTCCTTTCCACCATCGTATAGCGTCTCGTACGGTAGAGGGAATCCAACGGCTCGTCCTGGATATGTTTCACGATATGAGGAGTAATAAACCATCCGCGATTGGCTATTGTCGCTCCGAGATTGGCTATCTGCAGAGGAGTGAGAGTCACCTCGCCCTGCCCGATGGAGATACTGATAACGGTAAGTCCGTTCCACGAACCGCGATTCACCTTATCGTAGAATGCCGCATTGGGAATCATACCACGCTTCTCTCCTGGGAGATCCACTCCAAGGGCATAACCAAATCCCATTGACACCATATAGTCTTTCCATGTTGTCATAGCATCCTGCACCGTGGGATACTTGTGTCTGTTGCTGAACATGTTCAGTAAGCCCCAACAGAAAAACGCATTACACGATGTGGCGATGGCCGGTTCGAGAGGAAGCGGCGCTCCGTGAGAGTGGCATCCTACGGTCAGACCTCCGTAATGAAAACCGCGTGAACAGGGGAATGCCGTGGACGGTGTAATAATACCCTCCTGAAGGAACGTGAGAGCCTGCCCAGTTTTAAACGTACTACCGGGAGGGTAGGTACCCATAATAGCACGATTCAGTAGCGGTTTGTTTGGGTCTTGACTGAGTTTGAGATTATTCTTTCCTCTTTGGCGTCCGACCATAATACTAGGATCGTAGGAAGGTGCAGACACCATGCAGAGGATTTCCCCGGTCTGAGGTTCTATCGCTACAATGCCACCCTTCTTGCCTTCCATCAGTCTCTCGCCCAGCGCCTGCAGATCAGCATCTATTGACAAGGTGAGATTTTTTCCCGGAACAGGCATCTTGTCATACTTTCCACCTTGATAATGTCCCTTTATGCGCCCCCGGGCATCACGCAGAAGAATCTCCTCACCCTTTATGCCGCGAAGTTGTTTCTCGTAATATCTTTCTACACCGAGTTTGCCGATATAGTCCCCCATCTTATAATAGTCATCCGACTCAATATCTTTGGGTCCCACCTCACCCACATCACCCAGAATGTGTGCTCCTATCGGACGCTCGTATTGACGGATACTGCGCTTCTGAATATAGAAACCTGGATAGTGGAACAGTTTCTCACGGAATCTCGAGAACTCCTCCACAGACAGCTGCGACATGAAAAGTTGCTGTGTATAGTTGCTGTAACCGGGATTTCTCCACGGGTCCTTAATCTCCTCCATACGCCGGATATACCAGGCCTTGTCAATATGCAGATCACGGCATATACCCATCGTGTCAACCCCTTTCTGCTCGTTCATGACAACCATTATGTCGTAGGCCGGTTGATTATAGACCAACAGATGCCCTTTGCGGTCTCTTATCGCTCCACGGGCCGGGTACTGCACTCTGTGGTAGAATGCATTACTGTCTGCCTTGACACGAAAATCCTCACTGAGAAGCTGAAGAAAAAAGAGACGAACGATATAGACGAGTACGATGACAACAGCTATACCTCCAATGACCCACTTCCTTCCTTCTGCATTAAAGTCTCTTTCTTCTAACATAATCCAGCAAAAGTCCGAGGGGATAGGACACTAAGAGAGAAGTGAGACACGACATGCTCATACCCGGGAAATCCGTAAAACTAAAATCCTCAAGTACAAAAAATACAATATGATGTACAAAAAACAGCACGAATATGTATATCGGGTATTTGGCTTTTCCCATGGTGGCATACGACGGTTCCGTCGTCTCCATTGCCTCCTTCGGCACCATAGCACTGAGCAACGGGCGCTGTACGAACGCAGCACACGTAAGGGCTGCAGCACTCATACCCGTTGTTCCTGAGAACATGTCCAGTATCAAGCCGCAGAAGAATGATGCTATCATCAGCCTTATCGGCGGTGTATTCAGTGGAGCCCACACCACAAACAACACCATCACCAGCGGTATTGCATACATGCCCAGATGGATATGATTCAGGACAACAACCTGCAAGAGTAGCAATGCAGAAAGTTGCATCAACCGGTGTAAGACGTCTTTACCCTGCATATCCTAATTGTTTTTTATCACAACCACGTTCTCCAGACGAGCCATATCCGTAGACAACTGCACAGAGAGACGGAAACTCAAACCGTCCGGCGAAGTCCCGATTTTATTTATTCTTCCCACAAATATACCCGCCGGGAACACCTGTGAATAACCGCTTGTTTCCACAGCCTGTCCCACCTTGATACGAGCATGGTGAGGCACATCGTCCATCGTTGACACAAGCATATTGCCGCCTTGCCAATGAAGGTAACCGATATAACCGGTGCCGCGTATACGGCATGTGATATTGCTTCTCGTATTAAGAATGCTCATCACCTGAGCACTGTGTGCACTCACCTGAGTGACAATACCGACAATGCCCGTTCCGCATGCCACTCCCATACCTTCTTCCACACCGTCTTTGCTTCCACGGTCTATCGTAAGCGTATTATCCAAAAGCCATACGCTACAGGCTGTCACCCGAGCTGGAATCAGTTCGTATCCTGCCAGGCTTGCGGCAAGAATACGTTCCGTCTCCGTACTGTCGTGACTGAGTGTCGCAACTGCCTCCCGCAATTGTGCCACCTGCTGCTGAAGCAACACGTTGCGTTGGGTAAGCTTGCGATTTTCACTTATCATGTTACTGTACCTCAACAAACTCGATTCCATGCTGAGCAACTTAGACACCACGATATTAGACTGGGTGAAGAACACACTTCCCTGATAATTATTGTGTCTTACAACAAGAAACAGACTTGTTCCCTCCAGAAGGAGGAAAACAAGCCAGTGTATCTTTTTCCAAAGGAAAGTGAATATCGTTCTCAACTACATCAGGAATGGGAAGTTGTTTATATCCTTGAGAACCGCACCCGTACCCTTCACAACGCTATGAAGCGGGTCCTCGGCCACATGGAACGGGATATTGAGTTTATCCTGCAAACGAGTACTCAGACCACGAAGCAGAGCTCCGCCGCCGGTGAGCCATATACCGTTGCGCACGATATCAGCATACAGTTCAGGCGGTGTATCCTCAAGAGCAGCCAGAATAGCGCTTTCTATCTTTGCGATTGTCTTCTCCAGACAGCGTGCCACCTCCTGATACGTGACACTCACCTCCATCGGCAGGGCCGTAATCTTGTTGGGACCGCACACAACGTAATCCTCCGGAGCCTCATCACCCAAATCTGACAACGCACTGCCCACATTTATCTTGATACGCTCGGCCATACGCTCACTGACACGCACATTGTGCTGACGGGACATATATTCCTGAATGTCTTCCGTGAACTCATCGCCTGCAATTCGCAGACTCTTGTCAGAAACGATACCGCCCAATGAAATCACAGCAACTTCCGTGGAACCGCCGCCGATATCCACTACCATATTACCTTCCGGAGCAAGAACATCCAAGCCGATACCTATTGCGGCAGCCATCGGTTCGTACACAAGATACACCTCGCGTGCTCCGGCTCGCTCCGCGCTGTCGCGCACGGCACGCAGCTCCACTTCCGTAGAACCGCTGGGAACACCTATAACCATCCTCAATGAAGGTGTGAAGAGATGCTTGCCTGTATCCACCATCTTAAGCAGTCCGCGCATCATCAGTTCACACGCGTTAAAGTCTGCTATGACACCGTCTCTGAGAGGACGTACCGTACGGATATCCGGGCTCGTCTTCTCATACATCATCTTGGCCTTTTCGCCAACAGCAACCATCGCACCCGTTTGGCGGTTCATTGCCACCACACTGGGCTGGTCCACCACGATGTGATTATCGCAGATGATAACGGTGTTTGCTGTACCGAGGTCCATCGAGACCTCTTTAGTAAAACTGAAAAAACCCATGTATTTCTAATTGTTACTCCTTACTTGCAAAAATATGAATGGATGGCAGTATCATAGTGACTGCTTACACCGAATGCCTGCTTTGCGAACCACTTTCTGTCGTCAATATCGCTCTCGCCGCCCTTCTTATGAAGTAAGTCGAGCAGGGGGTTGTATTCCGCCTTGGAGGGAACAATTATGACATCCCTGAAGTTCTTTGCACCGGCTCTGATGAGAGAAATGCCTCCGATGTCTATCTTCTCTATAATATCAACCTCGGAAGCGCCGCTCTTAACGGTCTCCTCGAAAGGATACAAATCCACAATTACCAGATCGATAGCAGGAATCTCATACTGTGCCATCTGCTGCTGGTCTCCCTCGTTCTCACGACGTCCCAATATGCCGCCGAACACCTTGGGATGCAATGTCTTCACTCTGCCCCCGAGAATACTGGGATATGATGTCACGTCCTCCACCTTAGTGCAGGGAATGCCCAGACTTTCGATAAAGGACTGCGTGCCGCCGGTGGAGAGCAGTTCCACTCCCTGAGCATGCAACGTCTTCAAGATTTCATCCAGTCCATCCTTATGGAAAACACTCACGAGAGCGCGCCTGATTTTTCTGTTTTCTGCCATATTTATAATACTTGAGATTTGTTATTTCACATTTTTCGTGCGCAAAATTATAAAAAAATGAGGAGTTAATCTCCATCCTGTTTTCAAAAAAGACGGCAGAAAGAGTTTTTTTTATATTTTTGCATGCGAACAGACTGTTATGAGATGAAAAATATTCTATTTATTTCCGCTTTTCTTTGTTTTTTTCTGATTAATATTTCTGCCGTTGAACGACGTGATTCACTGCTTTCCGAATGGCGTTTCCATCTCGGGGAAGTGGAAGGAGGCGAACAGGAAAATCTGGACGACAGTCAGTGGGAACCGGTAAAGGTGCCCCACGACTGGGCTATCACCATGCCGTTTTCCGGAGACAACGACTTACAAAACGTTGCTGTCAAGCAAAACGGAGAATCCGTTGCCACATTGAAGACCGGTCGCACTGGCGGTCTGCCTTGGATGGGAACTGGCTGGTATCGCACCCGCTTCCTCACCCCTCAGGGGACAGGCAAGTCAAAAGGTTCCGTCACACTGCTTGTTGATGGTGCCATGTCCCATTCCCTTGTCTTCATCAACGGACAACGCCTCGGCATATGGCCTTACGGATACAACAGTTATACTTTTGACCTCACCCCCTACCTCAAAGACAACGGCGAGACCAACATCCTGGCCATACGCCTGAACAATCCCAGCGAGAGCAGCCGCTGGTATCCCGGAGCAGGACTTTTCCGCAGGGTTCACCTCATATCAGCCGCAAAGGTGCACGTGCCCGTGTGGGGAACGAGCATCGTCACCACCCCGAAAGACGAGTCCTCGTGGGATGTGCTTCTCACCACCGCCATCGCAGGGACATCCTCTTATAAAATCATCGTGGAGACAAACATCCTCGACAGGAATGGAAACATCGTTGCTTCCAACACCGACTTCACATCTCCGGCAACAGACGGAAACGCAGAGATGATCCAGCGTTTCAGCGTCCCGCAGCCCGAATTGTGGACCCCCGAGACACCGCATCTCTACCGTGCCTGCTCGCGCATCATAGAAAACGGAGTTGTCGTCGACACGTTCACCACGAGTTTCGGCATCAGGGAGGTGACACTGAGAAAGGGAGAAGGATTCTTCCTCAACGGTGAGAAGCGCAAGTTCCGCGGTGTGTGCCTTCATCACGACCTTGGTCCCCTCGGAACTGCCGTCCACCGCGACGCCCTGCGCCACCAGCTTCTCATGTTGAAAGACATGGGAGCGGACGCTATCCGCACCGCCCACAATATGCCCGACCCGCAGCAGGTTGAGCTGTGCGACTCCATCGGTCTGATGGTTATGGTGGAATCCTTCGACGAATGGACTGTTGCCAAATGCAAGAACGGCTATCATTGCTGGTTCAACGAGATGACCGACACACCAAAATCCGAATACCCGATGGTGTGGGCTCAGCACGACATCAAAAATATGATAATGAATTTCCGCAACCATCCCTCTGTGGTAATGTGGAGCATCGGTAACGAGATTCCCCAGCAGCACAGCGAGGACGGCAAAGAACTGGCGAAAGCCATGCAGTTCTTCTGTCACGAGCAGGACCCCACCCGTCCCGTGACGTGCGGCATGGATCAGGTGCAAAACGTCTTGCGCAGCGGATTTGCCGATGCACTGGATGTTCCCGGCCTGAACTATCGGACACATCTCTATGAGAAAGCCTACGAGACGCTCCCCCAAAAGTTCATTCTCGGTTCGGAGACAGCCTCCACAGTATCCTCACGCGGTGTGTACCACCTTCCTTTCGCCCTGCGCAAAGGTGCCAAACACGACGGTCATCAGTCCTCCGGCTACGACACCGAAGCATGTTCGTGGAGTAATGTCCCCGACGAGGATTTCCGTCTGCAGGACGACTTCGACTGGACGATGGGACAGTTTGTGTGGACCGGTTTCGACTACCTCGGAGAACCTTCCCCCTACGACACCGACTCATGGCCCAGTCATTCCTCCTTATTCGGCATTATCGACCTGGCCTCCATCCCCAAGGACCGCTATTATCTCTATCAGAGCCAATGGCGCGATTCCGGCACATTCCATGTGCTGCCTCACTGGAATTGGAATGCGGGTGACACCATTCCTGTGGTAGCCTACAGCCAGTGTCCCGCAGCACGGCTCTACGTCAACGGCAAACTGCACGGAGAAGTCCGCAAACTCTCCCGCGAGGAAAGCGAGGCACTGAAAGACAAAGATCCCCTGTGGCTTCTCAAGCGCTACAGACTTATCTGGCCGGATGTGCCGTATCAGGCAGGAGAGCTTAAGGTAGAGTTTCTTGATGCAGGGGGCAACGTCGTACACACGACGACAAAGCACACGGCTTCAAAGCCCCACCGACTGGATTTGCAGACCTCCTACTACACTCCGGGCGACAATCTCTGCTACATCACCGTATCGTTGGTGGACAGAAAAGGTGTGCTGTGTCCCGATGGCAATGCCCTCGTGGAATTCTCCGTGAACGGCAACGCACGTTTCAAGGCAGCAGCAAACGGCGACCCCACCTCATTGGATCCGTTACAGGAACCTCGCATGCATCTCTTCTCCGGTCAGTGCACAGTCATCGTGGAGACCGACGGTAGCGGAGAATTCACGCTCACCGCTACCAGCGGAAAAATAAAGGGACGTATTACAGTGCCCGCAAATCGTTGACGACCAGCGATGCCAGTGTCACACCGAAAGCGGCGGTCACTTGCATCAGACTGCCGTTTCCGTCTGCCTCAAAGCAGTTCCTGCCGGCTGGCTCTTCGCTATAGACGCATTTGAATTTTCTCTTCGGGAAGCGCTCCTGTTTCTTGAACTGTGTGCGCAGCGCCCGTGCCAGTGCATCTCCCTTCACCTTCCAGAACTCCGTCACCCGCACCCGCGTAGGATCTGTCCTTAGTGCGGCACCCATACTGCAGAACAGCCTGCTGCCGGAATTTTCCAGTGCCTTACATATCAGGTCCGTTTTGTCCCTCAGCGAATCAATACAGTCCATCACATAGTCGTAGTTCTCCAGACAGAAACTTCCTGCGGTCTCCGCTGTGTAACGCTGCGCCAATGCTATGATGTCCGCATCCGGATTTATCTCTCTCAGCCTCTCTGCCAGCACCTCCACCTTCGGCCTGCCTATTGTCTTGGTAGTGGCCATCAGCTGTCTGTTGCAGTTTGACTCTGCCACATCGTCACTGTCCACTATTGTCAGATGACGCAAACCCGTGCGAATCAGAGCTTCGGCGCACCAGGAACCCACTCCGCCTACACCAAAAATAATGACGCGTATCTCTTTGAGCCGCGTCATAACCTCATCGCCTAAAAGCAATCTTGATCTTATCTCCCTCATCGTGTAGCGGGAAAGGGACTTGAACCCTTGACCTTCGGATTATGAATCCGACGCTCTAACCAGCTGAGCTATCCCGCCTTTTTTTCAAAAGCGGTGCAAAGGTATGACAAATAATCTAAACAAGCAAACTTTTTAGCAACAAAATTTATCAATATGACCATTTTTTTGTAATTTTGCGCCGTCAATTGTGCGTACACGCGACACATGCGTATGAGAATGAGGATAATACGACGTTTAGACTGGTATGTTCTGAGGAGTTATCTGCTCCTCTTCGCCGGTACTTTTTTCGTTTGCCTGTTCATTTTCATGCTGCAGTTCCTCTGGCGATATGTTGACGACCTCGTAGGAAAAGGCCTTTCGTGGCTGGTGCTGGGCAAGTTTTTCTTCTATGCCTCGCTCACCCTAGTGCCCATGTCCCTACCCCTCGCCGTGCTGCTTGCGTCGCTTATCTCGTTCGGCAACATGGGCGAGAAACTCGAACTGCTCTCCATGAAAGCTGCCGGCGTGCCGCTGGTGCGCATCATTCTGCCGGTGCTCATTTTCGCCATATTCATCTCGTTCGGCAGTTTTTTCTTCCAGAACCGTGTGGGACCCGAGGCTACACGCCAGTTGGCCACCCTGCTGTGGAGCATGCGCCAGAAGAACCCCGAGGTGGAGATTCCGGAAGGTATCTTCTACAGCGATATCCCCGGCTACAACATCTTCATCGAGCGCAAGAACAAAGAGACCGGAATGCTCTACGGCATGATGATATACACCACCGGCGGCGGGCTCGACAACACGCAGATTGTCCTTGCCGACTCTGCCCGCATGCAATCCACGGAAGACCACATGCACATGAAGATGACGCTCTACAGCGGAGAGCGTTTCCGCAATATGGACGCGCAGAGCGGCAAGATGCTCCGTGCCTCCATACCCTATATGCGTGAAACATTCGTCAGGGAGGTGGACATCATACAGTTCGACAACAATTTCTCGATGATGGATGCCAACCTCTTCAACAACAACGCCCAGACTAAAGACCTCACGGCCATACAGGAGGGCATCGACTCCATCTCCCAGAAACTGGACTCCGTGGGCCATGCCTTCTATGACAATGCCCGTTCCTATTATCTCATGAGGGACATACCGAAGGGAGGCGCAGACAGCCTCACACGCCAGCAGCGTCTGGAGCACATGCTCAGCGTGGCGGTGCCGATAGACAGCGCACTCGCCAGCCAGTCCACCGAAGACCAGCAACGCACACTGCGTGCCGCCACCAACAGGGCGCACTCCTCGCTGTCGGAGTTCGAATTCCGAGGCATATTCACAGAAAACATGAACATGTCGCTGCGCACCCACCTTCTTGAGTGGCAGCGCAAGTTCTCGCTGTCCCTGGCCTGCCTGATATTCTTCTTCATCGGTGCTCCGCTCGGTGCCATCATACGCAAGGGCGGACTCGGCGTACCTGTCGTCGTCTCCGTGCTCATATTCATTTTCTACTATATCATCAACGTGGCCGGCGAGAAGATGGCCAAGCAGGGCGAGTGGAATATGCTCTTCGGTGCCTGGTTGTCGTCCATGATACTGGCTCCCATCGGTGCTTTCCTCATCAGCCGCGCCAACAAGGACTCCATGGTGTTCAACATCGAGGGCTACCGCCATTTCTTCATGACGGTGCTCGGTCTGCGATACACCAGAAAACTTGCCCGCAAGGAGGTTATCATCGAAGAGCCCGACTACCCGCGTCTCATGGCAGAACTGCACACTCTTGCCGACGACTGCAAGCACTATCAGGAGATACATCATCTGCGCCGCTTCCCCTCCTACTGGCGCCTCTTCTTCCACTATCGCGAGGACCGCGAGGTGATTAGCATCTCCGAGAGGCTCGAACAGATCATCAAAGAACTGCACAATTCGCGCGACAACGTCATCATCGGCGCCCTATGCGAATACCCCATCCTCGTGCCCGACGCCCACACGCGCCCCTTCCACTCCAGCCGTCTGTGCCTTGCCGCAGGACTTTTCCTGCCGCTAGGCATATTCTTCTGGTTCAGAGTGTGGCGCTTCCGCATACGTCTGTGGCGCGACTTCTCGCAGATACAGAAACTCTCGCCCATGATTGCAGAGCGTATCGAACTGCATGTATTATCACAGGAAATATCGGATAAAATATCATAATGGAACAAACATCAATCAGTCAGATAGAGGCAGCTCTTGAAGATTTCAAGGCCGGCAAATTCGTCATCGTAGTGGATGATGAGGATCGCGAGAACGAGGGCGACTTCATCACCGCTGCCGAGATGATTACTCCGGAGAAGGTCAACTTCATGCTGCAAAACGGGCGCGGCGTACTCTGCGCTCCCATCACCATATCCCGGGCCCACGAACTGGAACTCAGCCGTCAGGTGGAAGAAAACACCTCCATGCTGGGCACTCCGTTCACCGTCACGGTGGATCTTCTCGAGGGATGCACCACCGGTGTCTCCGCCCACGACCGCGCAGCCACCATCCGTGCCCTCGCTGACCCCGCCAGCAAGCCCTCCGACTTCGGTCGTCCGGGACACATCAATCCCCTCTACGCCCAGGACAAGGGTGTCCTGCGCCGCGCAGGGCACACGGAGGCCGCCATCGACTTGGCACGCCTCTCGGGCATGCAGCCCGCCGCTGCACTCATCGAGATACTCAATCCTGACGGCACTATGGCACGCATGCCGCAACTGGAGGAAGTGGCCCGGCAGTTCAGCCTCAAGATAATCACCATACGCGACCTCATCGCATACCGCCTGCAACGCGAGAGCCTTGTGGAGCGCGGCAGCGAGGCCGACCTCCCCACCGAGTGGGGTCACTTCCGCATCATTCCCTTCCGCCAGATATCCAACGGCCTCGAACACGTAGCCATCATCAAGGGCACGTGGGAGGAAGACGAACCCGTGCTCGTGCGCATGCACTCTTCCTGCGCCACAGGCGACATATTCGGCAGCCAGCGCTGCGACTGCGGCACACAGCTCCACCGCTCCATGCAGATGATCGAGGAGGCAGGCAAGGGAGCCGTCATATATCTCATGCAAGAGGGACGCGGCATCGGTCTCATGAACAAGATTGCCGCATACGTTCTGCAGGAACAGGGTGACGACACCGTGGATGCCAACCTCCATCTGGGTTTCAAGGCTGACGAGAGGGACTACGGCGTGGGCGCCCAGATACTGCGCTCGCTGGGACTCTCAAAGATACGCCTCATCACCAACAATCCCGTCAAGCGCGTGGGTCTCGAGGGCTACGGACTGGAGATTGTGGAGAATGTGCCCATCGTCGTGGAGCCCAATCAGTACAACAAACGCTATCTCGAAACAAAACGTGTCCGCATGGGACATAGGTTGTAGTTGAAAGTTGAAAGTTTATAGTTTAAAATCAAAATAAAAATGAACAATCTCTCTGAAAGATTAAACCGCCTGGCTCCAAGTGCCACACTGGCCATGAGTCAGAAGAGCAGCGAACTGAAAGCTCAGGGCGTTGATGTCATCAACATGAGTGTCGGCGAACCCGACTTCAACACCCCCGACCACATCAAGCGCGCTGCCATCAAGGCCGTCGAGGACAACTGGAGCCGCTACAGCCCCGTGCCCGGTTATCCCGAACTCAAGAAAGCCATCGTGGCAAAACTGAAGAACGAGAACGGACTCGACTACGCCCCCTCGCAGATTCTCTGCAGCAACGGTGCCAAACAGTCTGTCTGCAATGCCATCATGGCTCTGGTGAATGCCGGCGACGAGGTCATCATCCCTGCGCCCTACTGGGTAAGCTATCCCCAGATGGTGCTTCTGGCCGAGGGCACACCCGTCTATGTGGAGTGCGGCATCGAGCAGGACTTCAAAATGACTCCCGACCAGCTTGAGAAGGCCATCACACCCAACACGCGCGCCCTCATTCTCTGCTCTCCCTCCAACCCCACTGGCAGCGTCTATTCCGCCGCCGAACTTGAGGCACTCAAGGATGTGCTCCTGCGCCATCCCCGTGTCATCGTCATTGCTGACGAAATCTACGAACATATCAATTACGTGGGTGCTCACGCTTCCATGGCTCAGTTCCCCGACATCAAGGAGCGCGTTGTCATCATCAACGGTGTCTCCAAGGCCTATGCCATGACCGGCTGGCGTATCGGTTTCATCGCCGCCCCCGAGTGGATTGTCAAGGGCTGCAACAAACTGCAGGGCCAATACACCTCAGGCCCCTGTTCTGTATCGCAGAAGGCAGCCGAGGAGGCCTTCTCCGGCCCTCAGGAATGTGTTGAGGAGATGCGTCAGGCTTTCGAGCGCCGCAAGAATCTCATCGTATCTCTGGCAAAGGAGATTCCCGGTCTTGAGGTGAACGACCCTCAGGGTGCTTTCTATCTCTTCCCCAAGTGCAGCAGTTTCTACGGCAAGAGTGCAGACGGCCGCACCATAAACAACAGCACCGACCTCGCCATGTATCTCCTCGAGGTGGGTCATGTGGCCACTGTTGGAGGTGATGCTTTCGGCAGCCCCGAGTGCTTCCGCATGAGCTATGCCACCAGCGACGACAACATCCGCGAAGCCATGCGCCGCATCAAGGAGTGCCTCGCCCGTCTGAAATAATACCTTATTTATATATAGTCAGTAAAAGCCACCTTCATCGAGGGTGGCTTTTACAGTTGACAATTTAGGGAGTTAATTCACCACAACTTTCCTACCGCCACGGATATAGAGGCCCGGCTTTGCAGGCTTGTTTTTGTATTTACGTCCGGAGAGATCATACCAAACATCATCAGATTCTTCACTCTTCACTCTTAGTTCTTCACTCTCGACGATGCCCGTCACAGCTCCTTCATCCGTATTGGTGATGAGCGTTCGCCTGCAGGCACGTCGCTGAGATCCACGTGGAAGTAAGCACGGAAAGCACCCACAGTCTTGTCGGCAGTGGGCCAATAAAGCGTGTTTTGAGCGCCCAGGTAGTAGTTACTCCTGTCGCCGCCGGGGAGCATTACGGGGCTGTAATTGCCGATGAAACCGACCTTTTCATCGGTACTCGTAACGTTATCCTGTACGTTCTCTATGGTAATGCCGCTGAAGACGGGGTTCACAATGTCGCTGCCGCTATTCCACTTCACCTGATAGGGTCTTCCGGCATAAATATTGCCGGTGTGGATAAAGTAGAGGTACAGGGTGCCGTCATCGGTGAAACCGGTCTGATGGCATCCTTCTTCGTACTCCGTGTGCCGGTTGTTGCCGCTGTCATACCAGCCCTCGGTGTCCAATGCAAAAGAAACACGAAAGCTTTGCATTTTTGCGGGTAAGGCATCGGGAAAATTTTTCTTAGTGTACGGGAAAATACCCCGTCACCCGGCCGCAGAAACAAGAATTGAGGAATAGGTTTTAAGGAGTCGGAATTTTCTTTACACCAGAAAGTTTTAAGTCTGGGGTCTGGAGTCAAAAACCAAGACTGACAACCTATCAACTTGTTAACTTGTCAACTAAAAAGACCACCGCATGAGAAAAAAAATCATTGCTGTTGTCCTGGTTGTTAGAAAAAAAATGTATTTTTGCACCAATTTTACAAACCACAGTTCACTCTATATGCGGCAGGAGCTATTACTCTTGACTTTATTTGCAGCGTTGGCATGGATATGCAGCGGCTGCAGCAACAGGGAAAAACACTATATCATCGGAGTTTCACAATGCTCGGAAGACACGTGGCGCGATAAGCAGAATGACGAGCTGCGCATGGGAAACTATTTCCACAATAACGTGGAGTTGCGCTTCGCGGCAGCCTACGACAGCGACCAACGGCAGATAGAACAAATCGACAGCCTCGTAGCCTGCGGCATTGACCTGCTTATCGTAGCGCCCAACCAAGTGGCCACTATATCTCCCGCCATCGACCGTGCCTACGACAGCGGCATTCCCGTCATCGTGTTTGAGCGCAAGACCAACAGCCGGAAATTTACGGCCTTCATGAGTGCCGACAACTACGAGATGGGACGACAGATGGGAGAATATATCGCCAAGCGTCTCGGCGGCAGCGGAAAGGTGCTGGAGGTGATGGGGCTTAAAGGTTCTTCTCCCGCTATTGAGCGCCACAATGGTTTCACCGATGCCGTTAAGCACTATCCGCAAATAGAGGTGGTTGCAACGCTGCAGGGCGACTGGACAGAGGAAACGGGATATGACATCGTAAGGAACTGGAAAAAAGCGCACCCCGACGTGGCAGTGGATTTTGTCTTCGGCATGAACGACCGCTCTGCCATCGGCGCCCGCCAGGCATTCCTGGAGGCAGGAGACAGCAGGCCCCTGTATTGCGGCATCGACGGACTGCCGGGAAAAAACGGCGGCATAACACTGGTGAACGATTCCATCCTGGACGCCTCCTTCATATATCCCACCAACGGCGACCGCCTGCTGCAACTGGCCGTAGATATTCTCGAAGGCAAGCCCTATAAGAAGGAGACGCTCATGATGTCAGCCATCGTGACCCACGACAACGCCCGCGTGTTGCTGATGCAGACCGAGGAGACCATGAGACAGGTGAAGAATCTGGACCGCCTGCACGAGATGGCAGACTCGTACCTGAAGGAGCTGGACACGCAGCGCATGATCACCTGGATGGCTTTCGGAGGTCTTGTGCTGCTGATTGCCGTCCTGGTGTTGCTCTACCTTTATAAATTGGGGAAAACAACGCTGCGCAGGGAGCGCATGGTGAACAGTCTGTGGGAGCTGAAGCAAGAGGAGCTTCCGGCATTGAATACCGTCAGCACCGAAAACGACAGCGAGGGAGAAGAAGCCGAAGAGGAAGGACTGGCGGCGACATCGGTCTTCTTCGCACGCTTCAAGGATGTGGTGGAGGCCCGGCTGGAAAACAGCGAACTGAGTGTGGAGGATCTGGCTTCGGCAATGAACCTGAGCCGCGTGCAGCTCTATAGAAAAGTGAAAGCCGTCACGGGAGCCTCGCCGGTGGAACTGTTGCGAACGGCCCGATTAAAACGGGGATATCAGATGCTTATGACCACGGATATGAGTATCAGTGAAGTGGCCTATAAGGTCGGTTTCACCGCACCAAGCTACTTCACAAAATGCTTTAAAGACGAATACGGAATATTGCCAGGAGAAGTAAGAGGCAGAAACAGCTGAAAAGCGCTCGAAACAGCCTGTCCCCCTAACAGACAGCACACAGAGACAGAAGCAAATGAATGAGAAATATCGTTCATTTGCTTTTATTTTTGTTGCAATGAACGATATTTTCCACTCAAAGAAACATTATTTTTATCATACACGTGCGAATAGGATTATCTTTGCTGCGGAATTTTAAAATTTATTAATCATTTTTTTGTTTTACTAACCTAAAAAACAAATGGAACACATGAAACGATTCTTGCTTGCCCTGACGGGCATCTCGAAAGGACGAGCATTGTTTTTCCTGTCTCTCATGCTGTGTCAGATGTCGCTTGCACAGCAGCAGATCACGGGTAACGTGACAGATGCAACCGGCGAAGCCATCATCGGCGCCAAAGTCATGGAGAAAGGTGCACAGAACGGCACCATCACCGACTTCGACGGCAACTTCACGCTGAAGGTGGAGCCCGGAAAGACACTGGTGATTACCTATATCGGCTTCCAGCCGCAGGAAGTGGCCGCAAAAAACGACATGAAGGTGGTCATGAAAGAAGACGCCCTCGCACTGAACGAACTTGTGGTGACCGGCTACACCACACAGCGCAAAGCCGACCTGACCGGCGCAGTCTCGGTGGTGACTGTCGACGACATGATGAAGCAGAACGAAAACAACCCCATGAAGGCGCTGCAGGGACGCGTTCCAGGCATGTATGTCAACCCGGACGGCGGCTCTCCCTCCGGTAAGGCAGCTGTGCGCATCCGCGGTGTCGGTACCCTGAACTCCGGTGCCGACCCGCTCTACATCATTGACGGTGTACCGACAACAGGCGGAATGCACGAACTTAACGGCAACGACATCGAATCCATTCAGGTGCTGAAGGATGCCTCCTCCGCATCTATATATGGTTCGCGCGCAGCCAACGGTGTCATCATCATCACCACCAAGAAGGGTAAAGAGGGCAAGGTGAAGGTGAATTTCGACGCCAGTGTTGCCATACAGACCTACGCCCACAAGATTAACGTTTTAAACGCAAAACAATTCGGACAGGTACTGTGGCAGGGCTACGTTAACGACGGTCTCAACCCCAACACCAACGGCCTGGGCTATCACTACGACTGGGGCTACAACCCTCTTGGATATCCCGTGTTGAACAGGATTACAATGAGCAAGTACCTGGATGCCGCAGGTATGACACCCGCCGGAGATACCGACTGGTTTGACGAAACTACCCGCACCGGCATCATACAGCAGTATAATGTGTCGCTGAGCAGCGGCTCCGAACGCGGTTCGGCCTTCTTCTCTGCTGGCTACTACAAAAATAAGGGTATCATCAAAGAAAGCGACTTCGAGCGTTTCTCCGGTCGTATAAATACCGAATACAAACTGATGAAAATCGGCGAGCGCAACATCATCACCGTCGGTGAACATTTCACGTTCAACCGCACTAGTGAAGTGGAGGCTCCAGGCGGTTTCATCGAAAACGTGCTGCAATTCAACCCCTCAATCCCGGTATATACCACCACAGGCGAATACGCCGGCCCCGAAGGAGGATATCCCGACCGCGAGAACCCTCTGGCACGCCTGGACCGCAACAAGGACAACCGCTACACCTTCTGGCGTCTGTTCGGTGATGCCTATATCAATGTCAACCCAATCAAGAACCTGAACATCAAGAGCACCTTCGGTCTTGACTACTCACAAAAGGAGCAGCGCATATTCACCTACCCCGTCACAGAAGGCACCGTTGCCAACCCGACCAATGCCGTGGAACCCAAGCAGGAGCATTGGACCAAGTGGATGTGGAATGCCGTTGCCACCTACAATCTGGAAAAGAACAAGCATCGCGCCGACTTCCTGGCCGGTGTCGAGCTCAACCGTGAAGACGACAAGTGGTTCAGCGCTGTGAAGCACGACTTCAGCGTATATAACAAGGATTACATGTGGCCCAACGCCGGCGTCGGCGAATCCATGGCCTACGGCAGCGCCGGCGGTTACACCTTGGTGTCATTCTTCGGAAAAGCAAACTACACGTATAACGACCGCTATCTGGCAAGCGTCACTTTGCGTCACGACGGCTCATCACGCTTCGGCAAAAACAACCGCTACGGCACCTTCCCTTCAGTCAGCGCCGGTTGGCGTATCACAGAAGAGTCGTTCATGAAATCAGTGAAATGGCTCGAAAACCTCAAGCTGCGTGTTTCATGGGGCCAGACCGGTAACCAGGAAATCAACAACCTGGCCCGCTACACCTTGTATGTCAGCAACTACGGTGAGGCCGGATTTGGCGGTCAGAGCTACGGCACCAGCTACGACATCGCTGGAAGCAACGGCGGCAAAATCCTGCCGAGCGGCTTCAAACGCGACCAGCTGGGCAACGACGACCTGAAATGGGAAACAACGACACAGACGAACCTCGGCTTCGACTTCGCCATGTTCCACAATACGCTCTACGGCTCCTTCGAGTGGTACTACAAGAAGACAAAAGACATTCTAGTGCCGATGCCGGCCATTGCCGCTATGGGCGAAGGCTCCACACAGTGGATTAATGCCGGCGAAATGAAGAATACGGGTGTCGAACTGACCATCGGCTACCGCAATGCCGTAGGTGCCTTCCACTACGACATCTCAGGAAACATCGCCACCTACCGCAACGAGGTGACAAAACTGCCAGAAACAATTGCCTCCCGCGGAACCTTCGGCGGTAACGGCGTGAAAAGCGTCGTGGGTCATCCCATGGGCGCACAGGTCGGCTATGTCTACGACGGCATCTTCAAGAGCCAGGCTGAGGTGGACAACCATGCAGTCCAAAACGGCGCCGGTGTCGGCCGCATGCGCTGGAAAGACCTCAACAAGGACGGTATGATTAACGAAAAAGATCAGACATGGATTTTCGATCCCGTGCCCGACTTCACATGGGGCCTCAACATCAACCTGCAGTATAAGAACTTCGACCTGAACATGTTCTGGCAAGGCGAGCAAGGCAAGGATGTCATCAGCGACCTGAAGAAGCAGACTGACCTGTGGAGCGGCCTGAATATCTCAAACCTCAACAAGGGCGACCGCATACTCAATGCGTGGACACCGATGAACAGCGGCTCGAACATTCCCGCCGTCAGCACGATGGACAACAACAACGAGAAGCGCGTTTCAAGCTACTTTGTCGAAAACGGCTCGTATGCAAAACTGCGCACCTTACAAATCGGCTACAACTTCTCCAAAAAGATGTGTGACAAGATGCATATGGAACGCCTGCGCCTGTATGTGTCCGCACAAAATCTGATCACAATCAAGAGCAGCAGCTTCTCCGGAGTGGATCCCGAAAACCCCAACTTCGGATACCCCATTCCTCTGAACATAACATTTGGTATGAATGTTTCATTATAAAACGAAAACAATCATGAAAAAGATATTCAATATATTCGGTGCAGCGCTACTTCTTTGTGCTATGACTTCGTGCAGCGATTTCCTCGAAAATCATGTGCCGCAGGCAGCGCTGAATGAAGATCAGGTGAAAGATCCCAAGAACGCAGAGAATATGGTAGTGGCGGCTTATGCCATCTTCACCTCTGCCGAAGACATCAACTCATCCTTCTCCATGTGGAACTTTGACGTACGCTCCGATGACGCCTACAAAGGCGGCAACGGTACCAACGACGGCGACGTCTTCCATCAGCTGGAGATTGAACAGGGTGTTCTCACCACCAACTGGAACATCAACGACATGTGGGAGCGCCTCTACAACTGCATATCGCGAGTCAACATTGCACTGTCAGTGCTGGAGTCCTGCGACAACAGCTATGCGGCCAAGCAGCAGCGCATTGCCGAAATGAAATTCCTCAGAGCCTACGGACATTTCCTGCTGAAGAGACTCTATAAATACATTCCTTTCATCATGAGTTCCGAACTCACCTATGAGGAGTATAATGCTCTTTCCAACAGGCAGTTCACCAACGACGAGGGATGGCAGCAGATTATCAACGACCTCACGGAGGCCTTCAACAAACTGCCGGAGACGCAGGAAGAGCTCGGACGTCCGACAAAAGGGGCTGCTGCAGCATTCCTGACCAAAGTGTATCTCTACAAGGCCTATCGTCAGGACGACCCCGAAACGAATCAAGTCACCTCTATCGATCAGGATGATTTGGAGAAAGTTATTGAATATTCCGACCCGAAATACTACGGCAACTACGGCCTTGAGAAGGACATTCACAACAACTTCCGTCCCGAGGAGGATTATGAGAACGGCAAGGAGAGCATCTGGGCCATACAATATTCCCGCAACGACGGTTCCACTTACGGTAACCTCAACTGGAGCTACGGCCTCATTCCGCCCAGCATCCCCAACGTCACCGACGGCGGCTGCGACTTCTACAAGCCTTCGCAGAATCTCGTCAATGCATATCGTACTGGCACAGACGGTCTGCCTTTCCTCGACACTTTCAACGAACAGGATTACGACAAAGCCGCAGACAACGCAGACCCGCGTCTGTTCCTGACTGTAGGTATGCCCGACTTGCCCTACATGTTCAACAAGGACTATATCATCAAAAAGAATCATGTTTGGAGCCGCTCCAACGGACTCTACGGCTACAACGTCAGCCTCAAGCACAATGTCGATCCTGCTTTGGCCAACATTTATCTAATCAAAGGTTCTTACTGGGCCAGTTCCATGAACCGCATCGTCTTCCGTTATGCCGACGTATTGCTTGAGCGTGCCGAAGCCTATGCCCAGATGGGCAACACGACAGAAGCCCTGATTCTGGTGAACAGAATCCGCAACCGCGCTTCCGGCAGCACACAGATGATATCCACCTACCCCGCCGACTATGGCGTGTCCTTCAAGGTCAACACCTATCCCGGCAGCTACTCCAAAGAGGATGCCGTCAAGATTGTCAAGATGGAGCGTCGTCTGGAGCTCGGCATGGAGAGCGAACGCTTCTTCGACCTCGTGCGCTGGGGCGAAGCAGCACAGGTGCTTAACAAATACTATGCCGAAGAGATTGATAACTGCAACATCTACCGGGATGCTCACTTCACAGCCGACAAAGATGAATATCTGCCTATTCCGTTCGAACAGCTCTCAGCCTCCAACGGTCACTACGTGCAGAATATCGGCAACTGGTAAACATCATCATTCACGAACCGACAATTAAGCATTAGACTATTATGAAAACGAAAATATTGTTTCTTACATGCATCGTTTGCGCTCTCGTTGCTTTCGTGGCCTGCAGTGACGATGCCGAAACTTTCGACCTGAGCGGCGACTGCCTCGTCGAGAAGATTGTTCTTGATGAATACACAGGTATTGTTGACCATGAGGCACGTACCATCACGGTAACGGTGCCTGAAACCTACGACAAGAAAGCCATGAAGGTGACGGCGCTCCGACTCTCTGAGCGCGCCACCTGCGACATCCACGAAGGCGACGTCCTCAATATGGATGCAGCCATTGTCCTGCACGTAGTCAACGGTGATGTCTATGTGGACTGGACCGTAATCGTACGCAACTACAAGCCTGCCATCAAACCTGAAGCCCTTTTCGTGGGCTCCGCCTACAGCAAGGAAGAACTTGACATGGAGGCTATGACTGCATGCGAGTGGATGCTCGCCAATGTACCCCATGCCTTCTACTCATCGTTCGATGATATCGCCAACGGCACAGCCGACCTCTCCGAATGTAAGCTGATTTGGTGGCACTGGCACGACGACCACGGTGTGGACGGTCACGACGGATTCCTGGCCAAGGGCACAGACGCGCTTAAGGTGAAGAATCAGCTGAAAGCCTTCTATGAAACAGGCGGTGCTATGCTCCTCACCCGCTATGCAACCCATCTGCCCACCTTCATCGGCGTGACGGGAGACGACGAATGGACTATGCCCAACAACTGCTGGGGCGATCCCGAGATGAATTCCTTTGACTGCGGCGGTGCATGGGCATTTGACATCTATGCCGGACAAGGAGAGCATCCCATGTGGGAGAATGTGGTGAACGACGGATTCGGAGGTAAAGTGCCTCTTACTGATGCCGGATACTTCGTTTCCAACTCTGTAGCCCAGTATCACATCGGAAGCGACTGGGGCGGCTACGCCGACTATCAGGCGTGGATGGATCGCACCGGCGGCAACATCCTCGGTGTCGGCGGAGACGGTGCCATCGTGGCATGGGAATATCCCTCTGTCAACGGGCGTGGCGGCATCATCTGCATCGGCTACGGCGGCTACGACTGGTATTCATTCAAATACGGTCCGAGTTACTCCGAGCACTACCATAAGAATGTTGAGATTATTACCAAAAACGCAATCGAATACTTAATGAAATAACGCCTTATGAAAAAGCTGTTTAATATATTCTGTGCAGGACTTGCATGTTGCGGTGCAGTCACAGCCCTCATCTCATGCAGCGACGATACCTACGATCCGGATCCGGAAAAGAACTGGGCCGGCACGACGGAAACATTCGTTCCGACGGACGAAAACGGATTCCGCACCTATTACAACCCGGCTATCGGACGCTGCGGCGACCCCATGCCGTTCTTCGACAGGAAGACACAGGAGTTCAAGGTGCTCTACCTCCAGGAGTACGACAACAACGGCGAGTGCTACCACCCCTATTGGGGTGTCAGCACCGCCGATGCGGCCAACTATGTTTCGCTCGGTGAGGTATTACCCACAGGCACCAGCAACAGACAGCAGGATGCTGTTCTCGGCACCGGATGCGCCGTTTACAACGAAAGCAACGGCCTCTACTATATTTATTATACCGGCTACAACATGCTGCTTGCCAACCGCGAGGTTGTGATGCGCGCCACGTCTCCGGACTTCAAGACCTGGAAGCGCGACTACACCTGGTCGCTGCACGGCGCCGACTACGGCTATTCCAAGATGGATTTCCGCGATCCCCAGATTTTCAAGATTGACGACGGCACCTACCGCATGGTCATCTCCACCAGCCCCGCCGCCGGCGGTGACCCTGTGTTTGCCGAATTCAAGTCCTCCGATATGGTAAACTGGGAGCATGTCGGCTCTTTCAGGATGCTGTGGAACCGCATGTGTGAATGTCCCGACATCTTCAAGATGGGCGATTGGTGGTATCTCATCTACAGCGATGCCTCTCACGAAGGCAATGCCCGCACCGTGAAGTATGTCAAGGCCGATTCTTACGAAAACCTGAAGAAGTGTTTCAACAATCCCGACCAGAATTTCCCGGATGACAAGCAGGGACAGCTCGACAGCCGTGGTTTCTATGCCGGCAAGACAGCCTCCAACGGCACAAACCGCTACATCTGGGGTTGGTGTCCTTACCGCACCGGTGCCGGTATCTATGAGAAGAACGTCAATGTCGGTGACGAAGAACCCAACTGGTCGGGTGCATTGGTTTGCCACAGGATTATACAGCATGCCGACGGAAAAATTTCTTTTGGAGCTGTGCCTGGCATCAATGCCAAGTACAACAAGTGGCAGGAGGTCAGCGTGATGGCCAGCAATGGCTACAGCAAGGGCACGCTGACTGGCGACAACGCTTACGTGCTCTACAACCGCCTGGGCACATGCAACCACATCAGCTTCACCGTGACCACAGCAGACAAGGGCGACAGGTTCGGCATCTCTCTTGTTCGCGGCACCGACTCCGGGAAATACTACACCATGGTGGTCAATCCGGAAGACGGAAATGCCAAGCGTAAGATCAACTTCGAAGAGGAAGGCCCCGAAGGCAGGGGATTCATCGGCAAGATTGACGGATATAAGTTCCCCACCCCGTCTGACAACACCTACAAGGTGGACATCTATACTGACAACTCTGTAATGGTGATGTATATCAACGATAACGTATGCTACACCAACCGTATCTACGGCATACAGCGTAACTGTTGGAGCATCAACAGCTACGGAGGCACAGTCACCGTCAGCAACGTAAGAGTGTCACAACAATAAATAAACTAACAAACACAAAAAAAATGAAAAGAATTCTATTATGTGCAGCACTTATTACTGCCGCAGTTATTGCCTCTGCAACAGATGTATGGGAAGGTGAGCACGCCGTAGACTGGAGCAACACTCTGAACATCGAGGCTGCCAAGTTTTCTGACATGAAGCTCGGCGACAAGCTCGTCATCGAGTTCATGAACGCCGCAGGTGAGGTCATCGAGTTGCACAGCAACGGCGCCATGCTCCCCGGCACACGCTTCGCGCACTCTATTTTTCCCGATCAGAGCTGTGTAGAGGTGTTCGCCACTCCGGCCATGCTCGCTTCCCTGCAGACGAACGGTCTGGAGGTCTGTGGTATGGATTTCACAGCTACCAAGATCTGGTACGGCGACGGCAAGGAGAGTATAGACGAGAACACCGTCTGGAGCGGTTTCTTCTGGATGGACAACTGGGACACTTTGGAAATCACGAAGAACAGCTTCACCGACGTTGACTGGAGCAAGTTCACTGCCATCCGCTTCTATTCTGAGGCCAATCGTACCGACTATATCATCAACGTGATGACCACGTGGGATAATAAGCTCGGCGACCAGACCACCATGACGATGACCAACGAGTATGCAGAACTCAGCCTCAGCGGCATCGACATGGCAGCCGCTCTCGAAGGTACGGACCGCCTCATGGTGCAGTGCAACAAGGAAGGCGGCGCACCGTTCAATTTCACCCAGATAGAGCTCGTTCCCGACCCGATGGCCGTCGAGAGCATTTCTGCCTCCGGTCAGAGTGCCGATGCCTCTAAAAAGTTCGATCTCCAGGGACGTCCCGTTGCCCAACCGGTAAAGGGCACCGTCTATATCTTGAACGGTAAGAAATATTTGGAAAAATAAATTAGGAGAATGACCGCCGGTTAGCAGAATTTTATATAATTTTGTCGCGGATATCAGTACCGGAAAAACAAAATATGTGTATGATGAAAAGATATGTAGTGTCGCTGGCCGCTGTGATGTCGTTCATGACGGCCGGCGCACAGACGGTGACGCCGCAGGCTTGCGAGCAGAGCATCGTGACCCCGAAAGCCGAGGGGCGCTACCTGTGGCTGCCCGTTCAGGAATCGGCTCCTGAAGGGAAGGTGCAGGTGATTGTCAACGGTTCGCTGCAGACGGAGCAAAACGTGCGTATGGCCCGCGAGCAGGTGGACTATTATGTGGCCCTGGATTTGTTGCCGTATCGGGACAAAGGGGCATTACGGGTCTGTGTGCAGAATGTGCCGACCGGGAGCGTGTGCTTCAGTAAGTTGGCACAAAACGACGATGCAGCCTTTGCGCTGATTCGGGAGAGACACCGTCCGCTCTATCATCATACGCCGGAGAGAGGCTGGATGAACGACCCCAACGGGATGTTCTATAAAGACGGTGTATGGCACCTCTACTATCAATACAATCCCTACGGCTCCATGTGGGGCAACATGCATTGGGGCCACTCCAGTTCCGCCGACCTGGTCCATTGGAAGGACGAGGGCGTGGCATTGGCTCCGGACGTGTGGGGGACGATGTTCAGCGGCTCGTGCGTGACGCTGGGGGAGCGTGTCGTGGCTATGTATACCTCAAGCCGCCCCACTCCTTTCGGTGCCGATGTTCAGGCGCAGTGTCTGGCCTTCTCCGACGACGGCGGCAAGACATTCTCGAAATACGAGAGCAATCCCGTGCTGACGGGCGAAGATCCGGACTTCCGCGATCCACGCCCGTTTTGGAACGAAGACATCAAGGCATGGAATCTCATTCTGGCCGTAGGTCAGGAGATGAGAATCTATTCTTCGCCGGACCTGAAGGCCTGGACCTATGAGAGTTCGTTCGGCAAGGACTTCGGCTGTCACGGCGGTGTGTGGGAGTGTCCCGACCTCTTTCCCCTGACATCGGCCTCAGGTGCCAGGCAATGGGTTCTCGTCTGCAACATCAATCCCGGCGGCCCGTTCGGCGGAAGCGGCACACAGTATTTCGTGGGGCAGTTCGACGGCCGCCGCTTCACCGTGGACAAAGCCGCTCGCTATGCCGGGGGTAAGGCCTTGTGGCTCGATTACGGCAAGGACCACTATGCCGCCGTGTCGTTTTGCAACGCTCCGGATGCCCGTCGCACGATGCTGGCATGGATGTCCAACTGGCAGTATGCCAACCAGGTGCCCACCATGCAGTTCCGTTCGGCAAACTCCATCCCCCGCGACCTCAGATTGTTTGAATATCAGGGCGACACCTATGTCGCTTCCGTGCCCTCCGGGGAGATGCTCTCCGCACGCGGTGCAAAAGTCAGGCAGCCCCAGGAGGCGTGCGAGATTGTCGTGGACCTGAAGAAGCACTCGGAGATTGTCCTGTCTAATCCGCAGGGCGAGCAGGTCGTGATGCGTTACGATGCTGTCGCCCAGACCTTCTCCATGGACCGCACGAAGAGCGGCAATGTCGGTTTCAGTGCCGACTTCCCATGTGTGACCGTTGCGCCCACTTACGGTGCCGTGAAGCAGCTGCGCATCTTCATCGACCGATGCTCCGTTGAGGTGTTCGACGCAGATGGCAAGATGGCAATGACCAACCTTGTCTTCCCCTCTGAGCCGTACAACAACCTGAGCATCAAGGGCGGCAAGGCCACGATTTATGAAATCAAGTGAATATCATGACAACACTCTGTTAAGAACTGAAATGAAAAACAAATCCGTTTATCTCATACCCGTAATGCTCTGCTTCTTCTGCATGGGCTTCGTGGATTTGGTGGGCATTGCCTCCAACTATGTGAAAGAAGACCTCGCGCTGTCCGACTCTGTGGCCAACGTGTTTCCCTCGCTGGTGTTCTTCTGGTTCCTCATCTTCAGCGTGCCCACGGGTATGCTGATGAACAAAATCGGGCGCAAGAAGACCGTGCTTCTCTCGCTTGTCATCACAGTGGCATCGCTGCTCCTGCCTCTCTTCGGCGAGTCGTTTGCCGTCATGCTGATTGCCTTCTCGCTGCTGGGCATCGGCAACGCCCTGATGCAGACCTCGCTCAACCCCCTGGTATCTACGGTGATGGGCGGTGGCAATCTGGCCTCCACACTCACCTTCGGCCAGTTTGTCAAGGCCATCGCCTCCTTCTCGGCTCCTTATCTGGCAATGTGGGGCGCCACGGCGGTCATCCCGGATTTCGATCTGAACTGGCGCGTACTCTTCGCCGTATTCTTCGCGGTGGGTGCGCTCTCCACCGTGTTGCTGTTTGTAACACCCATTGAGGAACCGCCCATGGAGGGCCGTCCCTCTACTTTCATAGAGTGCATCAAGCTGCTCGGCACCCCCGTTGTCCTGCTGACGTTCCTCGGCATCATGTGCCATGTGGGCATCGACGTGGGCACCAACACCACTGCACCGAAGATTCTCATAGAGCGCCTCGGCATGTCGCTCAACGAGGCCGCCTTTGCCACTTCGCTCTACTTTATCTTCCGCACCGTCGGTTGCCTGACCGGTTCCTTCTTCCTGCGAGTGCTGCGTATGCGCACATTCTTCATCATCAGCGTGGCGATGATGGCATTGTCGATGTGCGGTCTGTTTTTCGGCCGCGAGCAGTGGGTGCTCTACGCCGCCATCGCCCTGGTGGGCTACGGCAACTCCAACGTCTTTTCCATGTGCTTCGCCACCGCCCTGGAGTCAATGCCCGGCAAGCAGAACGAGGTCTCGGGCCTGATGATTATGGGTCTCTTCGGCGGCACGGTGTTTCCGCTCCTGATGGGCCTGTGCAGCGATGCCGTCGGTCAGGCGGGCGCTGTGCTGGTGATGTCCGTGGGTGTGCTCTACCTCTTTACATATGTTAAACAACTGAAAACCACATAAAACCATGAAACAGAAACGTTATGTAGTGGGACTCGGAGAAGTCCTCTGGGATGTGCTTCCCGAAGGTAAGAAACTGGGCGGCGCGCCTGCCAACTTCGCCTATCATGCCGGGCAATTCCTGGGTATGGACAACACTATCGCAGTAAGTGCGCTTGGTGATGACACATTGGCCGATGAGACCATTGAGGCGCTGAAAGAACATGATTTGAACGACTTGCTGCCTCGCGTGCCCTATCCTACCGGCACTGTGCAGGTACAGCTCGACGAGCAGGGCATTCCCACATACGATATCAAAGAAAATGTGGCGTGGGACAACATCCCCTTCGATGATGATATCGCTGCAATAGCACGTAATTGCCGTGCCGTATGTTTCGGATCTCTGGCCCAGCGCAATGCGGTAAGTCGCAAAACCATTCAGAAATTCCTCGATGCCACACCGGCGGACTGTCTGAAAATATTTGATATAAACCTACGTCAGCAATTCTACACAAAGGAGGTCATCGAAGAATCCTTCAAGCGCTGCAACATCCTGAAGATAAATGATGAGGAACTCGTCATCATCAATCGCATGTTTGGCTATGAAGGCCCGGATATGCACGACACCTGCATGAAGATGGTGAACGACTACCGGCTGCAGACCCTCGTGCTGACTTGCGGCACCAACGGTTCCTATGTCTTCACCCCCACCCTCACCTCATTCCTGGACACACCCAAGGTAGAGGTTGCCGACACGGTAGGAGCCGGCGATTCCTTCACCGGTTCTTTCTGCGCAGCCATCCTCAACGGCAAATCCATAGAAGAGGCTCATCGCATCGCCGTCAAAGTCTCCGCCTATGTATGTACACAGAACGGTGCTATGCCGGCATACTCCAGGGAATTGGTTTCCATGGTGAAATAAACACTGTGGATGCAATCCACGCACTAATTATTCACATACTTCCGGCCCTTGTATATGACAATGCCTTTTGTCTTGCGGCCTACGCGCTGCCCCAGCACGTTATATACAGGAGCATCCACTCCGGTCATTGTGGCCGGAGTGGCTTCGCGCTTTTCATCCTCGCCGACGGTATCGATGCCGGTGCTGCCCGTACGTGTGTTCTGGGCAGCAGTTCCAGCAGCCTCTCGTCAATCTTCTGAGCCCGGATGTTGGCAGCAAATGCCAGCAGTGCTATAACAGGTATAATTCTTTTCATCATACATCAGCCATCATACATCAGCCATCATACATCATACATCATACATCAGCCATCTTCACTCTTACGGCTGATAGACCAGCTGGCTCTGTGTGAGGTAGTCTGCGCCAGCGGCCTGTTCTAGTTTCAGGTTTCAGGTTTCAGGTTTCAGCCTTCAGACATCTTACATCTGACATCTTACATCACTCCCAGTCGTTCCAATCCACACCGATGCTTTCCCTGGCGCGGGCGGGCACATCCCCGCCACCACCGTCCTTCAGGTCGCTGTTACCTGTAACATCTCTTACGGGACTCTCGCAGATAATACTGCAATTCTGTATCTCCACCACCTCGCAGGCGGGCTGAATATATATGCGTTTCATATTCGGTTATCGGTTATCGGTTACTTGTCTTTCGTTTTTCGTTTTTCGTCTTTCGTTAAAGACTCACCTTCTTTCCCTTGTGGATATAGAGGCCCGGTTTCGTAGGACGTTTGCCGTACTTGCGACCGCTCAAATCGTACCATGCATCATCGGATTCTTCACACTTGCGTTCGCTTCGCTCCGCCCCATTGCCTATGGCAAAGGACACTCTTATTTCTTCACTCTCTACGATGCCCGTCGGCGCATCTTCATCCGTATTGATAATGAATTCGCGTACGCCTGCAGGTGCGCCGCTGAGGTCTAACGTGAAGTATGCGCGGCAGGAGCGGACATAGTAGTCGTCGACAGTTGGGTAGTAGATTGTGTTTCCGGCTCCGAGATAGAAGTTGGCCCACGTGTTAGCCTCCAGATGTGCCGGGCTGAATGTGCCGACGAAACTCAGTCGCCCGTCAGAGCTCGTTACGTTGTTACTTACATTGCTGACGGTCACGCCGGTGAACACAGGGTTAGTGATGTTGTCGCCACTCGCCCACTTCACCAGATACGGCTTGCCGGCCTCGATGGCTGTGGCATCCTTGAAGTAGAGCGAGAGCAAGCCGCTTTCAGGATTGAAACCGCTTTCGTCGGTGTCCAGTTCCCTGACTGTTGCTCCTTCGAGCGGAGTACCCGTCAGCGAAGCCAGAGCAAACGGCAGGCAGAGCGTATTCCAGTCGCCGTCCTTCCAGAGCGTGCGGCCGGAAAGTGTCACGTTGGCATTATTGCCGTTGTTCTCGCTGATGACGGTGCTGTTGTCGGCATTGTCGGCGAGGGTGATGGCCTGTATCCACTCTAAGCCGAGTTCTTGATCCGCATCGGCCATCAAGAGTGTGGCAGAGGTCTCGGTGACAAGAGGTATATGGAACTGGTGCAGTTCTGGATAGTTGTATTACCGGAGACATTTGCTACGATACCGGCGATGTCCATATTAGACGATGTCACATTGCCAGCCGTTCTAAGGTTCTGGATGGTGGCTCCATCGACATGGTTGAAAGGAGCTGCATTGCGTTCCGTTGCATTGATGTTCACCGTCAGCGTGTGGAACTGCCCGTCGAATGTGCCGCGGAAGGGATGCCCGCTTGTGCCTACCATCGTGGTCACGCCGCTGATGTCTTTATTCAGGGATACGGTCAGTCCGCTGTAGTCGTTGCCTTCGTTGACATTGTTTACGAACGTGTTCCAGTCGTCAGTCGAATTGATGGCGGTTAAAACCCACTCAGCATTGATCGTCTGATCGGCGTTGGCCATTGTGAGCGTTGGACTGTCTGTAGTAGGATTGTTAAGTGAACCGCCACCTTCTGTGGTGTATTGTTTAAAAATATATCCGGACTTGTCTGCATGGCTGAGCGAGAGGGGCACTACGTCGTTGCCGGCAGCGTAAAAATAGCTATTAAACTTGAAGCCTTTGCTGTAGATAGTTAACGAGCCGATGTCATAGGTAGCAGTGGCATCGCCGCTGATGGACATGCTCACGTCGTAGGCTGCGCTGATTCTGTAGGCACGCTTGCCCTGAACGCTGATGCCGGTAGTTGCGGCTGCCACGTCGTTATGGTAGCAGTTGTTGATGTTGATGGTGCTCGAACCATCGCCACCTGCAAACATATGGAAATTATTTTCTGTTCTGGCGAAGTTGAGGCTCTCCGGAGCGAAGACGCAGTTGGTGAAATTGACTGTTGCACCGGGCTGTAAATAGCCCACAAATCCGCCACCTCCATATCCGCCAGCATCGCTGTAGGTGATAGTGCCCGCGAAGGAGCAGCCCTCCATGGTGAGTGTTTTGCCTTCATTCACCTGACCAACGAAGCCACCGGCACAAATATTACCACTCATCGTTGATTTGATGTACTCTGGATAGCTGATACAATTGGTGATGGTGCTGTTGCCACTCACGAAACCGGCAAGGCTGGCGGGACGCTTGCCGTTAGTGGTGATCTCGCAATCTATATGCAGGTTCTTTATCGTGGCGCCGCTGAGTTCGGCGAAAGGAGCAAGAGGCTCTTCAACATCACCGCTCTTTCTGCTATACGAAAACCAAAGCGTGTGGCCCTGTCCCTCGAGTGTGCCGCAGAAGGGATGTCCGACTGTGCCCGCCATCCGGCTTACGGAGAGATCGCCGGTCAACGTCACAGTCTCTCCTGCGTAGGTATTGCCATCGCTGACACTATTCGCGAACGCGTTCCATTCGATAGAATTCTTGATGGTTAAATCTGCCCATGCCCCCTGCGTCACTGTCAGCAGGAGGGCCAAGATGAATAATACTTTTGCTTTCATTGATATAAAATACTGCATTTTTCGTAGCAAAGATACGAATTTTTGTTTATAGTTCAGAGTTTATAGTTCTGAGAATTTTCTTTTTGACGAAAAAAAAATCCCGTCGGGAGCAATCCGGCGGGACTTTTTTTGCCTTCCAAATGCTTTCAAACAAAAAATTTACGCAGAAAAAAAAATCTCTAAACTCTAAACACTAAACTCTAAACTATTTTTTATAATTTTGCAACCGGTTTGTAATATTTGAACATACTTTCAGAAAAGATTATGGAAAAAGGAAAGCTTTTTCGCGCCTTTGGCCTCGAAACTGGGCGCAGTGCTATACTTGCACTGCTCTGCCTTGTTGCAATCAGCGTTTCCGGCAGAGATATTTTCCCTACAGTCTCGTGGGATAGCGGCGACTGCACTTTAGCGCTGTATGACGACGGCTACCTCGAAGTCTATGGATTCGACGATATGCGTATGGATGACTATGCCTCGGACACAGATTGTCCGTGGCACGAAAGAAGGGAACAAATCAAAGAGATTTATATTAAGGGAACGGTGGCGAACATCGGTGCCAATGCCTTCAACGGTTGCACACAGTTGACGACAGTCACTATCGGCAATATCGTGACGAGCATCGGCGCGGATGCCTTCAGAGGCTGCTCCAGGCTGACCGAAGTTGAAATTCCTGCCAGCGTAAAGACAATCGGCAGCTACGCCTTCTCCGAGACGGGGCTGACATCGGTCGATATCCCCGCCAGCGTGACGGGTATCGGCAGCAATGCCTTCGGCTATTGCTCCAATCTGCAGTCGGCCACCATCGGCGACGGTGTGAAGGGCATAGGCGATTTTGCCTTCACGTATTGCGAGAACTTGGAGTCGGTCACCATCGGCAGCGGCGTAACCGGCATCGACGGCAACGTCTTCTACGGTTGCACTGCCGCGACGGACGTTTACTGCTACGCCGACCCCGCAAAGCTGTGGTGGTACGATGACGGCAATAACGACTTCAAGACAGACGGTTCGACGAAACTTCATGTATATAAGGCATCAGATTGGAGTTCCTTTGCCCCGAATATCAACGTGACCGTCACGGGCGATTTGGCCGGCAAGGGCGGAGCCGACCGTGTGCTGTGGGCTTATGATGCAGACGCCAAAACCCTCACCGTCAGCGGCTCCGGTGAGATGAGGGATTATGCGACGATGACAGCCCGTCCGTGGCACGACTACAGAACGTCCGCCACACGTCTGGTCATCTCCGACGCTGTGACGGGCATCGGCGATTATGCCTTCTTCGACTACCGCTTTCTGTCATCAGTCGACATTCCGGCCAGCGTGACCCGCGTCGGAAAAAATGCCTTCGCCTATTGCAGCAGTATGGAGTCGCTCACCATCGGCAGCGGCGTGACGAGCATCGACCTCAATGCCTTTTCCGATTGCACCGCTGCGACGGATGTGTATTGCTACGCCGACCCCGCAAAGCTGTCGTGGGACGGTGGAGGCAAAGACGACTTCAAGACAGACGGTTCGACCCGGTGTCACGTGTTTGATGCGTCGGCATGGAGCGGTTTTTCCGAAACTGTCAACGTTAGTTTCGCGGGCGACCTGATTGGCAGTGATGCACCCAGTCGTTTGCTGTGGTCTTACGATGCAGGTGCCAAAACCCTCACCTTCAGCGGCACGGGTGATATGAAGAACATGGGCTTCTCCTCAAACTATCCTTGGGACGATTATAAGAACGATATCACCGGCGTTGTTCTGGGCGACGGCATGACGAGCATCGGTTTTTCAGCTTTTTACGGCTGCAACAGTTTGACGTCCGTTGATATTCCGGCCAGCGTGACGAGCCTCGAAGGGATGACCTTCGCCTATTGTGCCAACTTGGAGACGGTCAACGTATATGCGCCGTCGTGTGTTTCGAAATTCTATGATTTCTCGGTCGATGCCTCCAATCGTAAGATTTATGTGTTCGCCGACAAGGTGGAGGCCTACAAGGAGGCCGAAAACTGGAGTGGCTATGCCGACGATATCTTGCCCCTCACGCTGACGGCCAACGAGGGCGCGACGGGCGAATACTGGACGACGTACTACAACAACCTCGCCCACTGTAAGGCACCCGAGGGCACGGAGGTGTTCAAGGTAGCGCTCGACGGCAGCTCGCTGGAGTTGACGGAGATAGACGACCGCATCATCACTCAGGGCGAGGGCGTAGTGCTGAAGTCAAGCTCTGCCGACATACCTCTTTATTCTTCTGCAACGGGGAGCACCTACAGCTACGGGGGCAACAGCCTGCAGGGCACGATGACACGCATCACCAATCCCGGCAATGCCTATGTGCTCAACAAGAAGAGCGCGGGCGTAGGTTTCTACAAACTCAGTGCCACAGGCAACATCGGTGCCCACAAGGCCTATCTGACCTATGACGGCAGCAGCGGTGCCCGCGAGTTCATGCCCTTCGACGATGATCCGACGGGCATCGTCGAGAGTGAAGAACTAAGAGTGTCCTTTGCCATAGGCAATGGGGCGGAGCGAAGCGAACGCAAGTGTGAAGAATCCGATGATGCCTGGTACGACCTGAGCGGTCGCAAGTACGACAAACGTCCTGCGAAACCGGGCCTCTATATCCACAAGGGCGAGAAAGTGATGATTAATTGACAATTTCAGTTGACAAAGGCTCCTCGTAGTCGCTGCCCAGCTGGCGCAGGCGGATGGTACACTTGGACGTCTGTCCGTTCTCGTTCTTTTTGGAGGGTACGCGGACCACTTCGGTCTGGGCCACCACTTTGCAAATCTTCGGCGAGAAGATAACAAGCTCCTCAGATGATGACTTCATACCCTCGGGAGAAGGCACGGCATCATCGCCACAACTCGACAATAAAAAGCAGCAAAAAGAGAAAGAAAAACAGCTCTATAGGAAAGACAAAATATGCCCCCCAAGTAATATTTTTACAGTTTCGAGTATGCTGTTTTTCATGATTTGTATGGGTATCTAGCCGTT
>CADCNQ010000005.1 GCA_902802815.1 uncultured Bacteroidales bacterium | reverse complement strand
GGCTTTATTGCTTCCTCCAGTAATTTTACCATAGTACATGCAGTTCATCACCATCGTACGGAGGTTGTTGGCTGCAGAAGCAAAAGAATTATAACCCACGATGCCACCAACGCTACTTCCTCCACCAATAGTGGCATAACTGTAACAGTTGATAACACGGGCGTAAGAGTTGTCATTATTTGAGTCATCTCCTAATTGTCCCACGATACTGCCAACATATCCGCTACCGCTGACACTGCCTGATAATATACCACAATTATAGACGCTTGCCACTTTAGAAGAAGTTCCGGTTACCTTATTGGCAATGGCACCGACATTCGTTCCACTACTAATGTTGACAGCATCCAAGATGACATTCTTTACCACACCACCATTGACGGTGTTGAACAATGCATGCCCTAGACCACTAATGGTGTATCCGTTACCATCAAAGACTCCCGTGTATTCTGTTGTAATTGGTGTTGCTCCAGCAGTAACATCTACTATTAACTTGAAACACTTGTCAGCAGCTGTTCCATTGTTGACATTAGCCACAAAGTCGGTAAAATCTGTGTCTCCGCTTATCAGGTAAGGGTCCTCAGGAGTTCCCGAACCATTATGAAGTACAACGGAAGCCTCCTCAGAATCCGTAAAGCTGCTATGCTTGGCTACAGCTGTTACTGTCATTGGTAGTTGATCATTGGTGAAAGCAACTGGTCCACTGTATAACGTCTCAGAACCACCATTTATAGAATAATATAGAGTGGCATCTGCGGGCAAGGAGCATGAAATAGTAAATGTCTTGCCAACTCTTGTAATGACAGGAGTGGCGCATTGAAGTTGTATTTGACCTGTTGATAAGATATCGGAATTTATCCATCCTTCCTTCACGCCAATAGCTTTAATATACTTTCCTATGGCATTATCCAAGGGAACAGTATATAGGTTGGAAGAGGTTGTGGGATCTTCTGGTTCTGTATTACCAATTGTATAGTAAATGGAAGAAAAGGGGGTAGCACTTGACAGTTCAATCATTCCTGTAGAGGAAATGGATTTTATAGGAGTTTCTACCTTTTGAATGGATAATGAGCGTACCTCTGAAACATCATAGCTATCTGCTACAGCTATCGCCTTTATAATCGTTGGCGTAGAAATAGTAGGTTTACTATTTGGATCGTATTGCTTCGTGGGATTGCTACCGCCAACGTGGTCCTTATCTGGTTCAGAGCCATCAGTAGTATAATAGATAGTTGCACCAGTTGTAGCCGATACCATTGTTACTTCATTTGTGGTGTTGTCATAGGTGATGGTAGGCTTTTCTGTTGGAACCAGCACGAAATGCCATGCTGAATTCTTATTTTTAGCACTCCAAAAACCTATAATACCTCCTGTATTGTCATTTGCACTAGTAGCAGCTATATTATCAAGATTCGCACTCGATGGATTCAAATACTTATTATTTCCGTTAGCCTTGGTTTTGGAGGAAATATAATATGTTACACCTTCGTCATCACTCTGTATTTTAAACAAGCAATCATTTCCTGGTTCGGAAGTCGGTCCAAGGTTAACTCTTCTTCTGTTTGCTTTAGGCGAAGTGTTGTCATTTGCAATAAGATACTGGCCGGAATCACGATGTTTAATGTAGAAATAACCTGCATTGTCACCAGTGGCTGCTTCTATAAACCAAACAGCCCATGAGTATGTCTTGCCTTGATTCTTGTCGGCATCGAAGAAACTCTTAAATGTTGTTATCAAAGGTTTCTCAGAATCACCGCCAAGGTAGTTTTGTTCATTGACAGTAGCAGAGTAGGCAGGACACATATAAAAGTTAGCTTCAAAATTGGAACCATCGTAGGCAGGAACACCATTATCGCCTGCATCATTACCAAGATAATAATATCCGTTAGGAAGGTTAAAATCAATGGTAGCTCCCCACATACTGCTGCTTCCTAATGTGAGCATCAGGAGCAGAAACACGACGAGCCGTGTCTGTAGGCATAGTCTAAACATACTCCAGACATACTCCAGGCTGCTCCTAAGCTGCTCCCAGGCTGCTCCTAAGCTGCTCCTAAGCTTACTCATGAGTATGGCAGGGAGCTGGCTAGAGGCTGCCATCTCCCTTGTTACTTGCTTCCAATATCTGTATCGTGTGCTCATGTTATTCTGTCATTATATCGTGTTGTCAGGGAACTCCCTGTGAGACTATTTCACTCCTAATTTCTTCGTATACTTGCCTCCGTCAGCACGGACAATATAAACACCCTGGCTATATACAGGTGTCTTTATGGTCTCGTCCGGTTGGATGTCGAACATCGCTATGAGGGCACCTGCGGCAGAGTAAATCCGTACGGGAACGGCCTTGCGGAGCGTTGAGGTCACAGCGATGTTCTGTCCCAGAGTGTAGATCTCGAGGGTGCCTTCGCCCAGTTCGTCCTCAATGGGCCTCTTCTCATCGTCACCGAAGTCAAAGCCTGTGCTGTCCATGTTGAAGACAATAGAGCGGATTACCTCTCTGGCACCTTGCGAAGGAGCTGCGATGAAGTACGGACGGAACGGTACGGTTACCAAACCTCCGTCAGGTGTGACATCGAAGCTGTTGCCGTCGGTGTTCATCAGATAGCCTTCCACCTTCTTGCTCATATAGTTGGGCTTGAAGCCGTAGTTGTCTTCGGTCACGGCGTTCTTCAATTCGTCGTCGCTGACACCAATCGTGATGCCGGTTTCGGAAACGAAGCTGATTGCCTGCTTCTCAAGCTGTTCCGGGGCAGGGGCTGCCGTGTTTTGCGGCATCCACTCACCGCTGAGGTCGAACTCATAGAAGGTCCTGCCCGGGAAGCCTATGATATATGGCTTGGCGGTGGTCAGCAGAGGATATGCAGTGTATTCGCGGCTGGTCTGGTAGTAGGTCTGGTAGATGTCCGTGTAGGCATCTTCCTTGTCGTTCTTGCTGTAATAGTAGTCCCAGAGGAAGGTGTTGTCCACCTGCTTGTCATCGCCTGAGGCTGTGGGGTGGTTGAAGGTGGCGGTGAGCACACCTGCATCGGAACCGCTGATTCCGCCATATTCACGTAGCCAGTATTCGTGACCGATCTTGGCATCGCTGCCGGGGATGGTGTGGCTGCCGCTGTAGAAGTGGGTAATCTCACCTTTTTGCTGTGTGGTGACGAGTTCTGCTGTGAACGGCAGGCTGACAGTCTCCCAACCCTTGGTGAGGTCAACGTAGAGATCCGGCATGCGCTGATACCACATGCGCTTACCACTGGCAAACTGGTAGCTGATAGGACAGTTGAAGTCTTCCTTGTCCACCAGCAGATGGTCGTTGGTAGCCATGAGATTGCTCTGTACAAGGTGACCCTTCACAGTTCCCCACTGGTCAATGGCTGAGGCTACACGTCTGTATGAAGTGCTGTTATCCGTATCATAAGCACTATAAACAGGCTCATGAGAGAAGTAATCGGTGAGCACATCGTAGGTCTGCTTGTTGGCATAGCCTTCGGCAGATGTTTCAGCAGGAGCGTAAACCAGTATATTATGTGTCTGTCCGTTGGTGTTGATACCTGTCAGGCCCGCGTCGTCAAGCAGGGGGGAGTAGAATTTTCCAGCCACTGTGCCTGCCTCCCAGTTGGTGTCGTTATGACCGGCGAAGTCAATAGCAGTCATACCGGGGTATGCAGGTTTCAGGTCGGTATCGCTCGCTGTCTTAGGCTTGGTGTGCGTCACCAGATAAGCCATCGGATTGAAGTGAGCCATATCCATCGTCTTGCTACCGAAGTAAGCAGGAGCACGATATACGCGGTTGCTCTGTTCGCCTTTCGCCAGCAGAGAAGCGCTCCTCCTGATGTGAGCCGGCTGTTCCTCGTGAGCACGTTCTGCACTGTAGCCATAGGTCAGTGCCTGTCCGAAGAAGATGTAGTCATCTGGCCAGATGGGTGCAAACTTCACCGTCGTATTGCTCTGTGCATCAGTCTCTGTGTAGAGACGATCATCGGTTGTGGCAGGTATCTCGCCGTCGGCATAGCGGAAGTCACCGTCGATATAGCGGGATTCCACATATCCGGCACTGCACAGGCTTGGATTATTGCCATAGTATGCCGTCTGAGGCTCAGACAGAGTGCCATCCTCGTTCATGGTGATGTACTTGTAGGCAAGACCCTCGGAAACTTCCTTGTCGCAATAACGCTTGTATAGGTAGAAACCGTTCAGGTTGTATGCTACTGTGCCATTGAAGAAGGCCTGGTTGTTCATGCGAGTCGGGATGCCGTAAGTGCCCGTATGGTTGGTGTACTTGTTTGTGGCATCATCTTCCTCCTGATAGTAGCAGTTGACTAATTGATAACCACTGCCACGGTTGGGCGTACCGAACACAGGCTTTGAGGTCTTTTCTTCAGTAGAAGAAGTGCTTATCCAGCAGTTCTCTACATAGCCTTTACCTGATTCTGCCACACCAGCGCCGGTGAAGGAACCCGTTACACCGAGGTTGAAGACATTGCCGCAAAGCTTGCCGAACAATGAATGGTCAAGGCCGCTGATGGTATAGCCGTCACCATGGAAGTTGCCGCCAAAGCATTCCGTTTCGCCTATCGGTGTCCATGCATCTGTGTGATCGATGTTGGTATGCAGGATAAACTCCAGGTCGGCACCGCCCCTGACATGTCCGTCGAGCAGGGAGTGGCCTACCAGTGAACCCTCTTCGGCAGGAGTGGTGAGCAAGCTGAGGTCATAGAAATCCTTCAGCAGGTCAAGGCCGTTCTGCGATGTACTGCTATAGTCGTTGATGTATATCTTACTCTCACGCTTCAGACGGGTCAGGGCATAGTCCACATGGAGGTGTTTCTCTTTATCGTCCATAACCTTCTTCAGGTCGTGGTAGTTGGCTACCGTGACAGGTACGTGGTTCGAGTATGTCTTACCGAGATATGTCTGGGCATAGTAAGCAACGTAGTAACCGTCCTGATACCAGTAGAGCGGGTCGTTGCCGGGGTAATACTCTATACCGTTGGTGTGACTCTCGGCATCAGCCGGTTTCTCGTAGAGTTCCCATCCGCCGCCTGTCACCTCATAGGCACCCGGTGTTACGGTAGGCGTACGCAATGTAACAGCTGTTCCCGGAAGCACGACACCCGGCTTGGTGATATCCTCAACATCGGGAATACCGCTCTTGAACTGCAGGTGGATATTCACCACGTGGCGTTCGGTGATAGGTGTGATATGCAAACCGGACTCATCGCTCTCTTCGTAGTTGTACTCGTAAACCACAGTGATAATCTTATCTTTCGAGAGGTCGAAGATGTCTGAGTTGCGCGATACATAGAGCGTACTGGTCTCCATAGGTATTACACCATGGATGGTGAAGTTCTTCTGCTTATTGGTTAATGTGCCGTAATCAACGTCATTGATTACTTCACCAATTGCATGCTCACCTCCGTTGGACCATTTCTCACGGCAATAATAGAATGTCTTTCCGGCATCACCAGCTTCAAATGTAACCGTTTGAATCTTTTTTTCTCTGGTATCATCGTCCAGGCTGGCATATGTGTTGCTGCTGATAACGGTTCCGACAGGGTAGGGCGTTTCACCAACGATGAAGAATTTCTTGACGACGTAATAGTCACCTGCAGCAGATACACCGATAGGAGCATAGTGACGCTGTTCGTTAGGCAGTGCCTCGTAATCTTCACGCGAATATTCATTGCCATTAACCAGACCGTATTCCGGATCATCCGTGCCGTGATACACCGCCGTGTAATCAACGGGTTTCTCCAGCGAGTAGATCATCTTATCCTTGTAGTCTTCACTATAGCTGTCATAGCCGTCGTACTGATACTTCTGGCCTTCTCCTCCTCCGTAAGTGGGATCGATGAGCAGGTCGAGGGCATCGTAGTTGTATGTGAAGTTGGCACGGTCTGCATCCGACATCGAGCTCCAGGCCGTCAGAGCACGGTAGTTCTTTGTGTTGTCGTAGTAGTCGCCGCCATACAGACCTGCAGTAGAGCAGTAGTATGCAGGAACTACATATTTCGTTATCTCTTCCTTAATACCGTCAGAGAGACTTTCATCTGCTAAGAGATCGTCTCGCTCAGCCTTCGTCATCAGCTGACCATTGTAAATCATAGAGGTCTTAGACAGCGTGATACTGCTGGAACATACGTAGGCTTCGTCTCTGTTAGATGCCAGAGCATCCCACGTTGCGTCAGTGTAATCAGACTTCGCCAGTTTGGCTCCAACTTGCAGACGCTGCTCGGTGCCGTCCTTCTTGGTTGTCTCGACATAAGAAGTTACCAGATAAGCAGGTTCGAAGAATGCCTGACCAGTCTCAGGAATAACTTCTGAGTGAGCGCTCTTTGCATTCTGATATGTATCGTATGTATCCTGGGAGATGATGTCGCTTACCTTGAAGTCACGCTGACCGTACAGACCGTTTTCCGTTGGCTTGTAGGTCGGTCCGTCTGTGTATTTTGCTTGCTCGTTGGCAGACAAACCATTGTATGTGGCAAGGTCTATCTTCTCATTTCTGGACACGCCTGTGAGCGGTGTGTAGTATTTGTTCCACACTGCAGGATTGTTCACGTTGTAGGTCAGCAGATAACCCGTATTGTGACTGAGGTTGTTTGAAGAGCGGAAGATATAGTCGAAGTCCACTTCCTGCTGCTTCTCCACATGATAAACCTCGGGGTGAGCTTCCTTTTCTGCGGCATATTCATCAGGCAGCATCACCGTGCCTGCAGGGATAATGTTTTCATCGCTACTGCTGTACTTGCAGTCTGCTATAGTGACGTACGTCTCTTCTACGAACAGGTTGCGCTCAGCAGCAGGCAACAGGTACCAATCCCAGTAACTGATAGGATCGTTCAGATGATACTCAACATCCTTGATGACCAGTTTGCCTTCCGGTGCCAGCTTCTTCTGACTCTCAGTATTATAAACTGAGTAGTAAGCATAACGGTTGGGCTTCACGTTGAGCAACTTCATCACGCCGTGTGAGGCAGCAGAGATGGTCAGCGGGATATTCACCGTCTCGCTGTATGCGTTAGGAGCACCTGTGTATGCAGAGATATACTGGTCATAGACATATACCGAACCCTTGATGAACCAATAGTGGGCAGGGACGGCATCATCGCCTTTGTACTTGGCACTTTCATCGTAACAGTCATCGACAATGGTCTGTGTGCTGTGTACGAAGTTGCCGGAACTCTGCCATGCATTCTGTGTTGCATCATCGGTTGTGTAAATAAAGCTTCGGTTGCTCACGGCACCATCGTTCAATATGGTCAAGGTGTTACGCGTCTTACCTGAAGGTTGACGGTTGCCGTGTACGTTCTTGGCATATACGAAACCGCCACCGACACCTGTCTGCACGTTGATTAGGTCGAGCTCGACGACACCGGTGATGTAACCCCATTCCTTTTCGCGAAGGTCATTGCCACGGCTTTCTTCCGTGGTCAGCTCCAGATAGACACCTGACGCCAGTGCCACCTGATTGTGGCTGTTACCGTTGTTGCGGGTCTGGTCGTTGATATGTGCCTGCTTCCATTGCTGGTAAGTTGCGGTGCCGTAAGGAATAGTTTGGTCGTCTATTGTAATATCAGACTTATACTTACTTGCATCCACATTGTCGGTTACACGCACGTTATTGTAGTAGTTGACGTCGCTGGTCAGTGCACCCAGGAAGTTCACGTTACTGTAGATACCGAAATAGTTGCCGTGCATCAGATGCTTCGGTTCTGTGTCACCTGCAACAGACGTTTTCTTATTCAGTGACACTTCACGCACACGGTTGATGGTGTAGTTGGTGTAGTCCACAATCTCCGGCACACGGTCCTGTGCGCCCTTCATCACCATACGGCTACCGAATACACCGCAGAAGTCTGCACGCTGTATGGTGTTCATGATACGTCCGGCGTAGCGCGAAACCACACCGTTGGCCACCCAATAGGCATTGTTGATGATGCCTTCAGCACTGACAATATCAGTTTGTCCGGCAAACAAAACCACCAGTTCATCCTGTGGGATAGTAGATCCCACGGAATAGTGTGTGTGCTCATTGTCCTCACACTCCTGTACGCACCTGTATTTCAGCTCGTAATAGGCAGCCTCTCGTGCAGGCAGTTCTTCGTATTGCTCCAGTGTGATATCATCTGTAATATGATAGTAGTCTGTGCCGTAGTTGGTGATATTCAGTTCACGATAACCATCCACGAATGTCAGGTTACCATCACCGTAGAGACCACCCGTATGACCTGTACCGATGGTAATCAGGTCTCGGTTATAGACATCGTTGATAGATGCCGTAGCGTTACCGAACAGCGTAGTGGCATTGGCAAACACCTGGTCGTTACCCGACGATACGTTACCACCGGCGAAGACGGCGTTGTGGATGATGATGCCGTCAACATCCAGACAGCTCCATGTGGCTGCGTCCGTGGTCTTGTCCTTCAAGGTGTTCAGGTCAGATGTTGGGACATAGTCACCGGCCTTATAGGGCGTGCCGTTGACAATGACATCCGTCAGCACCTTACAGTGCGGCTCTACCAACACCTTGCTGTCCTCGGTCATGTATTTCTCGCCACTTCCGACAGAAGTGCCATCATCGTTAGTATAAACACCATTCTTTGACTTGAAGTAGTGACCCTCATCATTGTCATCATAGCGGGCTCCTGATTGCTTACCAAGTCCAAGGCTTCCGTCAGGGTATTCGAAGGCACTGTACACATAACCGATATCGCCACCGCCAAAGACGTTGCCATATCCTAATGCTACGCCTTCATCAGTGCCTATCTCGCCACCATAGATATTGGCCTCGGTCTGGCCGAATACATAACCGTTTGTGTAGAGTGAACCTGTACGGCCGAGGTTGTCGATACCCTTACCGCCGGCGAATACGTTACGTTTCACCCAACCGTCATAGATGTTGACCTTTGTCTTACCTGCCTTGTAGATACCTTTCAGGGTACGCAACGGACTCTCATCGTTCTCGCCATATACGTCGCCACGTCCTATGGCTGCAATCTCACCGCCACCAAAGACGCTGTTGCGCACAGTGCCTCCATACACCTCGACATTGGTGATATCCACACTGCTGTTGTCGATATAACCGCCTCCGAAGATGTTGCCGCTGTTTTCCAGATTGGTGTTGGGGATATAGTTGCCGTCGGCATCTTTCCAAGTCTCATCGACAATCTTCTCCTGATAGTAGCCTGTCCAATCGTCGTAAACGACCTCCGTGTATGGATAGGTCTTATCCTCTGGTTCCTCGTCAAAGAATCGGTAACCGATAAATCCGTTGTTGAGCGTGATATTGGTTGTTCCGAATACAGCACCGCCTTCTCCGCCTCCGTAAGCATTACGTTCAATAGCAGGGATGCCGTCAGTGAGGGTGGTGCCGTCAACTTTTCCGATGATAACGTGCGTCTCACCCGGGAGATCCTCGGCATAAGAAGCCTCAATATTACCGGCATGTTCACCCACACTGCCTCGCCAGCCGCCACCATAGACGTTACGCACCTTACCGCCTTCGATATAGGCTGTGCTGCTGGCCGTGAAACCGTCAATATGTTTTCCTTGATAATCGAAACCGGCAGGTGTCACACGGAATCCGTCACGCACGGCACCGCTGGTGCCTGCAGCATAGAGGTCCTTGGCAACAGTGCCGCCCAGCAAGTCGATGTAGGTGTTTCCGTAAACGTCACCGCTACCGAGAATGCCCTGACTCACTTTCTCGGGGTCGCCCATACCGCCGCCGTAGGCGTAGTTCCATACGGTCGCTCCTTCATAGATGTGTACATTCGTGTGATATTTCCCGCCCAGACGAGTGGGGTGAACCAAAGTCTGGTGATCCAGTCCGCATTCTTTGTAGCCGGGCATACTGAGGTCGAGTGAAGGGTCATTTTTAGCCCACATTAACAATGATTTGCGATTGATGACCTTTCCGTTGTGGCCGCCGCCATAGACCTCATAAACTTCTGCGCCACGTTCCAGGTTCACCTCGGTGTACTGTGCCCATGTGTCTTCACCAAAGCCTGCTCCATAGACAGTTGACATATACTTGGAACCGGTCTTGGGGTCTGTCTGCCCGTTATAGACGGGGACATCGATGTTGACCTGTGCGTAGAGTGTGCGGTCTGCATTGTTGTTGCCGCCATAGATGTTGCCGCGCACGGTGGCATCCGCGCTGTGATAGTTGACATGCGACTCGTAAACGTCACAAGGATAGAGGGGGTCATCACCATAAGCGCCGCCGAACAGGTTACTTACACTGACGGTGGAGGTGTTAGGCACATTCAGCATGGTGCGGCGGGTGAAGCCTTCCTTGAAGCTGCCGCCATAGACATTGCCGACAGTGCCTCTAAAGAGGTCGATGATGGCAGAATATCCATCCAGATTGGCAGCTACGGTTGTGGAGTCGGCACCCATACCCAGACCGCAGTTGGCACCGGCGCCAAACACGCCGACATCCTGGAATCTCGTAACGTTCTGAGGAATATCTACCAGAATATAACTGCGGTTCTGCATACTGTCCACACCAATACCCTTCAAAGAACCTTGTCCGGCACCGAAGATTCTCTCCAATTCATTACGGGCATGACTGTTGGGACGGAAGTTGACGAAGGCATTGTTCAGACGGGGCTTGGTGAAGCCAGGTTTTGATCGTCCATCATCATAGGTATATTCACTATAATGAGAGTCTGTATAGTCATAGTCACCATAGCAGCCGCCAAAGATATAGCCTACACGCCCCTGGATGTACTCCATATAGGCAGAGGCGTTGGCCACGTCCGGATTCTCCGCACCTGAAGGATTGTGCAGTTTGGCCTGCAAATCAGAACTTACACGGCCTTTGAAGTTGGTGGTGTTGCCAAGAATCTGTCCACCGAGGTCGTTACCGCCATAGACATGGTCACGAATCCATGGGAATCCCAATACATCCTTACCCTGTGCATCCACACCGTTACGTCCGATGTAGGTCTCAGTATGTCCGAGGATGTCTGCATTACAAGAACCAGCGAATGAGTTGAAAATACGTCCGTTACCCAGGTTGATAATGGTATTGCCGGCAATTGGCGCTTCAAAGGAGCCGCCATAGATAAACTCGGCTTCTGCCATATCGTCACCGTCTTCCGCGTGTCCTCTGTAAACACCTGCCATCGAACCTTTCAGATTGACGTGACAACTGTATCGTGGGTCGTAAGTGTATTCAATTTTTTCAGTCGCAGGATTATAAGTTCCATTACCGATAGGGCCGTTCTCGCCACCACCAAAGACCTGGAATACGTAACCTTTATTCAAGTTGACAGTTGTGCTACCCCAAATCTCCGACTTAGCACCATAGCCACCGCCAAAGACGTTGAGTGCCTTACCCAGCACGTCCATACCCTGCTCGTCGAGAATGACACCTGAGCGACGCTCCAGGATATTGTAATCTTCGTGACCATACAGAATGGCCTCACCTTCGTTCTCTTCCACCTGGTCGAAGATTGCATCAGGCCCCTTGCGGTCAACAATAGAACTGTTGATGTTGATGATGACGTTGCCGTTCACATGTCCTGTGTTATAGCAACCGCCATAGATGTTACCACCCTTCAGGCGGCGGTCCAGGTCATCATCGGTGCTTTCTCCCGTTGGAGCGGTAGAGGGGTCGAAATCGTCATTCTCACCCGTTGATGATTTGATGGTGTTCCATCTCAGGCCCAGCGACTTGTCGTTTACATCCTTCCAGCGCATAGGCTGAATCTTCAAGCCGCTGAAATTCAGTTCCAGCTTGTCGCCAATCGTTCCATCAGGAGAACCGGCCGGTGCGGGATCAGGATTGCCCAGCAAACCGCCTAAGTATTCTGCGTTGTATTCTGATTTATAAACATTGGCATTGTTACAACCGCCCACGACCTTATCGTATATAATGGCTTTTTCCGAGAAGTTGATAGAAACCTTGCCGTCAGTGATCATGCTGCCCACGTTACCGCCGCAGTAGAACGAACCGAACTTGGAAGAGTAGTCTATATAGTTGTTGGGGTCGCCTCTGTCCTGGTCTTCAAACAGCACACCGGACTTCACCTTCATGGCACAGCCTTCCATATACTTGGCAAAGACATCCGGGTCCTTCAGATCCATTAAGTTGAACTTGGAGCCGTCTGAAGTATAGGTAGTGCTATTCATGGTACGCAGTACGCCTTCATTATGTCCGGAGATGTCTGCCTCATTGGTCTTGATCATGTTCGCACCGTTGTTGCCGAGGAACGCATTGTCAATTGTAACATGAGAACCGATCTTAATGTGAGTGAGGTATTCGCCACTACTACTGCTACTTGCAGCGGTTGCATCTGGGCGCAACGAGGCACTGTTACCACCCACATAGAGGGCTCCGTCAATGATGGTAGGATTACCTTCCGTACCCCTGACGAGGATAGACACCTTCTCTGCATTGGGGCGGAAATAGTTAAGGGCTGTTGCCGACTTGAGTTTGTCTGGAACACCTGTTATCCCCTCTGCTGTCAGAATGTCATCGGGATTATAATAGAGATCTCCCCATCGTGGGTTGTCCTTCAGGTCGGGGTTGTCCGTATAGGCATACGATCCGTTACCGCCACCATAGACATCTCCATAGATATGGGTGAAGATGCCAACGGTGTTGCCGCCATAGATGTTGCCGGAGATGTCGTTACCGCCATATACGTTAGTGACGTGACCCGCCAGCACTCTGACACGAGCAGCATAACCGCCCGGGATTTTGGCTGGGTTCGGATCCAGCTGGATGTCTTCGTACGGAACAGGGCTGCCGTTTTCATCCAACGGACGCACATCAGCCTTGCGACAACCGCCAAAGACATTTTCGACTACCATTCCCGCACCTCCTATCTGTGTGAGCAGACCTTCCTTGCTTGTCATACGGCCCTCATTACCACCACCATAGAGGTTGCGGACTTTACCCCTTTGCAGGTTCCATAGGGGACGGATGGCCATATCAGCCTTGTTGTTGCCGCCAAAGAAACGGCCAATCTGGTATTCACCACTGCTTGGATATGAGAGGGCGGTGTTGATTCTCATGAGTTCAAAGCGCTCATTGGTAAGCAGTTCGCCATCACCTTCTGTAGTAATACGGGTGTCCTTGATGCTGTTGACCACCTTGCCGGGGTTGTCAAGACAGATAACCGTATTTCCCGTGATAGTGGCATCATTACCGCCACCGAAGGCATATACTATGGAACCGCCCAAAAGCTCAAGATAAGTTTTACCGAGTTTCGGTGACGACAGGACATTAGGACTGGAAGCCACCACTGCCCCCGTCACTCTATCCTTGACGATTGTGCCTGGCCCTAAGGGGTTGGGCTCATAGGTATAGTAGCCGTTACCGCCACCGAACAGCTGACCGACATATATCTTCTTGGCATCATCGGCTTCTTCATCACCGTTCATCTTTGTAGAGATGCGCACAAAGGCATTCCAACTGTTGTCAATATCGTTTTGGCCTTCCCCTGTGCCTACTTTCGACAGTTCTGACGGTAAATCTGCTGAGGAACCGACTGTTCCTGCTATATCGTTACCGCCATAGATATAGTCGGCAAGAATATAGTCAGAGGCATGTTCGCCATCGAGGTGTATGAAAGAAGAGCCGCCGATATTAGCCATTCTGGCTCCCGCGAATACCGCATGCAGATTGCCTGCATAGACAGTCACATTGGAGTTTCCCCCAGTGTCTCCGGCATTACCGCCTCCATAGATGCTGCCGCCAATGGAAACCTGAGCCTGGGTGCCTGTTATACCCAGGAGCATCAGCAAACTTATTATGGTATATTTAATTTTCAACTTTTATCTTTTATCTTTCAACTCTCAATCCTCAATTCTTAATTCTCAATTTTCAAAGTCGGGCTGTTCAAATCCAGTTCCGACAGCACATAGAGGTATGTGGGTTCAACGGTCATATTCACCTGTACCCTTTGACCTCTGACTGCTTCCAGATTCGGTAGTTTGTTGGTTGCCGTACAATCTTTGCGTATCAATTTGCCTTTGCTGTCGTACACGTCATAGGTGCTGACCAGTTTCAGGCCTTCGGAAAGGGTAGGGGCAAAGCAGGCGTAGATATCCACTGGAGTGGTAACGCTGAGTGCCGTACCCTCATCGTTGTTATATATCACGACAGCATCACTGCTGCCTGAGGCTGTGTAAGTTGCGTCGGATATAGGACTTGTACCGGTCTCGTTGTGCGTCAGCGTAACGGTGGCATTGACGCTCCCCTTATTGGTGCTTAGTGTCATTGTTTTCAGTTTGATGGTGCGCAGTCGTGCATACTCATCGTCTATCTTCAGACGGAACTTGGCTGCAGCATAGAGATGGTCCATCAATAGATTGATTTTGTAGTTTTCTTCTTCTCCTATGGGAATAGGCCAGTACCAGCTGAACTGTCCTTCCTTCAGTCCCTCGTAGGTATCCTTGACTCCGGTGATTATACAAATGTCATCGGTGGTTATGGGTTTTATACCGGTAATTGTCAGTGTTGCAGCATCTGCAGTGCTTTTTGCCAGTGAACTGGCCATTTCTCCGGTTTTGGGCATATAGCCATAGACGGTGTAGGTCTTATCCGGTGTTACATCAAAGTACGCATGCCATTTGTCGGTATATATAATTTTTTCCTCTTTTGGGGAAGCCCAGTCTGCAGGTATATTCTCCGACAACAACATATAGATACCCATTCTTGTTGTCTTATCAGGGGTATATTCATAGAAGCCGGTAGGAGCGGGGAGAGCAAATGCAGCCTTGTCTGCAAAGGGAGAAGAATACGCCTTCAGTTGCACCACTCTGTCTGCTTCTTCTGCTTCTTCGGGTTCGCTGTCCACCGTAATATTCGTCGGTGCCTCGAAGTCGTCCGAGGTACAGGCACCCATCAGCAGGGCAGTGACCGTCAGCAGAATACCGATATAATCCTTCTTAATGCTCATTCTTTACTCCAATATTAACCTTCACCAGTTGTATAGGTTACGATAAATATCTTTTGTAGACCACTCTTTTATGTATAACGACTGCACCTGCAGTTTGCCGCTGCCGGCATAGTAGGCATAGACTATCCATGTGTGGTTGCGACTGAAATCGCCGGCTTGTTGCATAGCGAAATCTACGGTCTGTGGGGTGCCTTCACCAATGGTGTATTTTATGGTGCCGGCCAGCTGTTTGTCGCTCTCGCGCAGATAGACGGGACCGTCCGTGGTGACCTCAGCGGGCTGTTTGCTTGCAGCTTCGTTAATCAGGTCTTCGTATTCCTGAGCCTCCTGGCCCAGATAGAGAAAATCGGTCGGGTCTGCTGTCTCGGCAATATCGCTAATGGGAGTTGACAGCAGTTCTTTCGCCTCGGTATTATAGTCTATAGACACCGGAGTCTTGAAGAGATACTCCACATCGGGTATCATTTGTTCATTTATCTTGATACTGGTGATATTCACTGTTGCCTCTCCTTCAGTCTTGGCAAAGACGAAGCGTAACTTCGACACCGCACGGGTCAGTTGAACGGTGGAAACCGCACTTAATGTACCTACACGCAGCGTTGGGGCATCACCCACTACGGGTTGTGCGGTCAACTTACCCGCAAATGGAAGACCGTCGTCGGGTACGATTCTTGTATTCTGCTCCAATCCGAAGTGACCGGTGGTAATCTTTGCACCTTCCAGCAGGGCTGCGCGTGTGGTCTCCTTGTTCAATGTTCCTACGCCGCAGTTGGCTCCTGTCACATTGGCCATCACATAGACGTTGACATCGGGCTTGGCGGAAGCAAATTCGTCGCTGACGGGTATCTGGTAGATTGTGCCCTGTCCCTCATTCAGTGCTGTCACGTCGTCAGTACTGAAATAACCGACGTAATTTCCTGTTTCAGACTCATAAATCCATATCTGCAGGTTCTTGATAGTGCCCTCGTTGGCGATGGCATCCACCTCGCCTACATCAGCGCGGGTTTGTGCGGTATTCTTTTGGACTGCTGCAGCCTGTTCAGGAGCATAGACATATATTGCCAATTTCGTCTGTTTGTGCGAAATGTTAATGGGGCCTTCTTCCGGATCACTGGAAGAGCAGGCAGCGCACAGCAATGTCAGGATGCCGTACAGAAGCCACGGGAGAAGGTATATATGTCTGTTCTTAATCATTTTCTTTTGTTTACAGCTCCACATTAGTCGTTGTTGCCTGAATCCACTTGGTAATCACCTGTACGCCAATCTCCAGTCGCGGAGCCAGCAGGTCGGGCATGCAGGTATAGGCTTTGGCGAGCGATGTCACGCTCATTGACATGCGGGTGGTGTAGTCTTGTGTGAACACGCGGTTGGCATAGGTGCCCGCGCCTTTTCCTGCGGGATCTGTCATGGCGATGAGATAGAAGCGGGCACCCGGATATACGGTGCCGTCCTTGCCGGTAAACGCATGCCCGGTATTGTTCTCGAATTCCAGGATGACGGGCACTTTCTCGCTGTCATACGACTGCAACACCAGCGTGTTGGTCTTATTTCCGTCAATGATGTTCGTATCGTAGATGAAACGTCCGTCTACATCCGTCTGTTCGCCCTGCGGCTTCATATTGAAGCCTACGGTATGCTGTCCGCCGATGATGACACCAGTCATGGGCAGGTGTGCCATATCAGCATCGAGCACCACTTCGTTTTTGGCGTCACTCAGTGTGGCACTCATGCCAGTCAGCGTGAGCTCCAGTCTGGCAACACCGTACTGGATGGGATTCTCCACAGCTACAGCCTTGGTATTCGTGCCGACGAAAGCAGGGCCGTTATAGTATGTATTCAGGAAGGCAGTCCACAACTTGTCGGTAGTCTGGTAGGTTGATTTCGACACCTCTTCTGCAGAGGTGCGTATGGGACTATCTGCATAGAACATCAGTTCTGCAGGATAGGTATAGCGGTTGATACCGTTGATGTTGTCGAGTGTAGTGGTTGTTGTACGTACCGAGAATTCACTGCCTGTCCATCGGATAACTGCTGCTCCGTCAGGCAGTCCGAGGGAGCGCGGATAGGTATTTCCTTCTATAGTATCATCGTTGTCAATATTGGCGATTATAGCCGTGCTTAGAGCATCGACTCTGCCTGTCAGCAGAGTCCTGAGTGCTGCCACGAACGCCTTTATGTTGGCCGCAGCTCCGCTTATCAGTCCCACACCTTCCGAATCTATACGGATAAAATCCAGATAATAGCTCTTCAGCGTGGGGTCGTCTGTCGTGCTCCAGCCGTCGGTGTTGGCAATAGTGGTCATATAGTCGGCCAATGCCGTGGCTGCTGCGTCTGCTTCTGTTGATTCACGGATAGAGGTCAGGCTGAACAGAATGTCGGCAGTTTTCTTGCGAATGGTGGGCAGAGCGCTGAGTTGACCGTGCACTTTAGGGTCGTATGACAGGTCGTCATGTGAGGGCTTCGCCTTTCCATATACCAGCATACGGTCTGTGCCTGTCATCAGGTTGCAACGGTCTACATAGTAGGTATTGTATTTCTCCAGCTCGTATTCTTTCGCCAGGTTGTCTTCATTTGCACCTGTGAGGTCTACCAGCGGATTGTCGCTCATTGTTACATTGGCGCCGTTGGTGCGGTAAGGAATAGCCACCATCAGTTCCATACCGTTAAATTCAGGGACACCGCTGTTTTTTGTGAGCGCCTGACGGGTGTTCTGCGTTCCGCTGCCAATGCTGACCAGCAAGTCCACCTGCGTGGCCTGTGGTAGTGGTGTATCAGCAATCTGCTCAGCCATATCATCGGATGCTGAACATGATATCATAATCATGCTCAACAACAGATAATATGCGATATGTCTTACAGCGGTCTTCACGCGCGTACCCTAATTTTTATAGTTGTTATAATATAGGCTCGTATTCTCCACCTGTATTCCAGTCTAACACCACGCTGACACCCACGGCTGAGTCGTAGGGACGGACAGCGCCTTCGTCATCAAACGAGCCCTTTATGATTTTCAGTTCACCGGCCTGCAGGGCCTCGGAAATGTCGAGTGTTGTCTCCGTGACGCTGTTGTCATTCTTGGTCACATACACTTTGAAGTGCCACAACGGAGTGTCCGGAGCATCGGCATCGGCATCGCGTGACGGGAAGTTGACGGAGGTGAAGCACAACAGTTCGCATTCCGTATCAATCTCGTTGGCTTTCACCAACGGAGGGTTGTCGGTATATACGTATGTGCTGTCGCTGATATAGAACGAGCTGGCAAAGCCGGTGGCAAAGACCCTGACGTCCTTAAATGCATGCCCATTCGGGTCAATGACCAATGTGACAGCACTGTTTGCCATATACAGTTTCACGTTGAAAGTCTGGTCAATGCCTTCGAGCACTTCCATCGACTCACGGGCAGTGAACACTCCTGTCGTATGCGGTGCCATATACTCTATGGGCAATGTCGCTCTCGTACCTTCATCCTGAACCAGTGTCGATGTGTTGCTGAACTCATCTCCCTTCATGTTCACCGTCTCGTTGTCAACTATGTTGGCAACCGCCAGATGCTTGTATTTTCGCATCGGCAGTGTCAACGTATAGCTTTTTTGATTGGCATCCATGATGTGTCTGTCGTGATGCAGACGTGCGAAACTGTCGTCTGTGTCGTAGAACGAGAGGTCCACATCGTGGGCGAAGGCTGTGAAGATATTACTCAAGTATGCCCTCAGCGCGTTCGCAACGCTGGTTTCCGTCACCGTGTTGAGTTTGGTCGAAATCTCAGTAGTCATATTGGTTATCAGTTTCAACTGATAGACCATCCGATACTGCTGCTCGTCTGCAGGGCAGTCCGACAAGTCATCATCAATGGCGGAGCATCCCGCTGCCAGCCAGCAGGCTGACAGCAGGATTCCCATCATGAAAGTATTTCGTCTTGTCTTCACAGCGTTTTTTTTGTTTCAATTATTGTCCGAGAACAGTTTCGAAGCTGAGACCAGTCTGCCAATCGAGGTTAACAGAAAGTCCGAGAGAAGACTGTGTTGAACGCAGGTCAGGCATGGTGACAAACGCATTCTGCAAAGAGGTGTTACCGATCTTGAATGTTGCAGTAGTCATGAAGTCCTGAACAAAGATACGAGTGATCTCTGAAGAAGCACCTGAACCGTTGTATGGAGGAATAGCATATGTACTGTTCCATGATGCAATAGTGTTAGCGCCCTTTGTCAACTTAGCCACCAGATAGAAAGTACCTCCTACAGGAACAATATTGCCCTTGCCATAGAAAGCCTTCTCAGAGTTGTTGACAAATTCCAAAGCAACATATACATCACTCTGTGCATTAGCAGCAAGAGTAGAGTTATAGTTGTCGAACAACAAAGTGTAATTCTCCTTGTCTATCACAGTAGGTATTTTTCCGTCGTTAGGAATCTTGTTGTCGTAAACAACATAGTTCCAGTTACTGGAAGTGGCTGGTGTCTTAGCAAGGTAATCCCAACCCAGTTGGTTAATCTGACCGCCAACAAGAACACCTGTCAGGGTAAACTTCTCAACATCTGTCTTAGAGAGGATCTGGTTTGTTGACGATGATCCAACGACTGCTGCTCTGTTGTCCTGGAACTCAGTGCCGTCAAGTGCAACTGATGATTTCAACATGGCAACACCATAGTTGATGTTGTTCTTTACGGCTACGCTACGGGTAGAAGCAACTACAGCACCTGTAGTCCAACCTGTCCATGATGCGTTCGTATCCCAGTTGTTATAGCCGTTGGGATAGCCATTCTGGTCCTTCTCGGCATCGTTAACACGCAGAGCACTGTTGTCAAAGTACATCAGTTCAGATGGGAACATATAGTTGCTTGCGCTAATAGTTCCACTTCCCAGTAATGAATTGTTCTCAGTCTTGTAGCTGAAAACATCCTCATTAGATACACTCAGCTGTGCTACGCCCTCAGGCAGACCAAAAGAAGAAGGGAATGTTCTCAGGAGATCGTCAGTCACGCTTCCAAACTTTGAATTGAAGTCTGCCTGGTCAGTAACGACGTTACCTTCTTTCAGACTGTTGGCAATAGTGTTGCTCTCACCAATGGTACCTAGATTATGGAATGTAGTTGTGTTTTCTGCGGTTAAGCCGCCAAAATACTTTGCGATACGGCCTCTAATTTCAAAAGCCAGACGCTGAGCGTTAAACTCCTTGTCACTGGTGGCTGTTGCACCATAAACAGTGTTCATCGTTTGATACAGGTCAAACATCATTTTCTTAACGGCTTTTGCATTACCTGCACGATATTCACCAGTTCCCAAGGTAGTCATTTCGTTATATGCCTTCGCTAAAAGTTCTTCCAGTGCAACCAAACCGCTAGTTGCATCTCCTAAGCCCTTCCAAGAAATAGCATCCAGTGCTTCTTCACTGGTAGTGTGGTTCTCTTCGTTAGTCCAAGGACCTGTTGTTGCATCAAGTGAAACACCCATCACACGATTGATGATGGCGGCAGACATAGCGAGTGTCTGCTCATATGCAGTACCCTTGTCACCGAGACGGGAAACCAGACTGAAGGTAGTGTTTTCGGGGTTACCCGTTACATTCATACTAACTTTACCGTTCTCTTCATCAGTACCAGAAGGTATTGCACGTGCATAAACCAGCATGGCATCAGTTTGCAGAGGCAAAACCAGCTGCAATACACGGCGGGAACTGTTGTCTCTGTTGTTTGTACCTTCATTAGAAATAGAATTAGCAGCGTAGAGAGTACCCAAATCATAGGTTTTCTTGACTGCATAGTAAGGGTCAGTCGTGGCCTCTCCATTGTATGGAGCCAGATAACTGCTGTGGCCAGTTGACAAACCGATAAGCTTGGCATCCTTCATGCCGCGGAAGTTTGCCGCCTTTTGTACAGTTTCTGCAGCCATACGGGTTGTGTTGTTGTTTGATGCAGAAGAAACATTCAGCACGAATTGTGCTGTAACGGTCTTTGCTACGGGATCATAAGTAGGATTCTCTGCTACTTTTGCCTGAGGCTCTTCCACCTCGATGATGTCGTCCGCAGACGAGCAAGCTGTGAAGCCGCTTGCGCCAAGCAGTGCTATCGCACCGACATAGGCATAGTTGAAATACTTTTTCATTGTTGTAATGAATTGGTTAATAAATAGTGTTAATTGTTTTCTCGTTTTAGTTTTTTAATCTTTGTTTTCAGTGACTTCTACGTCCTCATAATAAATGCGGATATATCCGGAGTTGCGCTGGTCGCTGAGTATGTTTGCCTTGATGTATTGCCAGGTGCGTCCTCCGTTCAGGCGGCGTAACCTGCTCTCACGAAGATTCGGGTCGCTCTCGCGGTCGATGATGTCCAAAGCCTGCTGCAGTTCCTTTGCCGTCTGCTCGGATTCCTTCTCTGCAAATTCCTGCAACTGATCGCGGAAATCTGCCCATGCCTCGCCTCCGCCGACGGTGTCAAACACAGAGTCGGGAAGCTGCAGCTGCTCCTGCACATAGTGCTGGAGAGCCAGAGCACGGTTAGAGGCAAGTTTTTCGTTGCCGGCGACGGAGCCTTCGATGGAGGCCAGTCCGACAATTTGAATCTTGCAGAGCTCTGCGGTGCTGTCATTCATCATCTTGCGGGTCACCTCGATGATGCGGTTCATAATCTGACTGTTGTTGCCGAAATCGGCCTGCAGTGCGGACTGAGCCACCGGGAAATGCACGTAGAGGGCCTCCTTGTCGCGGCGCAGGGACATAGAGCGGTCATATGGCTTGTATTCTGAAATATGATGGATGAACGGATTGTTGCTGCGCAATACCTCTATAGGCTTCGGTTCCGGCACGACAATTACAGGAGCTACAGGCTCCACAGGCTCTTCGATGACAGGTGGTATCACAACAACGGGGAGCGGTTCCACAACTTTCTGCTTTGCAGGACGTCCCGGGAGGACATAAACGATGTTGATGGCAGCCTGCGGCATACCGAAAACGGTGCCTTCCCTGCCTATCTTCCTACCGCAGTGTCCGCATTCGTAGCGGTTGTAGCGTGCATATCCGATGGCTGCGCCTATCATTGCCTCGATGTTCCAGTGGCGACCCAAAGGCCAGGAATAACCATAGAATATACCGATTGCTCCCATGTCTCCTTCGTGGCGCTCGTCGCGCAGCGACTTGTAGAGACCGAAAGGCAGATGCAGATTGGCAACGTTGTAGTGGGCATAGATAAGATTTGCTCCGAAGAAATGGTGCACATTGACGGAGTCCCTCCAATAGCGCACAGAGGGTGAAATAAGCAGATGGCGCCATTTCTGGTCGGTTTTGTCGTTGGTGGGCCATGGACGATAACCTGCCGTCAGACCGAGAGACCACTTGGGAGCCACCCGTACACCGACTCTTAGGTTGGGGGTCAGCGTTGCATCATAGAGCAGATTGTTGCTGATGCTCACCTTCTGGGCTTTTGCCGTCGAGGTTAGAATAATCAGCAACAGTGCGAAAATTCTGCAAATCCTATAAGTTCTATACGTATACATGTACCTTGAACAAATAATTATTGCGCAAAGGTACAATGTTTTTTTTGATTAACACCAAATATTTTCGTGTCAATTTTTATCGATTTGTCCGATAGGGTTGTTTTTTTGTATAAAATTTATCAATTTGTCCGAATTAGTTTTCATTTTGTCCTACTGGGGGGGGTAATTGACATTTATTTCCTTTCGATAGTCGGAAGGAGCCATACCGAACGCAGCCTTGAAGTTGCGGATAAATGTGGCCGGACTCTTGATACCGCAAGCCTCAGCGATGGCATTCAGGGTGTAATCCGGGTGGCGTTTCATCATATAGGCGGCATATTCCATACGCTTGGAATTGATGTATCCCGTCACGTTGAGCTCGGTAAATTTCTGGATGAAAGCGGGCAGGCGGTTTTTGTCCAGGCCGGTCAGGCGCACAAGATCGTCGCGACCGAAATCCGGATTGCAGAACAGCCTTTCCACGGTGATTCGTTTGTCTGTCTCCCTGAATAGGACAAACTCTTCCCTGTCGGAATCGCTTATGTTATTTTCTTCGGTTTCATCGGGATTCAAACTCTCGTTCTGCATTGCCGACTGACGATAGAAGAGCATTTTGTTGAGCGTAGCTGACATTGTCCTGTTACGATGGCTGATTATGCGGTTGTAGACAATCAGCATGACGGAAATGACAAACAGCACCATTCCCATGATTATCGCGATGGTCATCCACCAACCTCGCCTTGCCAGATCATACTTGTGTTCCAACAGGTCGATAGTGGATTGGGCCAGTTGCCGGGATGTCTGCATATGTATGCTTTCGTTCATTGCAACGGCGGCGGCATAGTAGCGGGCAGCGTTCTCATAGTCTTCCAGTCCGAGCAGTGCCCTGGCTTTGTCGTAGTATAAATCCTGAAATGAGACGTTGACGGTGTCTCCGTCCGTACGGAGTATGTTTTCCGTGTAAGCCAAAACGTCCAATGCATCGTTGTATTTGGCGCGCAGTTGCAAATAAGCAACCAGGTCGCGTCCCACGATGGGGTCTTTCACTCCGGTGGCCTTGCAAAGTTCATAGATGCTGTCGGCTTCCGCAAAGCGTCCCATTTTTGCCAGCAGCAGGGCTCGTATGGCATAAAGACGGCGGAGGGTGCGCAGTCTGGCCCGCGGCACGTGCAGGGCGGTGTCCTCCCGGATGCTCTGTTCCTGAGCCATTGACGTGCGTAGAGCGTCGCTGTAAAGGCTGTCCTTCATGTACATCTTTGTAAGCTCGGCATAGAAAGAGGCGAGTTCCTTGTTTTTCCAATGGTAATCAGTCTTATGCATCTGTTTTACCGCGCTCTGGCACATCTCGTAGCCTTCCTTTCTGTCTCCTTGGTAAAACTTTGTCTTACCGCGTTTGAATTTGGCCAGAGCCATGTGGGTGGCATCTTTGTGCTTCTTTGCCAGCTCGTCCAGTTCGAGATAGGTCTCCATCAACTCCTTTTTCTGTTTCAGGAAGTCGTAGTCGTCCATCAGACACCTCAGCAGCAGGATTTTTGCCTGCGGGTCCCTGTTCACGGCCTTGTCCCGGTATGCTTTCATGTGGTAGGAGAGTGCACGGCGGAACAGACGTCCCATGAAGTACAGATTACCCTCGTACATATCCAGTTTCCATTGCGGTTCCGTCTGTCCCACACGCATGGCCTGTATGATGTCGTGAGCCTGATCCGAATCCGTGTAGAATATTTGGCGGGCTTTGTCTTCTGAAAGTAAAGAATCAGGTATCTCGGCAGCTTCGCTTTCCGTTGCTGTCATTCCCGTCAAAGTGCCTGATAATAATAACAATAAGATTAGAATTTGCATTATAATCAGTTATTTTTATCGTATTTTCGACTACAAAGATAATAAAAAACGGGATTTTTGTATTGTAAATGGTTATAAAATTAACATTTCTTAACAACAGGGCGAGCTTGCAAAGTGGTCGTGGGTTGTTCAGGAAGAAAGGAGCGTCACCGCTTTCTCAAGATACTTCCTGTCTGTTTCGTCGAAAGTGGATAGTTCGCGGCTGTCGATGTCCAGCACGGCAACGATGGCGGAACCTTTGAAAACGGGTACCACAATCTCGCTACGGCTTTCACTGGAACATGCGATGTGTCCGGGAAACTGTTCCACATCCGGCACAACGACGGTCTCACCGCTGGCCCATGCTGTGCCGCACACACCTTTTCCTTTGCGTATGCGCGTGCATGCCAAGGGTCCCTGAAAAGGACCCAGAACAAGCATGTCGTCCACAACCCGGTAGAATCCCGTCCACCAGAAACCGAACGTCTCGTGCAGCATGCTTGCCATATTCGCCATATTGGCTATGACATCCGTCTCGCAGGAGACGACAGCCTCCAGCTGCGGGATGAGTTCCTGATACTTCTCCTCCTTGGTGCCTGCGGACACCGTCAATCCTTCTGACATACGAAATCACTTACAAGACGGAATACTTCAGCTTTGGCCTCCTCCAGCACGTCGTTCACCACAACGCGGTCGAATTGTGTGGAATAGGTCATCTCTTCACCGGCCTTCGCCAGGCGCATCTCTATCTTCTCGGGTGTCTCCGTGCCTCGCCCCTCCAGGCGGTTGCGCAGAGCCTCCAGCGAGGGGGGGCACACGAAGATGCTGAGCGCTTTGTCCCCAAACTGCCTCTTGATATTCACGCCGCCCTTCACGTCGATGTCGAAGATGACATTGATACCTTTGTCCAGGGCTGCTGTCACCTGAGAGCGCAGTGTGCCGTAGAAATTGCCGCCGTACACCTCCTCGTATTCAAGGAAATCTCCTTTGGCGATGCGTTCGCGAAACTCCTCCGGAGAGAGGAAGAAATAGTCCACTCCGTCCTGCTCTGTTCCTCGCGGTGCACGGCTGGTGGCGCTCACGCTGAAAGCCAGGCGAAGCTCGGGGTGTGTGTCCATGAGCCAGTGGACGAGTGTGCTCTTGCCGCTGCCCGACGGGGCACTGAAGATGATGCATTTACCTTTCATAATACGTTGAGCACCTGCTCCTTTATCTGTTCCAATTCGTCTTTCATGCCCACCACGATGAGCTGCATTTCAGCCTGGTTGGACTTGCTGCCCGTGGTGTTGATCTCACGTCCCATCTCCTGGGCTATGAATCCCAGTTTCTTGCCCTGTCCGAAGTTGCCGGAGAGCGTCTCGCGGAAGTAGTTGAGATGGTTGGTGAGGCGCTGTTTCTCCTCGGAGATGTCGAGTTTCTCGATATAGAATATCATTTCCTGTTCCAGGCGGTTCTGGTCGAACTGTGCCTCCGGAATGGCTGCAAGTGCTTCCAGGAGGCGTGCCTTGACGCGTTGCTTACGGCCGGTTTCGTAGGGTTCGATGGATGCAAGCAGTTTCTCTATGTTGTCCGCCTTCTCGCGGAACATTCGCTCCAACGCCTCTCCCTCCTGGCGTCGGAATGCTATCAGTTGCTCAAGGGCTCCCGTGACGGCTTCGCGGGCTGCCTGCCATTCCTCCTCGGTGAGTGTCTCGTCAGCGTGGCGTGTGAGCACTTCAGGCATGCGCAGCAGTGAGGCACCTATGTCTTCCGGCATGGGGATGCCGTCCTTTGCAGCCTCGCGGAAGAGTGACAGGTATTCCTTCATGAGCGCGGTGTTGAGCATAGCAGGTTCGCTGCCGCTATCGCGGTCAAACCACAGCGAGCACTCCACCTTGCCCCTGAGGAGCTTCTCCCCGATGAGGGAGCGCACCTCCATCTCCTTCTCGCGGTAGAGAGTGGCGACGCGGGTGGTGAGATCGAGGGCTTTCGAGTTGAGGGAGCGTATCTCGCAACTTATCTTTTTGTCGTTGTAGCTTACGGTGTTTTTTCCGTAGCCGGTCATTGAGAGTATCATGGTTCAAACGTTTTTCAATCGCAAAAATACGAAAAATAGTTATATTGTGAGATAAATAAGCAGACAGAAATGAGTAAATCATGAATTATTTTGTAATTTTGCACCTGAAAAGCGAGCATTTATCCTTTGGCTACAATACTTCATATAGAAACATCCGCGCGCACATGCAGTGTGGCGCTGAGTCAGGACGGAGCGCTGCTCATGCATAAGGAAGACCGCGATGGGCCCAATCATGCGGTGCTCTGCGGTGTGTTTTGCGAAGAGGCCCTGTCTTTTGCCGAGAGTCATGCAATCCCTCTGGATGCCGTTGCCGTAAGTCAGGGGCCGGGTAGTTATACTGGTCTGCGTATCGGTGTCTCCATGGCGAAGGGTATAGCTTACGGACGCGGTGTGCCTCTGGTTGCAGTGCCCACGCTGCCGCTGCTTTGCGTACCTCTGCTGCTAAGGGAGAGAGTGGAGGAGGGTGCTCTGCTGGTGCCTATGATAGATGCGCGACGCATGGAGGTATATACGGCGGTGTACGACCGTGCTCTCAGGGAGTTGCGCCACACAGCAGCGGAAATCATCACGGACAGCTCGTTCTCGGATATTCTTGCAGAGCGTCCCGTGTATTTCTTCGGTGACGGAGCAGACAAATGCAAAGAGGTGATAAAGCATCCTAATGCACGTTTCATGGATGGTGTGGTGCCTCTGGCCAAGAACATGCTGCCGCTTGCCGAGCGTGCATTCCTGCGCGGTGAATTCCAGGATACGGCTTATTTCGAGCCGTTCTATCTCAAGGAATTTGTGGCAATTAAATCGAAAAACCTGTTATGATGGAAAGACAAATGGAATATAATACGGAGCGTCCCCAGCTCATTCTGCCGGAATACGGTCGCGCCGTGCACGAGGCGGTGGCTCACTGTCTCGCCATAGAGGATCCTGCAGAGCGTCAGGCCTGTGCCGAACAGATTGTGCGTATCATGGCCTCTGTGGTGCAGGAGCGCTATGCTCAGGAGGATACCAGACGCAAGCTGTGGAATCATCTGGCTCAGATGTCCGGTTACCAGTTGGATGTGGACTATCCTGTGGAGATAGACCCTCAGGAGGAGAACAGTCATCCCCAGCCTATGGCCTATCCTATGAAGAGCATACACAGACGCCAGTTCGGTTATCTTCTGGAACAGGCGGTGGCATACGTCAATTCACTGCCCTACGACGAACGTCGCGAGGCTCTCTCCGCTCAGGTGGACAGCCTTATCAACCGCGCTGTATCCCAGCCGGATATGAAGGAATCTGTTTCCAAGAAAAAGAAAAAACGCTGATTCCTCTATGAGTGCATTTATCATTGAGGGAGGTCATCCTCTCAGGGGTGAGATAACGCCGCAGGGTGCCAAGAACGAGGCATTGCAGGTGCTGTGTGCCACGCTGCTCACGTCTGAACCGGTGCGTATCAAGAATATCCCTGATATAGCCGATGTGGCCAATCAGATACGTCTGCTGGAGGATATAGGCGTGAAGGTCACCCGCCATTCCCGTGACGAAATGACGTTTCAGGCTGACGAACTCAATCTCTCCTTCCTCGAGAGTGATGCCTATCTCTCGCGCTCTGCGAGACTGCGCGGCAGCGTGATGTTCATAGGTCCTCTGGTGGCACGTTACGGGCGTGCTCTGGTGTCCAAACCGGGTGGCGACCAGATAGGCCGTCGTCGTCTTGATACCCATTTCCTCGGTATCAAGAAACTGGGTGCGGACTTCATCTACGACCGCCAGCGCTCCCTCTTCGATATACGTGCCGGAAAGGGTCTTACGGGCACTTATATGCTTCTCGATGAGGCTTCTGTCACGGGTACGGCAAATATCATCATGGCTGCTGTACTTGCCAAGGGGCGCACTACGATATACAACGCAGCCTGCGAGCCCTATATCCAACAGCTCTGCAGAATGCTCAACGCTATGGGTGCAAGGATTTCGGGTATTGCTTCCAATCTGCTCACCATCGACGGTGTGGAGGCGCTGCATGGTACGGAGCATCTTATCCTGCCCGACATGATTGAGGTTGGTTCGTTCATCGGGTTGGCGGCAATGTGCGGCGACGGCATACGTATCCGCAATGTGCGCTACGACCAGTTGGGCATCATTCCCTACACCTTCCGCCGTCTGGGTGTCGAGGTGCAGCGCGACGGCGATGATATTTTCGTGCCCTGTCAGGACCACTACGAGATAGACTCCTTTATCGACGGTTCGTTCATGACACTTGCCGACGCTCCCTGGCCGGGTCTCACTCCCGACCTGCTCAGTGTGCTCCTCGTGGTGAGCACGCAGGCGAAGGGTTCGGTGCTGATACACCAGAAGATGTTCGAGTCGCGCCTCTTCTTCGTGGACAAACTCATCGACATGGGTGCCCAGATAATTCTCTGCGACCCGCACCGTGCTGTTGTGGTGGGGCACGACAAGCAGCGTCCTCTTCACGGAGGCCGCATGACTTCTCCTGACATCCGCGCAGGTATCGCCCTGCTCATTGCCGCACTCTCCGCAAAGGGTATGTCTCGCATCGATAACATAGGACAGATCGACCGAGGTTATCAGGACATCGAAAAGCGTCTGTCGGCTCTCGGTGCCGTAATCAGCAGAGAAGAGTGAAGGGAGTTGAGAGGTGAAAGGTGATAGTTGAGAGATGATAACGGAGCAGGACGTTTACAGAATAGGCCAACTGACGCGCACTCACGGTGTGAAGGGCGAACTTTCGTGCACCTTCACCGATGATGTGTGGGACCGTGCAGATGCCGACTATGTATTTCTCCTACTAGACGGTTGCTATATTCCGTTCTTCTTTGAGGAGTGGCGCTTCCGTTCCGACTCGGTGTGTCTGTTCAAGTTCCGCGACATCGACACAATAGAGCAGGCAGAGGAACTTTGCGGTGCGGAGGTGTGGTTTCCCCACGCACTCACTCCGGATGCCACCGATGCAGGTGTTTCCGATATGCCACTCCGACGCCTCACGGGTTATGCCGTTGTGGCAGACGGTGAGAGGATAGGGGAGATTGAAAGTGTGGACGACTCCACGGCCAACGTGCTTTTCGTGCTCTCCGACGGTCGCCTTATTCCTGCAGCAGAACCGTTTATTACCTCCATAGACGCCCAGGACCGCATCGTTTACATGACGCTCCCCGAAGGGCTTCTGGACCAATGATATAATAAAGATATGGACAACAATACCACAAAGAAGATATGCATCCTTGGTAGCACTGGCAGCATAGGCACCCAGGCACTGGAAGTGATTGCGGCACATCCCGATCTCTTCGAGGCCTATGTTCTCACGGCCGGACGCAATGCAGACCTGCTTATAGCCCAGGCCCGTGCCTTCCAGCCCGCTGCGGTGGTGATTGCCGATGAGACGCAATACGGAAAGGTGAGCGAGGCTCTCGACGACTTGCCGATTCAGGTGTATGCCGGTGAGGATGCCCTGCAGCAGGTGTGCCAGATGGACCCCGTCGATGTGGTGCTTACGGCACTGGTGGGATTCGCAGGTCTGCGTCCCACGATAGCAGCAGTCAAGGCACGTAAGACGATAGCCCTTGCCAACAAGGAGACACTCGTGGTGGCCGGTGAACTGGTGACCCGTCTCTGTTTGGAAAACCGTGTGTCGGTGCTTCCTGTCGATTCGGAGCATTCTGCCATCTTCCAGAGTCTGATGGGCGAGGAGGATAATGCCATAGAGAAGATAATACTCACCGCCTCGGGAGGTCCCTTCCGCACCTTCTCCCTGGAGCAGATGCAGGAGGTGACGGCCGCCCAGGCGTTGCGACATCCCAACTGGGATATGGGTGCCAAGATAACCATCGATTCGGCGACGATGATGAACAAGGGATTCGAAGTCATCGAAGCCCGTTGGCTTTTCGACGTGCCTGCTGACAGAATACAGGTGGTGGTGCATCCCCAGAGTATTCTGCACAGCGCAGTGGAATTTGAGGACGGTGCTGTGGTGGGACAGATGGGTATGCCCGACATGAAGATACCCATTCAGCTGGCTCTCTCTTATCCCCGCCGTCTCAAGAGCGACTTTCCCCGTGTGGACTGGTATAAACTCTCCCAGATGACTTTCGAGGCTCCCGACCTGGAGCGTTTCCCCTGTCTGGCACAGGCCTATCGTGCCATCCGTATGGGCGGAGGGGCGCCCTGCGTGCTCAATGCCGCCAATGAGGTGGTGAATCTCGCTTTCCGTCAGGAGCGCTGCCGTTTCCTGCAGATGGCAGACATAGTGGCCGAGTGCCTCACGAGAATGCCCGCAGTGAAGGAACCTTCGCTGGATGACTATCTCGCACTCGATGCCGAAACACGTAAAATAGCAACATCACTCCTATGACAGTACTTATAAAAGCTCTCCAACTCATCCTTTCCCTGAGCCTTCTCATCGTGCTCCACGAGGGTGGTCATTTCGGTTTCTCCAAGCTCTTCGGTGTGAGGGTGGAGAAATTCTATATGTTTTTCGACTACAGATTCCGCATTTTCTCCACCCGTATGAAGTGGTTCACGCGCCTTTTTCCCCGTTTCAGGGATAACGAGACGGACTACGGCATCGGATGGATACCTCTCGGAGGTTATGTCAAGATAGCGGGAATGGTGGACGAGTCGATGGACACCGAGCAGCTCCGGCAGCCGGCCCAGCCCGATGAGTTCCGCTCTAAGAGTATTCCCCAGCGTTTCTTCATCATGGCGGGCGGTGTGCTGATGAACCTTATCACAGCCTTCGTCATCTATTCCGCCATCATGTTCTCGTGGGGCGAGGACTATCTTCCCATAGACAATATCAAAGACGGTTTTGAATACAACCAGTATGCTCAGGAGATAGGTTTCCGCAACGGTGATCTTCCTGTGGAGGTGGACGGTAAACCTGTGCAGGAGTGGCAGACGAGTGTGCTGCGCGACATTTCCACCGCCACCACGGTTACTGTGCGTCGGGGCGGAGAGGAGGTGATAATTCCCATGCCAGACGACATGAACCTCATTGAGATGCTCCAGCAGCAGCCGCCTTTCATGCGCATCGCACTGCCTGAAGGCAAGCCGCGCATCCTGCCTGAATCGTGGATAGCACACCGCGACTATACCGCGCTGTCATGTATCCCTGCCGGCATACGTTACGGATGGCATACGCTCAAAGGCTACGTATCCGACCTGCGTTACGTGTTCTCGAGAGAGGGCGCTCAGAGTGTGGGTTCCTTCATCACCATCGGCAGCATCTTCCCCAGCACGTGGGACTGGTATCATTTCTGGAATATCACCGCTTTCCTTTCCATCATCCTTGCTGTGATGAACATACTGCCCATCCCCGGTCTTGACGGCGGCCACATTGCGCTGCTGATTTATGAGGGCGTCACGGGTCACGAACCCTCAGAGACCGTTATGATATGGATAGAACGCATCGGCTTGGGTATCATCATCGCCCTGATGTGTCTGGCTTTCGGTAATGACATCGTTCGTTTCATATTCCCTCTTTTCTCATGAAACAGACAGTTCTCCTTCTTTTCATCCTGATGCTTTGTGGTTGCGTCTCCGGTCCTAGCGAGGCGGAGCAGTATCTTGAGAAATCTCGCAACGCTATGGCGCTGCGTCGCTACGATGTGGCGCGAGACACTATATACGCTCTGCGTCACCGTTTCCCCGAAGCCATCGCGGAACGACGTCAGGCCATACTGCTTCTCGATAGCATAGAACTGCAGGCGGCCAACGACTCTCTCGATGCTCTGCGCACCGTGCCAGAAGGTCTCTCCCACGAGGCTCTGCGTGCTCACAACGAGGAGTTCAAACGCCTCGATATGAAGGTGAAGTTTTTCCAGCGTAAACTTGAAGAGGACCTCCAGAAGTGATTCGCCTCTCCGACTATAGCGACGGTTGCGACTGCTCTGCGCTGCTGCGCGAGGAGCACGCCCCTCTGCTCTCCACCATAGGATATGTGGCGGACGAACTCGGTGTGGACTGCTACGTCGTGGGAGGCTATGTGCGCGACATATTCCTCGAAAGGCCTTCCAAGGACATCGATGTGGTGGTGGTGGGCAGCGGCATCGAGGTGGCAAAGGCACTCAAGAAGCGGCTCGGACGGGGTGCTGTACTCTCCGTATTCAAAAATTTCGGTACGGCACAGGTGAAGTGGCATCACGATGGTGAGGAGACGGAGGTGGAATTCGTCGGAGCACGCCGCGAGAGCTATTCCCACGACTCGCGCAAACCTGTCGTGGAGGACGGTACGCTGGAGGATGATATCAGCCGCCGCGATTTCACTATCAACGCGATGGCTATCTGTCTCAACCATACGGACGATGACTCCGGTGCTACGCGCTACGGACGCCTTGTGGATATGTATCAGGGTCTCTACGATCTCGAGGATGGTATCATCGCCACACCTCTCGATCCGGATATTACATTCTCCGACGATCCACTGCGTATGATGCGCTGCGTACGTTTCGCCACACAGTTGAATTTCCAGATAGAGGAAGAGACGTCGGAGGCTCTCAGGCGCATGGCGGAGCGTATAAAGATTATATCGGGCGAACGTATCATTGACGAACTCAACAAGATAATACTCGCTCCGGCGCCCTCCATAGGTTTCGTGCTCCTGGAACAGTGCGGACTTCTCGACATCATATTCCCCGAACTGGCAGCTATGCGCGGCATCGAGACACGCAACGGACGTGCACATAAGGATAATTTTTACCACACCCTTGAGGTGCTCGACAATATATCCCGTACCACCTCCTCGCTTTTCCTGCGCTGGGCGGCACTGCTCCACGATATCGGCAAACCGCGCAGCAAGCGCTGGGAGGCTACGGTAGGCTGGACGTTCCACAATCACAACAATATCGGAGCGAAGATGGTGCAGGGCATATTCCGCCGCATGAAACTGCCTATGGACGAGCGTATGCACTATGTGGAGAAACTTGTGGCGCTTCACATGCGTCCTATAGCCATTGCCGACGAAGAGGTCACCGACCACGCTGTGCGACGTCTGCTTTTCGAGGCCGGTGAGGACATTGACGACCTTATGCTCTTATGCGAGGCAGATGTCACGTCCAAGAACCGTGAGAAGAAGGCCCGTTTTCTTGAGAACTTCCAGCTTGTCAGGGAGAAGATACGTGACCTTGCGGCCCGTGACAACTACCGCACGTGGCAGAATCCTATCTCCGGCGAGGAGATTATGGAGACATTCGGTCTTCCGCCTTCGCGTCCTGTAGGCGACCTCAAGCAGGCTGTGAAGGATGCTATTTGGGAGTCGCAGATTCCCAATACTCATGAAGCTGCTTTCCGTTTTATGTTGGAGAAAGCTGCAGAAATGGGTTTAACACCGGTGAAATCGTAGAAAATATCAGTCGTGAGACTAAATTTTGCATCACGATGAAAAGGTGCGATGCGTTTTTGCGATGTAATCGAGGAAAAAGTCGGGTTTGTCGTTGACGACAAGCTCCTCCGGGAAGTGTGTCTCCTCAAGCAGCGGGAGGGCATAACGGTAGTCGCCGACGGAAAAAGAGATGTGTGCATCCGAACCGAGAATGATGGGTACACGCAGTTCCTTGCAGAGACGCAGTATCTCCAGATTGTTGGGGCGCGCCTGAGCTTTGTGGCGGGAAGGAATGAGCGATGAGGAGTTTATCTCCAGCAGGGTGTGAGCCTCCTTTGCGGCCCGTACGATAGGTTCGAAGATAAGATCTGCTGTGCCGTCGCCCGGATGGGAGATAATCTGTACCCACGGATTGCGTATGACCTCTATCATGCCCTGCGTGTTCTCTTCGGGAGTGCCCGATTCGTAGCATAGCTGGTGTATTCCCGCGATACGCAGGTCGAGATAGTCGCGATAGTAGTGCTCGTCGAGGTCGAGCGACCCCTTGGTGTCGAGGATGTTGAGTTCGGCACCCATGAGCAGTTTGACGCCGTACATCTCTCGCGGCACTACGTGAAGGTTGCGGAAATAGATAGGAGTGCATGTGCCGGGCAGCGAGGGGGCGTGCTCCGTGATGCCAAGTATCTGTATACCCTTTGAGGCTGCTGCCTGCGCCATCTCCTGAACGGTGCTGTATGCGTGACCGCTGGCGATGGTGTGGGTATGTACGTCGATGAGTGTTTTCATGTGTTTTCTGTAGAATCTGACTGCAAAGGTACGATTTTTTTTGCGTATTTCCCCAAAAACCGATGTCCAAAATGTCCGAAATTTTAATTTAGGAAAATTCTTGTCTCCTGCAGGTGCAAAATAATCTCCAGGTGAGTTGTATCATGTCTCTGTCTTCAATCGACCATCAGTCGGGATTTTCCGATAGATTCCCGATACATCCCCGATAGATGCTCGATAGATGCCCGATAGATGCCCGATAGATGAAACGAGGAACTGTGAAAGAAAAACTGATTGGTTTGATGTTGTTCTCTGACTGTTCTCAGGCTTCCCTTTGGTGCAGTTCCAGGCCTGCATGACAACAGTGGGTAAAGTGAAGGTTGAGCCAGATCCGGAAGTCGCAGACAATTCACCCATCTGCGGGGACTTTTTTATGCCTGCACAAATTCTCTCGAATGTTAACGGAAAACAAGGCATTTTGACTGGTTTTGCAGATACGTTTACTTCCCGTAAACGCGCGTTGGAGGACAAACAAGGACAATAGTACGATAATTTGTACAAATAAAGGCGTCATAAAGAATAAATTTACTATCTTTGTGCGCAGAAAAGGCCGGACTCCGGCCCGTGACTCTTGGCACATGAAAGTTCAACGAATAAAATAGCAGGAATATGAAAAGAATTGCATTGATGTTGATGGCACTGCTGTTGGTTTTGGGGGTATATCCCAAGGGACCTAAGGAACCGCAGGCGAATGTTGAAGGCCTGAAAGTGCTGGTGGTCTACTTTTCAGCTTCGGGTGTGACAAGAGGTGTGGCGGAACGGCTGGCTGCTGTGACAGGTGCCAACCTGTATGAAATCAAACCCATGAAGCCCTATACGGCGGCCGACCTCGACTGGAGAAACAAACAGAGCCGTTCCTCCCTCGAGATGTCGGACAAAAACAGTCGTCCGGCCATTGCCAAGACGCTTGCTGACCTGCAGGGCTACGATGTGGTGTACGTCGGTTTCCCCATCTGGTGGAATACACGTCCCGCCATCATCAACACCTTCATGGAGTCGTACGATTTCAAGGGCAAGACAGTGATTCCCTTTGCCACCAGTGGCAGCAGCAGCATCATTAAGGCCTGCGAGGACCTCAAGAAGGCCTATCCTCTGGTGAACTGGAAGGCGGGCAGACTGCTCAATAACGCCTCTAAGGAGGAAATGAAGGAATGGGTGGACGAGAGTAAAAGAACGATAAAAAATACAGAAGAATGAAGATAACTGTTATTGGTGCCGGGAACATGGGCGGAGCGCTCATCCACGGCTGGGCAAAGAGTGGTAAACTGGAACAGATAACAGTGGCCGACAAGAACGAGAAGTTGCTCTCGGAGTTTAAGGCAAAGTACCCCTCATTGGTGACCACGACGGACAACAGGGAGGCCGTGAAGGGTGCCGATGTGGTGGTGATGGTGGTGAAGCCCTGGCTGATGCCCGTCGTCATACAGGAAATTAAGGATGCGGTGGATACGGAAAGGCAGGTGCTGGTGAGCGATGCCGCCAATTTCACCACGGAGAAGCTCGTTGAAGCCTTTGGCCGCAACGGGCAGTTCTGCTACGTGATTCCCAATATTGCGGCCGAATACGGCGCCTCGATGTCTTTCATTGCCAAAGGTGAGAGCGCAACGGAGGAGACGCTCTCCAAGGTAAAGTCGCTTTACGACCTTGTGGGTGACACACTTGCGGTGGCGGAAAACCTGGTGGCAGCCGGTATGATGATGGCTTCGTGCGGCATTGCGTACGTGATGCGCTACGTGAGGGCTCAGATGCAGGCCGGTTGCGAGATGGGTTTCTATCCCCAGCAGGCAAAGCAGATTGCGCTGCAGACGATGCAGGGCGCTGTGTCGCTGCTCAAGGAGACCGGATGGCACCCCGAAGAGGCTATCGACAAGGTGACGACACCCGGTGGAGTGACCATCAAGGGACTCAATGAACTGGATCATGCTGGATTCACCTCTGCAGTGATACGTTCGCTCAAGGCAGGACTGAAGTGAGTTTAAAGTTTAGAGTTTAGAGTTTAAAGTCACATCAGACTATGAAATACTTCAGAGAAGAAACCTATATCCGCCGCAGGGCCGAGCTCAAGAAGAGAGTGGGCAAGGGCTTGCTTGTCTTCATCGGTAACGAGGAGGTGGGGATGAACTACCGCGACAACGGTTACGCCTTCCGTCAGGACAGTACGATGCTGTATTACTTCGGTTCTGACTATGCAGGAATGTGTGCCCTGATAGACATCGACGGCGACAAGGAGATAATCTTTGCCGACGAACTCACCATCGACGACATCGTGTGGATGGGCGATATGCCCACAAAGAAGGAGATGAGCGCGCTGGTGGGAGTGAGCGACGTGAGGGCGAGAGCAGAGTTCGAACCCTACGTGACAGCAGCCCTGAAGAAAGGGCAGAAGGTGCACACACTGCCCCCTTACCGCGCAGAGCACGAGAAGATACTTTCGCTGTGGGCCCAGGAGCCCTCGGAGGAGTTTATTGTGGCTGTGGCCGAGATGCGCAATCACAAGACACCCGAGGAGGTGGAGCAGATAGAAATCGGTGTGGACCGCTCTGTGGATATGCACGTGGCTGCCATGAGAGCGTGCCGGCCGGGACGGCTGGAATGCGAGGTGGCTGCGGAGATAAGGAAGACGGCATTCCTGGCGGGATGCGAGATGTCGTTCCCCATCATCTGCACCGTCAACGGGCAGACGCTGCACAATCATTCGCAGGAGAACCGGATGCGCGAGGGACAGATGCTGCTGGTGGATGCAGGAGGTGAGAGTCCGATGCACTATGCCGGCGACCTCTCGAGCACGATGCCCGTGGGAGCGCACTTCACGGAGCAGCAGCGCACGGTGTTCGACATCCTGTACGGAGCACATCAGGCAGCAGTGAGTATGCTGGCACCCGGAGTGAATTTCCGCGAGGTGCACCTCAAGGCAGCTGAGACCATCTGCGAGGGACTCAAGGGACTTGGTCTGGTGAAAGGCAATGCACGCGATGCAGCGGAGAGCGGTGCCTACGCCATGTTCTTCCCCTGCGGAGTGGGACACATGATGGGACTCGACGTGCACGACATGGAGAATCTCGGAGAGAAGTATGTGGGCTACGGAGGCATGGAGAAATCCAAGCAGTTCGGATTCAAGAGCCTGCGACTGGGCAGGAAGCTCGAACCGGGTTTCGTGCTCACCATCGAACCGGGCATCTACTTCATCCCGCAGCTGATGGACCTCTGGGAGAGCCAGGGACTGCACAAGGACTTCCTCTGCTACGACGAAATGCGCAAATGGCGCGACTTCGGAGGAATACGCAACGAGGAGGACTATCTGATAACACCGGGCGGAGCACGCCGTCTGGGCAATAAAGTGAAACCAATGACCGCCGACGAGGTGGAAGCAGCAAAGAACGCATGAAATATCCATTGACATATCCCGGCAACGACGGGGGAATGAACGAGCGCATCAAACGTCTGCGCAAGCAGAGTATCGACACACCCACCACGCTGACCATTGAGAGAGCGCTCATCGAGACGGCATTCTACAAGGAGAACTACGGCAAGATGCCCAACTGCATCCTGCGCGCCAGAAACTTCTACGAGATATGCAGGAAGAAGACGATATACATCGGTGAGGACGAACTCATCGTGGGAGAGCGCGGTCCCAAACCAAAGGCTGTGCCCACCTTCCCGGAACTGACGTGCCACACGGTGGAGGATCTGCATACGCTCAACACACGCGAACTGCAGCCCTACTTCATCTCAGAGGAGGATATCGCCACCTACGAACGCGAGGTGATACCCTACTGGCAGGGACGCACCCAGAGAGAGCGCATCTTCTCGCACGTGTCGAAGGAATGGGAGGAGGCGTATCACGCAGGAGTGTTCACGGAATTCATGGAACAGAGAGCCGGCGGACACACAGCGATGGACGGCAAGATGTATCAGCGCGGTCTGCTCGATTGCAAGAAACGCATTGCGGAGCGCATAGCATCGCTGGACTATATCAACGACCCGCTGGCCACCGACAAGCAGCAGGAACTGGAGGCTATGGACATCTCGTGCGATGCCGCCATACTGTTTGCAGAGCGCCATGCCGAGCTGGCAGAGAAGATGGCTCGCGAGACAAAGGACGAGAAGCGCAGGGCGGAACTGCTCAAGATAGCCGACGTGTGCCGATGGGTGCCCGCACATGCTCCGAGGGATATGCAGGAGGCAATACAGATGTACTGGTTCGTGCATCTGGGCACAGTGACCGAGCTCAACGGCTGGGACTGCATGAATCCCGGACATATCGACCAGCATCTGTGGCCGTTCTACAAGAAGGGTATCGAGGACGGTACGCTGACACGCGAGAAGGCAAAGGAACTTATCAGCTGCTTCTGGATTAAGTTCAACAACCAGCCCGCACCCCCGAAGGTGGGAGTGACGGCACTGGAGAGCGGTACGTACAACGACTTCACGAATATCAATATCGGGGGTATCGACCGCGAAGGACGCAACGCCGTCAACGAGATATCGTATATGATACTGGAGGTGCAGGAGGAACTGCACGAACTGCAGCCCGGACTCTCTGTACATGTGGCAAAGGTGACTCCCGACGAGTTCATCCTGGCAGCCACGAAGGTGATACGTCAGGGACACGGTTATCCGTCGGTGTTCAACCCCGACACCTACACCAAGGAACTCATGCGTCAGGGCAAGAGCCGCGAGGATGCCAACGAGGGCGGATGCTCGGGATGCATCGAGGTGGGAGCTTTCGGCAAGGAGGCATATATCCTCACGGGATATCTCAATACACCCAAGATACTGGAGATAACGCTCAACAACGGTCTCGACCCCGTGAGCGGCAAGAAACTGGGACTGGAGACGGGCGACCCGCGCACTTTCACATCGTACGAGCAGCTCTATGAGGCATATCACAGGCAGATGCTCTATTTCGTGAACATGAAGCTGGCGGTGAACAATTACATCGAGCGCATGTTTTCCCTCTATGCTCCGGCTACGTTCCTTTCGCTCTTCATCGACGACTGCATCGAGAAGGGACAGGATTACTACAGCGGTGGTGCGCGCTACAATACGACCTACATACAGTGCACGGGTCTGGGCACGATTACCGACTGTCTCTCCACCCTCAAGACACACGTCTTTGAGACGGGTCGCTACACGATGGACGAGATTCTCAAGGCCGTTGCCGCCAACTGGGAAGGCGAGGAGAAAATGCGACAGTATATCATCAACCACACGCCGTTTTTCGGCAACGACAACGATGAGGCCGACGCCATTGCGGTGAAGGTGTACGACGACCTTGTGGACGCCATCGAGGGTCATCCCAATACGCGCGGAGGCAAGACGCAGCTCAATATGCTGTCGACCACGTGTCACAACTATTTCGGTTCGGTATGCGGTGCCAGTGTGAACGGTCGTATGGCGAAATTCGCCATCTCCGACGGTACGTCGCCGGCACACGGAGCAGACACGCAGGGACCCACGAGCGTTGTGAAGAGTCTGGGCAAACTGGATCAGACGAAGTCGGGCGGCACGCTGCTCAACGTGCGTTTCGTGCCGGAGATGATGAAGAGCGAGGAGGACCTCAGGAAACTGGGTAGTCTCATCCGCACGTATTTCAATCTGGGCGGACATCACATACAGTTCAATGTGGTGGATACGGAAACGCTGCACGATGCACAGAAGCATCCGGAGCGCTATCGCGACCTGCTGGTGCGCGTGGCCGGTTACAGCGACTACTTCAACGATATGACACCGCAGTTGCAGAACGAGATTATCGCACGCACGGAGAATGAGGCTTTTTGACGTAAAACGTTTTGCCATCCACGACGGACCGGGAATACGCACCACGCTGTTCATGAAGGGATGTCCCCTGCACTGCGTGTGGTGTCACAATCCGGAAGGGATAAGCTACGAACCCACGCGGCTCTTCACAGCATCGAAGTGCATACACTGCGGAGCGCACGAGACAGAGGGCGTGGATGCCTGTCCCACACTGGCGCTGCAGGTGGCCGGCAAGGACTGGACGCTGGAGGAGATACTCAAGACGGTGGAGAAGGAGAGGCAGGTGATGGAGGAATCGGGCGGCGGCGTGACGCTGTGCGGCGGCGAACCGCTCATGCATCCGGAGGCGCTCGTCGAGGTGTTGGAGGCACTTGGGAAGAAGGGATTCCACCGCACTGTGGACACTACGCTGTATGCTTCGTGGGAGACGGTGGAGCACGTGGCGGCGCATGCCGAGCTCTTCATGGTGGACCTGAAACACATGGACTCCGTGCAGCACGAGAAATACACGGGTGTGGGCAACGAACATATTCTGGAAAACATACAGCGCTTCTCTGCAATGAAGCAGCGTCCGCAGCTGTGGATACGCATTCCGCTCATCGCTGGAGTGAACAATGATGAGGAGAATCTGGAGAAGACGGCCCTCTTTATATCCTCGCTGCCGTCGATTCCGGAGCAGGTGAATTTGCTGCCGTATCACGATGTGGGGAAGGCGAAACACACCCGTATGGGTACGAAATACAATCCGAAGGGCTATGAGATGAGTGTTCCCACAGAGGAGCAACTCGCTCAGGCTCAGGAAATATTCAACAGATATGGCATCACTACAATCATCGGCGGATAGACTGGCGCTGCTGCGCTCCTGGATGAAGGAGCAGGGACGGCAGGTCATCGTGGTTCCTACGGAGGATCCGCACGGTTCGGAATATGTGCCGGCTCACTGGAAGACAAGGGAGTGGCTCACGGGTTTTACGGGGAGTGCTGGTACGGCGGTGGTGACTCAGGAGGAGGCTTATCTTTGGACGGATTCGCGCTACTGGCTCGCAGCGGAGGAGCAGTTGGAGGGAAGCGGTTTTGCCCTGAAGAAGGACCTCGTGGACGAAACGATTGACGAATGGCTGCAGCAGCGCGGACTCACGGCGCAATACCTCACAGAGAAGGAAACAGACGCTCTGTGGGAAGGACGCCCGGCTTTGCCGCTCTCGCAGATAGAGATTGTACCATTGGAACTGGCTGGAGAGAGTGCGGAAAGCAAACTCTCGCGTCTGCTTTCATGGATGAAGGAGAACGGTCGGAATGAATGCCTTGTTTCGTCGCTGGCGGAGATAGGATGGCTGCTCAATATGAGAGGCGACGACATCCCCTATACACCGGTCTTTGTGAGTTATCTCCTTGTGAGAGAGAGCGGTGCTCATGTGCTCTATGTGAGCGATAAGCAGGTGACTCCCGAAGTGGGAACTTACTTGAAGGGGCTTGGTATTTCTGTGATGCCCTACGAGCAGGCACCGGCGCATCTCAAGGGCGAGACACCGATTCCATATTGGAGGGCGGTGAAGAACGAAACGGAGCAGGCGGGTTATCGCGAAGCACATATCAGGGACGGCATTGCGATGGTGAGATTCCTGCGTATGATAGACGGGGCGGATGTCACGCAGTGGACGGAGATGTCTGCCGACAGGACGCTGACAGCACTCAGGGCGGGGCAACCGGGTTTCCGGGGACTCTCCTTTGAAACAATAAGTGCGTACGGTGCTCACGGGGCTGTGGTACACTACGAACCCACTCCCGAAACGGACATACCGCTTGCGCCGAAGAGTTTCCTGCTTCTCGACAGCGGAGGACACTACGACTGCGGCAGTACGGACATCACGCGCACCATACCTCTCGGACCTCTTACGGAAGAGGAGCGTCGTGTGTACACCCTCGTGCTGAAGGGACATCTGCAACTCCAAAACGCTATTTTCCCGGAAGGAACGTGCGGTTTGCAGCTCGACACGCTGGCGCGAATGGCCATGTGGCGGGAAGGCCACGACTACGGTCACGGCACAGGACACGGGGTGGGACACCGTCTGGAGATTCACGAGGGACCCTGTCAGTTTCGCAAGAATGTGCGCCCCGACACCGTAGCCCCTCTTTATGCAGGACAGACGATGACAGACGAACCGGGTATTTATCTTGCCGGACGTTTCGGAGTGCGCCACGAGAACACAATGCTCATACGCCCCGCAGAGGTGGAAACCTATCCCGGAGGACAGGGAGGACGGTTCCTGTGTTTTGAGCCTCTGACGATGTGTCCTTATGACAAACGTCCCATAGTGAAAGAACTTCTTACGCCGGAGGAAATATCCTGGCTGAATGCATATCATGAGAAGGTGCGGGAGACGCTACTTCCACGACTCACAGATTCTGACGACCGCGCATGGCTAATATCTGCCACATCAGTTCTATAGAAGACGGAAACATCGCGGTGTATTCACGTCTCACGGAGGCGCAGCTTCGTAATGAGTTGCACCCGGAGCAGGGACTCTTTATTGCGGAGAGTCCCAAAGTGATACGCGTGGCGATGGAGGTGGGCTACGTGCCTGAGAGCATACTTTGCGAGGAACGTCATATAGAGGGAGATGCAAAGGATATTATCGGGCGTTTGGATGGTGTCACGGTGTATACCGGTTCGCGCGAACTTTTGGCAAAACTCACGGGCTATACTCTCACGCGCGGTGTGTTGGCAGCAATGCGTCGTCCGTCGCTGCCGTCTGTGCGCGAAGTGTGTGAGAAGGCGCATCGCCTTTGCATAATAGATGCTGTGTGCGATTCCACCAATGTGGGTGCTATCTTCCGCAGTGCTGCAGCTCTGGGGATGGACGGTATATTGCTGACACGCGATGCGTGCGACCCTCTCAACCGGCGTGCTGTGCGGGTGTCGATGGGAACGGTATTCCTGGTGCCTTGGACGTGGATAGATGATATAGAGGAAGTGCACGAGTACGGATTCAAAACAGCTGCGATGGCGCTGACGGACGAAAGCATTTCGCTCGACAGTCCTGTGCTCCGCGATGTGGATCGCATCGCTCTTATCATGGGTACGGAGGGCGATGGCTTGCCACAAAGTGTGATATCATCCGCAGACTACACTGTGCGCATTCCGATGCACCACGGAGTGGATTCATTGAATGTTGCCGCAGCATCCGCTGTGGCTTTTTGGGAACTGAGAAAGAGATGATGCTGTCTGTTCTCATACCGACCTACGAGTGCACCTGCTACAAACTGGTGGAAGATATTCATGCGCAGCTGGATGCCAGTATGGAGGATTACGAAGTCATTGTATTCGAGGACGGCGGACATAATCAGGTGTCACATATTGCCAATCTGAAAATCAACGAACTGTCCAATTGCCGTTATGAACGTCGTGCAGACAACGTGGGGCGTTCTGCTATCCGCAACAGACTTGCCGAGGAGGCGAAAGGGGAGTGGTTGCTTTTTGTCGATGCAGATGCCAAGGTGGTGCGCGAAGATTTCATTCAGCAATACATCAAAGCGGCAAAAGAGGGACATCTGCTTGTGTGCGGAGGTATTACCCATCGTGAGGCTGCACCTGAGCCATGTTGTATGCTGCGTTGGAAATACGACAGGGATTACGAACTGCGTGTAGGACTTGTTTCCACTCATCTCAGTACGTTTAATTTTCTTATAAAACGTGATGTGTTCCTTTCCGTGCGCTTTGATGAGATGTTGACGACATACGGTTGGGAAGATGTGATTCTCGGTTTGCGCCTGCAGGAAAAGGGTGTCATGGTATATCCCATCGACAATCCCCTTCTTCACGATGATACGGAGGAGAGCAGGAGGTTTCTTGAGAAAACGGAGGAATCCCTGCGCACACATCATACTTATGCCTCTTTGCTGGAATCTCATACGAAGTTGGGACAGACGGCAAGACATCTCCAGGAAAATCATGTCGCATGGATGGTAAGGGGCTCATTTCCTCTTCTGCGACCGATTGTCAGATGCAATCTGTTGGGCAGGAATCCCAGTCTGAAGTTGTTTGCATACTATAAACTTGCCTATTATCTTTCGCTCAGATGAGAATCCTGTATGTCATAGAACATCTGTCGGTGAAGGGCGGCTTGGAACGCATCCTTACGTCAAAGATAAATGCTCTGTCGGAACGTGGGCACGATGTAGTGCTGATGACGGTTTGGAAAGAGAACTCTCCTGTTGCATTTCCTATAGACGAACGGGTGCGACGCTGCTGTCTTGACGTGAAGGAACCATCGGGTAAACTGGCGTATCCTTTGGCATTGCTCCGCGTGCTTTGTCGCTTTAATCGTGTAGTGAAGGAAATCCGGCCGGATGCTACGATTCTGTTTCGTGCTATGGGAGCGTGGATAGCAGGGTGGACATCGTGGAAGGGGCGGATGATATTTGAATCACATGGTGCGCGTTGGAGTAACAACCATCTGTGGCTATATCCCCGTATGGAACGTCGCGTGGAAAGTGTGGTGTGTCTCACTCACGGTGATGCGGGAGAATACAGGAAAGCACATCGTGTGGTGGTTATTCCTAATTTTACAGATATTATTTCTGCTGGTGAACCGGATTATAATGCCCGCCATGTCATCTTTGTGGGCAGGAGATGCCCAGAGAAAAATATAGAGAGGCTGGAGAGTCTCTGGGCTCGGATACAACAGACACATTCGGATTGGTCACTGGAATGCCACTACGCCACAGAGGATATGCCGTCGGCCTATCGACAGGCAAGTATTCAGGTGATGACATCCCGCAGTGAGGGTTTCCCGATGAGTTTGATTGAGGGGCAGAAGTGCGCTTTGCCCTGTGTGGTGTTTGATTGTAAATACGGTCCTGCCGATATTATCGTGGACGGGCAGACAGGATTCCTGATACCTTATTCTGACGACGATGCTTTCGTGGAGCGACTCACCAGTTTAATGGACGACGTATCTTTACGGCAACGTATGGGGCGGGAAGCAGCACGGCTTTCTTGCCGTTTTGATAAAGAGAAGATAATAGAGGAATGGGAACACTTTCTGTCATAATACCTGTTTATCGCGTAGAGAGCACACTGAACCGTTGCCTTGAGAGTGTGACCCGTCAGACATATCGCGACCTGGATATTATCCTAGTGGATGACGGAAGTTCTGACCGCTGTCCTGCACTTTGTGACGAATGGGCAGAAAGAGACCGTCGAATCAGAGTGATTCATAAGAAGAACGGTGGATTGTCTTCTGCCCGTAACGCTGGATTGGCAGAGGTGAAGGGAGAGTGGGTCACCTTTGTTGACAGTGACGACTACATTGACGATACCACCTATGAGGCAGTCTCCCGTTTCTTGGGCGAGACGTTGGATTCAGACCGGATAGATATGGTGGAGTTTCCCGTAGAATACGGTGGGAAACGTATGAAGGACCCTGTGGCGACAGGCATCTCGCGACTGAACGGAAGAGTGGGCGAGTATTGGCTCACACATCGCCAATGGGAGCGCTGCGCTGTGTGGTGCAAGGTCTTCAGACGCACGCTTTTCGACGGGCTGCGATTCCCGGACGGAGAATATCATGAGGATATATATCTGTTGCCCTCGCTGATGTTGAGAATGCGCTTGGTGGCAACAATTCCCTACGGGCTCTATCACTATACTCCAAATCCGGAAGGTATATGCAGTACGCCGTCTGTTGACAGTATGACGTTGGCAATCAGGAACCATCTCCGTGCCGCCCGTATATTGGGAATTGAACTTGATGATGCGTGGTATATGGCCTTAGTCAATATGCATATCACATTGTGGAGAATTGGTGGAAAAGAGGTGCTGCTTCCTTCGCGCAGAGTGAATCCTTTCCGCCTTACGGGGTGGCGAGTGATGGTGAAAGCTGTTGTCTTGGATTTTATCGGATTGAGAAACCTGTTGTGTTTATGGCGATGAGGATATTGCTTCTGGGTGAATACAGCAACGTGCATACCACTTTGGCCGCCGGCTTGAGAAAGCTGGGCCATGAGGTGTGCGTAATGTCCGACGGTGATGGGTGGAAGAACTATCCCAGAGACGTGGATCTCTGTCGCCGGAGCGGCTTTTGGGGAAAGATATCTTTCCTATGGCGTCTCATGAAAGCATTGCCCCGGATGCGAGGCTACGATGTGGTGCAAATTATAAACCCGATGTTTTTGGAATTGAAGGCCGAACGTATGATGCTTTTTTATCGCTATCTCCGTCGTCACAACGGCAAAATGGTGATGTGTGCTTTCGGTATGGATTACTACTGGGTGAGTGTAAATCACGAGTTGCGTCCGATGCGCTACAGCGATTTCAATATCGGGGACGAGAGCCGAAGCGATGATGTGGCTCAGAGTGATTATCGTGAGTGGGTAGGCACTGCACGGGAGGCTCTCACCAAAGCCGTTGCTCAAGATGCGGATGCTATTGTTGCCGGTCTCTACGAATATTTCGTCACTTATGAACTGGCGGAAGAGGGCCGTCTGAAAAACAAGCTCGTCTATATTCCTTTCCCGATAGTGATTTCCGAGAATGTTCGGCCGCGTAAGACGGACGGCAGGCTGCGCATTTTCATCGGTATCAGCAAAGGGCGCTCGGCTTATAAGGGCACGGACATCATGCTGGAGGTTGCCCGCGAGGTGGAGGCAAAGTATTCCGATCGTATGGAACTGCGTGTAGCAGAAGGACTCCCGTTTGACGAATACTGTCGGATTATAGAGGACAGCGATGTGCTGATAGACCAGCTTTATGGCTACGCTCCGGCGATGAATGCTTTGCTGGCAATGTCAAAAGGAATCGTCGTGGTAGGGGGAGGAGAGCCGGAACACTATGAACTGTTGGGCGAAAAGAAACTGAGACCGATTGTCAATGTGGAACCCACCCGGGAGAGTGTCTTCAGGGCTTTGGAGTCATTGGTGCTTCATCCGGAGAAGGTGGATGAGATGAAGAGAGAGTCCGTCATCTATGTGCGCCGTCACTATGACTTTGTACAGGTGGCGCAACAGTATGAGCGCCTATACCATTCCATTATGGAACGCAGCGTAAAATAGAGCTTTTCCTGCAAGACAAACAGAGCATAGGGTGATAGACGGATGTAACCGAATTTCAGGCGGTGCGGCTGTCCGGAGAAAGTGGTGTGGCAGGTGTTAAGGCGCTTGAGAATCTCCTTGCGCTCTGTGGCGTTGAAGTATTCCTTATTATAATAATAGAGGGCCCACTGACCGATGTAATTGAGCCAACGGTGCTCTTCGTACAGACGAAGAATGTCCGGGGAGACGTGTTCCTGTTCCAGTTGGCGCTTCATACTGAGGTTGGCTTCCATATAAAGGAAGCGGTCCATGGAAAGGCGCGCCGTGTGGCTCTCTTCATGTTGCCTGTAGTAATAAGTGCCGCCGGTGAAAGCGACTTTTCGGCTGTGGAGATAGTGAATCCTCGTGGTGTTGTCGTCGCTGTAGAGGCGGGTGCTCTCATCGTAGGGGAACTTTCTCTGTATGTCACTCCTGATTGCATAGAGACCGTGAATTATCCATGTGAGACTTTGTCTGAAAGCTTTTTCACCGTCTATGACATCGCCGTCCTGATAGGGTATATCGTAGTCTTTTTGTCTGCCATTACCATAGTCTTTGACCAGACGAAAGAGTGCACAATCCACATCCGGATTCTTTTCAAATGGCTGAATGATAAGTTCGAGAGCTTTGGAATCCAACCAGTCGTCGCTGTCCACCATACAGACCACGTCACCGGTGATGTTTGCAATACCGAGATTGCGGGCAACAGCCTGACCTCTGTTGACTGGTGTGCGCAACACCTTCAGCCGGACGTCCCGTGCCTGCCATTCGGTCAGAATTTCGGGTGAACGGTCGGTGCTGCAGTCGTCAATGGCAATGAGTTCGACATCCTGATGGGTTTGGTCGACAAGTATCGACTGAAGAGCCTGTGGCAGCCATTTCTCGCTGTTATAGACCGCCATTAAAACGGAAATCTTCATGATATTGCGGCAATGATGGAGAGTCCTAAAAGTACTGACATCCCGATGAGGTAGAAAACAGTCTTGTGCTCCAAACGGAACTGATAGCGGATTCCATAGGTGAATAGCAGGATGAGCGACTCTGCGATGCCGGCGGACGAAAGTGCGATGCCGCATCCCAAAAGGCCGTACAATTTGTATCCGGCACCAACGAGCGCTACGGCCAGAATGTCGTAGAGAACCTCCATAAGCAGGAACACCTTACTCTCGCCGCGAGCCAGAGAAAGATACCCCAGTGGAAGATTGACGGAACGCATATAAATGTAGAATGCTCCGGCTGTTGCCATGGGGACAGCAGGCAGGAATTCACGGGAGAGAAGAATTTCGATGAGCCAGGGCATAATCATCACCATAAAACTCATCATGATGCCGGAGAGCATACAGCATACCTGTATCTGCTGGTTGATGGCGTAGTTGCGGTTGTTCAAATTGTTGTTGATGGCGGCCAGGCGGGGGAAAAAGTCGTTGTCCAGCGCAACGAAAGCCATTCCGGCGTAGGTGACAATCATACTGTAGGCCGCCTTGTACATGCCGATTTCACTCTCTCCGGAAAGAAATCCGTAGATGAGACTGGTGGAGAGGGCACCAACTGCTGCAGCCATCATATAAGGGATGCCAAGGCTGAGAAGCGGAGCCCCGTCGTACAACATATCAGCATGAAAAGGTTTGACGCGGTAGGGGTACATGCGAAGTGTGTAGTAGGCGTGCACGCCCACTACCATCCATCCACACACTACCAGGGAAACGGCCACTCCCTTCAAGCCCCAAAGCCAATAGAATGGGATGGTGCAGAGAATGGTGCCGAAGGCGGCAACGGTTTCTACTGTGGCCACACTTTTGAGTTGGCGGGTGCCTTTGAGAATAGCGCATTCAGCAGCCTCAAGCGGCAGGCTCATAACATAGAGGCTCAGCAGCATGATTTCGAGTAGATGACTGTGGCTGTTATCGGAAAAGAAATACCAGTCGAGCCCCCAGGCGCCGAGAAGGCAGATGAGAGCCGCGACGAGTGCCGTCCAAAGAGCCCAGGTGCGGATGACTTGCACCAAATCTGTCGTAGCGCTGCTGTCCTGCTGCTCGTAAGACTCGGAGAGGTTGCGTGTGCTGCTGAATGGAATACCCATGTTGGTGGCCGAATATATCAGCTCACCGATGTTTTGAAACACCGCGTTGAGTCCCATGCCCGCCGTACCCAAAAGTATAGCAGCCAGTTTGTTGCGTATGAGACTGGCCAAGGCTTTCAGCACCTGGACGCCGCCAAATACGCCAGTGTATTTGAGCACGTGAGAAAGTGAAACGCGATTAGCCAAGGGCGTTGATGTTTAAGGGATTGTCAATTTTGCGCCCTTCACTGGTATAGACGTATTCCAATCGCTCCTTGTATATCTGCTCCACCTTGGGACGGACGAGTTTCATGGTGGAGTTTATCATGTGGTTCTGCTCGGAGAATGGTTCGCTGAGTACGGCAAAAGTGCCGGGCAGCCAACGTTCCGGGAATTGTCCGTAGAATGCACCTCCCTTGAGGAACTGGCGTATTTCGCGGTCAATCTCAGCGAGCGCATCGCGACATCCCTGTTCTTTACTCAAGTCGTAACCCATGCGTGTCAATTTGTCTTTTGCGGGCACTATAAGGGCAGATGTGATGGGACTCTGGTTATTGTAAAGCATGATTTGGTCGATGGCTTCGCAGTGTTGTACAAGTGACTCCTCAATACCCTCCGGGCTGTATTTCTCTCCGTCGGCCGAGATGAGCAGGCTCTTGAACCGTCCTTTGACGTAGAGCAACCCTTCTTCCGACATGTATCCCAAATCGCCGGTATAGAGCCATCCGTCCTTGACTGTATCAGCAGTGGCTCCCGGGTTTTTCCAATATCCAGCCATAACGTTTTCGCCTTTAACCACGATTTCACCCATCTGTCCGGTGGGCAGGTCTTTTCCGTTATCATCGCAGATGCGTACCTCAATGGGAGAGACCAGACGTCCAGATGAACCGAATCGATAACGGTCAGCAGTGTTGCTGGAGATGACGGGTGTGGCTTCCGAGAGTCCGTAGCCTTGGAACATAGGCAGACCGATGCCGATGTAGAAGTGTTGCAGGTCTTTGTCGAGCAGTGCTCCGCCACCGACGAAGAAACGCATTCTGCCGCCAAATCCAGCCCTCACCTTATTGAAAAGGATTTGGTCGAAGAGCCACACCAGAGGTATCAGCATCCTGCGCCACCCTTTTCCGTCAAGGTTGCTCTCGCCGAAGTAACATTGGCGCACAGCCTTGCCCCATTTGAAGAGTTTTAAAGCAACCTTTCCTTGTTTCTGTATGCCGCCCTCAATATTCTTCTTGAAACTTTTAGCCAAAGCTGGTACGGAGAGGATGAAGTCCGGAGCAATCTCTCTGATGTTGACGGGAATGTTTTTGAGCGTTTCCATCGGGGTGCGTCCCACCTGCACAGTAGCACACGATGCTCCTCGCTCCATTATGCAATAAAAGCCGCAGACATGGGCGAAGCAATGGTCCAGCGGCAGAATAATCAGTGTACGCCAGGTGTCGTCAATGGGAATGAGTGAAAGACTCTGTTCCACGTTGGCCGTATAGTTGCGATGCGTGAGGCACACACCTTTTGGATCGGCGGTGGTACCGCTGGTATAGGTGATGGTGGCTAAAGTGTCGTTTTTGAGTGCTTGGCCGACGGAAAGCATTTGTTCCAACCCTTTTTCTTCAATAAAACGGTCGCCCATTAGCATTACATCGTCCACGAAGACTTCTTTCGGCGCGTATTCGGTCTGCTTGTCTAGCACTATGACACGCTCCACCTTGGGTAATTTTGCAATGATGCCGCGTATTTTGCGCAGTTGGTTGCCGCTTACGATGACATAGCGCGCATCGCTGTGCTCCAGGCGGAAGAGCAAATCGCCTGCTTCCTCCAGTTTGATGGAGAGTGGTACATTCACAGCACCGGCATAGAACATTGCCAACTCGGAGATAATCCACAGATTGCGCCCTTCGGACAGTAGTGCCATATTGTCTCCGCTGCTGACACCGAGGGCCTGCAGTCCTGCGCCCAGGCGATATACCTCGCGCTGCGTTTCCTTATATGTGGTTCGTGTCCACTCTTTTCCTACCTTTTCCAGGAGAAAAGTGTTGTCCGGGAAGGTAGATACAGAATGCTCGAAAGCATCTATTATGGTTTTCTTCATATATCGAGGTATGAATCTTTGAATCCGAGGAAGTAGAGCACACCGTCAAGACCGATCGTGTTGATGCTCTGTTTTGCGTCGGCCACTACGCGCGGCTTTGCGTGGAAGGCTATGCCCAAGCCTGCAAGGGAGAGCATCGGCAGGTCGTTTGCTCCATCGCCCACGGCAATGGTTTGTGCCAGATCCACTTTCTCCACCTGGGCAATGAGGCGCAAGAGTTCTGCCTTGCGTGTGCCGTCAACGATGTCGCCTACGTAGCGACCGGTGAGTTTGCCGTCTTCTCCCACTTCCAGCTCGTTGGCATATACGTAGTCGATTCCAAGTTTTTTCTGCAGGTATTCGCCGAAGAAAGTGAATCCACCGGAAAGTATGGCAATCTTGTAGCCGTATTTCTTAAGCACTGCCATCAGCCGCTCTGCACCTTCCGTTATGGGCAGATGCTCTGCGATGTCCTGCATGACGGACACATCCAGTCCTTTAAGCAGAGCAACGCGCTCGGTGAACGATTCCTTGAAATCTATCTCGCCCCGCATGGCTCTCTCTGTGATGGCTGCTACCTTTTCACCCACACCGTGACGTGCGGCCAGTTCGTCGATGCATTCAGCCTGAATCAGCGTGGAATCCATATCGAAGCAGATGAGCCGTCGCATGCGGCGGTACATATTGTCCTGCTGGAACGAGCAGTCCATAGCCATCTTGCTGCTCATCTTGAGCAGTTCACGCTGCATTTCACTGCGGTCGCGCGGGGTGCCTCGCAGGGAGAATTCGATGCAGGCCTTGTTGCGAGTTGCATTTGGGTCCTCCGCGTTTTCGTCAAGTGGAGGACGGCCGGTGAGTCGGCGTATGGAGTCGATATTGAGATCTTGCTCTGCAATAACTTTTGTGACAGCTTCTATTTGACGGGCTTCCAGACGTCTGCCCAGTACGGTGAGTATGTAGCGGTTTTTGCCTTGGCGGCCTACCCATGCGTTGTAATCGTCGTTGGAGACAGGGAAAAAGCGCACGTTGACCCCCAACTCTGCTGTCTTGAACAGTACGTTCTTCATCAGGGGACCACTGTTCTGCTCGTCCACGCGGATGAGAAGTCCGAGAGATAGCGTCTTGTGAATGTCGGCTTGTCCGATATCCATGATGTCGGCATCGTATTGGGCGAGTATTCCCATGATGCTTGCGGTGAGTCCAGGCCGGTCTTCACCGGTGATTCGGATGAGAATGAGTTCCTGAGCCATGATGTGTAGTTCGATTTTGGCAGCAAAGATACGAAAAAAAAATGAAACAGCAATGTCGCGAATGTTGTGAATGTCGTGAAGTCGTGAAAATGAGTAAAAGCTACCCTTCCGTATAGCTGTCAGTGCCCGTCAGAAACTACTATTTCACCTTGTTGGCGCGGAGACGGACGATTCTGATGCCAGTTTGCGTGGAATGCCGCAGCATGTAGTCGAATAGCGTGTGAGGCTCCACCACCACTTTCTTGCGTATCTGTGAAGCATTGAGAAGATGCAGTTTCCCATCGCGTCCCCACACGGCAATACCAAGATGGGAGCAGTCGAGTCCTTCTTTTGAGGTGGTGATGACGAGGATGTCACCACTCTCGATGAATCCGAGGGTTTTGGCATCTTTACCTACTTCGCTCTTGGGCAGATAGAACACCGTATGATTGCTGCTTGTTTTCTCGTGCCCGCTGATAAGGCGCTGTGCTGTGGGGTCGTCTTTCAGCATGGGATAAGAATTCACGTGGCGCGACATATAATTAAGGTGCAGTGTCATGGGGCGGGTGTTAACTGTGGGGCGAATCTCCTCGATTAGTCCCATCTGTGCGTTGCTGTCTATCCACCATTGGAAATAATGGTTACGCGAGGCATATCCGTCCAGCAGACCGAGATGATAGCGCAGGCGTTGCAGGTTTTTCCTGAAGTCGGCGAAGGATGTGGAACCCTCGCGGGTGGTGAGAGTGAGGGCGGCAACGGTTTCAACGAAAGTGGTGCAATCCATCGCACGGAGGTTTACCACGAGTTGCTCTGTGGAATTTATCTCGAGAGTCTGTGCCTTGTAGGGTGTGCCGATGAACTCCTTTCCGTACCACAGCATGAGATTGGCACCCTTTTCGAGGGTACATCCCCGTTGTAGCAAGTCCACCACGCGCAGCGAGTCGCTCTCTGCATTAGCTGTGCACCAGGGCATAACCGACAAGACGATCGTAGCGACCGCCCTGCTCACGGTAATAAAGCAGTATCTGATATTCATTTTCTGTCTGGTAGAAGCTGCCCATAGTGCGGCTCGTGCTACCGTTGCTCTGGATGTATTCGTAATTATAGTAGCCTTGCTTCATGAGAATACCCTTCTCGTAGATGCCAAGATCCATGTTGTAATCCATGCGGTATTCCTCGCTCTTTTCGCCCAGTGTCCACTGTCCGCTGACATACACGTCTCCAGAATTGGTCAAAGGAGTGGTTTTGAGGGAGAAGTGTACGATGACGTATTCGGCCATGATGTCGTTGTCCTCGTCCCAGTTGCGACGGATGACAAAGGTTCCGTTCTGGTCCTCGTCGCTGACATAGGCGCGGGCAGGACGGTCTTCGTTGAGAGTGATGTGCCACCAAGGGTCGTACCAGCGTATGTAGTCGATGCCAAGTCCTGGCTTGTGAACGTCGAGCAGTTCGAATTTGTGAAACTCGTTGCCTGCCTCAAAGATGAGGCCGCGGTGGTGGCTGAACTCCATGCCTGTGGCCTTCCGGATATTTGGGTAGATTCCCTCTACGCGTTCATCCCAATGACGGTTCTGGATTACACGCATGTAAAGTTGTTCGTCTACATCCACGACTCGTACTCCGTTGTAGTTTACACCGACGGTAAGTTGCTGGTGGTTCTTTTGGAAGTCTATGTCCGTGTTGGAGGAACAGCCGACGGAAATGGGCATCACCTTGTCCACTACGCAGAACTGCACCTCGATGACACACTCGTCGTCTTCGCGTATTTCCAGTTTGTAGTTGCCGGAAAGGCGTGGTTGGACATCCTTATTTGGTATGGACAGCTGGTAGTGGGTGTAGAGTTGCGATGTGTTGAAACTTGTGCGATAATTATCCACAGGCAGATCGTTCAAGCCCGAGAGCCAGTCGCTTTCGAAGATTTCTGTCGAGGGTTCCCACATCTTGTCGCAATGCTGGAGATGGTAGGTGTAGCGATGGTAGGTATGGGACAACTGGTCCCAGCCGATATTCAAAACAGAACTGCCGTTGAGGGAAATGACGGGCGGCAGAGTCCTGTCGTCGTTCACCTTCACTTGCAACGTGCGTATACTCTCGTCCATTATTGTGTGGTGCTGGGCGAGGAGCGACAGGGATATGAATACCCCGAAGGCTGTTAGCAAAGTCCTAATTCGTGCCATTCGCGCGCTATTGCTTCGCAGTCGGCTGTAGCCTTATCGTTTTCCACTTCGTATTCTTCGCAGAGGGCCTTCGCCATGTCTTCAACGGAAAACTCTTTGCCTACAACGGCTTTCCAGATGGTGGCGGCGCTCTCGTTGAGGGCAATCAGAGTGGAGAAGTTGATGTTCTCTTCTCCGTAGGCGATAATCACATTCTCGCCGCAAATCTCTCGCAATTCAAAACCGTCTTTTATTTTCATATCAGATGTAGTTTGCGTAATAAACTATATAATTTCAACAGTGGATAGCGCAGGGGAAGCAGCGCCCGCCACAACCTCACAGCGCGACGTGTCGCCATACTCGTAGCCGAGAAGGAAAGGCGTGGATGGAGATAGCGGGTCACGATGCCGCATATGTCTTCTGCGTGGCAAGTCTCCGTGCCCTTGATGTTGCCGTCGCCCATGAGTGTCACGATGTTGCCGTTTATGCCAATGATGCGATGCAGCACGTAAGTGTCTTCCCGGATTTCGGCCAATACAGCATCTCCGGGTGAGAGCGGGGTGGTGATGGGTGCGAGTATCACGCGGTCTCTCTTGTCCTCGAGGAAAGGTCGCATGCTACGTCCCCTCACGGAAATGGTGCAGGTGTGTCCTTCCCGTAGAGCTTTCTTTACTGCTCCCAGGAGAATGTCGTTGGGTATCTCAAGAATCTTGTACGACGGCATTGTGACATACAATTGCGGCTTCCCGGTCCGGACGGCACTCCAGTTCCCAAAGCCGGGTGGCGGAAATCAGTTTTGTAAGCGACGAACACACGGAGGTGTATATGCGTTTGTCCCATTTCATGTTGTTGCACGCGGGCAGCATCATAGTGAAAGCCTCAATAGGCGACAGGCGGTGTATGATGTTCTCCGGACCTTGCTTGATACGTACGATGCCGCCGATGGGGGCATTGATATTGCGGTAGCACGGCGTCTTGCCGCTCCAGGGACTTCCGTAGACGATGGCCTCGCCGTCAATGATGCGTATAATCGGGTTGTCATCGTTCATCAGGTCGCAGTCGGGGATATTTTTGTACCAAAGATACGTGTGGGTACTTTTTCCCGTACCGCTGGGCGCTGTCATCATATAACCCTTGCCTGCATGACGTATCACACTGGAGTGGACGAGAAGAGTGTCGTCCTCGCAAAGGGAGAATGAGTAGGCGAGCATCATACTGTTGTTGAGACCGAAGCGTCGGTCCTCAATTCGGGAAGATACAAGCATCACTTTCGTCTGGCGGAATTTGTTTCCGGCAATCAACTTGACGCAAAGTTCGTTCTGGGGATTGTAGATGAGAAACTGATATGTGTCATCATCCCGGTGATACACCACGTAGTCGTTACCGCCGCAGTCAAAGATACCAATTTTGTGAGCATCGTCTTCCCAGTCGTTAAGGCGCGATACAACATTGACACAGAAACGGTCTTCCCTCTCGTCGTCAGATGCAATGCGGAAATTGTCGAAATTGGCCAAAAGAGTTTCTTTCTCCTCCTCTTCATAACGTATCCTCAAGGGGTGCCCGGCCACACAATATCTTTCTTCTTTCATTTCCGAAACAGTTCCAAAATACTATTGCTCCTCAAACGGATTTGTGGGCTCGTGACTTTCCCATTCTACCGGGAAGAAGGTGAAAAGTTCCCTGGGCATTCGCATTATTGTGAATGATTCGGAATCCAGATATCCTTTGCGCACTTTCTCGCGCTTACGCTCCATTTTTTTTCTGCTCTTGTCGAAGAATACTACACAGGTGGTGTTGGGCAGGTTGTATTTTTCCTCCAGAATGTTTTTCAACTGAAGGGCGTAGAGACTGCGGTCGTAAAGAAAACCGGTGCTTGTTTCAATATATACCGGAGTGACGGGGTGCACTTCGGTGAGGTAGGCAACGGAATCCATGAATGAAACTCCGACACCGAACATATATACCGTGCGGGACTTTGGCTTTGCGGCCGCCGTCAGACACAATGTAAGAACAAACAGGATGGAAAGTATATGTCTCATCGTCTGTAATAAGCTATGAATTTGCGCGCAAAGGTACGAAAAAAAGTGGACAAAGCCCACTTTTTCTCGTATTATTGTGTTGAAGTGATGGCGTTTTGATATGGTGTCACACCTTCTTCGTGTTCTGCAGGTCGGAGTCGAGTGTGACTTTTATGGTATATTGCTTGCGCTCCCGGATATATGTGATGACAATCTTGTCACCGGGGCGATGACGCGCGATAACCTCCTGCAGTTCGCTCATTTTATTCACATCACGACCATCCACTTTCGTGATGATGTCGCCTCGTTGTAATCCCGCCTCGTCGGCAGCACTGCCGTCCACGACGCGCTCCACCCACACACCGGTGAGCGTACCCAGTTCCACTTCATTCCCGCGTGCTTTCTCGCTGTCGAGATGGTCGGTGACATCACTGCCTCGTATGCCGAGGATGGCGCGTTGCACACTGCCGTAGGCTTTAAGGTCTTCAACAACGTGGTTCATAATACTTGTGGGAATGGCAAAACCGTAGCCGGCGTAACTGCCTGTCTGGGAATAAAGCATGGCATTGATGCCAACCAGTTCACCGTCCTCGTTGACAAGGGCTCCTCCGGAGTTGCCGGCATTTATGGCTGCGTCGGTTTGAATGAAACTCTCTATACCGTTGGCACCCAGCGAGCGCGCTTTGGCAGAAACAATACCGGCAGTGACGGTGCTGGTGAGGTTAAAGGGATTACCGACAGCCAATACCCACTGTCCGACTTTGAGTTTGTCTGAATCGCCGATAGGCAGAGTGGGGAGGTCTTTACCTTCTATCTTCACGAGAGCCAGGTCGGTAGTGGCATCAGTACCGACCACCTTGCCCTGGAATTCTCTGTTGTCGTTGAGTTTTACGGTGATGTCGGTGGCACCGTCCACCACGTGGTTATTTGTCACGATATATCCGTCTGAGGAGATGATTACACCGCTTCCTGCACCGTGTTTGTCAGGCTCACGGTATTCCCGCTGCTGTGGCATGCGTCGTCCGAAAAAACCTCCGAAGAAGTCCTCGAACGGGTCTTGTACGGAGTAGCGCTGAGTCTTTCCCTGTACAGTTACCTTAATATATACTACGGCATTGACGCTCTTTTCTGCGGCTGCCGTAAGATCCACTAGTGGGGCGGCATATATATTTGCCGTTGGAAAAAGGGAAAGGATGATAAACGATAGGATGAATGTTAGTTGTTTCATAGCACTTTTGTTTTAAAATTTCGCTGCGAAATTACAATCATTAGGCAAAAGTGACATCATAGTAAGCATTAAATCAAGTTAAATCCTTATTTTTTTAACTTTCTATAAACACTAGTTGCGTCTGTCTAAACAAATTTTATTACTTTTGCAGTGCGAAACAGAACAAATAGAGACAGTGAATCGGCTTGTCGCTGGTCATGTATCAGAGGAAAGTCCGGGCAACAAAGGGTAACCCGCTTCCTAACGGGAAGAGGCTCGTGAGAGTCAGATAGTGTAGAAGAAAACAACCGCCTCATTTCTTGTGAGGTAAGGGTGAGAAGGTGGGGTAAGAGCCTACCAGGTCTGTGGTGACACAGGCGCTGTGCACTCCGGGTGTTGAAAGTTCGCGTAAACTGGCGTCTGAGGGCGACCCGTCCGAGCCAGAGGGTAGAACGATTGAGGTGTAGGGTGACTTACATCCTAGATAAATGACAGGCACTGCTTCGCAGTACAGAACCCGGCTTACAGATTCACTGTCTCTTTTTTTAAACAAATAGAACGATGTGGAAGAAACTGTATCAAATGCTGCGACTCACCGTGATGAATTTCATCAGGGGCAATATAGCATCATTGGCTTCAGCCTTGACCTATAACACGTTGCTGGCATCGGTGCCCGTGTTGGCCATCGCTTTTGCTGTCGCACGAGGATTCGGTTTTGATGCGCTGGTGGAGTCAAAGATACATCAGATGCTGGATTTCTCCCCGGAGTCTGCCACGCAGGTGATAAATTTTGTGAATTCCTATTTGCACCACACAAAGAGCGGTATGTTTGTGGGTGTGGGAATTTTGGTGCTGATGTATACTGTCGTGAATCTTACAAGCAACATTGAGACAGCATTCAATACCATCTGGAGAGTGAAAAATTCGCGTTCGCTGTACAGGCAGGTATCCGACTATATCTCCATATTCCTGTTGATGCCGCTCCTGTTTATTATCACCAGTGGTCTGAGCGTGTTCCTGATGACGTTTGCTACCATGTTCCGTGATTTGGTGCTGATAACTGACACAGTGCAGTGGATAATGTATCTTTCTCCATACATTATTACGTCATTCTGCTTTATTCTGCTCTATAAACTGATGCCCAACACGCTTGTGCAATGGCGTTATTGTATCATTCCCGGAATCCTGGCAGGTGTGCTTTTTCAGGGAATGACCTATTTCTACGTACATTATCAGATAAAAATCTCCAGCTATAACGCCATTTACGGTTCTTTCGCTGCAATACCTCTTTTCCTGGTCTTTATCCAGCTTTCATGGTACATATGTCTTTTCGGCGGGCAGGTGAGTCACACTTGCCAGATGATGGCTGGAGAAACAGTGGCGGTTAAGGACCTCGATGCTGTTGCAGACGAAGAAATTAAGAGTCAGTTGGCTGAAATAAACGATCGGCTTACGGAGTTGAGCACTCAAGTGTCGGAACTGAACAAACGCTTGGTATAAATCCTTATTCAATATATAACAAACGGCTCAGCCATTAAGGTTGAGCCGTTGAGTCGTGTGTATGCTGCGATTATTTGTTAGTTGTTCCTCTTGAGCGTGAAGACAAGGGCCACAATACTGCTTACGAGTGCCAGAATGCTCGAGCCGGCTCCCAGGAATGTGTAGAAGGAACTTTTCTTGATGTTCTTCGACTTGTTGAACTCCACGTAGATGAGGTCGTTCTGCTGCAAGTAATAAGCAGGAGATTCGAAAATTGCCACATCTGTGAGATCCAGGTCATACATCATACGCTCACCGTTGTTCTCTCTGAACAGTTTGATTTTCTGAGGAAGACCGGTGTCGTCAAGGTCACCAGACTGTGCCAAAACGTCAAGGACGGTGTTGCGTTCAGAGGTAAGGCTTACCACTTTGGGTGAATGAACGGCACCGATAATTGTTACGCGGGCATTGAGGAACTTAACAGTGACTTCGGGGTTTTGAATAAGGTTTCGTTCGATGATCCTATTCTCAATGGCTCGTGCGCATTCTTCTGTGGTCATACCGGCCACATAGATGTCACCCAATGCCGGCAATATGACCTTGCCGTCGTTGGTGATGGTGTAACCATACACACTTCCCAGGCTGGAATTAAGACTTGAGCTACTGCTGGTTTGGCGCTGTCCCATACCAAGTGTAACTTCATTGGAGAATATCTCTAAAAGTTCAGGTTCGTCGCAATGTACTCTGACATAAATCTGGTCTGCCGGCTTGATTCTCATCTCATACATCTGCTGGATAGCCTGTGCTTGTGCATAGAGGCTGTCTGCACCTTGGAAATACTTGATTTTTTTCGTGCTTACGCAACTGCTTTGGACAAGTATCAATGCCAAAGCAAATGATGCAAATAAAAGTTTCTTCATATTTTTTTTTTCGTCCGATAATTAAATTATGTCAGGATTAATATTGCAGTAACAACGAATTGCCACCATTTCTTTTTTGGGAGGTATTGGTAGTTGCTCTGCTGCTTTTCTGCCAGATAATTCTCTGCAATAACTTCTTCGTATGTCTTGTTCTCGTGAATCATCTGATAGATTGCTCCCCAGTCGGGAAGTCCGCCGAGATTGCGGTCATCGATGAACATATCTGCCTTTATTTTCCGAGTGTAAGACAGACTGGTTATTTCATTCTCCTCAGGGAAATCCCTGTTCACAGCGTAGAATTCCAGTCCGCGCTCTTTACACCAATTGAGGGCATCGGTGAGTTCGTCGTCCCTTCTGCACGTCCAGAGAATAAGACGGTGTCCTTCTTCCTGCAGCATTTTTAGGGTTTGCACTGCAAAAGACCTTTCTGTGCCTATCTCCGGATACTTGTTGGTGACTATCGTTCCGTCAAAATCTACAGCAATGGTCATTTTGCAATGGCAACAGCACGGGTTTCACGAATCACAGTTATCTTAACCTGTCCGGGATATGTCATCTCGTTCTGTATTCTGTTTGCGATATCTGTGGAGAGTTTCTCTATCTGCTTGTCGTCAATCTTGTCTGCACCGACGATTACGCGCAGTTCGCGACCGGCCTGGATGGCGTATGTCTTGGTGACACCGGGATAGGAGATAGCGATATTCTCAAGGTCTTTGAGCCTCTTTATGTATGCCTCTGCAATTTCGCGGCGTGCACCGGGGCGTGCACCGGAGATAGCATCACATATCTGTACAATAGGTGCGATGAGCGATGTCATCTCCATTTCTTCGTGGTGAGCACCGATGGCATTGCAGATGTCCGGCTTCTCCTTGTATTTCTCTGCCAGTTTCGCTCCGTAGAGTGCGTGTGGCATTTCAGGTTCCTCATCGGGCACCTTACCTATATCGTGCAGCAGACCGGCTCGCTTTGCCTTTTTGGGATTCAGACCCAGTTCGGCAGCCATGACGGCGCAGAGATTGGCAGTCTCTCTTGCGTGTTGCAGGAGGTTCTGACCATAACTGCTGCGATATTTCATCTTACCAATAATCCTGATCAGTTCGGGGTGCAATCCATGCACACCGAGGTCGATGGTGGTGCGCTTGCCGGTTTCCATCACTTCTTCTTCCACCTGTTTCTTCACCTTGGCTACGACCTCTTCGATACGTGCCGGATGTATGCGGCCGTCGGCAATCAACTGGTGCAATGCCAGTCGGCACACCTCGCGACGTATCGGGTCGAAGGCGCTGATGACAATGGCTTCCGGCGTGTCATCAACGACAATCTCCACACCGGTAGCTGCTTCCAGAGCGCGAATATTGCGGCCTTCGCGACCGATGACGCGTCCTTTTACTTCATCGTTGTCAATATGGAATACGGTTACGGAGTTCTCTACTGCCGTTTCCGTGGCAACGCGCTGTATAGTCTGGATGATGATTCGCTTTGCTTCTTTGTTGGCATTGATGCGTGCCTCGTCCATGATCTCGTTAATGTAGGCGGCAGCATTGGTCTTGGCTTCATCTTTGAAACTTTCTATGAGTCTTGCTTTTGCCTCTTCTCTTGACAGACCGCTAAGTTCTTCCAGTTTCGTGCGCTCTCTTTCCACGATGGCATTCTGGCGTGCATTGAGTTCTGTCTCGCGCTGTTCGAGCAGTTGCTGCTGGGTCTCAACTCTTAGGCGGATATTATCCGTTTCCTGCTTGCTGCGATTGAGTTCCTCGCTACGCTGGTTCAGGGCAAGCTCTCTTTGCTTGGCACGGTTTTCTGCCTGCTGCATCTGTTGCTGCTGCTGCTGGACTTCCTTTTCGAACTCTGCTTTTCTGCTGAGCATCTCCTCTTTTACTTCCAGCAGTTTCTTTTCCTTAATTACTTCGGCCTCCTTTTCAGCTACGCTGCGGGCCAGTTCTTCCATCTTGCGTTGTTTGGCGGGAACTACGGCAAAATACCATACAGCCCACCATATTGCAATGATAATTACGGATATGATAATAAGAATGTATTGCATCTTTTTATCTTTGTTACTTGGTTTATATTAGGGTTATAACGCTTTTTCGATTTCTTTAAGCAGGAGTTCCAGGCGTCCGGCCACGGGCTCCAGATCCACTGAGTGTTTGGTGCGCTGAGCCTGTACGGCAATGTCCAGAGCTGTCATGGTGAAGTACATTTCTGTCTTCTGGTTGGGGTATTTTGTCGTGTAATAGGTATAACGTTCCCTGATAAGACGTTCAGCTTCACGATAGAAACTCTCTTCTTCTCTCTTTACGCTCATCGGCAGGGTCAGAGTGCCGATGTGGAGAGTTATTTTTTGCAGATTTTCATTCATTGTTCTTCAGTATTGCGATACACTTGTCAATGCTTGCAATCATTCTGGTGATGCGAGCACGTGTTGATTGGGCGGTGTCGTCCATGGCATCCAGGTATTTAGCCATTTTCAGACGTTCGTACGCCTGTTTCTCTTCCTTCGAGGCGGCAATGAGTTGGTTTATCTGCTCGTCTCTCTGTTCCAACTGGTTGCGCAGTTTTTGCATCTCTGCCAAAACTTCCTGGTGCCGGAAAAGCATCTGACGGGTGCGCGTCTCCAGTGTGGAGAGTATTTTCATGGTTTCGTCTTGACTTCTCATGGTCTATTCTTCTGGTTGAACCTTTTTTTCTTTCTTTGCCAGCATCACGATGGTATGGACGTATTCTGTCATCCAGGTCTCGCTGTATCCGAGTGCGGCCTGATATTTACGCACTGCAACGCAGGCTCTTCTCACACCGTCATCCTTCCAGTCGTTCTTGGTCATCACATCGTGTACCTGTTTTTCCACCATTGCCCTGAGGGCCTTCCTCATGAATCCGGGCAGACGGAACTTCCACTGCATAAGGTTCGACATGAGCATCATGAGATCCTGGGAGAAACCCTGAAAGTGGATAAAATAGGGTTGTACATCCTGTATCTTCCGGCAATGATGCTTCACGCTGCTGTCAATTTCATGGAAGAAGGATTCACTTATGCCGTAGATGCTCATTAAAGTCTTCTGGCACTGTTTCTTCTCTGCGATGCCGAGTTTGTTGTTTTGGGTAGGCACCTTGTAAGTCTGCTTGAAAATACGCAAGTCGGGCAGTGCCGCCAGATTGTTGATGCCTATCTGTGCAGCCATCGTGGCTTGATAGTAGACGCGAATGAGTAGCATGAAGTCCTCCATGCCTCCTGCTTTCTGCGTCTGCTCTTTCTTTTTGAATAGATTTCCAAATATGCTCATCTGTTTCTTATGCTATGTCTGTTTGTGTTATGTTCTTGTCAGGTTGTTTCCGGAAAATGCTTTTATAGACGGTGAGAATGTCGAGCCAGATGCTCCAGTTTCTGACATACCACAGATCTGACTTTATGCTGTCCGTCACATGTTCGTCTGTCATGGCCTTGCCGTAGAATCCCTGCGTTTTTGCCCATCCGGTGATGCCGGGTTTGGCAAAGATGCTGACACCGCATGTCTCGACTGCCTGGGACACCAGTTCTGCCTGCTCCTTTCTGTAATGGCGTGGCCCGACGATGGACATACTGCCGAAAAAGACGTTGATGAACTGGGGCAGTTTGTCTATATTCGTCTCTCTCAGGAAATCCCCGAACGGGAATCTTTCAGAGATGACAGCTGTAGGGTTGCCGTTCTCGTCAACAGTGCTGCGAAGCTGTGTGGTGCGGAATCTCACGATTCTCAGTGTGCTTCCGTCCCAGTTGACGCGCTCTCTTATAGTGAACACGGGACCGGGGCTTTTTATTTTGAGGGCAATAGCCACTATGACGTATATGACAGGAAAGACCGTCAGCAGGAAGATGCCGCTGAAAGCGATGTCAATAAGACGTTTCAGGATGAGATTCTCCACCCACAGGAGCGGTTCTTCTGTCGAGACCGGCACGGTTGTTCCATCGGATTCCTGCGGTTTTGCTGCAAATCTTTTTGTTGCAATGCGGCAGAGCAGGATGGCTATACTTGCGAAGACGGCATACCGGACAAGGACTCCTCCGCCCAGGGAAAAATCCTTGAGAATGAACAGGAGGGCCAAAAGAATCAGGATGTGCAGCGCACTCACCTGCATGGCATGCTTGAGAATGATGTCTCCACGCACACCCCTGTCCAGATATGTGGGACGGAATGCTACGACAGTGGGCAGATATGCCAGTAGCGTTATCAACAAATATCCCTTCAGACTGAACTGACTCAGGGGGCGGATTTGATTGTCGCCAAAGGAGTATGCAAAATAGAAACACAAAAGGACAAATATAACATCAATGAGTGCTATAACCCATCTTGCCGAACCTTGTGAGATATTGCGTTTTTTGGACATTACTATTGCTAATATTACTCAGTATCTGCGCAAAGGTACATATTTTTTATAAAATAAGGTATAAAAAGAGAGAAAAATCGGACCTCAACTTGTTTTTTTGGGCATCGGAGACGTGTGGAATTAAGTAAAAGTTGTACCTTTGTGCGGAAAATATATATATTATTATGGCAGATTACGTAGAAAACAACCAGACTGGAGAGGAAGAGGATAGTTCTCTTAACTTAAAAACCCTTTTTCAAATCTTTGTTTTGAATTGGCAGTATGTGCTGCTGAGCGTCATATTTTTTGTAGGTTGCGGTTTTGTGTATCTCAGATATGCAACTCCCGTGTACACTGCAAGCATGAAGCTTCTTATCAAGGACGATGATACGCGTCGTTCACGCAGTGTCAACGGCTATGCAATGGACAGGTTGGGTATGATGACAAACAGCTCCGGCTTTGACAATGAGCTTGAAATCCTTACTTCAACCGGTTTGGCCAATCGCGTGGTGAAAAACCTGAAACTCTATGTAAATTATGTTCAGGAGGGTCGCATCACCAGCCGTGAAGTGTACAAGAACAGCCCGATTGTCGTTGACTTTGAGGAGGGAAGGCTCGATGAATTGGAATACCCGATTTTTTTGACAATATCCAAGGAAAACGAGGTGCTTCATGTGACGGGAAAGATGTTCTTGCCGGAGGATGATGAATCGGAGGAGGCCGTGGAGCAGGAGTATACTATCGATAAGACTCTGGACTCGCTTCCTTCTACAATACCCACTCCTGTCGGAACACTGTTCTTGAACAAAAACCTCAGTATTCCCATTTCAGAGCGGAACTTGCATGTGACGATCTACCCGCTGAATCTTGTCAGCATGCTCTATGCAAGCAAGGTTAAAGCCGCTCCTACCTCTAAGATGACCACTGTGGCACAGGTGTCAATGGACGACAATCTGCCTCATCGCTGTATGGAGTATCTGGAAGCTCTTGCCCAGGCATATAATGATGATGCCAACGAGGATAAGAATGAGATTGCGGAAAAAACAGAGGAATTTATCGGCGAACGTATCAGAATCATCAAAGAGGAGCTGGACCAGACGGAGTTTGATATGGAGAACTTCAAAAAGCGCAACGAACTCATCAACCTTGCCAATGATGCTACCACGGCTCTGGGTGCCAGTACCAATTTCCAGCAGAAGCAGGTGGAGATGCAGACAGAACTGCTCCTTGTCAAGTCGCTGGTGGACTATATGAAACACCCCGCCAATGCGAAGGAGGTGATACCCGCCACCCTTGGTCAGTCCAATCAGGCTGTGGCAACGCAGATCAGTGAATACAACGCTTTGGTGCTCAGTCGTGCCCGTTTGATGAAGTCATCCAGTGAGACTAACCCGATGGTGGTCCGTATTGACGACCAGATGGCTCAGCTTTGGCCTGCCATCAGACGCAGCGTAGAGAGTGTGTACGAAGACCTCAAGCAAAAGAAGAAGGGTGTGGACAGTCAGTACAATATGTACCTCGGACGTGTGAAGGAATCACCCAAGATGGAGCATACGTTCAACAATATCGCCCGCCAGCAGGAGATAAAGGCCGGTCTGTATCTTACTCTGTTGCAGAAGCGTGAGGAGAACTACATCACTTTGGCATCAACGGCGCGCAAGGGTAAGGTGATCAGCAGTGCGGTGTTGCCCCGCAAGGTGTCTCCCAAGGGCTCCATCGTGTTGCTTGCATGCTTTGTGTTCGGTTTCGGCCTGCCTTTGGCCATTCTGTATCTGCTCACCTTGATGCGTTACCGCATTGAAGGCCGCAACGATATTGAACGTCTCACCAAGATTCACATTCTGGCAGACATACCCGTTGATGCGACATTAACTCCGGGCGACCGAGGCATCTGTGTGCGTGAGAACCGCAACAACACGATGGAAGAGAGTTTCCGCGGACTGCGTGCCAACATAGACTTCATCCTGAAGGGAGACGAGAAAGTGATAATGTGTACTTCATGTATTCCCGGTGAGGGTAAGACGTTCGTGGCATCCAACCTGGCAATGTCTTTCGCTTTCCTGAAGAAGAAGGTGCTTCTGATAGGTCTGGATATCCGTAAGCCTCAGTTGGTGAAACTCTTCGGCCTGCCTGCGGACAAGCGCGGTATCACGAAATATCTTGCTGCGGACGAGTCGGATTACGAATTGCTGGAGAAGCAGATATATCCGAGTGTCGGTCATGAGTATCTGGATGTGCTTGCTGCCGGTATCATACCTCCCAACCCTGCAGAACTTATCTCGCGCAGCAATCTTGAAAAGGCGATGGAATATTTCCGTAAGAAATACGACTATATCATCCTTGATACGCCCCCGATCGGTTTGGTGAGCGACACGCTGATGATGGGTCGTGTGAGCGACATGGCTATCTTTGTGGCCCGTGCAGACTATTCTCCCAAGGCCAACTTCCGTTTCATCAACGAACTCGTAGCCGATAATAAGCTCCCGAAGGTAAATCTTGTCCTCAACGGTTTGGATTTGAGCAAGAAGAGGTACGGCTACTACTATGGTTACAAGAAATATGGCGGAGCCTACGGTTATGGTTACGGATACGGTTATGGCCGCTATGGTCACTACGGTATGTACGGTAACTACAGCAGCACAGGCGAAGGAGAAGTAGTTACGGAGAAGTGATCAGACAAGGTAAGTTCCTGCTAATCCTGCTGTCGTTTGCATGCATTGCTCTGACGGCATCGGCTCAAGATCCTTCTTGGAAGACTCCCCGTGCCTATCATGTGGCACGTGAGTGCGCGGTGACATCCGGCGGTAAGACTTTCGTGCTCTACGACGGCAACTACCAGACAATGTCCCTGTGGAACCCCAATGTGGTGCGCGACCTGTCCGGTTCCCTCGTGGCATGGGACACGCAGGAGAATGCCCTGATACGCACCTACGACAGATGCTCCGGACTGTCCGACCACAGTATTGCCTATGTCCGCTGGTGTCAGACGGCGCGTTCGCTGATTGTTGTCTATGCCAATGGAAACATTGACCTTATCGACGGCAACGACAATGTGGTAAACCTTTCTCAGATCAAGGATGCGTCCATTCCCGGTAAGATTATCAATGATGTAGTGACAGACGGCACCAAGGCTTATATCTCGGCCGACTTCGGACTTGTTGTCGTGGACGTGGCAAATCAGGTGATAGAAGAGGTTTACCGTATGAAGATGGCGCTCAAGAGTGTGGCGGCAGGCGAGGGATACCTCGTCTTTGCAGCCCAGGACAGTATCTGCTGTGCCCCCAAGGGCGTCAATCTCAATGATGCAAAGACGATAAAGACTCTGGCGCGCGGCACCACCTGTCTGCGCGCGGCATACCAGTCGGGAAACTTCTTCGTCAGCAATACGGGGAATCTGTTCCGTTTCTCTCTTGCAGAGGGGGAGATAGCTCCTTCCGGCATGCAGAGAATAGCAAGCGCCGGAGCTGAGAGATACTTCACGGATATGAAGGCGGAGAAGGGTATGGTGATGACAGTCCGCAGCGACGGTCATCTGCTCCTGACTGATGCCTCCGACCCCCAGACTTCCACCACGCAGGATGTGGCATGTTCGCCGTATCTTACGGGCGCTTCCTACGACGGTTCCACCTACTGGCTTTCGGAGGGCATGGACGGTTTCTCCGGATATAAGCTGAAGGGCGGCAGTCTTCAGACCACAGATGTCCACAATGTCTCGGTGGAGAGTCCGATGCGCAACCTCTCTTATAAGGTGCGCTACGTGGGCGACCGCCTTCTGGTGACTGGTGGCAGAAACGTGGTAGGTTCGGAAGACCTGAATCCATTCACGATGTCCTACTGTGAGGGCGGTACGTGGAATGTCATAGACGAGAAGGGTGCCTTGGAATCCTCCCGCAGCCGCTACCCCAAATTCAATCACTGGAATGCTTTGGATGCGGTGCAAGACCCCCAGGATGACAGTCACATCTTCGTTTCGGCCTACCGCAACGGTTTGGAGGAGTATAAGGACGGTAAGTTCGTGAAGCTCTACAATTCCGACAACTCGCCTCTGCGCAGCATCCTTCCCGATGTGGAGACCTACTACAACTATGTGTCGTGCAGCGCGCTGCAGTACGACGAATCCGGTAACCTGTGGCTCACCCAGCAGATGCAGGACACGCTGTTGCGTGTGAGGAAGCCGGACGGCAGCTGGAAGGCGATATACCACGAATCAATCAAGGGCGGTCTGAAGCAGGATCAGCTTCTCTTCACGTCCACCGCTCTGGGAAGTCAGCGCATACGCATCCTGAGTGTCAACGGCTGGATCAATACCGGACTGTTTGCATTCACCGTCAACAGCCAGTTGAAGCTGTCTGCGGCCAAGCATCATTCCGCGTGGTTCAACCAGTCGGGAACCAAGATAGAGCCTACCGTGTACTATTGTCTCATGGAGGACAGCGACGGTTCCGTCTGGGTGGGCACCGATATGGGCCTGTATATTATGGAAGATGTAGGAGCACTCTTTGAGAGCGGCACGTACCAGTTGAAGCAGATAATAATAAACCGCAACGACGGCAGCGGTCTTGCCGACTATCTCTTCGACGGCATACCCATTACGGCTATTGCCCTTGATGCCCGCGGCAACAAGTGGGTGGGCACGGACGGCAGCGGTGTGTATCGCATCAGTGGTGACGGACAATTCCAGCAGCTCCACTACGACACGTCAAATTCGCCGCTTCCATCGAACAGTATCAACAGTATCGCGGTGAATCCCTTCACCGGTGAGGTGGCCATTGCCACGATGGGCGGCCTTGCTCTTTACGACACCGGAGAGGTGCCTCCGGCTGAGAGTCTTGAATACGACAACATACTTATCTATCCCAATCCCGTTACCCCCGGCTATCATGGTCTGATTACCATCAAGGGTCTTACGGAGAATGCTGAGATAAAGATACTTTCTTCTTCCGGCCAGATAGTGTGGTATGGACACAGTACGGGCGGTTGTTGCCGGTGGGACGGACACAACCGTGCAGGCAACCGTGTGTCGAGCGGCATCTATCATGTGGTGTGCAGCACGGAAGACGGCGATGAGGCTGTGATATCACGTATTGTCATGATGAAATGATGAGAAAAGGGTTTTTCATATTGCCGTTGCTCTGCCTGATTTCTGCCATGCTTCAGGCCCAGAGTCACATTTTCGAGGATATAGAGTACAGTTTCACGGCTTCCGGCACGGCAGGCGGGGGAGACAATGCTCCGTTCTGGTTCACGTCGGGACGCTACGGACTCTCCACCCGTGAGAACTACAGCGGACTCTTCCGCGCAGAACTGCATCGCAATGCTGAGAACGACTCTCTGCATTTCTGGCGTGTAGGCTACGGTGTCGATGTGGCATCTCCCATATACAAGAAGAGCGGATATTTCTGCATCCAGCAGGCTTATGTGGATTTGGAGTGGAAGATGCTGCGTCTTTCTATCGGTCAGAAGGAGCGTCCGCTGGAATTCCGCGGTGCGGCCTCCACGTCCAACGACATCGTGGACCCGTTCCCGGCTCCTGTGCTGTCCATGGGTGGTCTCACTTCCGGCAACAATGCACGTCCCATTCCCCAGGCTCGCATCGAGATGCCCCGCTTCTGGGCCATTCCCGGCACCAAGGGTTTCCTTTCCTTCAAGGCTCATCTGGCTTTCGGATGGTACACCGATGCCCGTTGGCAGCGTGAGCACAACGACGGCACGCTCAATGCCTACACCTCCGGCAGCAGATACCATTCCAAGGCCCTTTTCCTCAAGTTCGGTAACGAGAAGCGTTTCCCGCTGATACTCTCGGGCGGCATTGAGATGTCGGCTCAGTTCGGCGGTTGGGGCTACAACCTGCGCAGCCGTGAGACGGGAGCATATTTCAATGAGAATATGAACAACGGCATCAAGGGTTATTGGGATGCCTTTATCCCCGGTGGCGGCGACAGCACCGACGGTGCGGACTACAGCAATGTGAGCGGCAACCATCTCGGTTCGTGGCACGCACGTCTGGAGTGGAAGGACAGGAAGTGGGGCGTGGCAGTGTATTATGAGCACCAGTTCGAGGACCACAGTCAGATGTTCTGGCAGTATGCGTGGAACGACATGCTTCTCGGTTTTGAGGCGAATCTCCCGAAGAATCCCTTCGTGTCTTCCCTTGTGTATGAGTATCTCACCACCAAGGACCAGTCCGGTCCGGTCTATCACGACCACACGCTGGCTCTCCCCGACCAGGTAAGTGCCCGTGACGACTACTACAACAATACGGTGTACGGTTCCTGGCAGCACGGAGGTAAGGTGATGGGTGTGCCTGTGCTGATTTCTCCGCTCTACAATGACAACGGTTCGCTCGCCGTGTATCACAACCGTGTGCGGGCCCACCATGTGGGTCTCTGCGGCGAACCCTGTTCCCAGTTTGCATGGCGTTTCCTCTACACGCATGACAGGAGCTGGGGCACATACAGGCAACCCACCGTTGACCCTCTCTACGGCAATTTCTATCTCATCGAGGCCACCTGGAAGCCCCGCCGTGTCCGCGGTCTGAGTATCACGGGTTCATACGGTCACAATGACGGCACGCTGCTCGGTGAGAGCAACGGTGCCATGCTTACGCTACGCTATTCGGGATGGCTCAACTCCACACATTAATGATTAAAGCGCTACATACAGATATGCGACAGATAAGGTCAGTTTCAGGTTTCAGGTTTCAGGTTTCAGCTGTTCGCTCCTTTCTGCTGATATTGCTGACAGTGCTGGTGCTTGCGGGATGTGACAACAAGCGCGATTCCAGCCCGCTCTATGGTCAGTGGCAGCTCCTCGAGTGGCGTGATGCCTCGGATGCGGTGGTCGCCACGAAATACGACGGCATATACTACCATTTCCAGTTGTCGCTGCTTCAGCTTGATTTTGTGTACATCTGCAAGTTCCAGGAGACCCCCGACCAGATAATCCTGACGGGTGCCTACAAGAATAATTACAACACCGACACACCGATACCTTTCACGGATTTGAAGAAATACGGAATACCCTCCGACGGAGTGTTCCGCATTTTGGTGCTGAATGACGATGAAATGGTGCTTTCTGGCGATAGCGGCACGCTGAAGTTCCGCAGGTATTAAGTCAGAATCTGTCTCCGCGCACTATTCTCACAAAGGTGCGCCACATGATTTTGCAGTCGAATTTGAAGGAGCGGTGGCCCAGATAGTAGAGGTCGTAGTGCAGCCGCTTGAGCATCTTCTCCATCGTGTCGGTGTAGCCGTTGTAGAGTGTGGCGTATGATGTGATGCCGGGCCGTATCTGGTAGAGATACTCGTATCGCGGGTCGTGTTCCATTATCTTGTTGATGAAATAGGGTCGTTCCGGTCTCGGGCCCACGAAGGCCATGTCTCCCTTCAGCACGTTCCACAGCTGGGGCAGTTCGTCCAGATGATGTGCTCTGAGGAATGTGCCCACCGGTGTGAGGCGTGGGTCGCTGGGCTGGTTGCACAGTTCGGGCACACCGAATTCCTCGGCATTCGGTGTCATGGTGCGGAACTTGTATATACGGAATGTCTTACCGCCTTTTCCCGTGCGCTCCTGTGAGAATATCACTTTGCCTCCGTCGTCCCATTTCACCAATATCCAGCAGAGCATGAAGATGGGAGCGGATATTATGATGGAGAAGAGGGCTACAACGAAGTCGACGCTTCTTTTTATGATACGCTCCACGGTGTTCATTCCGTCTTTGATGAAACCGTCGGGCAAGGGTAGTTCTTCGGGGCTGCGCACGCTTTATTTTCTGTTTGTTAATAAAACGATTTGGCGTTTTCTTTTATTGTGTGAGTGAAAAGAAAACTTTTTTCACACATTCTGCACAATAAGTTAAAGTATGTTTACGTTTTTCTTTTACAAAGTAAAAAAGAGACGTCTGTGGTATCGATTGAGCGCTTACTCCTTTTCTATGGTCATCCGGTGGACTATTCCGTCGATTGGAGCGTGCTTTTCGTACCGTTTCTTACGGCCTTTTTCGTTGCTGCGGCAGTCACCGCAATCGGTTTGCCTCTGATAGTGAAGGCGTGCCATTATTTCAAGTTCTACGATCTGCCCGACGGCCGCAAGGTGCACCAGACTCCCGTGCCCCGTCTTGGCGGCATTGTGTTTATGCCCGCAGCCATCATCGGACTGAGCGCCTCGCTCTACACCCTTGAGGATATGGCTCGGACAGGTGTTGTGGTGAACATCTCCACGCTTATCATGGCCGCCGGTTCGCTTCTCATCTATCTTATCGGCATTTTCGACGACCGTTTCGGCATGAAGGCGAGCCACAAGTTCGTGATTCAGGCTGTGTCGGCGCTGTTCCTTCCTCTCTGCGGACTTCTCATCACCGATATGAACGGCATCTTCGGTCTGCACGAGATACCCATCTGGGTGGGCTATCCTCTCACGGTGATACTCATCATGACCATCGTCAACGCCATAAATCTTATCGACGGCATCGACGGCCTTGCTTCGGGTCTCTGCATCTTCATTCTCTCGGCCTACGCCTATGTCTTCGTGCAGTGCGGGCATGTCATGATAGCCTCTCTGGACGCTGCCATCGTGGGTTCGCTGGTTGTGTTCTGGTGCTTCAATGTGTTCGGCAGGGTGGGCCGCTATAAGATATTCATGGGCGATGCGGGCAGTCTTTTCCTCGGCTACGTCTGTGCCTATATGAGCATCAAGAGTATCATGCGCCCCATTGCTCCGGTGGACTGCGGCGAGGAGCAGATGCTCATTTCCGTCACCTTGCTGCTGATTCCTGTCATGGACGTGGTGCGCGTTGCGTTCCAGCGCCGTCTCACCGGTCACGATGTCTTCGAGCCCGACAAGACGCACATCCACCATCTTTTCATGGCTGTCGGTCTGTCGATGCACGGTGCTCTGGCCAACATCATGGCGCTTTTCGCTTTGATATGCGTCATCAACTATTCTCTGTGGCAGGCTCATTTTCTCCTTCCCATCATCCTGCTTGTGGATGCCTGCATCTATGCTTTTGTGGTGACGGTGCTACTCCGTATGGGGCAGAAGGATGATGTGGACTGAAACCTTGCGGATATGAGGTGGGAGAGGGTTTCCGGAGCAGTGTCGGCTTTCCTGTTGTATGCAGGAGTCAATGTCCTGTTCATTCTGAAATACGGTTTGCGCGTGGCTCCCGTCCTCCCGACGGTGGCGGCCTGTGCGGTGTATGTAGCCCTGATGGCCTGTGTCGCCTGTGTGGCGGCAGCGCTTGTTAGAAGAGCGGGCCGGGGCACGATATATCTGTTTGCCGGGATGTCGGTGGCTGCACTGGTGGCTCTGCAGCTGCACTTTGACCCTTACTCTCTGCAGGTGGACAGATGGTCTGCCATCCACAATTTCCTTGCCAACATGCTTCGCGGCGAATATCCTTATGCGGCTCAGACACATCTGGGAGGCTACGGGTCGCCCTTCCCGGTGTGGCAGCTGTTTCATCTGCCCTTCTATCTGCTGGGCAATGTGGGTTTTTCCTTTGTCCTCTGCCTGCTGCTGTATGCCGATGCCGCGAGGAGGCTGTGCGGACTGCACGGGGCGGCGGTGGCCTTTCTGCTGCTTGTCCTTTCTCCGGCCTTTCTCTATGAGGTGAGCGCGCGGAGCGACCTGATGTCCAATTTCCTGCTGTGTGCGGCCCTGATAATGTATCTCCACCGCTACGACGTGCGCTTTGGGGAGCACTGGGCTGCGGTGGCTGTGATTGGCGGCCTGATGATGAGCACCCGCCTCAGTGCGGTGATTCCGCTGATTGTTTACTATGGCCGTGATTTCCTGCTTGCCGACATCAGACGCAAGGTCTGTTGTGTGCTGCTGGCGCTTCTGGTCTTTGCCCTCACTTTCCTGCCCTTTGCGCTGTGGGACGGCCGGATGCTGTTTTTCTTCGAATACAATCCCTTTGTCCTGCAGACACGGCAGGGTCTTCCCGTGAATGCACTGCTTATCCTGGCGCTCTGTGTGCTGACCTCGCTGCTCTGGCGCGGGCGTATGCAGCGTTATTTCCCCGGCACGGCAGTCTGCCTGTTCGCTCTTGTCCTGCTGACGTTTCTCAGCGACATGTTTTTATGCGACACCTGGGGGGAACTGTTTTCTTCCCGCTACGACATCAGTTATTTCAATATGTCTCTGCCCTTCGCCGTGGCCGCGCTGGCCGTTCGTGACGACGTCTCCGGGTGCTGACTTTTTGTTGCGTGCCGGCGCAAAAACTTTGCTTCCCGTTCTTCCCAAACTTCCGAAAACAAAACAGGCACCCCTTTCGGATGCCTGTTTTTAATACATTAATACATCATCACGGTTCCCCGAGTCTTTCCATGATGATCTCCACCATGGCGGGCGGGAGTCTCTTACTCCTGTACCACCCCTTGCGCTCAATGCGTTTTTTCAGCGAAAGGTGATGACCGAACTTCTTCTCCAGTTCCTTGCGGAACAGTCTCCATTTATGCTGCCTCGACATGTTCCCTTCGTAGTACAGTCCGGCGAGTGTTGCGACGGACAACTTGTCAACTCGTCTACTCGTCCACTAACAACTTGTCTACTCGTCCACTTGTTTACTCGTCAACTAACAAAAAAATGTCGCCCGATTGGACGGCATTTTTTGCTTTGGGAAAATTGGGAAGTTCGGGAAACGATGTTTTTGTGCCACTCCATTTCTCCGGCTGCAAAGATACGGCAAAAGAGTATGGATAGCAAGTCTTTATCCAATTTTTTTTCGGCTGCACTCAAACAAGTAGTAAATAAAAAAGCACAAAACACATATAATTAAGGCTAAATCTCGCTTTTATTTACTATCTTTGCAGAAAAATTGTGTACATGACATCTTCTTCCTTGATATCTCACCCAATACGTGTCTCCATTATCACTGTGGCATACAACAGTGCGGCCACGATTGAGGAAACCATTAAGTCAGTACTCTCCCAAACCTATAAACAGATTGAATATATCATTGTTGACGGTCTTTCCTGCGACGCCACACGGGATATCATATTGGCTTATGAGCCAAAGTTTCAGGGCCGTATGAAATGGGTGTCTGAAAAGGACGGTGGTATCTATGATGCTATGAATAAAGGTATAAGGATGGCTACCGGTGATGTTGTGGGTATATTGAACAGTGATGACTTTTTTACTTCGCAGGATGTGGTGGAGCGCTTTGCCACAGCCTTTGAGGAGACTGGGACGGACGCAGTATATGGCGACATTCATTTCATCCGCGATGGGGAACCGGGTAAGTGCGTACGCTACTATTCTTCGCGTCGCTTCAGTCCTGGGTGGCTTCGTTTTGGATTCATGCCGGCACACCCGTCATTCTATGTGCGTCGTGAGGTCTATGAGCGGGCGGGGTACTACAAGACTGACTATAGAATAGGTTCTGATTACGAAATGATGGTGCGTCTGTTTTACAAGCAGTGCATCCGTGCCCGGTATCTGCCGATGGATTTCGTAACAATGCGTCTTGGCGGACTCAGCACGCGCGGTCTGCGCAGCCGTCTTCAACTGATAAAGGACGATGTGCGTGCCTGCCGTGAGAACGGAATTTACACGAACACCGTCATGATATGTGCAAAATTTCTTCTCAAGATATTTGAGTTGAAGTTTTAGTTCTTCTCAATTTTGTCGTTCCATCCATGCAAGAGTACGCCGGATTCCCGTGATACGGTCTATGGGTGGATTTGGGGCAATATGCATTGTGTTGCTTAGATCGACGATATTATCTGTTGTCATATTCTTGAGTCGGAAGGAGGTCATCGGGAAGTGCAGTCCCGTCAGTCCGATAATGTCACCGAGAAAAGCTGCCAGGCGAACCAGCCAGTAGGGCACACGGGGCACATTGCGTCCCAGTTCCCCGGCAATCTGGTTTGCCCACTCTTCTATGGGTATGGCAGGTTCATCGCCCAAATAGAATACCTTATTGTTCTCATCCTTCGTCGGATTTGTGAGTATTTGATGAATTTGATAGATGGCATTCTCTACATATCCGTATGTCTTGGTACACGAGCGATGTCCTATATGGAAATACATCCCTGCTTTCACGACATCGAAGAATTTGCGATAAGGGGTGCCGAACCACGGTCCCCAAATGGACGTGGGACGCAGGATAGCCCAATCACAGTCGGGTTGGTTTTGCCACACCGTTTGCTCCGTGATAACCTTACTTTTGCCATAGAATGTCGTTGGAGCATAGTCATACTGATTCCTTGGCTGATAGCCGGTGTGGCACACAAGCATGGAGGAGGTGATAAGGATTTTTTTCAGACCTTTGATTTGTGAAGCAGTTTTCAGTATGTTTTCAACTCCAACAGTATTGGCACAATAGTCATCTACAGATTTGCCGTCAAGGTCGGTACGTGCTGCAAGATGCACGATATATTCAGGCTGGAAGCTTAGGACACAGGTGTGGAGTGCGTTGTAGTCTGTGATGTCGCAATGCTCCCATACGCCGTTGGGTTGGGAACACTTCGGGGTGGTGATGTCAAGGTTCTTCACGTTCCACCCGAGTTTGATATAATAGTCTACGAGGTTTGTGCCGATGAAGCCTGAACCTCCGGTGATAAGAATCTTGGTCATATTTTTTTGTTTTATTTTGTGCGTTTTTACGGAATAATAGTGATATCGTCCAAGGTTTTGCCGTGTTCGGCAATGATGGTAGGGTCATCTTTCAGGATTGACTGCAGCTGACGCAGTGTCCCGTCGAGAGACGACTTAATCCTGTTTCTCTGCCACTTCAGATAATACAGTTGTGCGGCTAAGCGTTTGGTTCGCTTCAGTTCTTCCGAATTGTCTCCGACCCGGGCCATCGCTTGTTGAATCAGGTCGATGCCTTCGGAGATAAACGCGTCGCTGTAGATGCCGGAATGACAGTCCATCCTGAGGTTGAAGTGGGTGTCGGCGGTGACTTGCTTTGTGCACAGGCCGTAGTACTGCCTGACCAAGGGAGCCGCCTTGCCATAGTAGTCGTTGATGAACAGTGTGGCCAGCGAGTCGACGTTCTGATAAGGATTCCACATCATTTTTGCTATGAGCCACTGCTTGAGTTCCGAAAACTCACTCCACGGGGCATCATGCGCCCCTTCCTCAAGTATGCCGATGACATTTGAGCGGCTGAAATAGCGGAATTTGGCGGCAAGAGTTTCGAAGTTGGGGAAGGGTAGCAGGTAGTGGTAGAAACATGTGGTGTAGTCCCATATATAGATGTTTTTGGCTATTTTGCGCCAATCGTTCATGTCGGACAGGAAGTTGTGGTTCTCTTTACACCCTTCAAGGGGGTGGGCCATGCAGCACTCAATGTCGCAGAGACGAATGACAACGTTGTCTGCCGGCTTGATATTGCTTTTCGGTGCCTGACGGGTATATTTATAAGCAAAGGTGCCGATGTAGATGTCGGGATACTTTTTCCTGACTTCGGCAGCCGCCTGATTGACAAACCAAATCATGGCACCGGAATGCCCGCCGTATTTCTTTGTCAGGCGCACACAGGCCGGACATTCGCAAGGCCACGGATTGTCGTTTTGGGAGACATCATAGCACCAGTAGCCGGGATTTTTTGCAATGGTCTCCAGGAGATTCTTCGTCAGTTCGAGGCGCATGGACCTGTTGCTCAGACAGAGCTGGGCTTTGTCAGAGCGCTTTCCTTTATACACACTGAAGTATTCGGGATGGGTGCGGAAATATTTGCCCGGCGGTATCAGTTTCTCAAAAGTATGTATACCCCAATAGGACGACATGCTCCCATAGGGACTCTCTTTAAGTTGATATTGTGTATTCAGCAGATTGTGTGCATCCCAGTCGTTGTGTCGCAGGGCATCGTAGCAGAAGTCAAGACGCTGGCGGATGACGGGACTCTCGCTGTGTGAAAACTGACGCAGGGCATACCTTTTCTTTTTTGGAATCTTTGTGAATGAACTGGTGTACCAGCGGACTCCCAGTTCGCGCTCCAGAAAACGGAATACGCCGTACATGCTTCCGCGCTCGCTGCCTCCGTAGATGTAAAGGCTGCCAGCGATGGTCTTATATGTGAATGATTCGTCTGTGGTTTTTGGCTGCGCTGCCCCTGTTTGCGGAGTCCACCCGATATAGATACCCTTATTGACAGGATGGTTGACAATCGGCAGGGTGGCACCGCTGATTTTCCGCAGTATGGTCTGCAATTCTCCGGCAGCCGTCTTTTCCGTTTGGGATGCTTCTTTACCCAAAACGATGGAATAGGCTGACTGTCCTTCAGCGAACAGATAATCCGTAGCGTGAATGACAGGGCATATCGTTAGGACAAACAGCAGGAGGTGGAAAAGGCGCATGTTACTTTTTATATTATAGATGCAATCAGAAATTATTGTAGGTTTGAATCATGTCTTCCGCAATTTTCTTCCATGACAGTTCCCCTGAATTGTAGCTGCGTCTGATGTTATCGGAGTAGGTCTTTATTTTTTCCGGATGTTGCCATAGTTTGATGATAGCATTGGCGAGTATGTCGGTATCTTTTTCCTTGATGATGAGACCGTAGTGCTCGTTGCGGACCATTTCAGGCAGACCACCGACATTGGTGGCAATAACTGGTTTGTAGAAAGCGTAGGCGGACATGATGACGCCGCTTTGTGTCGCATCGGTGTAGGGACATACCATAAAAGCGCAATTCTTGATAAGTGCCACCAATTGGCTGTCCGGGATAAAACGGTTGCGTATGTCAACATAGTCAAGACACTTGTAGTGACTGATGTCGAAATGGTATTTGCCTCCACCGGCGACAATGAGGCGACAGTCGGGGCATGACTCATGTACTTTCTCCATTGCAGGCAGGAGGTAGTCGAGTCCTTTGTAAGGAGATATCTTACCTGCAAAAAGGATATAACTGTCGGGCGCACCGACATTTGTCCAGTCGGGTGCAACGGTGTGAAGATACGTGTAGCAACTGAGTTGGCTGTCTGTCACTTTGGAAGGTTCCAGTTTGTAGAAATCGAGAAACGCCTGCCGTTGGGCTTTGTTCAATATGACAAAGCGGGGTATAAGACGGAAAGCGAATCTTCTTCTCAGCCGCACAATGAAAGTATCCAGTCCGGAATGCGGGAACGGATCATGCACCGTGAGTATCATTTTGTGTCTCAACACGTATAGGATGAACTCATAGACGTTGGGCGGCCATACCAGATGAATGAGATCGAATTTTTGGCGAATGAGGAAAAGCAACAGCAGCAGGTGAGTCCAAAACGATTTTATCTGCCACAGTTTGCCGCAGGTGTTAAGCACATAAAACTTGTCCGGATTTATGAAATAGCGTAATGTGGAGAACTCCGGATATATATCGGTTGCCTTGAAAAGACCGGACTTCGGATAAATAGTCTTGATGTGGAATGCAGGTCCGGTCAGGAAGCGTGGGTTCACCTCCATGAAATAAGTGATGTCGGCCATCTCTTGTGCCTCGTGCAGGTAGGAGAGGTCCACATCCGACAGTTGTATTTTTCCCAAGTATGCTATTTTCATGGCAGGATTCATTCACGGCCTCGGCAAGGGCATCAATGTATCCGTGTCCATATTCGGTGTCCGGTTCCATATAGTTGCCCTCGCCCCATTCGTTCCATGACTTCACCATGACGATTTGCTCCTCGGCGGGTTTGTCCTTTAGCATGGAAAAGGCTTTCAGCGCCAGCTGTTTGAAGTATTTCGGAGCGCAGTCCGTGAACACCAGACCCTTGCGCCCGGAACGTGGTGTGTGGTCCCAGTTGGGTGCTATGACGGGAATCACTTCACGCTCTGAGCACGAGGGGTGAAGCATGTAGCGGATGGCGTCCTTATACCGGTATATCATGGGGATGCCCAGATATTTTCTTCCAATGGTCTGGAGTGCTTTCTGCCACTTCGGAGCCACATGATAGATGTTGATGTAATCCACGTTGTTGACGGCATCGAAGCCTCTCGCAAGAAGCTCGTCTTTGTGCTCGGAATTGTAGTCGGTAGCCACGAAATAGAAGTCGTTCAGTCCGTGCTCTTTGGCCAGTTTGCGCCAGGTGGCAATGAAAGTCTCGACATCCTTGAAGCCGACGGCGTCGTAGATGACGTAAAAGAGTTTCCCGTTCACCCGCACGTAGCGTTTGTCTTTGAAGGCGGGAAGCAGATGCATGAAGTGCTCGGTGTAGTCTTGTTCTCCGGGGTAAGTCTGCTCCGCAAGAAGGATGTCTTTGCCGGGATTGTTGGGATCCCACAGTTTTTTGTACCAGGAATGATTGGCCCAACACAGACAGAAGGGGAAGTCCGGTTTGCCCGATGCGACGACTTCCTCAAACGGGCGTTGCATCAGTTGCTTCCCGTTGCCGAACCAGTATTCGTAGTAGCAGAAAGCCTCGATACCGGCCTTGCGGGCCAGTTCCGCCTGCTGTTCGCGCACTTCGGGGAGACGCAGGTCGTAGAAGCCCAAATCGGCGGGAATATGTGGCTGTTTGTGACCCGGAAAGAGTCTTTTTGCCCGGGCGACATTGGTCCACTCGGTGAATCCTTTGCCCCACCACTCGTCGTTCTCCGGGAACGGATGATACTGGGGGAGGTAATATGCAAAGATTCTGGGTTTCATGATGTCAACAAGTTGAGTTGTTTATAAAAATCATGTATTTTCTGGACATTGTTTTCAATAGAATACAATTCATTTACCGTGAGAAAAGCTCGTTCGCGAATAGGGGCTAACTCGATGTCCGGAGTGGAGGGAAGCCTAGTAAGTAAATCGCAAAGCTCTTCGGAATTGTTATATGGGAAACCTATGGATTTTCCGGTATATTGGAGTCCGTTTTCGAATTGTTCTTTTGTTCCAGTATCATTATATCCAACTACGATGCATCCATTGAACATGGCTTCAGCCATACAGAAACCAAATCCTTCGAACTTGGAAGGAACAATTATAGCCAGTGCATGCTGCATAAGTTGGTCGATATCTTTACGTTCGCCGAGCAACTCGATGCTATTCTCAAGGTGATTCTCTACAATATAACGTTTTATAATTTGCGAGTAAGAAACATCTGAAGATGCGCCAGCGACCTTCATTTTGGGAAGGGATGGATTGTTAGACGTCAGTGCTTTGTTGTACGCTTTAATCAAATCCAACAAGCCTTTGTTCGGTTCTATTCTCCCAGCATAAAGGAAATAATTTTCTTTGGCATTTACGGGCATTTTCTCGGACTTATTTCTAACGCCATCGTATATCACCGTAGAGTGTGAATTGTTCAGGTGATAGTATTGTTGGATACCTCTGGTTATGCAAATGACATAGTCTTTTTTGCCACAAATAGAACTGAGGTAAGAAGCTTTGCTTGGGAAATACCTGAATCCTACAAGGTCGGCGTATTCGCGGAAATGATATATATGTGGCAAACCAAGTTCTTTTGCTGCTCGTTGACCAATATTGATTACACTTACATTGGTGTGAACCAACTGTACATTTTCTTTTTTTAAGATATTGGTGAGTTTTCTCGTAGCAATGCTGTTGAGCAAAAGACGTCCCATGATTCTTGGTATAAATAGGATTATATCTTTTATATCATGGGTATTAGGATAGGTGGAATGTTTATATTTAAGAGCATATACCTTGTTCCCCTGAGATTTGAATATCTGATATAATCCGTCGGAATTAGGGACGATGATAACAGGTTGTATGTCTTTTAAGACTAAACCTTTCAGCAAAGACAGAAATGCCTTGGAATCTCCGCTATGAGGCGTCGTTGTATTTAATATATATGCGACTTTCATTTCATCAAACCTCCGGGATTTATTCAACACATAATTTTAGGAACGCAACAGATTCTTTTTGCATTGAAAGAAGTATGCTGTGGGTTTCCGTATAGTTTACGTTTCCTAATAGAGTCGCGTGATTATCATCTTGGAACCTCTCTTCAAGGTGTAATGTTTTGAGGAATTCTAATATTCTAATGTTATCCTTGTTATTCATATCGCCTTTCTGCTTACTGAAGGCATAGAATTGAACCTTGTGGATAATACAGAACAGAGTGCCGTGGAAAGAGTCTGTTACAACATATTTTGCATGCTTGACAAGTCCCACAAAGTCGTCAGGCCCGATACCAGTCAAAATGTTTTTGTGATTCAAGTGTTTTGGGCGGGTAACAATATAATATACGGGTAGACCAGTTGTATTACCGAGGTCGTCGGCAAATTTGACAATTGTGTTTTTCTCGCCCAGTATATATGCTAGAACATATTCTCCTTTAATCTTTGGAGTTGTCGCTATTTTGTTCCATTCCTCAGAGGAAAGTAGCAATGTCGGGTCAAGAACATTTTTTACTTCCCTCCCGATAAGAGAAGACAGCATTTCGCTATTAGATTTTTCTCTACAGGAAAGATGATTAAATATAGCTAGCTTTCGTTTAAGTAGTTGCTTATATTCAACGGATATATTGGTGGTTCCTAAACTTGGAGCATAGGCATTCCGTTTGGGGAGCTCAGCAAAGTCAAGGAAATATGGCTTTCGACTATCATATAGATATGGACTCCAAGACTGATCACTTCCGATAATATAATTAGTGTATTCGTTGTGGTCTGTAATTGTCCTGATAGTATTGCTATAGTAGATTTTTTTTGAGGATGGGATATGTTGACGATGAAACCTCTTAAAGGCATTCATTGTATCGGCAAATTCAGGCGAATCAAAGAAACTGAACTCATGTACGTTTTTCTTCAATCCCAAATATCTTGCAACAGCCTTAATTGCCCTTATCGGCCAAGACTGGTAGGGATAGTTCCTGTAAGAAATATACTCGACTTCGTGACCTAATGATTTAATAGCTGCTGCAAGCGCATAGGCCTGCAACATACTACCATAATTAGGGTCTTCATGACATGTGAACAATGCTATTTTCCCTTGTTCTTCCATATTCTGTATATTTTGTCGAATCCGAATACTTTGCCAGTTCGTTTGAGATTCTCGATTATCTGTGAACGCAAATCTCCTTTCTTGAGACAAGATGCTATGAGGTCTTCAATTGGTCGTTTCCTGATGTTCTCGAAAAAGTAGTCCCGATAAGGATGTGGACGTGTAGACGCTGTAATAGGTAGGTGAAGGTCCTTGTCTTCTACCTCCTCATAAGGAATGCGAAGTGTGAAGATATCGTTTTGGCAAGTATCAAACAGTTTCTTGCCTTTCTCTGTTAGAATCAAGGCTTGTGACATCCCCCGATTGTCATCAATCTCCGGATGATACTTATCCAATCCCCAACAATCTGCCAACATGATATCGCTGCCGGAAGTATAATTCCTGGCTGGACAGGCAAAACAAGAAGGTCTTACAGTGAGGTTCTCAAGGAATCCGCGCATATAAAGATTTTCTTCTTTTGTGCCTTGCTCAATGATTTGAGATTCATTACTGATTCTCAATCCGTAATTCCTCCATCCTGCAAACTTATCTCGAAATGTGATGTGTTTGATGTGATTGCCCGTTTGCTTATTTTCCAAGTACATTTTCCAGACGAGAGGACTCGGGATACTGTGGCAGACGATGTCGATAGTGTAAAGATTATCGTACTTTTTTCTCAGGAAATGGTTTAGACCGGCGACTTGGCATGGCGTGCCTGAAAACAATACGATTCTGTCTTCTTTCAGGAAATCCCTTACTTTTTGATAAGTGTTACCCAAGAAACTTTGAACATATTTTGACCCTCTGAACAGTTTGAGCCCTTCCAGTGTCTCTGTATAGTTATGGGCTACAGTCCAATCTTTCTGAAAGCATGCTCCAAAAACGACTCCTCCCATATTGATAATTTTGGTGGCCAGAATGGTGAACATGCCTCCAGAAGAACTGCTGAGTCTGATGTCTTCACGGTGAGCCTTGCATGCGTAGCTTCGGGGAATTTGTTGAGCTGGCGTAAAGGGATTTATCGCAGGACATACTTTTTCGCATAGATGACAGTCAACGCATGATTCAATGTTTACGGAAGGATATAGGAAGCCTTCACAATCTTCCTTCATGGATATGCAACGTCGTGGACATATCTGCTCGCAAGCAGTACATCCACAGCAGTTATTTTTATCTTGAATCTTAATCATTTCGCCAAATCGTTATGTGATGGGAAATCCAAGACTTTTCTGCCCGATCCAAAGAAAAACAGTATGTGAGTATACCGGAAATAAGTATCCCGACAGATTCCGTAACGAAGAAACGTAATGCTCCATCCATCAAATGGATTATCAGGATGCATGCAACAATATTCCCGATAATAGGGATTAAAGGTTTGATAAAAACCTCCGTACAATAGTCTCCGATATTAAGTCCTGCCGTATGATGGATAAGTGGAATACGTGACAGTCCGCAAATCAGCTCAAACAACAAGTAGCAACAGATTACACTTGGGATATGAAACCCGTAGTAAAGACACATCCATGTGGCGGGTATGATTATAAGGCGGATTGTACTTGTAATCAGGGAGTAATTACGAATGTTCCCTTCCGCCTGATTGGCAGATGTTAGTCCAATTGTTGCTTGGTCAAAGATGGTTGCGATGACAACCATTCTGCAGAATTCTATTGTGTATGGCGGATATTCCTTGAGCCATGCTGTAAGAATAGCAGGCATCTCAATTACTATGGGAATCAAAATGAAGGACAACATCAGGTAGGAGTATTTACTTTCCTTTGTGGCGTATTGCAACATTTTACTCCTGTCTCCTCCACCTTCTGCCTTCATCAGTTGCGGGTTCATGGCATTTAGTATGCTGGCTGCAACAGAACTGACGGCATTTGATATTTGAAGCGCAATACCGTAAGCTGCATTAACAATGGTGCCGAGGAATTTATTTAGGATGACAGCAAGTCCTTGTGTCCTGATAATGGTGCTTCCTACGGCATAGACATTCCACACAGTAAATGAAAACAGTTGTCGAACGCGATTTGATGAAAATTCGGAAAAGAGCGGAATGTGACACTCCTCGTATTTAATAAATGCATATATGCTATAGGCTAAAAATGTAAAAGCCGAAATGCCAGCCATGAGTAACGAGTACACTTTCAGAGAGTCATACGTGATGTATGTCAATGCCATTGCTCCGATAAGTTTAAGAATGCTGTCAACAACATCAATAATTGATGTGTAAACGATGTTTTCCCTTGCAATGAAAAGCGCTTTTATAGGTGCGGTCATAAATGTTAGGGTAAGCATCAGCACAATGGTATAATAGACGAAATCGGCAGCTTCTACTCTGTCAGGTGGAATACTCATGTAGTCGTGCACGATGGCATGCTCCGTTAGGAGCAAAACAAGCGTTAACAATAAACTGATAATGAAATGTAGTCCCAAAGCATTGCTGAAGATGATTTTTATCTCGTTTAAATCATTCTTCCCCCAGGAGTAAGAAAAAAACCTTTGTGTACTGGTGGCAAGTGAGGACGTAATAAAACTGAGCATCATAACCAAACTGCCAATCAGCGCATAGATGCCAAAATCTGATTGACCAAGTACAGCTAGTATCAGTCGGGTAGAATACAAAGAGAGAACCATGCATAATCCTGTCCGAAGATACTGGGAAATGGTGTTGATGAGTATGAGTTTTGTGCGTTCCATATACCTTTACTTCGATGAGGCTAGGTTATCGTTTTCTTGTATGGATATCTCTTCGACATAGTCTCCCAAGGTGGCAAAGGACTCTTGGCGTGGGTAATAGTACATCATGGTAAGTAGAAGGAACACTAATGGCGTATCGTATGCCTCGAAAAGCATCATGATACATAGCACACCAAAAACGGCCATCAGTCTCATTGCAGTCAGATCTTTGATAATAATAAGGCGTAGTAGCGTTTTCAGAACAAGAATGGTGTAAAGCGACAGCAGTATAATGCCTCCGTATATCATGTGGCAAATGATGAAATTATCCATTCCTCCTTCAGTGGAAATATGTACTCTAAACCAATCTATACTAAAAAAACCGTAACCCCATATGGGAGACTCTGCGAAAACGCAGAGGGCTGAATCCCATATATATGTTCGATGAGTAAAGGTCAAATCCTTTTCCAAAACATCCTCGATGAGCCATACGGCCAGTTCATTGTTTTCAAGACCTCTGCCTGAGAAGCATACAAATGTCTGGAATAGAAATGCTCCTACAAACATACCTACAGCCCCCATCAGAAGTAATTTTTTGTTCTTTATAAAGAAAAGAATTGTCAGGAGGAACATGCAAGATAGAGATGTCATGGAGCGAACCATAAAGAGTATTGCAAAGCAACAGATTGTGAGTGGAACAAGATTTATCCGAATCCATTTGCTGTATCTCATGCCAATCATACTGGCGGTAAGTGCGATGAGCATTCTGATTCCCATGCCGTTGTAGTTGCCGCCAAGAAGGTATCCTCGTGCTTCTTTCTCTCCTTCAAAGAGCCACATATCCGGGTGAGTGACACACTGATAGAGTTGACAATAGATGGCAATGGAGAGTACTAATGTGATGGCATGGATAATAGTGTGATATCTCGCCTCGTAATAGTTGAAAATTAAAAGATAAGCAGTTATGGGAAATACATTCCAAAGCCAGAGCTTCCATTCGTTTCCGTTGATGACAGACACTATTTCCAAAATCACAATGTATAATAGGACAATGATGTCAAAAGTGTGCAGCGTTTTTTTAAGTAGTAAGAGCCCGACAGAAGCAAATAAAACAACTATAGTTCCGACTAATGCCAGATATGAAGCCATTTGTTGTTCCAAGTCTACGAAACTAATAGCCATAAACACAGTGACCAAGGAAATGGATACAAAAGGTATCACTTTTGATTGTCCTATGTCTATTTGCAGTAAGTTCATGAACTATGTTTGACCCTAAAGGTGGCTGTTAGTCGTTATTGCAAAATAACTTTGGTGAAAGTACCCTTGAGAATGTAGATGGAAGTGCAGATTGCAGAAAGAAGTAGCATGGTAACGACAAATATCATGCGTTTTGGCCCTGCAGGTTTAACGGGAACAATGGCGCTCTTCAGCGTTGTGAAGGCCGGGGTCTTCTCCTGCAGCTTCACCTTGGTGTTCTGCAACTGGGTCTCCATCGCAGCCAGAGAGTTCTGCTTGAGCATCATGTCGTTTTCCAACTTGTCGCGCTCGCTCTGAAAGGTCTGTAGGGTGATGTCCATGTGGGTGTCGCTATAGCGGCTGTAGGCCCGCATGGCGGCGAGGTATTCAACCTCGGCACTGTCGCGCATCTGCTGATAGTGGGCGACATCTTCCTTGGCCTTGCTGGTGCGGTAGCGTATGATGAAATCCTGCAGGTGCTGCTTCACGCTGTCGGCCATCGTGGCGCAGATAAGAGCGTCCTGATCCGTGACTTTGATAGTGATGACGCTGTTTTTTTTGTCCACGGAGCAATTGATGTTTCGTATAATCTGTTGCATCAGGTTATAATCCTTGCGATTCATCATGAAGGGATTGATGCCGCTCTTGACATCGCCTCTCGGCGTGGTGTCCTCTGTCTCGAAAAAACTGGTGATTTTAGACTTGGTCCACACAAAAGGCCAGGTGAGCGGGTTCTTCTTCTGGTGCGAGTTCATGTAGGTGAAATAGTCGGTGGATATGTCTCCGTCTTTCGTGGTGACCTCAATGCCGTAGAGACCCACAATGAATTCGGGACTCTCAAAGAGCTCGGGGTAGAGTTCTGGATAGATGGCATCCTGTCCGGCGGCGCCGCCGAGATTGAAACCGAATGATGAGGCTATGTTGGAAAGACCGCTACCCATATCTTCTCCGCTCATCTCCGGAGCAAGCTTTACCTCACATGTGTAGTAGCGGGGCTGGGGAAATATCCATATGCAGGAGAGGACGAATGTACACACCCACACTTTGTAGAAACGTCGCCGCGAGGCCCACAGCGTGCGGGTCACTTTGGTGAGGTCGATAATATGTTCGTTGCTTTTCTGTTCCATGGCTTATCTGGTGATGACGTTCATGAGGGCTACGATGACGGAGGACAGGGAGGCTGCGGTGGACGACATGCTCATGATTTCAGCTGTGCTCATGCCTTTCTTGCCGGCCTTGGAGGGCACGACAATCTCCGTGCCGGGCTCGATGTCGCGGATGGAGTTGGCAGAGAGCTTCACAACGGTGCCGTTCATGTGGATGCCATAGACGCGGCTCCTGTATGCCTTGCGGGCATATCCGCCGGCGTGGCGTATGTAGTAGTTGAGGTTCTTGCCCTCTTCGTAGGCCATAGCCACAGGGTGCATAACCTCGCCGCTAACCTTGATGGTGAACTCCGGACGCGGAACGGTGATGACGTCGCCCTCTCTCAGGATAAGGTCATAGACACAGCCCGGTTCATTGAGGGCCTTGTCCAGTTCAATGGCGACGGGATAGGTGTTGTCGGTGATGGACTTCATGGCCAGAAGCGAGTCGGCTACCTGCATGTTCATGTCCCTGCCCTCGCGCAGTCCGTCCTCGTATATCTCAATCTGGGAACGTAGATTCAAGGCGTCCCGCTGCTGACGCTCTGCCTGGTTCATGACGCGGATGAGGCTGGCACCGTGGGGGTAACCCTGGTCTGAGACTCCGCCGCAGTCGCGGATAAGGTCGGAGAGACGGTAGTTTTTGGTGGTCATGGCATAAGTGCCCGGGAAATTGACCTGACCTTCCACACGAATAATTCTCTGTTCCTCATACCCCGGGGACTTCCTGATATAGACCACGTCGTAGGGCTTGAGTTCGAAGACAGTATCACGGACGAGGTTATAGTCCTCATCCAGGGCAAAGGAATAGTATTCTGCGGCCTTGGCTCCGTCTTGAAGGGCTTGCGCGTCGCGCAGTCGGCGATAGACGTCGATGCGTGCCAGGGAACCGGCATGGGTCATACCGCCGGCCTGCAGAATAACATCCTTGAGAGTGGTCTTGTCAGCATAGGGATAGACACCGGGGTAGTTGATTTCACCGGCAATCTGCATGGTGCGCTCACCTTCCATTTCCAGTTTGTTGGGAATGAAGAGTACATCGCTGTTGCGCAGAGGTACGTCGGTGGCGGTGCCGTTGAGTATGCCTACGATGTCGATATTCGTCATCTCGCGGCTTTTGTCTTCCCGTTCGCGATGCATGATGGCGCGTTCGGTGTAGGCGCTCTCCAAAAGTCCGTCAGCAGCGAGGACGAGGTCCTTGACGCTCTGTATGTTGCCGCCGAGCTGGAACTGGCCGGGGTGTTTCACGGCGCCGCGCACCTCTACGAGATTGTTGAAACGGGCCATATTCTCATCAGCCTCGACAAGGTCGCCGTCGGCCACGGTGAAAGCACCCATCTGAAACTCTTCGATGGAGTGGATGGAGTATTCTGCTCCCATCGAACGTTTCAGGCGCACGTTCTTGGTGTATGCCTTACCGTCGAAACCTCCGGCATAGTCCAGAAGGTCTTTTACTGTCTCCGTCTTCTTCATCTCGTAAAACATCGGGCGTTTTACATTGCCGGTAATCTCCACCAGGCAGTCGTAAGGACCTACCAGGATGACATCTCCGTCGTGGAGACGTACGTCGCCTTTGGTGTTGCCGTGCAGGAGATAGTCGTAGACATCGATGGCGGCAACCTGCTGCCCCTGACGGAATACCCGTATGTTGCGCAGCGTACCGATGTCGTTGATACCGCCGGCACAGTACAGCGCGTTGAAGGCGGATGCAAGACTCGGCAGGGTGTAGGTGCCGGGACGTACCACTTCGCCCATTACCTGAACCTGAAGTGAACGGACACCGCCGAGAGAGAGGTCAAAATGGGAATTGCTGTAACGGCTTCCCAGTTTTTCCTTCAGGACGGCCTTAGCCCTGCTGACGGTGAGACCCCCAAGATGAACGGGGCCGACATTGGGCACGACGATATAACCGTCGGGAGATATCTGCTCCTGCACCGTCTGCTGGCTGGCTCCCCAAATATTGACAACCACCTCGTCGCCGGCTCCCAATACGTAGTTGGCCGGGGTGGCGATGTTTTGCGAGGGCGCGAATGTCAGATTGTCAATGGAGAAGATGTTGCGACCGAAGACTTTGCGGGAATTGTCAAGATCCATCTCTGTGGTGATATCTTTGACTTGGGATGTAGAGTCTACAGCTGAGATGTCACCGCTGATGCCAAGCTCTTGTTGACGCAACTCGGTTTTGTTCGCTGTCGTGATTGGTACAGGTATCTGCCGGACAGACCCTTTTCCCACAGTCGTGCGATCACCGTTTTTTTCTTCAGTTTTCATGCGCTCGGCAATACGGCGTACGCGCTGGAGCTGAGCCGTGGTAACACCGCGCTTGATAAGATAGGCCACGATGGAACTTTGTGTGGCACCGCGCTGTGTCTCCTTGGTGACGTAGTTGAGCACCTGCTCGTCGGTCATGCTTTGTGCCCTGAGTGCTGCATCGGGAATGCAGAGGGGCATGAGGGAGAGTAGGGCAAACAGTAATAGACTTTTGATATTCATATGATTTTTCTGTTTTTCTGCTTGTTGATTGTTTGTGCGGATCACGCACATAACGTGCGCGAGAACATTTTTATTGCTTATGGACACGATTTTTGTTGGCTTCCACGAATTTCTCCCAGCTGGAGCCTGCCGAACCGCCCTTTGAGTGTGATTTCTTTGCTCCGTGACCGAAAGCTCCGTCGGGAAGTCCTTTTGAAGTCTCGTAATAGTGGCACAGGGCGATGGCCAGTGCGTCGGTGGCATCAAGCGGGACATCCTGCTGCTCCTCAAAGTGAAGGATGCTCCGCACCATGGCCGACACCTGCTCCTTGGATGCACGTCCGTTGCCGGTGATGGCAATCTTGACGCGTGCGGGAGGGTATTCGTGGATGGGAATGTCGCGATCAAGAGCGGCGGTCATTGCGGCTCCCTGAGCGCGGCACAGTTTTACCACGGATGTGACGTTGATGCCGAAAAAAGGCGATTCAATCGCCATCTCGTCGGGGAGAAACTCCGAGATGAGTTCCATCACCTTGTCGCGTATCTGCTTCAGACGCAGATAGTGGGACTCGGTTTTTTTCATCTTGAGAGCTCCTATGGTCAAAGGCTCCACAACTCCTTTCCTCGTTTGAAGAAGGGGGCAGCGGAGTACGGCATATCCCATCACATTAGTGCCCGGGTCAATACCCAGTATGATTCGTTCTGCAGTGGCTTTTTCTGCCATATTTCTACGCATAAGTGCAAAAAATCTTCCTTAAAAGCGTACAAATATACATTTTTTTTCCTACTTTTGCCTTTAGAAGGAGCGGATTTTATTGTTTACCTTTGTGTTTTGCATTGTAAGTGTGTCATCTGTTCCGTTCTCAATAACGTGTAGATATGAGTGATGGTAATTTCAACAGGCAGCTTCTCCCGCCCAACTCCTACCGGAGCGGATTGCAGGTGGGCAGACAGCAGATGAAACAGAAAGTCATGGACATTCTGCGGGAAGTGCTGGGAGACTCTGCTATCCCGGAAGCAGATAGCGAAGAGATACTGAAGAAGGTGAGGGAGCGTCTTTAGGACTTCAGAAACTCGCGGGCCTTTTCCAAGGCGACATCAATGTGAGGACAGATGTGGTCAGACTCCATGATGTCGTAGAAATGGGCTTTATCCAATTGGCTGTGAACCTTTGGCGAGACACCGGAGAGAATGATGTGGATGCCGTCCTCGTGCGACATCTCGATGAGGTTCTGAAGGTTGTGAATACCGGTGGAATCGATGAAAGGAACCTTGCGCATACGTATGATACGCACTTTCGGTTTCTTTCCTCCGAGATTTTTCTGCAAATCATCGAACTTGTTGGCTATGCCGAAGAAGAACGGACCGTTGATTTCATATACGGAACAGCTCTCGGGGATAATCAGGTTCTCTTCATGCCCGGTGGCCAAATCGGCTTCGTTGGAAGGATTTATCTCATCATTGATGACGGAAATCTCCGTGGTCTCCATGATACGCTTAATGAAGAGCGCACACGCGAGTATGAGACCGATTTCGATTGCGATGGTGAGGTCGAAGATGACAGTGAGCAGGAACGTGACAATCAGCACGGAGACGTCGCTCTTGGGGTTCTTCATAAGCCCTCGGACAGTGCGCCATCCGGACATGTTGTAAGATACGATTATCAATACGGCTGCAAGTGCTGCCATGGGGATGTATTCTGCGTAGGGCATCAGTACCAGAAGTATGGCCATTAACACAACGGCGTGAATGAGTCCGGCCACTGGAGTGCGTCCACCGTTGTTGATGTTGGTCATAGTGCGGGCGATGGCACCGGTGGCGGGGATTCCGCCGAAAAGCGGTGTGACAATGTTTGCAACACCCTGTGCTACCAGTTCCATGTTGGAATCGTGACGGTCGGAGATGACACCGTCTGCAACAGTGGCGGAAAGCAGGCTTTCAATAGCACCCAGAATGGCAATGGTGAAGGCGACAGGCATCAACGTCTGCACCATGTTCCATGATATCTCGGGCATTACCATATCTGGCAACTGACTCTGAATGTGGAAACGGTCGCCGATGGTGTCTATACTCGTGATGCCATACTGTTTCAGCAGCAATACAACGGCAGTTCCTGCGAGAATGCCGTAAAGCGACCCGGGAATCTTGTTCAATACCGGTATCTTGCGCAGCATCTTCGGCGAAAAGATGATGACGAGAAGTGAAAGTATGGCAACAAAGAAGTTCCATGGGTTGAATGTGCTGATGTTTTCGATATAGCAAATCCATTTTCCGATGAAATCCCCGGGCGTTTTCAGGGGTACGGTGATGATGTTCCCTGTCTTGTCTACAGCCTCTTCAGTGAGCCCCATGACATCACCCATCTGAGTGGTGAAAATGGTGAGCGCAATACCAGCCGTAAAACCGATGACGATGGGATAGGGTATAAACTTTATCACGGCTCCCAGGCGGAATACTCCCAGGGCCACAAGTATGATTCCTGCCATCATTGTTGCAACAATCAAACCCTGCAACCCGTATGCGGGATTGTTGACTATACCATATATAATTACGATGAATGCTCCCGTGGGACCGCCAATCTGCACCTTCGTGCCGCCGAGAAGGGAAATGATGAATCCGGCGACAATCGCTGTGATGATGCCCTTCTCTGGAGTGACACCGGATGCGATGCCGAAAGCAATGGCCAAAGGAAGTGCTACGATACCGACGATGAGACCTGCCATGAGGTCCTTCATGAAAGTCTCACTGTTATAGCCTTTGAGGCAGTCTAACAGACGGGGTTTTATGTGTTGCATGTCTATGATGTGAAAAAACAGGTGCAAAAGTACAAAAAAACGGGCATATACAGCTTGTGAGCCATGAAGTTTTTGTATCTTTGTCGAGGAATATTAATCAAAATCAATAGCAATTATGTTTGAAGGACAGCCCAAAGGGCTTTGGGCGTTAGCATTGGCCAACACCGGCGAGCGTTTCGGTTACTATACAATGTTGGCCGTATTCACGTTGTTCTTAGGTGATAAATTCGGTTTCTCCAGCCACGCTACATCGGAAGTGTTCAGCTGGTTTTTGAGTTTTGTTTATTTCCTGCCTTTGGTGGGCGGTATGGCAGCAGATCGTTGGGGGTATTCCCGTATGGTTACTATCGGTATGTTTGTCATGTTCTTTGGTTACCTGTTGCTTTCGGTGTCCTTTGGTAGTGGTAATGTGGGCATTGCTGCGATGGTGGCGGCTCTGACGCTGGTGTGTCTGGGCACGGGACTTTTCAAGGGCAATCTGCAGGTGATGATAGGCGATCTCTATCAGGACCCTAAATATGCTGATAAACGCGATGCTGGATTCTCGCTATTCTATATGCTTATCAATGTAGGTGCCCTCTTCGCTCCTACGGCTGCAATACTTATGATGGATTGGGCGATGGGTATGGGATTATCAAAAGCTGATGCCTATCACTTTGCCTTTGCTGTGGCATGTGTGAGCTTGGTGATAAGTATTGCTATATATTACGGTGGAATGGTAACTTTTCGTCATGTGACTGTTGCTAAGAGGAACGTATTATATGTCTGTGCCTTGTATATGCTGTGGTACTGTTCTTCTGGATGGCGTTTCATCAGAACGGTCTCACTCTGACGTGGTTTGCCAGCGAATATACTTATCGTCTGAGTCGCGGTTGGGAGGCCATGATGTTTGATGTTACTAATCTTGTGGCTGTCATTTTCATCGTGTTTGCGCTGTTTTCCCTGTTTAAGGGCAAGACGGTGAAGGCGCGTACAGTCAGCGCCGCTGTGATTGCTGCATCGATGGCATTCTTGTGGTACAAATACGACCCGGAGGCTGTTGTGCGAGTAAACGCTCCGATTTTTCAACACTTTAATCCCTGTTTTGTAGTGATGCTAACTCCTGTGAGTCTGGCCTTTTTCGGATGGTTGGCAGGAAAGAACAAGGAACCCAAGGCACCTGTGAAGATAGGATTAGGCATGTTGGTGGCAGCTGGAGCTTATTTGCTGATGATGGTGTGGTCGGTAGGCTTGCCTTTGCCCAAGCATCCCTTTCATGTGGCAGATGTGACCCCTAATCTTTTAGTTGGTACCTATTTTATATTAACCATAGCAGAACTGCTCCTCAGTCCCATCGGAATCTCCTTTGTTACAAAAGTCTCACCGGAGAAGTACAAAGGTATGATGATGGGTGGCTGGTTTGTGGCTACAGCGTTGGGTAATAAACTGGTAAGCATTCCCGGACATATGTGGGGCATTGAGTTGACTTATGTATGGGGTACGCTGATGGGTATTTGTCTCTTGGCTGCTCTGTTTATTTTCTCTATTATCAAGAAGCTCAATAAGGTTTCCTGACGGGTTATGTGGCTGCTTTGCGGTTTTGTAAGTGCTGCCTTGCTTGGACTCTATGATGTCGCGAAGAAGGCTTCGCTGAGAAATAATGCGGTGATTCCCGTTTTGTTTCTCAACACCCTGTTCTGTTCCTTCATCTTCCTGCCCGCGCTGTTTGATACGGAGTCTGGCGGATGGGCGGTGCAGCGCTATATTGTGCTTAAAAGTTTCATTGTACTGTCGTCGTGGCTTTGTGCATATTTTGGTATGAAACATCTGCCTCTGACGCTTGTCGGCCCGATAAATGCCACTCGTCCGGTGATGGTCTTAGTGGGTGCGATATTGGTTTTCGGAGAACAGTTGAACGGATACCAGTGGATAGGCGTGCTTTTGAGCGTTGTCTCGTTTTTCCTGTTGAGCCATAGCGGCAAGAAAGAAAATATCAATTTCTGGCACAATCGCTGGGTCTTCCTCGTGGTGATGGGAGCTGCTCTCGGTGCGGTGAGCGGACTCTACGATAAATACCTGCTTGCTCCGGCAGAGGATGGTGGAATAGGTCTCAATCGTATTGTGGTTCAGAGCTATTACAACTTCTACCAATGTGGAATGATGGCATTGATGACGGCTCTTCTGTGGTGGCCGACGAGAAAGCGGCATACTGCTTTCAGATGGCATTGGAGCATTCCGCTGATATCGGTATTCTTAAGTATAGCGGATTTCGTATATTTCTATGGACTGTCGCTGGATGGAGTGATGGTGAGTGTGATTTCTTTGGCGCGCAGGAGCAGTGTGGTGGTCAGTTTCCTGGTGGCAGCACTGTTCTTTAGGGAGAAGAATCTTAAGAGCAAGGCTGTTGATTTGTTCCTCGTGCTGCTTGGTATGTTGTTCTTATATTTAGGTACGCGATGAAATACGTAATGATACTTGTGTTCGCAATGTATATCGCACCTGCGTCCGCGCAGACGATTAAGGAGGTGTGGAGTGATATGCCCGATTCCATTATGCCGTTGTTGAGCAGGAACAATCGCCTTGACTGTGTAGACTATTGGGAAGCCGGACAACATGGCGATGTGAAGAACCGTTTAGAGGGTAAGGTCGTAATCCTGTTTATGAATGAGGATTCTCTTGCCGTTGCCGATACGGAGGTAAGCAGTTATGAGATGAGATTGGAGAGGGGAGCGATCGGGGATGTGCAGAAAATATTCGTGCGCCATAGCGTAAAGGTGGGTGACGTGACGGATTGGACAGAACGTGTGTTCTCTCCTGCGTGGCAGCTTCTGAAGGAATATGCGGCACCCGAAGATAGCTTTGAAAACAGCCTTATGAAAGGGGCAAGGTTTTTCTGATAATCATTTCTACACAAAAAAAAGGCTGAAATTCTAAAAGAATCTCAGCCTTATGTTTTTTGAAAACTTCCAGTCTTACTTGCGAGACTTGGCGTAGCGGCTCATGAACTTATCTACACGACCGGCGGTGTCAACCAGTTTGCTCTTACCTGTGTAGAAAGGATGAGAACTGCTGGAGATTTCCAGCTTAACTACGGGATACTCCTGACCCTCGAACTCCACAGTCTCTGTAGTCTTGCAGGTGGAGCGGGAGAGGAACATGTCGCCGTTGCTCATATCTTTGAAAACAACGGGACGGTAATTCTCGGGATGAATGCCTTGTTTCATATCTTAATCTTCAATTTTCAGTTTTCTGTAATCAATTTTCGATGCGTTTGCTCTTGGTAGGAGAGCGTGTGTAATGGATTCAGGGCACAAAAGTACGGTTTTTTTTGTAAATAAAGCAAGAAAAGGAGTATTTTTTTTGTTATTTCCTAAAAAGATAGTATCTTTGCAAGCAAAATAAGACAAAACGAATCCATTTTAATAATCAATTTTAAAAGAAAAAGTATGGTAAGTTACAAAGAATTGGGTTTGGTAAACACTCGTGAGATGTTTGCCAAGGCAGTGGCTGGCGGCTATGCTATTCCTGCGTTCAACTTCAACACAATGGAGCAGATGCAGGCTATCGTTATGGCAGCAGTTGAGACAAAGTCTCCCGTCATCATGCAGGTGAGCAAGGGCGCTCGCAACTATGCTAACGGTGTTATCCTCCGTAACCTGGCTAAGGGTGCAGTGGAGTATGCCAAGGAGCTGGGTTGTGAGAATCCTCAGATTGTGCTCCATTTGGATCACGGTGACAGCTTTGAGCTCTGCAAGGATTGTATCGACAACGGTTTCTCAAGTGTGATGATTGACGGTAGCTCTCTGCCTTACGAGGAGAATATTGCTCTTTCTAAGAAGGTGGTTGAGTATGCTCACAAGTATGACGTTACCGTTGAGGCCGAGTTGGGCGTTCTCGCAGGTGTAGAGGACGAGGTTGTTGCTGCAGAGAGCCACTACACAAAGCCTGAGGAGGTTATCGACTTCTCTCAGCGCACTGGTTGTGACAGCTTGGCTATCTCTATCGGTACCAGCCACGGTGCTCATAAGTTCACTCCCGAGCAGTGCACATTGGTGAACGGTGTACTCGTTCCTCCCCCATTGGCTTTCGACGTTCTGGCCGAGATCGAAAAGAAGCTCCCCGGCTTCCCCATCGTGCTCCACGGCTCCAGCTCCGTGCCCATGGAAGAGGTTGAGACCATCAACAAATACGGAGGTAAGCTCGAGGCAGCTATCGGTATTCCCGAGGAGCAGCTGCGTCAGGCTGCCAAGAGTGCTGTCTGCAAGATCAACATCGACTCCGACTCTCGTCTGGCTATGACAGCTGCAATCCGCAAGCATTTGGCAGAGCATCCCGGTGATTTCGATCCTCGTCAGTATCTGAAGCCCGCCCGTGAGAACATGAAGAAGATGTACATCCACAAGATTGTGAATGTGCTCGGTTCTAATGGCAAGCTCTAAAAAGCTGATTCAAGGACAATAAGTAAAGGGGTTCTCGGTTGAGAGCCCCTTTTTTGTTCAGAGTTATCAGCAAAACTGTCAACCAAAATCAGTACAGGTCAACAGGTCATTAAAAAGCCACCAAAGAGCAAGTTGTCTCTACATTTCTCCGTTAGTTCTCCGTTAGTTCTTCGATTTTCTATCGAACAAATAACGAAAAAGTAACGATAAAATAACAAACATATATTGAGCCTGCTACCTGCTTGGTATGGTGCAAATGTATAAAGATACTTTGCCTTTTGTCTGCAACCACAAGGTATAAAGATACTTTGCCTTTTGTCTGCAACCACAAGCAGCCAAGTATAGCAAGGTCGTAGGAAGGTCGTTCCGCCGTCGTTCGTATATGCAAGGAAGGAGCAAGGCATAAGCAAATAAAGGATGCTGTGCGAAAGGAAAAATCAAAATACTTAAAGAAATTTTATGTCTTTAAAAAGCGATTCTTTTTTGTGCTTATACTATGCAGAACTTTTTCCCTGCCTAGGAAAATATTTCTCTATAGTTATCCAGTAAATTTCCCTGCCCGATGTCACAGTTTCATGTTGTACAAGATTTTTACGAATTTCCAAACTTCAATTGGAGTTTAATTGGAGTTCAATCGGAGTTTAATTAGAGTTCAATTGGAGTTTAATTAGAGTTGAACATGACTTCAATTAGAGTTCAACATGAGACAAACATGACTTGAATATGACTTCAACATGAGATAAACATGAGTTGAACATGACTTTAACATGAGAGCAACATGACCTTGGAGATAGAGTTCGGATAGATAGGTCTATGAGAAGTCCATGATAGGTCTATGAGAAGTCCATGAGAGGTGTATGAGCAAAGTATGTGTAAAAATAGAACCATGAATTTGATAAAAAGTTGGGCAGAATATTGCAGTTTAGAGAAAAAAGAGTATATTTGCAACGGATTTGAGGCCAATGTGCCCCTTTTCCAAGACTTAATGGTTATGAATTAGCGTTCGCTATCTCTTCTTGTCCCCGAAACGTGGAAAATTTCAACAGGACAACGTTGCTCAGATAAACGTAGAAGGAGTAGATAATGTGAATGCTCACGCGATAGCGTGGGCTGAACTTATCTCTACGTTTAGGCAATTTCCACGGCCTCGGGGAAGATAAAGGAAGCTCACGCTTCTCTCATCTCCTAAGACGGGTGGTCGTGTGAATTATGTAAATGTAATTAAATATAAATAAGCCATGAAGAAACTATTGACAATTGCACTATTATTGTTTGTTGGACTGGTTGCAGAAGCACAAGAAGGTACATGGAGTACTGGGGTGAATGATGCAGACGAGCAGAAAGGTATTTCTGGAGAACCTTATTATCGTTATGACATTGAGGGTATAGGCAGCTTCATTCTGTGGGATTGGGAGGACTGGAAATTCAGGATTATTACAGATAAAGGAGTCTTTGATGAAGATTATTCAAACTCAGGAAGACACTGCGCTTCAATTTCGATGGGACTGTATTCACCTGATGGACAGCTGACAGAGGAGCTCGCGTGTGTAATAGAAATGGACATAACAAGCCGTAATAGGGCAACTATAAATACAAATTGGATGTATTACCCAAGTACTAAAAAGAAAATAAAAAAAATGATACGTGCATTAAAGTCTGGTGAAGGTAATGTAAGGATTGTTTGCAAGAGAAAAGATATGCGGGATTTTGACCTAATAATAACGAAATATGATATTTCAGAAGAGAACAGCACAGCATATAAAAATTATCCGCAGGTATTTAACAGTGCTACTGTATTTTACGACGTGAATGACTATAGCACACCCGATGAGGTTTTAGAGGCCATCAGAAATAAAACTGTTAAGAGTACAACCCTTAAAAAAGGAGAACGGTTCAAAGTCCTATCATTAGATGTAAAATCCATGAGCGCCAAAATCCAGCTCACAAGTGGAAAGGTAGGATGGGTATATGCTCCACAAGTTCCAAATCAAAGAGACTTTCTTCCTTATGTTCAATTTAGGGATAAATACCGTCCCAACCTTCAATCCGGTTCTGTCGCACCAGGAATGACGAGGGAAGAGGTTTTTATAGTAACAGGTAACTATTTACGTCCAGGATCTAAATCATATAAAGCATTTAAAAACGGCTACATTTGGTATAATTATACAAATGGAGATTATATGTTTTATAAGAATTCCCTTTATTTCGCTTCTTCTTCTGTTGGGAAGGGGGATTTTTATTACGATATTCTCCCAAGTTATAAATTAATCAATGCAACGAGGAATGAATCTGTTATGGATAATAAAATAAGCAGTGATTTAATTTATAAAGACGAATTGCTAAATATAGCATGGAGTATTAATCGAAATAAAATAAACTTCACATTAAAGAACAACGCATCCGGTTCAATCAAAGTTCTTTGGGACGACATGGCCTTTGTCGGGATAAATGGTGAATCAAAAAGAGTCATCCATAAAGGTGTTAAATACAGTGAGAAGGAAAAAGAACAGGCTCCTTCTGTCGTTGCACGTAATACAGAAATACATGAACTTTTAATTCCTGCAGATAATATTTACTACAAAAAGTCACGGGAGAAATGGGCAGCTTATCCATTTATCATAGATACTGCATATTCTCCAGAAGACGAGGCATCACAACGTCCTGACGGGCAAAAGATTCAAGTCTTGCTTCCAATAATTGTCAACGAGAAGAGATATGAGTACCAATTTGTCTTCCAAATTGAAAAGATTAGTTTTAGTTTGATGAATTCAGATTATAAGGATAGCTATAGAACATTTGATGAACTATAATAACATTATTCTGAACAATGGAGCAGTCTTATTGTATACTTAATCTTAATTACGGAGCATATTGATATTATCATTGAACACGACCCACGCGGCATTATTGCAACGTGGGTTTGTTGTATAAGATTGCATGAAGTATTATGAAAATAGTAAACAATATGACTATTTTTGTTAATTTTCGTTGTATAATAAAGACAATTTAAAAAAAAAATGTTTTGATTTCGGAAGTTTATTTCTATCTTTGTGGTCGCAAAAAGAAACAGAACTTATACAATGGATAATTTTCGCTTAAATACAGAGCTTATCTCCTCTTTGAAAAATGTTCTCTTCATGTCCACCCCAAAGATAAGAGAGGCGGTATCAATATCTAGTACGACTTGGTACGAAATTATGAATGCACCAGAGAACATCACTATACAAAAGTTACTTGCAATAGCTAATGGCCTGCACATTCCTGTTCGACGTTTTTTTTCATTAGGGAAAAACAACGAAATTGGCCGTCGAGATGATTACATTGTTGATAATTACCAACCCTGTTATTACAACGCTGAGAGACTAAAAAGTGTTGTAAGTAGTCGCCCTGATATTACTTGGCAAAAAGCCGCCAAAGCAACAGGAATAAGCTATTATAATCTTCAGAAGTCTCTGCTTGCCGAAACACGTTTGCCCGTCGCACGCTTACTAACAGTTTGTGAAGCTTTCGAACTAGATCCATTCGATGTAATTATAGACCCCAATCCTCTGCGTAGCGACCAAAAGAAGAAAGAGAACACTATTACCACTTCTGGAGAATATGAAACAATTCTAGCTAACCTCGCTGCTATACAGCGTGAAATATCTAGTTTTAAAGCCTTACTCGAAGAAACAAAGCGCGACATTGCCGAACTTGGCAAAAAGTTTGATGCTGTTGAAGGTGACATTGATGTTAAGTCCATTGCATGGAGAGCAAGACGCGCAGCATTTGAAGCAGCTAAAATTGCAAATAAGGCACAAGAGCAGAAAAAGAGACAGATTGTAAACGACAAATAAAACAAAACATTATGAGTAAAGTAGTATATCTATTAGGAGCTGGTGCTAGTTATGGTACTCGAAGCAACGATGATAAGACACGAATCTTATCGGGTCTACCCATCGTTAAAGAACTTGAATGCGAGTTAGAGAATCTAACAAGCCTGCTAAGTTCTCTATCACTGAAGGACAAAGGCTTAGAGGAAAGCAAACAGAAGCTCATCAAAGATTTTCAAAACTTGAAGGTTGTATGCTCAGATAATGCGACAATAGATACTTATGCAAAGAAGTTGTGGCTACAAGGAAAGAAAGAGAAATTTTCTAATGTAGAATTGCTGCTTACGATATTCTTTATCTTTGAACAGATTATACACAAGCCAGATAAAAGATATGACACTTTTTTTGCCAGCATCTTGGAAAGGAAGCTTGAGTGCTCTGATGACTTGACGTTCCCTGATGACATACGAATATTGTCATGGAACTATGACAATCAATTAGAACTTGTTTATAGGGAGTATTTGAAATGGGATTACGCCAGAATTCGTGATGTCTTAGGTATCTATGATGTAAAAGGTGATGGGCAAAAAAAATCGATTCCTAAGAATTGCAACATTGTCAAACTGAATGGTACGGCCAACTTTGTGGCCGAAGAAGATTGGCTGCAGTATTCTGAAACCAGTACGATTGATGAAAATATATTGTCAAACATACTCAGAAAATATACAGAATGCTTACAAGCAGGTAATTGTAACGGACTGATTCGACTAAACTTCGCATGGGAAGAAAGGTGGTCAAGGGATATGCTTAATAAGACGATACCCAATATGGTTCAAGATGCTACAGCATTAGTGGTTATCGGCTATACATTCCCTTATTTCAACAGAATAGTTGATAGAACGATATTCACACAAATGCCTAATCTCAAAAACATTTATATCCAAGACCCAGAAGCAGACCGAACAGAGCAGTATATCAAGCCTGTTATACCAGAAAAACTGGCTGATGTAAAGATTCATCCACTCAAAGATACCGACCAGTTTTTCTTGCCACCAGAATTGTAAAATTCAGCTTGTGTCATCTATACTCTTATTCTGTGTCACGTTTAGATGAATAATGATTGCAGAAAAGTAGGAATATTACACTGAGAACCCGATGTAACTTAAACAGAAACAGTAAAATGTCAAGTACAAGAAGAAAAACAAAAGAGGAATTTATAGAGGATGCCAGAAAAGTATGGGGTAATCAATATGACTACTCTCAGGTTAACTATGTAAATAATAAGACCAAAGTAATAATCCGCTGCATAAAGCATAATGAAACTTTTGAGCAGAGGCCCTTTGATCATGTTGTAATGAAACAGCGCAGATGCCCCCAATGTCAAGCAGAGATAAAAGAAAAAGTTAGAAAGAAAAGAGCTACGGGAACAGAGGAATTTATAAAACGGGCAAAAGAAAGATTTGGTGACAATTTCGATTACTCTGAAGTGGAATATGTCAATAGCAACACTCCTGTTAAAATAAGATGTGTAAAAGGTGGGCATGGAGCTTTCTTAATGAGACCGCATACACATTTAATCTCTGTTTATGGATGCAGAAAATGTGCCTTTGAGCACCAAAATGATAACGCCAAAATTAGCGATACAGAATTCCTTACAAGGGCGAAACGTAAATTTGGGAATAAGTTTGACTACTCTCAAATGACCTATACAGATTACAATTCACCAGTGAAGTTAGTATGTCGTGAACATGGAGAACTTGAAACAACTCCATTTCTTCATTTGCTTTATCCATCAGGAGGGTGTAGTGGTTGCCGTAAAGAACTCCAATGGTCATCCATTCGAAAAATGACAACAGAAGAATTCATTGAACGGGCCACTGCGATACATGGTGATAGATATGATTATTCGGAAACAAAGTATATGTCAGTGAACAAAGACCTTTCTATAAAGTGTCCACGACACAACGTTTGTTTTGAAATGCGACCTATGTTTCATCTAAAAGGTAAGGGGTGCCCTCTTTGTGAACAGGAAGAAATTGCAATGTATGAGGAAAGCAAAAATGCAGCTATCCAATGGCGGAGTGATTATAGAAAAAAACAGGCTGAAAAGAAAAAGCGTAGTAAAGAAATCTTAAAAGGGAGACCACACATAAAGTACACATGGGACGAGTTCGTTCATTACGCAAACCTTATCCATGAGGGTGAGTATGATTATCGATATGTCGAAAAAGAGTTCGTGGATATGAATACCCATGTAACAATAATATGCAAGCGACATAAAAAACCATTCCCCCAAACGCCTGTAAAACATTTGAAAGGACAAGGGTGTCCTCGTTGTATTGGACGGATGCGGACCACCGAGTCGTTTATAGAGGAAGCGCAAGAAGTTCATAAAGGACGTTACAAATACGACAAAGTTAAGTTTGTAGATAACACAACGCCTGTGACCATTACTTGTAAGATTCATGGAGACTTTCCTATGAGACCGATTAAGCATCTTAGAGGTGAAGGTTGCCCGTCATGCCAGACATCAAAGATGGAGTTGGAAGTTGTGGCATATTTGCAATCCCATTCATCAATGAAGATTGAGCTGCAAAAGCATTTCGAATGGCTAAGATTTCAGGAAAGAATGTCTTTAGATGTTTATCTGCCAGAATATAAAACCGCCATAGAATGTCAAGGGGAACAACACTTTATCAGCAGACCTGCATTTGGAGGTGCTGAGGCATTCAAAGTTCAATTAGAAAGGGACAAAGTTAAAAATGAACTCTGTAAAAAGCACGGGATACAAGTATTGTATTACACGCGAAATAATGGCTCCCATCTGCCCCATGAGTATCTTGGCCCCATTTTTACTTCAACAAAAAAACTTATAGAGGAAATACAGAAACATTCAAAAAGTAACTCATAATAAACTCGTTAGCAGAGGACTTCCTCAATTGACCTGACAACATAGTGAACGTAAATCCATTACGAAAAGCAGTCAAACGTATTTGTACACAATGCGAGTAAGTATATTCAAAAGTGTAAAGGCTACTTTGCCTCAAGAGACAGAGTTTGATAAGATTGCATATATGATGCAATTCAGTCAGGAACTCAGCGAGAGGACAGGTATATACATGCAGTACTTTAAATGGAATGAGAAGGATGGCAAGAATAGAATTGTCAGGAAATTGAAGGATATGAAGACCACGCGATTTCCTGCGTTTGCTCCTTGCGCAATTTTTTATGGGGGTAGCGCACGGAAGAATGTCATTGAGCTAACAGATTTGTGTTTTTTGGATATTGACCATATAAAAGACTTTTGTATTTCGGACAAACGGACAAAAGGAGTAAGATGTAAGAGGACTAATTTTTGTGTCCTCGCAGCTTTATTCCATTACATCCTTTGTGCCACCGGACTGCTGCTCCGAAGTAACCGGGCTAGCGGGCAAATAAGCTGGAATATTTCTATGGTTTGTAGCGTAACTGGTTTAGAAGATCCAAATGGTTGAGGTCGCACTCCGTTGCAATGCGTTTCCACACGAGTCGGGCGGTGTCGGAGCATGACTCATCGAGGCAATACACACCAAGGAAGGTGTAGGATGGTTTTCCGGGTAATCCTACCATGAATGTGATGCGCAATTCTGCGAACGATGTCACGCGAAGATAATTGTCGGCATTGCGAATAGCGATTGCAGCAGGTGTGAAACCTGTTGTGTCTGCCGGTTGCCAATATTCGGTAATGGTGGGCATGAGGCTGTCGGCGTTGCCTTCGTTGTGCCAGTCGGGGTGATGGTATCTCGGTCCCCAGATAATCAGACCGGGGTGATTGGGTACGGGCACGCTCCACGGTGTCTGGCGGTCATGTGCATCGAAGATGTCCAAGTAATCGTCCACAGTGGCGAAAGTCTGACCAGCATGCAGGATGAGTGAGGCGGGTGTTGTTCGTGCTCTGATAATAAAAGAAAGGGCGATGACGATGCCTACTAGCAATATTGCTGTAATAGTTGTAGCCCGTTTCCGGGATGGGTCTTTTACTTCCCTTTCGATGACAGTTTGTGCATTTTCATCGGTAGAACAGGAAAAATCCTTGTTGCAGAAGTCATCCCAATCCCTGTTGCCTACCAGTTGTGCCAATATGTTCAGTGTGCTGCGTCGTGGCATGCTGCTTGATGGGACATATCCCCAAATGCGTTTGAGTGTACTCACACTGACGTGCTCGCCCTGACGTTCTTCTATTACCTGTGAGAGATAGTCGAAGTCTTTGGGAGTCTGTATCCTTTTACCTACGGATGTCTCAATCGCTTCGCGCAGTGCGGCGATGTGCTGTTGCAGTTCGTTGGAAGATGATATTTCCTGTTCCGTCATGGGTGTCGTGCGAAAAACTCTTAATGGGTCGCTTATTTGAGCCACAAAGATACAACATTTATTCCACATAATTCATGGCAGAATGGCAGAAAAGGGCGGCGGAGTTGGCTTCACACCCCGATGATGTGCATTTGAACCAATTTGAACCAATCTTTGGCCTCTATTGACACAGATGTCGTTTATGAAATCAGGCGGTTTTTATGTATTTTTGCATCGAAAAATTTAAACAGAATAATCATATGAAAACAAAACTACATTTTCAGCGAATTTTCGCTACGTTGCTGCTTCTTGCGGTATCTATGCTCTCTTGGGCGGATGAATTTGAAGATAAATTTGAAGTGGATGGCATTTTTTACAACGGCGCCGGTTCAAACGCCACTGTCACGCGAACAAATAAATATTCAGGTTCCGTTACTATCCCCTCTACTGTTAGATATGGTTATAAAACATACAGTGTTACGAGCATCGGCAAGTATGCCTTCTCTGGTCGTACAGGTCTGACATCGATTAAGATCCCTGCCAGTGTGACGAGCATCGGCGAGAGTGCCTTCAAAAGATGCTCGGGACTAACGTCTTTCACCATTCCCAGCGGTGTGACGAGCATCGGCGATGATACCTTCTTGGATTGTTCCAGCCTCAAGTCTGTCAGCATTCCTAGCAGTGTGACGAGCATTGGCAAAAGAGCCTTTAAAGGTTGCTCAAGCCTCACGAGCATTCCTATTTTCTCTGTTAATGGTGATGGCTGGCCAGAAAGTAACGTACAGAAAATCGGCGAGAAAGCCTTCGCGGGATGCTCAAGCCTCACATCATTCAAAATTCCCGCGAGTGTGACGACAATCTGGGATGATGCCTTTGATGGTTGCTCCAACCTTACATATGTGGTATTAAAGTCTGATGCTATCGTTAGTAAGGGGTATAGCAGCAGCAGAAATCTGGGGACGATTTTCGGGTCTCAAGTGGAGAAATATGAAATTGGAGATGGTGTGATAGATATTGGAATAAATGCTTTCTTAGGATGTTCCAACGTCAAGTCGATATACATTGCCCCCCACAATAGTAGTTTGACAGGCATCTACAATCACGCCTTTGAGGGTTGCTCAAGCCTCACAACAATCAATATTCCAAGCAGTGTGACTATTATCCGCGAAGGAGCCTTTGAGGGTTGCTCCGCTCTCAAGTCAGTCACATTGAACTCTGATGACTTTGTTTCAGCCCTTTACGACACCGACCATAATATGTCAAAGATTTTCGGGTCTCAAGTGGAGGAATATATAATCGGTAATAATGTAACGATGATCGGTATGAATGCCTTCTCGGATTGCTCCGCCCTCAAGTCTGTCACCATTGGTGACTACGTGACATGCATCGGCGCCCGTGCTTTCAGGGGATGTTCCGGTCTGACATCCGTCATAATTCCCGGTAGCACGACGATAATTGATGCCTATGCATTCTCTGGCTGCTCCGGACTTACGTATGCTTACTTTTATGGCGGCAGTTCTGGGAAGAAGAGCATAGGTAATAATGCCTTCTCGGATTGCTCCAGCATGACATATGTTAACTTCAATAGCAGCGTGAAGAACATTGGCGAGAGTGCCTTCTCCGGTTGCTCCAACCTCACGTCTGTTTATTTTGCCCAAAACTTAACAAGCATCGGCACCAGTGCCTTTGAGAACTGCTCCAACCTCACTACTATAGAATATCTTAATAGCGTGACGAGCATTGGCAAGAGTGCCTTCTCCGGTTGCTCCGGGCTCACGTCTTTCAAGATTCCTAGCAGCGTGGTGAGTATTGGCGAGAGAGCCTTCTCCGGTTGCTCCGGACTCACATCCGTTACTTGTAATGCAACAATCGTGCCGATAACTGGTAATAATGCGTTCGCTTCTGTTCCGCAAAGCGAAGCCACGCTTTACGTGCCCCAATCCTCTGTATCATCATATAGAATTGCTGACCAATGGAAAGAATTTGGAACAATCCTGTCTACAGGTGGTGGCGGAGATGACGACCGTATCTACATTGAGACAGACCTTACGTCAGAATTCCCTGTCGATTGGCAAGGATGGAACGGTGCAACGGGTTATGTAGGCTGGGCAGCCCCCCAGGTGACCACCAATGATGGCCGCACGACTCCGGCATGCGAGAAGTTCAATGACAGCAGCGCCGAACAGGGCACAGTATTCACACGCCCACTCACAGGACTTGCCAATGGCACCTACCGCATCGAACTCTACGGGGCTGCAGCCTCTACAAAGGGGCGTGATACAGGTATCGATTCGGAGATGACTGCCTCTAACGAAGGAGATGAGACTGCTGTGTATCTCTATGCCAAAACTGTCAACGGCACCGTGAAGCAGTATATCCCTGTGCACTGGGCAACGTCATTCTCGGAAATAGCTACAGCCGTGCTCAATGGGGTAACAGTGACCGACGGCACTGTGGAACTCGGCATGGTGAGCGAAAAGAAGTTTACCAACTGGGAAGTTATCCAGATAAAGGGTGTAACGGCTCTGGTGGATGCCACGGTAGTGCATGCCAACACTTTGTCGAAAGCAATAGAGACTCTCAATGATGCGGCATACGTCAACGTCACAGGCTTTGAGCGCACAACACTCTCTCAGACCATCAGCAATAACACCACCGTGAGCGAACAAACGGCAGAAGCCTATCAGACAGCTGTCAACGCTTTGGAGATGGCAATGAAGGCCTTCACAGATGCCAAAGCAAGCTACGACGCATGGGTAGATATCAAGGGTCGCAACTTCCCCTATGCATCAGTAGCGAAGAAGGATGCTGCAGAATCAGCTGCCGCTGTTTCACCAACAAGTGCAGCAGATGTTGTAAGCAGAATGGAAACGCTGTTGCCCCTTTATCGCCAGTATGCAGAATCAAGTGCCATGCTGGAAGGTGTGAACGGCGCAACGAATATGACATCATATATTAATAATCCGAAAGCAGAAGAGGGTGTTGATGGATGGACAACCGTTAGGGGCGAAGGTTCCGGCGGCAGCATAAATATACTTGATGGTCAGCCCTGGACAGACGGCAGCGGCGACACCAACCACAAATATTTCGATGGTGGCAATTGGGGTGCATCGGCATGGGATGTTGCATTCCAACAGGGTATCATGCTACCGGCAGGCAAGTATCAGCTGACAGCTATAGGACGCTCTGAACGGGATGTCGCTCTGACGCTCTTTGCTGGTGATGAGACGGCAGAAATGGCGCACATCAGTAGTGTTGGCGGTTTGTTCAATAATGGCTGGGAGCAGACCTCTTTAGAGTTTGAACTGACGGGAAATACAATCGTGAGCATTGGTGTGAGAGGTGTGACCTCACTTATTCACAATTGGATGTCGTTCTCTAATTTCCGTCTTGTGCAGTTCCCGGAAGGATATGATGCTATCAACTCACTGACTGCTGAAAAAACTATTGTTGATGCCAACGCTCCCATCTACGACCTCAACGGACGCAGATTAACCGAGAAGCCCAAGAGCGGATATTACATCCAAGGCGGAAAGAAATACTATGTGGAGAAGTAAGATGTAAGACATCCAACTTGTCAACTCGTCTACTCGTTAACTTGTCTACTAAGAAAGCCACTTCACAAAATGAGTGAGGTGGCTTTTCTTTTGTATTTCGGACAAACGGACAAAAGGAGTAAGATGTAAGAGGACTAATTTTTGTGTCCTCGCAGCTTTATTCCATTACATCCTTTGTGCCACCGGTCTGCTGGAAGAAGGTAACCTTTGTTGTTGTCTTCTTGTCGAAGAGCAGGTTGGAAAGCAGTTGTACGCAGCCAAATTGTCCCATAGGTGTTTCCAGAACTGTGTATTTCTGGTCGGCAGAGAACACGGTGGCCTTCATGCGAGCAGGCACATTGTAGAAGACACCCTTCTCCACTTTGGCGAGTTTTTTGCCGGTCACCTCGTCTATGACAGGTGCGGGGAGCGTTTCAAGATTTTCAATGCTCAAATAGATGGGTTCACCGCTGAGATCGTCGCCGTCAACAATGCCCAGTTTTTGTGAGAAACGGCAGAGAAGCATCTTCTGCGTGACCTCCGAGGGTATCACGGAAAGAGAGAATACTTCTACACTGGTCTCCTGAGTGCCCTTGAAAAGAGACTCCAAAGCGGTGGTTTGTTTGTCCAACTGGTCGAGCATGAGTTGCAGTTGTGCTCCGTCTTTGGGCGTATTGTCTGCTTCGCCACGGATGAGTGAGTTACGGCTCTCGCGGATGTCGTAAATCTCTTGAGCCACAAGTTCTGCCATCTTTGCCACACTGCTGGCCGACAGCATTTCCTGATTCATATAGTCACGGGGATTTACGAGCTTTTCGGCTGGTATACGCTCGGGCAAGTCGGGAAGTTTGTCTTCATCGGCATCCGTATTGATGGAAAGCAGTATTCCGTCACGGCTTAATCCTACGAGAGGTGCAACGGTTTTGCTCTTGAGATGGATGGTGTATGCCTTGTTTTTATCGGGTACACCATAGGGTTGCAATTCAATACTCTTAATCTGCCATGACGTGCTGATTTGATTCGGTACGTCTTGCAGACGGAGGTATTTGAAAGCATATTTTGCAAAGTCGCCAGGGCGGGTGATAGTTCTTTCTGCCTTGATTACTACGCGCAAAGCGGTGCGGGGAAGGTAGTAGCATACGCCTTCAAGTGTGCTTCCCGGTATGAACGGCTCTGTCTCAGTCTGGGCGCTTGTCTGGAGTGATGCTACGCAGAATACGGTGAGGATTGCGGAAGAGAAAATAAGTCTTTTCATCAATGTTATATTACAATTTGACTACAAAGGTACAAAAAAGTTGTCTTACGCGTGGGTACATATACAAAAAAATTGTATATTTGTGGACAAATTGAAGAACAATGGACAGCATTTCAGTAAAAGACAGAAGATTTGTACCTTTTATCACACCTGAAGAACTTGACAGGGAAGTGAAGCGTGTTGCTGCGGAAATCAACCGCGATTACGAAGGGAAGGAGCCTCTTTTCCTTTGTGTGTTGAACGGCAGTTTTATCTTTGCCGCAGACCTTATGCGCGAGGTGAATTTGCCTTGCGAGTTAAGTTTCGTGAAGATGACATCCTATCAGGGTATGGGCACAACGGGTAATGTGCGCGAACTTATCGGTCTGAACGTGGATATCACCGGCCGCCATGTCATTATCGTGGAAGACATTGTGGACACGGGCATCACGATGGCTCACATGCTGGAGACGCTCAAAGGTCATAATCCCGCAAGCATCAATATATGCACGTTGCTTACCAAGCCGGATAAATTACAGGTGCAGTTGGATATCCGTTATTGCTGTCTCTCCATTCCCAACGGCTTTATTGTGGGCTATGGTCTGGACTACGACGGATATGGCCGCAACCTCAAGGGTATTTATGTCGTAGAAGATAGAATGAAAAAATAATACAAGAATACAAGAATGAAAAACATTATTATCTTTGGTGCTCCCGGTTCGGGAAAGGGCACTTACAGTGATGAAATCGTGGCTCGCTACAATATGGGTCATATCAGCACCGGTGACGTGCTGCGTGCAGAAATCAAGAACGGTACGGAACTGGGTAAGACCGCCAAGGGATATATTGACCAGGGACAGCTCCTGCCTGACTCTCTGATGATTGACATTCTGGCAAAGACATATGACTCGCTGCCAAAGGGAAAAGGTGTGATATTCGACGGTTTCCCCCGTACAATAGCACAGGCAGAGGCTCTCAAGAAGATGCTTGCCGAGCGCGGTGACGATATGGGAGTGATGGTAGAACTCATTGTGGACGAAGAGACTCTGTTGCAGCGTCTTCTTAACAGGGCTATCGAACAGGGCCGTGCAGATGACAACGAAGAGACTATCAAGAAGCGTTTTGCTGTATATCACAGTCAAACGGAGCCTTTGTCAAAATGGTTCCAAGCAGAGGGAATCCGTCATGCCTTCACGTGGAAGGGCAGTAAGGAACTGATGCTTTCAGAGATATTTGCTTTCTTGGACAAAGAGTAGGAATATTGGAAAGCAATTTTGTAGATTACGTCAAGATTCTCTGCCGCTCGGGAAAGGGCGGCAGAGGTTCTATGCACATGCGCCGTGCCAAGTATGTACCTAACGGTGGACCGGACGGTGGGGACGGCGGACGGGGCGGTCATGTCATTCTGCGGGGTAATCGCAACTACTGGACATTGCTCCACTTGCGTTATCAGCGCCACGTGTTCGCTACAAACGGTCAGGCCGGAGGTAAAAGCCGCAGTACCGGGGCTGACGGTGAGGATCGGTATATTGACGTACCCTGCGGTACTGTGGTCTACAATGCAGAAACTGGAGAATACGTTTGCGACATCACGGAGGACGGACAGGAAGAGGTTCTTCTGAAAGGTGGAAGGGGAGGATTGGGCAACTGGAATTTCCGCACGTCTACGAACCAGGCTCCCCGCTATGCACAACCCGGAGAACCGATGCAGGAGATGGCTGTGGTGCTTGAACTGAAACTTTTGGCAGATGTCGGTCTTGTCGGTTTTCCGAATGCCGGCAAGAGTACCTTGCTGAGTACTCTTTCGAGTGCGCGTCCGAAGATAGCTGATTATCCGTTCACAACGATGGAGCCACAGTTGGGTATTGTATCGTATCGTGACGGACAGAGTTTCGTAATGGCTGATATTCCCGGTATTATAGAAGGTGCTGCAGAGGGTAGGGGACTGGGACTTCGTTTTCTTCGTCATATAGAACGCAACAGTTTGCTGCTTTTTATGGTACCGGGCGATGCTGATAATATACGCAAGGAGTACGAGGTGCTTCTTAGCGAACTTGGTAAGTTCAATCCGGAGATGTTAGACAAGCAGCGAGTGTTGGCTGTGACGAAGTGCGACCTTTTGGACGCAGAACTGATGGAGATGCTTCGTGAGGATTTGCCGGAGGATTTACCTGTTGTATTCATCTCATCTGTAGCACAGGTCGGACTCACGGATCTGAAAGATATTCTGTGGAAGTCACTCAATAGCGAAAGTAATAAACTTGCGGCAATCAGTCAGAAAGAGACGCTTGTTCACCGTTCCAGAGATTTCTCTTTCATCCATGACGAAGAGGATGATATCGACCTCTCCGTGGAAGATGAAGATGAAGATGATGAGGAAATCATAGAAGAGGAATGGGACGATGAAATATCAGACTCCTGAGTACATTCGCGCGTTTTCCGTCGGAAAGGATGACCGTTTTCCTTTGACGGAAGACGGGAGTTTCCTTCCGCCTTCCGGAGCGATAGGTGTGTCGCTTCCCCGTCAGGTGCATTCCCCGAATGTTGTATGGGTAAGAGAGGCCGGCAGGCCGGAAGACACAGATGCTGTCATCACAGATGTGGCAGGATTGTGTGTTGCAGTCAAGACGGCCGACTGCGTTCCTATACTGCTTTATACAGACGGGGATACTCCTATCGTGGCTGCTGTGCATGCCGGATGGCGCGGAACAGTATCGCGTATTGTGCAAAAGACATTGGAAAAGATGTCTTTGAGTGATAAATTCACATCGTTTCCCGAATGTCACGCAATCATAGGCCCCAGTATCTCGCGGGAGTCTTTTGAGGTGGGCGACGAAGTGTACGAGGCCTTTCTGGAATCTGGGTTCCCGATGGAACGCATCTCTTCCCGCGAGGAAAAATGGCACATCGACCTGTGGGAGGCGAACCGCTGGCTCCTCGAAGAGATGGGCGTAAAGGATATCTGTGTGTCGGGCATAGACACAAGAACGTCTCCCTGTTGGTACAGCGCCCGCAGGGAAACAATCAACACCGGGCGTAACTACAACGCAATCTTTTTCTTACCGTCCTGAATATAGATGCCCTTTCTGGGGGTTGCGTTCAGGATTCTGCCGTTGAGATCGTAGATGATGCCGTCGGTAGGACGTTTCTTTGCCGGTTCTTCACCTTCGAGCGAGAAGATGTCTGTCGGGGTGTAGTGACCTGATGCAAAATTGTAGTCGCGATTCTCCATCGTGTTGAGTCCTGTGATATCCTCCTGCGTGAGCGCGCGATTGTAGATAAGGATGTCGTCGAACTCTGCCGGAGCGCTGCCCCAGAAACTTCCCATGCCGAGATAGAAGTAGTTGGCACTTGAGAGCCAGTCGAGCACCTTGCTGTAGTCGAAGGCCTCTGCGGCCGTTCCGCTGTTGCTGTTGAATGCCTCGTGCTCTTTGAATTCTCCGTTGATATAGAGTTTTACTCCTGTTTCATCAAAGGTGTAGGTGACGAGTGTCCATTCGCCCTCCGGTATGTTCTCTGAGGTTACATCGTTGGGATGATTGATGTCGAACCATGCGCCTGCATTGTTGTTGTAGCCGAGATAGCTGTTGCCGGTGAGGAAGAGGCGTTCGCCTTCATCGGTTGAGGACGTGCCGCTGAAGAAGCTCCAAAGAGCATCCCACACGTTGCTGTCAAGGCGCTTCACCCAAAGGGAAACGGTGGCTCCGTCGAGATTCTGACCCTTGAGAGGATTGTCCATACGGGTATAGCTGACATTTTCCTTTGCGCCGAAATACTGGTGCAGAACCATTCCGCAACGGTATGCGCTGTCGGTTTCAAATGCGGGGACTGTGCCTGTGCCGGCCTTGTCCACGGCAGCTATCTGCGAATTGTCCTTGAGGTTTACGGCAGGTTCCTCATTGAAGTCGTAGTATGCAACAAGTCCGTTGAGATAGTCGCCGTCAGCCTGTCCGACAGCAATTTTCTTGTTTCTGGCGCTGAGAGACCAGCTGAAAGTCTTGGACCACGCATAGTCACCGCACGTCAGTTCTCCTGTGAATTTTACAGTTATGGTTCCCGTTGACGGCACGGCATCGGGAGCTCTGAATTTGCCCGTATTGGAGAGGATGTCAGTGTTGGTTGATGTCCAGTTTTCCACAACGTTTTCTTCCATATCTGTGTATACGTTGAGGTTGTCTGAAAGAACCGTAGCTGTGGGCAATGTGAGTTTCGTACGGTTGTAGGCGATGGCGGATTTCGGCTCAAGTTTATAGCCCCATATAGGTGTGCCGCTATTACTTGAGTTGGTATTGTCCACGCAGGTGAAGGAGATGGTCTTGTGGTTGTTGCCAGTCCATTCCGCGCCTCTGCTGTCGCCGTTCATCGAATTGGAGCAAAGGACTCCCTGGTAGGTGCCGCTGGCCAGTGCCAATGTGATGTAATCGGTGCCGTCTTTCACACTCCACGTGCCGTTGTAAGTGCTCTGTTCGCCCTTTACGGTGCCGTCTTCTTTAAGCGTCACCATCACGGGCTTGCGGTTGGCGATGGTGGTGCTGTCCTGTCTCATCTTGTAGTAGTGACGCATTATATGCCAGTCGCCTATGATGTCGTCGGTGGTGTAGTGAGATGTTTTCGGGGTGTCCAGGGTTTCTTTCTCACCGTTGTAGGCAAATGGCGCAGCCACCGGCCATCCGCTTTCGTTTAGAAAGAGTTGCTGGATGTGGACGAGATGTCCGGCTGTGCCGTCGTTATACTTTGTGTGGTAAACCACAAATGCCTGATTTGTCTGAGGGTTGACTACGGCAGAGTTATGTCCTTGGCTGTTCCAACCCTGCGTCTGCATCTCGCCCCAACCGGTGAATGCACCCATCAGTTTGATGCCTCGGGTGTCGTTTGTGACACCGCTGGCTGTATTGTGGTTGAGAACATGTCCCGTGTAGAGCGCAGAGCGACCTGCTGCATCGTTGTACGGTCCAAGGGGGGAGCTGCTGCGGAAGATACGCATCTCGTATCCTTCCCGGGGACCGAATCCGCCATAGCTCATAAAGAGATAGTAGTAGTCTCCGATGTGTTTGATGTACGGACCCTCGCCGCTGACATAGTATCCGCCGGCAATTTTGCGTCCGAAGTAAGGGTCTTTCACGCCGTTCTGCCCTTTCGATGTGTAGTCGGAGGGGTTGTTCGTGTAGTTGTACTGGTAGTCGTTGAGGCCGGTTTCTTTGTCCAGTTTCAGCATGAAGATGCCGCCCGACCAGGAACCGTAGGCCATCCAAAGCTCGCCGGTTTCGTCGAAGAAGACGCAGGGGTCGATACAGTTAGGCCAGTAGTTGCCCCAACCGTCGCTAATCTTGTATCGGCTGGGAATGGACGTTGTGCCGATAGCAATGTTAAGGTCGGTTTCACTGATTGTGGGTGCACCTGTATTTCCGTTGAAACCACCCATTACGATGGGTCCCTGATAAGTCCAGGGGCCTTCTGCTGAGTTGGAGGTCAACAGGATAATAATGCTGTTCCATTGCGGACCGTTGATGGACAGATACAGGCACCATTTTTCCATTGTGGGGTTGTAGATGATATCCGGTGCCCACATGTTGCCGTCAATAAACCACTCTTTTTCGTCACCGGGTGCGGCATAGCGGTTGGCATACGCCTCTGCGTCAATGTTAGGCATATCCACCTCTGCACCCAGATAGTTCTTGGTCTTTGTGACCTGCTGGATGTTGAATGCGTCGCGCACGTTGCAGGCAGTTCCCGTTGCATCGCCCTGGTGGGCCAGATGTATGAAGTAGGGGTCATACCAAATGCTGTTGTGCATCACCGTCCATGATTTCAGGTCCGTACTCCTGGCATTGCCAAGATGAGAGCCCCATATATAGTATGTTTTGTTTGTCGGGCTATATACGATACTCGGATCGTGGATGCTCACCGTCCCTATCGTTGTGGCGCTGTTGAGTGTGTTAATCTCAGTGTCGGTCACGGGTGTCTTCTGAGCCTGTGCGACGAAAGGTGTGAGTGTGATAAATGCTAAAAGAATGCGCTTCATATATGATACCATATTTATAATATTCCGCAGCAAATATACGAATTTATTTCCAAAAGTCCTTTTTTTTAGAGAAAAAAGTGAATGTTCTGGGCTTTGTATGGCTGAAATGAAGTAATTTTGCGGTATGAAAATTCTGGGTAGTACTATTTTTCGCAGTTTGATGGGTCTCTGTGTGGGGCTTCTGCTGCTGTTCAACGCCTCTGTGATGGGCACTCTCATCGTTCAGATTATAGGCGGTTTCTTTCTGTTGTCTGGTGTTGTTGGAATTTTAACATGGATATTCAATCGCATTAGATCTTATGTTGCTTCGTCTGAATTGTTTATGCTGTTCTTTCCCATTGGTTCCGCAGGAAGTATCCTTATGGGAACGGTAATAATTCTGAAGGCGGATATGCTTATCAGTTATTTGGTGATTATTTTAGGAATTCTACTTGTTCTTGCGGGATTATATCTGTTGGGAGATCAGATTTCTTATCGTCGCGTAGCTCCCATGAGTCTTTTCGGCATGATTATGGCGCTTATTATCCTTGCAGTGGGACTCTATATCATCTTCAAACCTCTGGATTCTATTGCCACCTGTTTCCAGATTCTCGGCGCCGCCATCACTGTGTATGCCCTCACGGATCTCTTCCTGGCTCTCCGCCTTCGTCACTACAACCGCATCTACGAGCGCAAGCAGAAAGAAGAAGAGCGTCGTCGCCAGCGTGAGATAGAGGCTTCGTATGTGACGTTCGAGGTTGTGGATGCCACGAGTGACAAAGATTCAGAAGCATCTTCCGATTCGGAGGCCGAAGTTGTTTCGGAGGACTAGTACAAATAGTCTACTCTCGTCAGCGAGCGAGAAAATCCCTCATTTTATCGAGATTTTGTAGTGCGCAGGTGCGGCCCGCTTCGTACACTTGCCGCATCTTCTTTTCCTTCTGTTCGGTGCGTCCGATTTTGAGCGGACGTTCGGGACAGAGTATCATTGTGTTGCCCTTCGCTTCCTCCTGGGCGATGAATGCGAGTTCGTCGTTGTACATCAGATGTCTGCGTGCCATGCATTTGATTATCTCCGGATGGTCGCGCTCCAGCAGGTGAAAGAGGGGCATGAGTTTTGTCTTTTTCTTGTAATACCCCTTCGGTTGTGTCAGAATGATGAGATTGCGCTCGTATCCCTGTTCCTGAAAGTATTTGAGCGGGATGCTGTCTGTGATGCCTCCGTCGAGCAGTTTCAAGCCGTCTATCTCCACTGCCTGCGACACTATCGGCATTGAGGCGGATGCTCTCATCCATTCCATCCCCAGGTCGTCCATGTGCTTGATTACCTTGTATATGGGTGTGCCTCGCATTGCGTCTGTCGCTACGAGGTGGAAATCTGTGTTGCTCTTGGAGAATGTGTCGAAGTCGAATATGTCGAGCTCGCACGGCAGGGTGTGGTATGAGAATTCCGGAGCAACGATATTGCCCGTCTTCATCAGCGCGCGCCATCCCATATAGCGTGGATCTTTGCGGAAGCGGAGATTATAGCGGAGGGATCTTCCCGGCTGTCGGGATACATAGTTGCAGCCGAACAGAGCGCCGGCGCTCACTCCGACAACGCCGTCCACCGTTATGTCATTTTCCATCATTACATCGAGGATTCCGGCTGTGAAGAGGCATCGCATTCCACCTCCTTCAAGTACCATTCCTGTCTTCATTTTCTGCGGCTGATATCATTCTTTGCGGACAAATGTACGAAGATTTTTTCGTTTTACGCTTCATTTGCCTTAATTTTTCGGTAAAAAAGTGTTCTGAGTCCCACCAGAGTCCGAGCAGCGCCTTACTGGGTATCGAGTAGACTACGAGCAGATAACGAGTAAACAACGAGCAGTTAACGAGTTTTCTCGTACACCACTCGTAGTCCACTCGTACACCACTCGTTAACTGCTCGTTATCTGCGTGGGGGAAATGTGGTGTCTGACCGGCATCTGAGAACGGTCTTTTCTGTGGATTTTACAGGAATGTGGTCTCGCGGGCAAAAAAAGAGGACTCATGAGTAAATAGCTGATAAGCTGATACGAAAGAGAAAAAAACAGACACGAAACCCAAGAGAAGATTCGCGTGTGAGAAGAGTTCGCGGAACAAAAAGTGAGCTGACGGGCAATAAAATGAATCCCAAAAAACAAAAAAACGTTTTCTTGTCAAACAAAGTTCTCGCGACGCGTGCGCTATGTGGAAAAAGAGTTGTACATTTGTAGCGCAAATTAAACAACAAACCAAAACAGACATAATTACTATGAAAAATGCATTAAAACTTCTGTATTGCGCCGTACTTCTCCTGGGAGCATGTTTCCCGTATGCCAGCAGAGCTGAGGAGATGGCTGAGTTTCGCACTTGGGCAATGACCCCTCCAAAGGGTTGGAATTCATGGGACTGCTATTATTCTTCTGTGACGGAAACGGAGGTGGTGCGGAATGCCGAGTATATGCGCGACAATCTCAAGCAATACGGTTATGAATATATTGTGGTGGACATCCGCTGGTATTGCGAGCATCCTTCTCTGGGCGCCGGCAACTATAACCAGAATGGCACTCAGGGCTACGTATTGGACGCTTACGGACGCTACTTGCCCTCTCCGCGCCGTTTTCCCAGTTGTATGGTAGATGATGTGAACGTGGGATTTAAGCCCCTTGCCGACAGAATACATGAAATGGGGCTCAAATTCGGTATACACATCATGAGGGGTGTGCCCACCACCGTAGCAAAGAATCCGTCGAACTATACGCTTTTCGGTAGCGGCGACGACACCGCCGCCAAGCGCCAGGCTACATGGGCAAAGGTGTGCAACGGAACAACATCTCCCTGCACGTGGTTGAAGGACAATGCCTTGGTGCGTATGACGGAAGAAGGTCAGCAATACTACAACAGCATCATCAACCTCTATGCAGAGTGGGGTGTGGACTTCATCAAGGTGGATGACATCTCCCGTCCGTTCTACACCGACGAGATACAGATGATACGCAATGCCATCGACCAGTGCGGGCGCCCCATCGTGCTGTCCCTGTCTCCTGGCAAGACGCAATACCAGTATCGTGAGCAATGTCACAATCTCGCCAACCAATGGCGTATGATGGACGATTTGTGGGACAACTGGGCTCATGTTTCTGCCGTGTTTGCAGAGGCTGCCGAGTGGGCGAAATATCATCAGGTGGGCAACTATGCCGACTGTGATATGCTGCCTGTCGGTCAGATTGCCATGACTGTGGCGGATCAGGGCTATGCATCCAGAGACAACGGACGCTGGACCCGCCTCAACGACAACGAGCTCTGCACGATGATGACGCTGTGGGGTATATGTCATTCTCCGCTCATGATTGGCGGTGAAATGACCAGTTTTGGTGCTACGACAAAGAAACTGCTCACCAACGAGGATATGCTCAAGATGAACAGTTACGGCGTGAATGCCCACCAAGTGAAGGGAGGTGCCGGTAAATACATTTGGGAAAGCACCGATCCGGACGACGGCAGCAAGTGGATTGCCATGTTCTCCACCGACGGCGACGAGCAGTGGGTGACTCCCGACAATGCTCTCTATTGCAGCGAGACAGTGGCTTATACCACAGAGGGCCACAAGGTGGAGGTGGAATGCGACATACCTGAGGGTACGGACATCCTGTCTCTGGTGGTTGACGACGGCGGAGACAACTTCAACTACGATCACGGTGACTGGATAAATCCCACCGTCGTGCTGAAGAACGGCAGCGAATACAACCTCACGGGGAAGGACCTCGACCACACCTTCACGGCATCCTACTATAACGTGGTGCGTGAAAACCGCAATGTCACCAACACCGGCAACATGAAGGTGATGGGTACGGATTATACACGCGGTTTTGCAACGGATGCCAACGCCGTCCTCTATTTCAAACTGCCCGAAGATGCTGTGAAATTCAAGGGTATCGGTGCTGCCGACGACAGCGGTATCGGTCAGACGGGAAGCACCACTTCCATGCGTTTCATGGTGTTTGCCGGAGAGTGCCGCAACAGCGAACTGCTCAACGGAGCCATCTTCAACAGCGGTCTCGTTTCCCGCACATCCCAAAAAGCCGGGGTGGAGGTGGATGTCGATATCACCGGTGCGGAGCAACTGAAGATTGTTGTTGACAACTACGACGGCTCGTTTGCATACGACCGCGCCAACTTTGTCAATCCCATCCTTGTGGACAAGGACGGCAACGAGACGTCTCTCGCTACTCTCACGCAGGCAAGCTACAGCGCTTCTTGGGGTACTTTGCACAAGAATACCAATGTGGAAGGCGGCACGCTGAAGATTAACGGTCAGAGTTACAGCAAGGGACTCGGTATGAATGCGGCCTGCACACTTGTCTATAACCTTCCCGCCAACAAGAATTATGTGCGTCTCAAGGGTTTGGTGGGCTACGACAGCAGCTGCGACACCGACGCACCCAGCGGCGGCAACAACTGTACCATGAAGTTCCTCATCTATGCCACTTCTTCCAAGACCATAGTCACCGCAGATCTTACGGCTCTCGGTTATGGGGCTGAAGAGGAAGTTAGTGTCAGGGACTGCTGGAGCGGTGAGGCGCTGACGACAGTGAAAGGCTCTCTCTCAGCTGAGGTGGGTAATCACGGAGCGCGTCTGCTGAAGATTTCCGCTCCCAAGAATCCTACCGTTATTCAGGACGTGCGGCAGCAGGAAGATGCAGCCGGAGCACAGGTAAACGGCGGCAGGAGCAGTGACATCTACGACCTCACCGGGCGCAAACTGACTCAGAAACCGCAAAAAGGATTTTTCATCAAGGACGGCAGAATAAACTATCGCTGAGTGTGTTATATCAGACATCGAATAGAGATCGATGTTAGTAAAAATGAGGCGAAAGGTGAAAAAAGTGACTTTTTAAGAAAAAAAGTTTCCCGTGCGTGCGCACAAACTCGAAAAGTGTTGTATATTTGGCACGCAAATGTGCAGAAAACCAAGATAAACAAGTGAATAATAACATAAATGTAGAACTTTTTAAACCTTAAATCACTAAGAAACAGACAGTACTAAAAGAAAAAACATTTGACTAATCAACTAAAAAAACATTTATTATTAACTTAATTCGTTTAACATGAAAAAATTCCTATTCCTATTTGCTGCGCTGTTAGCGTTCTTCACGAGCGCAAGTGCGCGAGAGGATGTGACGTCGACTTATCTGACCAATGCGGGATTGAGTTCGCTAGAGGGTTGGACTATCGACAGTTCACAGCCTGGTACGGGCTCTTGGAGTGGATACACGGCTCACAATACTTCAGGAGCTGTGCCCGTGATAGAGTTCTACCATGCTTGGAGTGCTCAAGGTGGTGCAAGTATTGGTGCATCGAGAGTATTCGACTTCAAGCAGACGGCTACATTGCCGCAGGGTTACTATCGTTTGAAGGTAAACGGTTTCTATCGCGAGGGTAACAACAATCCCACGACAAACCAGCAGAAAGCGTATATCTTTGCCGGTGAGAAAACTCAGTACCTTGCTGGTTTTGCCGGTTTCTACAATCAAGGTGGAAGCAGTGATATTGCAAAAGCGGCTTCATGCTTTGGCGCGGGTTATTATGAAAACTCGTTTGACTTTGATATTGACGCGGACGATACCGAGGTTTCCATTGGTTTCCATGGCTACATTGACACTTATTGCTCTTGGTGTATCATTGGTCCTGTTACTCTCTACAAGTACGATATTTCGGACTTTATGGAGGACTTTAATGAAAAGGTAACAGCGGCCAGGGCTCTCTATGATACCCCAATGAATGCAGATGTTTTGACAGCACTTAAATCTGCGGCTGAAGTTGAGACAAGTGGTTGGACAACCAAAGAACAGATTACAGCTGCAGAGGGCGTCTTGACAGCAGCTCTTGCTGATGCTACTGCTTCTGTGGCAGCCTATGCTAATGCAAAAGCATATCTTGACGAGGCAGCGGCAATTCTTGAAAACACGAATGTCTATACCGCTGATGCTTATGCTACATACTTCTCAACACCGCAGTCTAAGTATAGCAATGCTACGCTGACTAATGAGGAAGCAAATGTGTTGGTAAAAATGTCCACAGGTTGGCATTCAAGCAATACTATTAGCGAGATTCTTCTCTCTGCATTCGATGTTCACGGCGGTGACTTTGATCACGGCTACTACATCAATACGTGGAGCACCGAGGGTAGCACTGACGGTTCCGGCTTCACCGTGCCCTTCATTGAGTACTGGACCGGCGACGGCGACAAGCTGGCCGACAAGACCATCCACGCTCAGATGACGGGTCTTGAGAGAGGTATCTACAACGTGACGGCACAGGTTCGTCTGCGTTTGACCAGCGGCCAGACGGCTCCCGTGAGCGGTTTGTCTCTGAAGGTTAACGAGGGCGAGGCTTCTGCTGTCAGCGGTGAGCTTAACTACGGTGACTTCTATGTTGCCAATGTGGCTGCTGACGGTACTGTCTTTAACGACGGTGTGCTCGACATCAATTTCATCGTGGCTAATGCCAACAGCAGTTGGGTCTCCATCAAGGACGTGAAGTTTACCCGCACGGGTGACATCGATCCCACGGAATACAGAGCTGCTGTGGCCGCTAAACTTGAGACGGCTCAGGGTCTGGTGAACGAGGTGATGAACGCCGATGTTGAGACTGATTTGAATGACAAAATCGGTGCAACTGACGGTTACGAAGAGAGCACCGACATCGATGCTTTGGAGCAGATGGCCAACAATCTGGACGCTGCCATTGCAGCTGCTCAGACCAGCATTGCCAACTATCAGGAGGCTGCAGCCATCATCAACGCTGCCAGCACTTTGGACGAGGCAGGTCAGGCTGTTTACAACAGCAACAATAAGGTGCTTGAGGTGAAGGCCGGTTACGACAACAAGACCCTTGTGGCTGTGACCGAAGAGCAGAAGGGTGTTTGTAAGGATGCTCTGAAGGTTGCCGTGAAGGCTCAGACCACCGACGGCGCCGACTGGACGCTGCTGATTGACAATGCCGACTTCGAGGGCCGCTACACTTCTGTATATAAGCCCAGTGAAGATCGCGACATCTATGAGCCCGAAGGTTGGACTGCTTTCTGGGAGAACGGCAACGCAAACGACATGACCGCTCTCAACAGCACTTGTACCAGTTGGAATCAGTTCGAAAACATGGCTCAGCCTGTAGACGGCGGTAACAATGTATATTGGGCTCGCTATAATTGGGGCAAGCAGTCCTCTATCACGCTTAAGCAGACGGTCAACCTGCCCGCAGGTCTTTACGAACTCGGTGCAGAAGGCTATCTCTCCAACGCTACGAACGGCAAGGCTACTCTGTCTGCTAAGTTCGGCGACGAGGTGGCTCTGGTTGACTTCACCGCTAGCGAATGGACGAAGAAGACTGTACAGTTCTATATCAGCGAGGCTCAGGACGTAGAGTTTATCTACAATTTCACTGAGAATGTTCCCTCTACTCCCACTGAGATTAAGGCCGGTGTGGACAACTTCACGCTGACTTCTCATGCCATTGCCGATGCAGACGACTATGCCGCTCTGAATGCCGCCATCGAGACCGCAGAGGCCAAGAAGCTGGGCTTCAAGGCCGGTGAGTACGCTCCTTACACCAACGTAGGCGTGCTCAGTCCTCTGGCTGCAGCCAAGGCTATTGACCAGACTGCTGTCAACGCTAAGAGTGCAGTGGTGATTGCCACTTCTCTGCTCAATGGCGCTCAGTCAGCTTGGGTTGAGAACACTGAGGATATGTCTATTGTTTACAACGGCACGTTTGTTGCTTCTGTAAACGATGGCGCTCCCGCAGGTTGGGAGACGGACAACGCTGCCGGTCTCGGCAGTGCTCTCCACGCACGTGCGTTCGTTTTGAATCCCGGCGACAACAACTATGACAAGCTTGTCTCCTTCGAGCAGGGTGACGCTACGCGCAGCGCGTTCTACGTTCGCTTCGACGGTACGAACTCTACCCGTACTACCGACTACACCTATGGTGAAACGGCAGGTTACACGATGCCTCTTGAGGCTGGTGTTTACCGCGTGAAGCTGATGGCAGGCGGTTGGGGTAAGACTCAGCCTCTGAACGTGAAGTTTGAGGATGCAGATGGCATCATCAAGGGCGAACAGGTGGTTGAGATGACTAACATCGCCGACGGCTCTGGAGTTGCAGCGTCCTTCAACTTCCTCTCCGAGGTTGAGGCCGGTGACTACAAGCTGGTGGTTTCCAACGGAAACATCGAGGCAGACAACGCTGCTGCTATCAGCAATGTTGAGATTACGCTCGAGATGACGGCTACTGAGCTTGCTGCTCTTCGCGAGGAAATCATCGTGCTCAGGACTAAGGTTGATGGCTACACCGAATTGCCCGAGCCTTTGGCTACGGAAGCCGCAGCTGCTGTTGCTGAAGCCTATGGCTATATTAACGAGCATGTATGTGATCCTGCTTTGCTCAACGCTTGCAAGGCTCGTCTGCAGGCTGTAGCCGGAAATGCAGAATTCGTAGTGATGATTGCTGAGGCAGAAGCTTTGGCTGCAGACGATGAGGCTGTGGCAGTTGGTAAGCTGAGCGATGCCATCGAAGTGGCTAAGGCTGTCGTTACCCCCACCGACGAGGATAAGGCTGCCTTGCAGGCTGCTATTGACCAGTTCAATCTGGACAACGCCGACCAGGAGAGCGACCAGACCGCCAAGGTGGCTACCAACGGTTGGAAGAAGTTCGACGGCTCTGCTGCCGGCGTTTGTGCTACTCAGTTTGCTCCCGCAATCGATACTTACGACGGTCGCAAGAATGTAAACTTGGCAGAGTCGTACGAGGAAGGCACTGCGGAAGGTACAGCTGTAACCCGCTTGGGCACGATTATCTATCAGGATATCACAGGTCTTAAGAACGGTAGTTACAAGGTTGGCTTCTATGGCAATGCATTCTTTACTGAAGGTCGCGCCGGAATGACATCTCCCATGGAAGACGGTGCAACGGATGTGGCTTATGTATTCGCTAACGACCAGCAGTCATTCATCACAGCCCACATCGCTACCTCGACAACGGAGAACAACTTCAAGGAGTTCGACGTTGAGGTTACTGACGGCACCATCAGACTCGGTATGGGTAAGGCTCAGGCCGGCACCAACTGGCACACTATGCAGATTTATCGTCTGACATGGTTCACCACTGCCAAGGCCCTCTACGCTCTTGACAAGGCTGATATGGAGGCCGCTATCCTGCTCGCTGGTACTCTCTATGAGAATCCCTACAAGACCAACGGTAAGGAAGCACTTCAGCAGGCTATTGCCGAAGCTAATGCCGCACGAATCAGCAACCATTTGAATATTGCTGAGTTCGAAGCAGAGATTGCCAAGTTGAACGCTGCTATCGAGGCCTTCAAGTTGGCCAACTATGTAGCCTTCGACGGCACCTACTACGTGAAGAACGCTGCAGGTAAGTATATGGCTGCCGGTCACGACTGGGGCACTCGCGGTATAGTCAACGAGACGGGTCTCGACCTGACTCTTACTCCCGATAACGCCAACAAGGTTAGCTTCGATTCTCGCGTTGCTAATAGTGCTTCCAACCACTTCCTCAGCGACGGTCTCTACATGGACGGCCCCGCATTCGCATGGGCTATCGAGCAAATCGGTGCAGAGGAGTACAGCATCAGCAACGGTGTTAAGTACGTTGGCGTTGATGAAAACGACAACCTCGTACTTGTTGACGAGCCTGCTGCATGGCAGTTCGTTTCTGCTGACGATGTGTTTGCAGCTCGCGTGGCAGCACTTGACGCAGCTACTGCTGATAACGGTGTTTCTGCTACCTTCTACATGCAGAACCCGAACTTCAACCGCAACGACCAGCGCGTAGAAGGTTGGAATGTCAGCGAGGATTGCACCAACAAGAACCTCAATGGCGGCAACAACCTGAACAACTGCGCAGAGAGCTTCCACTCCACGTTCACCATCAAGCAGGTAATCTCCGGTGCTCCTGCAGGTGTTTACAAGTTGGAGGCTCAGGGCTTCTATCGTCAGGACGATGCACTTGAGGAGGATGCTCCTGTATTCTTCATCGGCGATGCAACTGCTGAGGTTCCCGTGAAGACAGGCGACGAGGGCAGCATGGCTGCTGCTTCAGAGTCGTTCACCAACGGTCTCTACAACATCGAGCCCCTCGAATTCGTTTACGATGGTGAGGGCGACCTCGAAGTTGGTGTAAAGGCAACAGGTGTTCATCAGTGGGTAATCTTCGACAACTTCCGTCTGACCTACTTCGGTGCAGCTCCTGCTCCCGAACCTACTGACTACACCGATCACATCGTGAATGCCGATCTGACCAGCACCGATCCTAAGGGATTCGATGATGCCGGTACGAAGTTTATCGATGGTTCTGGTATTGTGAAGGCCGCTAACAACGCTGTTTATAACTTCAATCAGACCATCAATCTGCCCGCAGGTCAGTACAAGTTGACAGCTCAGGCTGCTTACCGTTATAGCGGTAGCGAGGCTGACGAGTATGCTGCCATTGAGGCCGGTACGGAAACCAAGTTCGCCAGCTTGTATGCAAACGTTGGAGGCGTTAAGACCAGCGCACTCGTTCAGAACCGCTGGGACGGTGCATCCGATGTCGACTACGCAGCCGGTGACGGTTCTGTTGTGGTTAACGAGAAGTACGTGCCCAATAGCAGCAATGCTGTAAAGGCATGGTTCGCTGCCGGTCAGTACGTCAACGAGGTTGTCTTCAACCTGTTTGATGCCGGTGATGTAATCATCGGTATTGAGAAGGACGCACAGCCCGAAGCTGGTGACTACACCGTAATCGGTCCTTGGACCCTCACTCGTATTGGTGATGCTGATGTCAGCACCTACTATGAGACTATTGCAAATCTGCTGACAGAGGCTCAAGGTCTGTTGAACAGCGTGATGAATGCAACTGTTGAGAGTGATCTGAATGATGCTGTAACAGCTACTGCAGGTTATACAGAGTGTACTGATGTTGCTGTTCTGCAGGCCATGATTGACGGTCTCACCGCTGCCAATGCTGCTGCAACTACCAGTGTAGCCAACTATGAGGAGGCTGCTGCTATTCTTAATGCTGCAAGCATTTTGGATGCAGACGGTCAGGCTGTTTACGCTGCCAACGAGAAGGTTCTCGAAGTTAAGGCAGCCTACGACAACAAGACCCTCGTGGCAGTGACCGACGAGCAGAAGGCTGATTGCCAGGCAGCTCTATTGGTTGCAGTGAAGGCTCAGACTACCGCAGGTTCCGACTGGTCGCTGTTGATTGCTAACCCCAGCTTTGAAACTGGTGACACCAGCGGTTGGACTGTAGGTTCCAGCAGTGATACCGGTGCACGTTCTACAAGCAATGCAACCTATGCTATGGAAGGTGCTGAAGGTAATTGGCTCTTCAATACATGGTGGCAGGGTATTCCTTTGACTCAGAACATCGGTGAACTGCCCGCAGGTGAGTACAAACTCTCTGCTATGACAGCTTCCGACGGTGCTGTGGTTTACCTGATTGCAAATGGCGAGCACAGCGAAGGTCTCAAGTGTACGAATGCTGCTGTGGCTTCTCTCAATGAGTACAGCTTCAAACTTTACGCTCCTGCTGAAGTAACAATCGGCGTGGTTGGCGGTAATGAGAACGGTACTTACAATCCTGAGGGCTACTGGTGGTACAAGGCCGATGTATTCAAACTGACACTCGTGCGCGCAGGTCTGCCCGAACTGATTAAGGTTGTGGGTCAGATGAATGCAACTGTATCTCAGGCTCAGGACGATGCTTTCGCAGCTTACGAGGCTGATCCTAGCGAGGCTAATTATCTGGCTGCTGCCGCTGCAATTGATGCTGCTCAGGTATCTGTTGACGCTTACGCAGAGGGTAAGAAGTCTCTTGATAAAGTGGATGATATTTTGGCTAACACCAATGTCTACACAACTGAGGCATACGCTACATTCGGTGAGGCTCACCTTGCAGCCCAGAACGGTTACAACAACGGCACTTGGACCAACGAAGAGGCTCAGGCTTATGGCCCGACCGTATTCGGTACCGGATGGCACACCAACAACACTGTTGACGACCTGCTGCTTTCTGCATTTGATGTTCACGGCGGTGATTACGATCACGGCTACTACATCAACACCTGGAGTGTTGAAGGCGACAACGACGGCTCCGGCTACACGGCTCCGTTCATTGAGTACTGGACTGGCGACGGCGAGGTTTTGGCCGACAATACCATCCATGCTCAGATGACAGGTCTTGAGCCCGGTGTATACACCGTAACCGCACTTGTACGTCAGCATCTCTCTAATCAGTTCGCTGAAGATACAGAAGTGACCGGTCTCGGTCTCGGCGTTTGCAGTTGGGAGGTTATTCCTTCTACCGGAGCAATCAACATCGCCGGTACCCGCTTCTTCATGGAGACGATTGAGGCTAGTGGAGAGGTATTCACAGACGGAGTCCTCGACATCAACTTCATCGTTAAGAGTGCTAACTGCAGCTGGGTTTCCATCAAGAACGTGAAGTTCGAGAAGACCGGCGCTCCGACCGGCATCAAGTCTCTTGATGTTGAAGAGGAAGGCACTCTGAAGGACGGCAAGTACCTCATCAAGGACAAGATTGTCATCGTGAAGAACGGTAAGATGTACAATGCTGCCGGTGGCCTGCAGAAGTAATTGCAATTCATTTTCCTCTCTTCCCCTCCCGAAAAAGGAGGTGGGTGAGAGGGAAAGACAATAAGGAAAAGGTCCTGCACCGATAGGGTGCGGGACTTTTTCTATTAATAAGAAATAATAAAATAAGGTAAAGAGAATAAGATTGAAATATTTTTACTATATTTGCGCGGAAAATAGCCATATATGACAGATAAACAGACACCACAAGAGGGACTTACTCACCATTTGAACCAGATGTATCAGAACTGGTTTCTGGACTATGCCTCCTACACCATCCTCGATCGTGCTGTGCCGCATATCGAGGACGGTCTGAAACCTGTACAACGTCGCATCCTTCATTCCATGAAGCGCATGGATGACGGCCGTTACAACAAGGTGGCAAATATCGTAGGACACACGATGCAGTTCCATCCTCATGGCGATGCCAGCATAAAGGATGCGCTGGTGCAGCTGGGACAGAAAGACCTGTTGATAGACTGTCAGGGAAACTGGGGTAATATCCTCACGGGTGACGATGCAGCAGCAGGACGTTATATAGAAGCCCGCCTCTCGAAGTTCGCCCTGGACGTGGTGTTCAATCCCAAGACGACGGAGTGGAAACTTTCCTACGACGGGCGGAACAAGGAACCGATAGCCCTTCCTGTGAAGTTCCCTTTATTGCTGGCGCAGGGTGCGGAAGGTATTGCGGTGGGTCTGTCATGCAAGATATTGCCCCATAACGTGTGCGAGATATGCGAGGCTGCTGTGAAGTATCTGCGTGGTGAGGAATTTCATCTGTATCCTGATTTCCCGACAGGCGGTTCGATAGATGTATCGCGTTACAACGACGGACAGAGAGGCGGAGTGGTGAGAGTGCGTGCCAAGATAGAGAAGCGCGACAACAAGACACTTGCCATCACGGAAATTCCTTATGGCAAGACTACAGGTACGGCATCGAAGCCGTCCACCTTTATTGACAGCATACTGAAGGCTGCGGAGAAGGGCAAGATAAAAGTGCGCAAGGTGGAGGATATGACTGCCGCATCGGTGGAGATACTGGTGCATCTGCAGCCGGGTGCTTCGAGCGATAAGACAATAGATGCCCTCTATGCATGCACTGATTGCGAAGAGAGTATTTCGCCCAACTGCTGCGTCATTGATGAGCACAAACCGATGTTCCTCACCGTGAGTGATGTGCTCAGACGTAGCGTGGATAATACGCTGCAACTGCTGAAACAGGAAAGGCTCATCCGCAAAGGCGAACTCACAGAGCAACTGCACTTCTCAACGCTGGAACAGATATTCATCGAAGAACGAATATACAAGGATCGTCAGTTCGAACAGGCGAAGACGATGGATGAGGCCTGCGCATGGATTGACGAGAGGCTCACTCCGTGGTATCCGAAGATGGTGCGTGAGGTGACAAAGGAAGATATCCTGCGACTGATGGAAATACGCATGGCACGTATCCTGAAATTCAACAAGGACAGAGCCAATGAGCACATCGTTGCCATCAGGGATGAAATAAAGAAGATAGACCGTGAACTGGCTCACATGGTGGATGTCACCTGCGAATGGTTTGAATATATCCGTGAGAAATACGGTAAGGACCATCCGCGCCTGACGGAGATAAAGAACTTTGATACAATCTCTGCGGCTAAAGTTGTGGAGGCGAATGAGAAACTCTATATCAACAGGGAAGAGGGCTTTATCGGTACAAGCCTCAAGAAAGACGAATATGTGTGCAACTGCTCCGACATAGATGATATTATTCTCTTCTACCGTGACGGTACATACAAGGTGATACGTGTGCAGGAGAAGGTGTTCGTGGGTGAAACGGAGAAGGCAAAGCGCGAAGGACGAAAGGCGGAGATAATCCATGTGGCTGTGTTCAAAAAGAACGATGCCCGCACGATATACAACTGTGTTTACCGCGACGGGCGCGGCGGTAACTATTATGTGAAGCGCTTCAATGTGACCGGTGTGACTCGCGACAAGGAATACGATGTAACGAAAGGCACTCCAAAGAGCCGTGTGAACTACTTTACATGTAATCCCAACGGTGAGGCAGAGGTTATCAAGGTAATACTCAAACCGAATCCCCGTTTGAAGAAAGTGTTCTTCGACTACGACTTCTCGGAACTCGCCATCAAAGGACGCGCCTCGATGGGTAATCTCCTTTCCAAGAACGATATAGCGCGAATACTGCTCAAGAGTCATGGAGGCAGTACACTGGGCGGCAGACATGTGTGGTATGACAAGGATGTCAATCGTCTCAACTACGATGAACAGGGCCGTTATCTGGGAGAGTTCCAGGGCGACGACCAGATACTCGTAGTGCGTTCTACGGGTGAATTCTATCTCACGAATTTCGACCTCAATGTGCATTTCGAGGATGATATCGTGCGCATAGAGAAATATGACTCCGGCAAGATATGGACAGCGGTGCTTCTGGATGAAGAGCAGAACGGTTTCTGTTATCTGAAGCGCTTCCCATTGGAGGCGACACAGAAAAAGCAGAGTTTCATGGGAGAGAATCCCGGCAGTCGGCTTCTGCTGCTCACCGACACTCCATACCCGCGCATCAAAGTGACGATGGGTGCTCCCGACGACTTCCGTGAACCGATAGAACTGGATGCAGAATCCTTCATTGCAGTGAAGAGCGTGAAGGCGAAGGGGAAGCGTGTTACGACGTTCAAAGTGGCCGCGGTGGAGGAACTAGAGCCTACGAGAAAGCCTCAGGAGCCGGAACCCTCTGCTGTGTTGGAACCTGTTGATGTGGCATCGCCCGACGATGATGAGAGTCAGGAGGACGTTAGAGACGAACTGAATGGTCAGATGCATCTCTTCGATTAGGCGTTTGTTGTCTGCGCTCGCGCTGTTTCTCCTGAGTGTTTACGCAGGAGCACAGGAGCGGGAAAATACCTTTCAGTTCGGTGTCGGTTCTGTGCGCCAGCAGGATACATATCTTTCGCCCTTGAATTATAAAGGATGGCAGCTGTCAGTCTTTTGGATGACGGAGAGGGAAAGTGGTTTTGTGTGTCAGGTGGAAGGACATTTCTCGCGCACAATGCCTGTTTCCGCCACTTTGGCACGACCTGTGGCATATGGGGGAGGATTGTCTTTTGATGCGGGATGGGAGCATCATTGGAAACCAGTGAAAGGTCTCAGGGTGACACTCGGAGCGCTCGGAGGATTGTATGCCGGAGTGCTCTATAATGAGCGCAATACCAACAACCCGGCCAACGCACGGTGTAATATACGTTTTTCTGCCACAGTGGGAGCACGCTATTCCTTCCGTGTCGGCAGGATGCCGCTGCGTTTGGACTATAAGGCGGATATACCTGTGATAGGAGTGCTGTTCTCACCGCAATATGGGCAGAGCTATTATGATATTTCAAAGAATGGGGTAGGAGGCTGCATACTCCCCATGTGGTTCGGCACGGGATTCAATCTCCGTCAGCAGCTGGCTCTTGACATCCCGTTGAGAACATTCTCCCTGCGCATCGCCTATGTCAACGACATACGGCAGCAGTCGGCAAATGATATTAAGTGGCACGATTGGGGACATAGTGCTATGATAGGTTTCGTGCGTCGTTTTACATTAATTAGGAACAGATGAAAAAAGTGCTTGCGATATTATTGTGCTGTCTGTTGCCTGTCTTGACCGGTTGTGTCAGTGAAGAGGTCTTTGAGAACACGCGAAGCGGGAATGTAGAGGCTCTGTGGCAGATAATAGACGAGCACTATTGTTTTCTCTCGTATAAGAAGCAGACGTTGGGGGTGGATTGGAAGGAGGTCCGCGGGCGCTACGTAAAAAGTGAAGTCGAACTTATGGACCGTTACGAACTCTTCGACCACTGTACCAAGATGTTGTCGGAACTGAAGGACGGACACGTGAATCTTTATTCTGCGGCAGATATCGGACGTAATTGGTCGTGGCGCGACGACTATCCCAAGAATTTGGATGTTGAGGTCAGAGAGAAATATTTGGGCACCGACTATAAGATAGCAGGAGGTTTGAAATACAGGATACTTGAGCGGGAGAGGCCTGACGACAACGGTGATATTGTGAAGGACAGTATCGGCTACGTGGTCTACGACTCTTTTTCTTCCGGTATCAGCGATGCGAATATCAATGAGGTGTTCTACTATTTTATCAAATGTAAGGGTATCATCCTTGATATTCGCGGCAATGGAGGCGGCAATCTTGATTATTGCGAATGCCTGACATCTCATTTCCTTGAGCAAAGAACGCTTGTGGGCTACAGCGCTTTCAAGACGGGGAAGGGATGGGACGAATTCTCTTCCCGCCGTGAGGAGTGGATTGTTCCGGCCGACTATGTGCGCTGGCTGCGTCCGGTCATAGTTCTCACCAACAGAGGATGTTACTCTGCTGCCAATTCTTTTGTGCGCAATATGAAAGCCCTTCCGCATGTCATTACTTTGGGTGACAAGACGGGCGGTGGCGGAGGACTGCCATTCTCCAGCGAATTGCCGTGCGGATGGTCTGTGAGATTCTCTGCGTGTCCCGAATATGATGTGTTGGGGCATGTTACGGAACACGGTATCGCTCCTGACATTGAATGCTCTCTTGACGAGGAGAAAGCACTGCAAGGAGAGGATTCTATGATAGAAAAAGCTAAGATGCTGATAAAATAAACGAAATATAGGTTTAGACTATGAAAAAAACACTCCTATTGGTGTTAATGGGATTGATGACAGCTCCAGTAACACAGGCAAAGAGCGAAGTAAACGAGAAGGACTATGCCGGTTATCTCATGGTGTATCACAAGGACCAGGATCACGGGTTGCACATGGCAGTGAGCCAAGACGGTTACACTTGGACGGCACTCAATGACGATAAACCTGTCATCGGAGGTGACAGTATAGCAGAACAGCACGGTATCCGTGATCCTCACATTTTCCGGGGACCCGATGGAGGCTTCTATCTTTCGATGACCGATTTGCATGTGTTCGGCAAGCGTGACGGAATACGCACCACTGAGTGGGAACGCGACGGAAAACTCTACGGCTGGGGCAACAACAGAGGACTTGTCCTGATGAAGTCATTCGACCTTATTCATTGGAAGCGCACCAATATAGATTTCTCCAAACTGCCTGACCAGGAGGATATGAAATGGTCGGAAGTGGGTTGTGTGTGGGCTCCGGAGACCGTGTTCGACGAAGAGACCGGACAACTGATGATACATTTCACGATGCGCGAGGGTAAGGGTATGAACAAAATATACTATGTCTACGTAAACAACGACTACAACACCCTTACCAGTCAGCCGAAACTGCTGCTTGAGGCTCCCGGGGAGAAATACAATATTATTGACTCCGACATCATACGCGTGGGTGATACGTACCATCTCTTTTACGTGAGTCACGAGAGCGGTGCGACACCCAAACATGCTTACTCCCGCAATCTCACCGGTCCCTACACCTTTGATGAAACCTATTTTGACGGTGAACGGCGCGGTCACGAGGCTCCCAACTGTTGGAAACGTCTGGGCTCCGACAAATATGTTGTCATGTTTGACAACTACAGCATCCGTCCTATGAATTTCGGTTTTGTGGAGACAAGGGACTTTTTTACTTACAATCCCATAGGATATTTCAATGATGGGAATTGTCCTATGAAACGCACAAATTTCAGTGAGCAGAAACACGGAGCTGTGACGTATCTAACAGCAAAAGAGTTAAAGCAGCTGAAAAAATTCTGGGAGAAGAAATAATCAAAAAATAAGCGGGAAGTCGGATGAAGGCTTCCCGCTTTGCTTTATGGCGTTTCTTTTTTTATTTCTTTTTTGTACGGCTGAAAGGACTCGAACCTTCACGCCCGAAAGCACCAGATCCTAAGTCTGGCGTGTCTACCAATTCCACCACAACCGCGTGAGGGTGAACCGCCAAAGCGAGCACAAAGGTACAAAAAAGTTGAAGTTTGGGGATTGAAACATAATGCTTTTTTTAGCTATATGAGTTTTTTTTTGTATTTTTGCGCCCGAAAAATAAATAACTAAGATAAAATGGCACAGCAAGAAGACGTTTTTAAGAAGATAGTTTCACACTGTAAAGAGTATGGTTTTGTGTTCCCTTCAAGTGACATCTATGACGGACTTGGAGCCGTATATGACTATGGTCAGAACGGTGTGGAGTTGAAGAACAATATCAAGCAGTATTGGTGGCAGTCTATGGTGCTGCTCCACGAGAATATCGTGGGTATTGATGCTGCTATTTTCATGCATCCCACCACATGGAAGGCTTCCGGTCACGTGGATGCTTTCAATGACCCTCTTATCGACAATCGCGACTCCAAGAAGCGTTATCGTGCCGATGTTCTCATAGAAGAGCAGATAGCAAAGTACGATGACAAGATAGAGAAGGAGGTTGAGAAGGCCCGCAAGCGTTTCGGCGACAGTTTCGATGAGGCTAAATACAGGGAAACTTCCGAGCGTGTGCGTGAGGCTCAGGAGAAGCGCGATGCCTTGCATGAGCGCTACCAGAAGGTGATGAATGCTCCTGGCGGAATCGACTTGGAGGGTATGAAGCAGATTATCCTCGACGAAGAGATAGTATGTCCTATCTCCGGCACGAGAAACTGGACCGATGTGCGTCAGTTTAATCTGATGTTCAAGACAGAAGTCGGTGCTGCTGCAGAAGGCGCTTCCACCATCTACCTGCGCCCGGAGACAGCACAGGGAATTTTCGTCAACTACCTCAACGTGCAGAAGACGGGACGTATGAAACTTCCGTTCGGTATCGCACAGATAGGTAAGGCTTTCCGCAACGAGATTGTGGCACGTCAGTTCATCTTCCGTATGAGAGAGTTCGAGCAGATGGAGATGCAGTTCTTCGTGAAGCCCGGTACAGAGCTCCAGTGGTTCGCCGACTGGAAGCAGACGAGAATGAAATGGCATCAGAATCTTGGATTCGGCGCAGAGAACTACCGTTTCCACGACCACGACAAACTGGCTCACTATGCCAACGCCGCCACAGACATCGAGTTTAAGATGCCTTTCGGTTTCAAGGAGGTGGAGGGTATTCATTCCCGCACCAATTTCGACCTCTCCAGCCATGCCAAGTACAGCGGCAAGAAGATAGAGTATTTCGATCCCGAGACCAACGAGAGTTACACTCCGTATGTGATTGAGACATCTATTGGTGTGGATCGCATGTTCCTTTCTATCATGTGTCACAGTTATGAGGAGCAGAAGCTGGAGAACGGTGAGGTTCGCACGGTGCTGCATTTGCCTGCAGCTCTTGCTCCTGTGAAGCTGGCTGTATTCCCTCTCACCAAGAAGGACGGTATGCCTGAGAAGGCTCAGGAAATCATCAAGGACCTGCGCTTCCATTTCAACTGCAAATACGAGGAGAAGGACCAGATTGGCAAGCGTTATCGCCGCATGGATGCTATCGGTTGTCCCTACTGTGTCACTGTGGACCAGCAGACTCTGGTGGACGACACCGTAACCCTGCGCGACCGTGACACTATGGAGCAGAAGCGTGTGAAGATTGCGGATTTGCGTGGTATTATTGAGGACAAGGTGAGCATCACATCGCTATTGAAGAAGCTGCTTTGATGAAAAATCTATTAACGATAATCGTTGTTGCTCTGCTGGTTGTGTCCTGTTCGGATACGGAAGGTGGTTACAATGCTTACTACAACTGGAAGGAGCGTAATGATGTGTGGTTCATGCAGGTGTTGGATTCTGCACGTCAGGATATTGCTGCCAAAGGCGATGAGAGTCCCTGGCGCATTCGCCGCACGCTCCTTAAGACTGCCATGGCGGTGAATGACACGAATTGCGTTGTCATGAAAAGGCTCGGCAGTACGAAGACTGTAGGTTGTGAGAGTCCCACTTATACGGACACCGTATGCATCGCCTATAGAGGCTGGCTCATGGAGCGACTTGATTATGTGGGGAGCGACAATCAGCTGACGAAAATCAAGACTGTGATGTCGCAGACCTTCTTCGGTGACTTCGATACCGAGACAGCGGGTACTGTGGAGAACTCGGTGAATGCCTTCGCAGAGGGCTTTTCCACAGCGCTGCAGTATATGAAATCAGGAGAAATGTGGATGGTATACATACCCAGCGGTATGGGATACGGTGCGCAGGAGAATCTATACATTCCGGCATACTCCACGCTGCAGTTCTTCATCTGGATGCATTCCTGGAGAAGGACGGGCATCCCGGGCGATATGTAGCTCCGGGAATTAATAATATAACGGATAACAAAGAATTACAGATATGAAAGTAGCAATTGTAGGTGCCAGCGGTGCTGTGGGACAGGAATTCCTGCGTGTGCTGGCAGAGAGAAATTTCCCGATGGACGAACTTGTGCTTTTTGGTTCAGAGCGCAGCGCAGGTCGCACATACAACTTTCGTGGCAAGGACATCACTGTGAAACTCTTGCAGCATAACGACGACTTCAAGGACGTTGACATAGCATTCACTTCCGCCGGCGGCGGCACTTCGAAGGAGTTTGCCGAGACGATTACAAAGTACGGTGCTGTGATGATTGACAATTCGTCTGCGTTCCGCATGGATAAGGATGTGCCCCTTGTGGTGCCCGAGTGCAATGCAGCAGATGCTCTCGACCGTCCTCGCGGCATTATCGCCAATCCCAATTGCACCACTATAATGATGGTGGTGGCTCTTCAGGTGCTGGAGAATATAAGCCATATCAAGCGCATCCACGTAGCTTCCTATCAGGCTGCTTCCGGTGCCGGTGCTGCAGCTATGGCTGAGCTCTACGAGCAGTATCGTCAGGTGCTGGCAGGCGAGAAGCCCACTGTGGAGAAGTTCGCCTATCAACTGGCCTTCAATGTGATTCCTCAGATCGATGTGTTCACCGACAACGGTTACACGAAGGAGGAGATGAAGATGTTCAACGAGACGAAGAAAATCATGCACACGGACGCTGACTGTTCCGCCATGTGTGTCAGAGTGCCTTCTCTGCGTTGTCACAGTGAGGCTATCTGGGCAGAGACAGAGTCTCCTGTCAGCGTGGAGGAGTTCCAGGAGGCTGTGAAGAACGGTGAGGGACTTCAGCTAATGGACGATCCCGCATCAAAGAAATATCCCATGCCTCTCTTCCTGGAGTCGTGCGATGACGTGTATGTAGGTCGCGTGCGCAAGGATTTGGCCAACCCCAACGGTCTTACGTTCTGGATTGTCGGCGACCAAATCAAGAAAGGCGCAGCGCTGAATGCCGTTCAGATAGCCGAGTGGCTGCTGAAGAACGACAAGCGTTTCGCATAGTAACATCTTATTAAAGTAAAGGAGTCGTTGATAAAGGACCCGACTTGGATATTCTTCGTGGTGCTGGCGGTGATTCTGCTGGCACCCATTGTGTTGCGCCGCTTGTGCATCCCCAGCATCATCGGTCTCATTGTGGCAGGTGTCATAATGGGAGAGCACGGTTTGGGACTTGTGGAGCGCGACCGCAGTTTCGAGATATTCGGGCAGGTGGGCATCTATCTCATCATGTTCATGGCGGGTCTCGGCATGGACATGGGCAGCATGAAACGCTATGGCCGTCTCGGGCTCATCTTCGGACTTCTGACGTTCTCCATCCCTTTCTTCATGGGTCTTGCGGCGGCTCATTGGCTGCTGGGTTTCGGCATGATGACATCAATGCTCCTGGCATGCATCTTTTCGTCGCACACTCTTGTGACATATCCTGTTGTGCAGCGCTACGGTTTCTCTCACCATCCCAAGGTGACGGTGTCTGTGTTGGCAACGGCATTCACCACTTTCCTCTCGCTCCTGATACTCGCCTTCGTGGTGAATGTCAAGGGGGCATCCTCTCCGCTGCATTTGGTGTGGACATCGTTGAGTGTAGTGGTGTATATGGCCCTTATGATACTCTTCATCCCGCGGATCGGACGCTGGTTCCTGAGACGTTATGACGACAGTGTCACGCAGTTTATATTCATCCTTCTGCTTCTCTTCCTGTCGGCGGCTCTGGCCCGCGTGGCAGGTATTGCGCCCCTGCTCGGTGCCTTCCTCTGCGGTTTGCTGGTGAACAGGCTTATCCCCCGCACGTCTCCTCTGATGAATCGCATCGAGTTCTTCTCCAATGCGCTCTTCGTGCCTTATTTTCTCATCGGTGTGGGCATGCTCATCGATATGCGTGCGTTCATGGCTTCGAGGGATATACTGCTTGTGGCGGCGGTGATGATTGTCATCGGACTCTTGTCCAAGTGGCTTGCCGCAGCCGTTATGCAGGCAATCACCAGAAGCAGCGGTGCAACGCGCGTTCTGGCTTTCGGACTCTCCAGCGCACACTCTGCTGGTGCTTTGGCTATTGTGATGATTGCTGCGGCACCCGAGGTAGGGCTGATGAGCGATGAAATTCTGGATGCCACGGTGATGCTCATCCTCGTATCGTGTATCGTTGCCTCCGTGGCGACTGAGTGGGGTGCAAGACGTCTCACTATCAAGGAGGCCAATACGGAGGAGAATCGCGGTGCGTTCCACGGACGTTGTCTGGTGCTCTACGACACCCGTAAGACGGTGGATGATATCACGCAGATGGCGATGATGCTTTCAAATCACAGAATCAAGACTCCTATGGTGGGTCTCACTGTCACGTTCGACGATGAGGATATGGATTCCCGCAAGCGCGAGCGTCAGGGTCTTCTGGAGCATGCGCAGCGCATCACGGCGGCGGCAGATGTCGCCATGCAGGTGATGTCGAGGGTGAGCAACAACATCGTCTCGGGTGTGATGCACACCATGAAGGAGTGCGAATGCGGCGAGGTGCTTGTAGCATACAACGGTGTAGGGCAGCAGTATCCCAGCGCAAGGACGCTTTCCGAATCCACGCTTCTGGAGGTTATTGCCTACGAGGGTATCGTGCCGCCTAACACGCTTAGACGTATTGTTGTGGCTGTGCCTCAGAAGGCGGAGTACGAGATAGGTTTCTATAAATGGCTGGAACACGTTTGTCGCATAGCGGAGAATATCGGTGCCAATCTCTCGTTCCATGCCCACAAGGACACTATTCCCCGTATGCGAGATTTCCTTCGCCAACATCATGTCTCGTTGAGGGCAGAGTATGCTGAGATGGAGCTCTGGACGCGTATTATGTCCCTGCAGCAGGAGGTGGGAGAGGACGATATGATAGTCTTCATCCTGTCCCGTCAGGGTTATATGTCCCACAGGGGTGCCATGGGAGGTTTGCCCCTGCAGATACACCGCTACTTCTCTCACACCAATATTATGCTAATATATCCGGATCAGGGCCATGATTGAATTAAGGAATATCCACAAGCGTTTCGGCACGCTGGAGGTGCTGAAAGGTATTGACCTCACTGTGGGGGAGGCGGAACTGGTCAGCATCGTCGGTAGCAGCGGTGCCGGTAAGACGACGTTGCTTCAGATTATGGGCACGTTGGATGCTCCCTCGGAAGGCGATGTGTTTATCGACGGAGAGCGTGTGAACAGTTTTTCCGAGAGGCGTCTGGCACATCTGCGCAACACGAAGATTGGTTTCGTGTTCCAGTTTCATCAGTTGCTGCCTGAATTCTCTGCTCTTGAGAATGTGATGATTCCCTCTCTTGTGAGCGGTGCCGACCGTAAGGCATCGGAGAAGAGGGCGGGGGAGCTGCTCGAACTTATGGGTCTTTCGGAGCGTATGTCTCATCGTCCCAACGAACTCTCCGGTGGTGAGAAGCAGCGTGTAGCGGTGGCCCGTGCTCTTGTCAACCGTCCCACTGTGGTGCTTGCCGACGAACCGTCAGGCAGCCTCGACACTCACAACAAGGAGGAGCTACACCGCTTGTTTGCCCGTCTCAGGGACGAACTGCACCAGACCTTTGTCATTGTCACTCACGATGAGATGCTCTCGCGTCAGGCAGATCATGTCATCCGGCTTTCCGACGGCAGAATAGTATAAAAAAAGACATCAGTCTTTGGTGACTGATGCCGTTTTTCTTTTAGAAGGTAAAGGAAGTAGTTCTTACTCCTCTTCTTTTGCGTTCATGCGCTTTTCAGCGATACGTGCCTTCTTACCAGTGAGGTTGCGCAGGTAGTACAGCTTGGCGCGACGCACCTTACCTACCTTGTTGATTTGGATGCTGTCGATGTTGGGCGAATCAATGGGGAAGATACGCTCTACACCAACGGTGCCGGACATCTTGCGCACGGTGAAGCGACGCTTGTCTCCGTGGCCGCTGATTTTGATGACTACGCCACGGTAGAGCTGAATACGCTCCTTGTTACCCTCGACAATTTTGTAAGCCACAGTGATTGTGTCACCTGCCTTGAAGGCGGGGTGCTGCTTGCCTGTAGCAAATGCTTCTTCAGCAATCTTAATGAAATCTGCCATGTTGTTTTGACTGACTTTAAAAGGTTGTGTGTCGATCGATGCAGGCATAACGAACCACTCTTTTTTCGCCAGCGACCTACACGAAAGCGGATGCAAAGGTACGGAAAAGTTTTCATTCAGTTTTCACTTTGTACGCTTTTTTCTGCCTATGGTTGCTTTTTTGTGTTATTTGCTCCTCTTTTTTTATGATATTGTCTTTTCAACCGAAAAAAAAACCGTAAATTTGCGCTGTTTTTGGTGACAGTTTTTTTAGGATTGATTATATTACTAAAATCATACATAATGAAAAAATTGCATTTTTCCAAGTGGGCTCTGATGCTCTTTGCTGCAGCGGGGCTTGGTTCTTGCGGGCTTGATATGCCCAAGGAGACTAATACGTCGTTTGAGACGCTTACGATTGAGAAGCAGGACATTACGGTGCCTGTGAAGTTCAGTGCCAGGATGATTGGTAAGACCGATGTGACCGTCACGCCCCAGGTGAGCGGGCAGTTGATGCAGATTTGCGTCATGGAGGGCGACCGGGTGAACAAGGGCCAGACGCTCTTTGTCATCGATTCGCGCAATGCCCAGCTTGAGCTGGAGGCCGCTCAGGCCAATCTGGAGGCCGCTCTGGCCAATGAGAGCAGCGCCAAGTTGGAGTATGAATCAAACAAGAATCTGTTCGAGAGCAAGATTGTCAGCCGTTACATGCTCGACAATTCCGCTAATTCCTACAAGCGAGCTCAGGCTTCAGTAGCTCAGGCCCGTGCTTCCGTCAACCGTGCGAAAGTCAACCTGGGCTTCTGCACCATCACGGCGCCTGTGGCCGGCATTATCGGTGAGATTCCCGTGCGTTCGGGCGATCAGGTTTCGCCCATGACGCAATTGACCATCCTGAGCGGCAACAACGAGATGAACGCAGAATTCTCCGTGACGGAGAGCGTTGTCGAGACAATGGTGCAGGAAGGTATGACCAAGGGCGACAAGGAGAAATATATGGAGCAGCTGCCCGATGTTTCCTTCGTGATGAAGAACGGCACGGAATATCCCCACAAGGGCCGCATCACCAGCCTTACGGGCGTAGTCAACACGACTACGGGTTCTCTGGTTTGTAAGGCCACGTTCCCCAATCCCGACGGCCATCTCTATTCCGGCATTCAGGGCACGGTGGTGATTCCGATGACCGAGGAGGCTGTGATGGTGGTTCCGCAGGTGGCTGTGGTGAAGCTGCAGGACCGTCAGCAGGTTTATAAGGTGCAGCCCGACAGCACTGTCGTCGCCGTTGAGGTGAAGACGGAGGATATCGGCAACGGCCAGGACTGCATGGTTCTGAGCGGTCTCTCTGTGGGCGACCGCATTGTCACCGTCGGTGCCAACAATGTTGTGGAGGGGCAGAAAGTCCTCTTCTGATTGGCAATTGACAATTGATAATTGATGATTGACAATTATGAAGAACAATATATTTATAGATAGGTACGTGATGGCGTGTGCCATCTCTATCGTAATAGCCCTGGTGGGCTTCATTTCGATGTCCACTCTGCCCGTAGAGCAGTATCCCGACATTGCGCCCCCTCAGGTGAGCGTCGTGACAAGCTACACGGGTGCCGACCCGAACACTATCATGGAGTCTGTCATCCAGCCTCTGGAGGAAGAAATCAACGGTGTGCCCGGTATGATGTATATCACCTCCAAGGCTACAGCCTCGGGCAACGTCACCATCAATGTGTTCTTCGAGCAGGGCACCGACCCCGACATTGCAACGGTCAACGTGCAGAACCGCGTGTCCAAGGGCCAGGCCTCTCTTCCCTCCGATGTGCTGAAGGTGGGCATCACGGTGCAGAAGCAGCAGAGCAACATCCTCTGTATTCTGGGCTTGAAGAGCAACGACGGCAGATACAGCGACGACTTCATATCCAACTATGTGAACATCAACATCGTGCCGCGCATGAAGCGTATCACCGGTGTGGGCGACGTGCTCTCGCTGGGTAATACCTATGCGCTGCGCATATGGATGAAGCCCGATGTGATGGCTCAGTACGGGCTCTCTCCCGAAGATGTGTTTGCAGCCATCACCACTCAGAGTTTCGTCGCAGCGACGGGTTCCTTCGGTGAGAAGAGTAAGAACAAGTACCAGTACACTATGGAGTACAAGGGTACGCTCAAGAGCATCGAGGAGTTCAACGACATCGTCGTGCGTTCCGGTGATGGCGGCCATCTGCTTTATCTGAGGGATGTCGCCGACGTGGAAATCGGTGCCCAGAGCTACAGTTTCATCTCCGACATCAACGAGAAACCGGGTTCCATCGTCATGATATTCCCGACGCCTGGTGCCAATGCCACGGAGGTCAATGCGCTCATCAGCGAGATGTGTGAGGAAATCAAGGCAAAGATGCCCGCCGGTTTGGAGTTTGTCACGATGATGACTTCCGACGACTTCCTCTTCGCAGCCATCCACAATGTGGTGGAGACGCTCGTCATCGCCATCATCCTGGTGGTGTTGGTGGTGTTCTTCTTCCTGCAGAACGTCAAGGCCACAATCATTCCCTCTATATCTATCGTCGTGTCGCTGATGGGCACGTTCGCCGTCGTTCAGATGGCGGGCTTCTCGCTCAATATCCTCACGCTCTTCGCTCTCGTGCTGGCCATCGGTACGGTGGTGGACGACGCCATTGTGGTGGTGGAGGCTGTGATGGCGAAGCTGGAGGGCGGCATCAAGGATGCCCGCGAAGCCACTCGCCAGGCGATGAGCGAGGTGACGGTGGCGGTTATCTCCTGTACGCTGGTGTTCATGGCCGTCTTCATTCCCGTGACCTTCACGGGCGGCACGTCGGGCACGTTCTTCACGCAGTTCGGCGTCACGATAGCCTCTTCCGTGGGTCTCTCGTGTGTGTCGGCTCTGACGCTCTGTCCGGCCCTCTGCGCCATCATGCTGAAGGTATCTGAGGGAGGCGAGAAGCGCAGCCTGACCTACTACACCAAGAAGGCCTACGACGCCGGCTACAATGCTGTGCTGAAAAAATATTCCGGCTCCGTGCAGAAGTTCATCAAGCGTCCCTCTCTTGCCTGGCTCACGCTGACTGTGGCTGTTGTCTTGATGGTGTTCTTCATGAAGAACCTTCCTTCGGGTCTTGTGCCGCAGGAAGACCAGGGCGTGTTCCTTGCTGAGGTGCGTGCTCCCGAGGGCTACACCCTGCAGCAGACCAGCGAACTGGTAAAGCAGGTGGAGGAAAAGGTAAGGGAGATTCCCGAGCTGGAGAGCTATGCCACGTCGTGCGGCTACGGCCTGATATCGGGCTACGGTTCCAGCTATGCCACGCTTGTTGTCCGTCTGAAGAACTGGGACGACCGTCCCGGCATGAACCACATGATAGACCTCGTCATGGGCCGCTTCTACTATGCCTGCAAGGAGATTAAGAATGCGCAGGTGCTGCCTTTCCAGATGCCCCAGATTCCCGGTTACGGTACGAGCAGCAACGTGAGCCTCGTGGTGGAGGACCCCTCCGACGGCGACCTCAGCGAGTTTGCCCGTCAGACCGACCATTTCCTTGCCAAGCTCTCTGAGCGTCCTGAGATCAGTTCGGCTCTCTCGTCCTATTCCGAGCGCTTCCCGAAGTATCAGGTGTATGTCGATGCCGCCCAGTGCAACCGCGCCGGTGTGTCGCCCAAGACGGTGCTCACCACTCTGGGTGATTTCTGCAGCGGTTCCTATATCGGCAACTTCAACCAGTTCGGCAAGGTGTACCGCATCATGGCGAGCGCCGCTCCCGAATACCGTCTCGATCCCTCTTCGCTCAACAATATCTTCGTGAAGGTCTCCGGCGGCAGGATGTCGCCCCTTTCGGAGTTCGTCACGCTGAAGGAGATTGTGGGCCCCTCTGCCATCGAGCACTTCAACCTCTATCAGAGCATCACCTGTCAGGTGTCGCCTGCCAGCGGCGTGAGTGAGGGCGATGCACACAAGGTCATCAAGGAGGTGTTCAGCCAGGAGATGCCCAAGACAGCCACTTTCGAATACAGCGATATGTCGCGCGAGGTGGAGAAGACGGCAAATTCCAACGCCACCGTCATCATCTATCTCATCTGCGCCATCCTCATCTATCTCATCCTGGCTTCGCTCTACAATTCATGGTTCACACCGTGGGCCGTGCTCCTGAGTGTGCCCTTCGGTCTGATGGGTGCCTTCATCTTCGCCTATTTCGGTTCGCTGCTCGGCTTGCCCGGCATGGACAACAATATCTACCTGCAGACGGGTGTCATTATGCTGATAGGTCTTCTGGCGAAGACGGCCATCCTCATCACCGAGTTTGCCAGCGAGCGCCGCGCTCAGGGTCTCAGCATCGCCGAGGCGGCCTTCGAGGCCTGCAAGGAGCGCCTGCGTCCCATTCTGATGACGGTGCTCACGATGATTATCGGTATGGTGCCCCTCGTGATTGAGGGCGGTGCCGGTGCCAACGGCAACCGTGCCCTGGCTTTGGGTGTCATCGGCGGTATGAGTGTAGGCACTGTGGCGCTGCTGTTTGTAGTGCCTGCCTTCTTCATCGTGTTCCAGGGACTCCACGAGCGCTTCCAGGGTAAGACAGTGGTAAGCACAAGCAGCGTTGCTGCCGCAGCGGAATAACGACATAACGACATAACGTGATAACGAAACAATGAAAATAAGGAATATATTCGTTGCTGCAGCCGTGATGATGATGCTCTCGGGCTGTGGCCTTTTCAAGAAATACGAACAGAAGGTCGAGGCGCCCTCCGACGCTTTCGGTGCCGGTGACGACATCGCTGCTGCCTACGGAGGCACTTCCCTGTCCGCTATGACGTGGCGTGAGTTTTTTACCGACCCTCTGCTCCAGCAACTCGTCGACTCCGTGCTGGCCAGCAACACCGACCTCAACTCCGCACGCATCGCCGTGGAGAAGAGTGAGGCTGCGCTGAAATCGGCCCGCCTGGCATATCTGCCGTCGCTCGCATTTGCCCCCAGTGGCAATCTCACGCGCTTCGACGACCTGCCCTGGTCGAAAACCTACAGCCTGCCCCTGCAGCTGTCGATAGATATCGACTTCTTCGGTGCCATCACCAACAAGAAGCGTGCTGCCAAGGCCGTGCTCATGCAGGCTCAGATGCGTCGTGATGCCGTCCGTGTCAACCTCATCTCCACCACGGCGCAGCAGTACTACATGCTCCTGCTGCTCGACCGCGAACTGGATATTCTCACTCAGACCGACAGCCTCTGGCGCGCTTCGCTGGATACGCAGCGTGCGCTGTGGGAGAACGGCAAGGCCTACAGCACTGCCGTCAACCAGCTGGAGTCGTCCTATCTCGATGTGAAGACGCAGATTGTTGACACCCATCGTGAGATACGCGCTGTGGAGAATTCCATCTGTCTCCTGCTGGGTGTCACACCCCGCCATATTGCGCGCTCCCACTGGGGCACTGCCGCTCTCAACCATCCCGAGGCTCTGGGCGACGCAGGCCAGCGCATGTTCAACACGGATTATCTGAAGATAGGCGTTCCCGCCACGATGCTTGAGCTGCGTCCTGACATCCGCATGGCCAACTACGCCATGGAGGAGGCCTTCTACAACACGCAGGTGGCCCGTGCCGCTTTCTTCCCGAACGTCACGCTCAGCGGTACGCTGGGTTGGACCAACTCGGCAGGCGGTGTTGTGATTGACCCGGGTAAGATGCTTCTCAACTTCGCCGGACAGCTCACGCAGCCCATCTTTGCCCGCGGCAAGATACGCGCCGCCCACAAGATTGCGAAGCTGACGGAGGAGGACCTGAGGAAGAAATACGTGCAGACGGTAATCAACGCCGGCAACGAGGTCAACGAGGCTATGGCCGACTGTCAGGATGCTCTGGAGAAGTACGGTTTCTACCGCCGTCAGGTGGAGGTGCTGCGCGAGGCCTACACCGGCACGCACAAACTGATGGATGCCGGCAAGGCCAGCTATCTTGAGGTGCTCACGGCGCAGGAGCGTCTTCTGGGTTCGCAAATCAACGAGGCGTTCAACCTCTACAGCGGTGCTCGCGCCGTCATAGCTCTCTACATCGCCCTCGGCGGCGGAGGAGAGTAGGGGAGTTTAAAGTTTAGAGTTTAAAGTTTAGAGTTTATAGATTATAGTTTAGGGAAAAAGCCGCTGGAATTTGTTCCGGCGGTTTTTTTGTGGGTATAATGCAAAAAAAATGCCAAAAATGACAAAGCTGAAACTTTAAATGTTAATTTACTGGGTTCTCGCCTTAATTTTCAACTATTTGTTGTATCTTACCGCCGATTTCTTATAATAATGCATGGAAAACAATGAAGAAAACGTTGAATATTGTGTATATTAACAACATAGTGTTACTTAGAACATAAAAAATTTACACTCATGAGAAAAAGATTTTTTTTATTGCTTGCCACCATTTTGATGTGTGGAGCAATGACGACAGTGCTGACATCGTGCAGCGACAGTGACGATGACAATAACGATGATTTTATTCAGAAGACGGTGGCTGTGCTGCTTCCCGACGGTGCCAATCTTGCCCGTTGGGCCACAGACAAGGCAAACCTGGAGGCGGTGATGGCTATGTACGGTTTCAATGCCGTTTTCTACGTTGCTCCGGAGACTCCGGAGGGTGCGGCGCAACAGGTACGGCAACTTAACAAAGCCATCAACGACGGCGTGAAATATATTGTGCTGACAGCTATTGACTATAAGAAAATCAATGAGTCAGGTCTGCTTGATCAGCATCCCGATGTCAAGGTGGTATGCCACGACCGCATTATCCTTGATAACCCCCGCATAGCTTATGTTTCTTCAACCGATACGAAGGAAATAGGGCGTACTCAGGCTATGTTCCTCCTCAATCATTACCATTCCACAGGAGCCGCTTTTATGACCCTGGAAATCCTTGAAGGCCCTCAGACCGATGTCAACGCCAAGGATTATTATGACGGAGCCATGGAACTCCTCGGAAAATACATTGACGACGGAAAACTTATCGTCAAGAGCGGCAAGACGGCATACAACGACGTGAAGGCAGACAGCTGGAGTGTTGCCGACGGCAAGAAAGAAATGACCGAACGTCTCAACAGCTATGCAGCAGGTCTGTGTCCGGATATGATTCTGGCTGCCAACGACAATCTGGCTCAGGGAGCCATTGAGGCCCTGGAGGAAGCCGGTATTGCAAACATGCCGGTCATCACCGGTCAGGACAACACCGCCATGGCACAGGCCAATATCCAGAGCGGCAAGCAGACCATGACCATCGACAAGAACCTGAAGGATATGGCCTACAACACAGCAATGATTGTCAACAGCCTGATATACAATTCTCCGATTCACACCACCCACCGCATCTCCAACATTCCGGCAGTATTCTCCAGGCTTACGGTTATAACACAGGACAGCCATCAGTAGGCCGTCCCGTTTAAACGCAGCATCCCCCGATCCGGCTTATGATAAGTTGAATCGGGGGATGTTTTTTATTCGAAGTAGAGGGAGAAGACGAACATCTGCGCCTTCATCTTGTCCACGCTCTTGGTGTATTTTATCATCGGATTGTCCACCAGGTCATCGCGTGTGGAGTTGAGCACGTCGAGGATGGAGAGGCAGAATTTTATCTCGGGTATCAGTTTGAAATACCTCAGATATATGTCGCATCCCAGTCCGAGTTCTATCATGCAGTCGAAGCGTTTGTCGCGCAGGGGCTGGTTGACGGGGTCGTTCAGTTTCAGCATGGGCGACACACCGACGATGGCATACGGACGGAAGTTGTTGTATCGCGGTGCGGCTATCTTCAGTTCGACGGGCAGTGTGAGGTAGTTGCAGCGCATATTCTGCGTGGTGTCGCGTCCGCTCTTCTGCTCGTGAAATTTCAGGTGCTTCTGTCCGAAGCTGATGCCGGGTGCAAAGTGCAGTTCCAGATATTTGTTCAGTCGCAGGGCTCCCAGCACGCCCACGCTGAATCCCGGGTCGAAGCGGTCCTGCTCCGTGTACCACTGTTCGCCGGTCTCGGGGTCTATGTATCCGGTGTTCTCGAATTTTGCCGTCTGCATGTTCATTCCGAGATAGAATCCCCAGTGTAGCCGGCGGTTGTCTATATAGGGCTTATTCATCAGTGTCTGCGTCTGGGCGGACGCATTCTGACGCAACCCTTCGCATAGCATATCGGCGCAGAAGAGTATAAACAGTATGAAAAAAACGCGTTTCACTATGTTGATAACCTTTTTTTATGTGTTTTTATTGTCCAAATCATCATTTTTGATGAGTGAAATATGCTTTTTCTGCAGAAAAATTTGTTCGTATCACTAATTTTGATTACTTTTGCACAACAAAAGATGAAACAAACATTTAGTATAAACCTATAAATAATTAAAGACTATGGCTTACAAGATTGGTGAAGATTGCGTTGCTTGCGGCACTTGTATTGACGAATGCCCCGTTGGCGCTATTTCCGAGGGTGATATCTATTCTATCGACCCCGACCAGTGCACAGAATGCGGTACATGCGCTGACGCATGTCCTTCCGGTGCTATCTCTCTTTAATTGAGCGGTGGCGGTTAGTTAATCGTTAGAAGCCCCCGGGGAGTTCGCTCTTCCGGGGGATTTTTTTTGTTTTCATCAGATTTTATATAATTTGTATAAAAATAAGCAATTGTAAACAGATATGCGACACCCCGAACTCAGCACTTTGCGCTAAATTTTGTATTTTTGCCGCAGAAAACTATAATAACAACTGTACGATTATGAAAAAGTTCCTACTCTCGCTTGTCATTCTTATCTGTTGCGTTGCAACGGCTGTTGCAGAATCTGTTTCTCCCGCTGCTGCGCGGGCAGTTGCTGCAGAGTTCCTTCAGAGCCGGGGTGCTGCCGTCACCGCTGAAGAGGTGGCGACGCCGCGCGGCGGCCGTGCCGCTGCCGACGACCCCTCGCCGGCCTACTATGTGTTCAATGCCGATGCCGCGAAGGGTTTTGTCGTGGTGAGCGGTGACGACTGCGTGGGCGACAATCTCGTGCTGGGCTATGCCGCCGAGGGCAGTTTCAGTTCCGACAATATGCCCGACGGCCTGCAGTGGTGGCTCGATGCCACGGCAGAGAGCATCTCCCGTCTCAGCGCTCAGGGTGCCAGGGCCGCCAGAGTGGCCACCCATCCCAACATAGCTCCGATGGTGACCTCACATTGGGACCAGGGTTTCCCCTACAACGCCTTCTGTCCCACGTCCGGAGGACAGCTGTGTATCACCGGCTGCATGGCTACGGCGCTGGCGCAGGTGATGCGCTACCACCGCTGGCCGCAGAATGCTCTTGCCAGTTCGCTGCCCGCCTACACGATGGCCAATGGCAACGAAATTCCGGGCCTGCCCGCGACGCAGTTCGACTGGGGCAATATGACAGACGATTATTCCTCCGCCTCCTCCACTGCGGCTCAGATGGAGGCTGTGGCCACACTGATGCGCTACTGCGGACAGTCGATGCAAATGGACTATACGCCGCAACTCTCCACCGCAGTGTGTTACGACATCGACCTTCTGGTCAACAGCTTCGGCTACGATCCGGCGCTCTACGAGGCTCAAGCCAATGAATACTCCGTGAGCGACTGGGATGCCCTGCTCTACAACGAACTGCAATACGGCCGTCCTTTGGTCTATGGCGGGCAGTCCACCGGTGGCGGCCACGCTTTTGTCCTCGACGGCTACCAGGTGCAGAGCGGCGTGGGCTACTATCATGTCAACTGGGGCTGGGGCGGCACTGCTGACGGCTTCTACAAGATAAACCTGCTCAATGCCAACGGAACGGGTTCGGGTGCCAGCACCACCCCCGACGGCTACAGTTACGCTCAGCGTGCTCTCATCAACTTCATGCCGCGCGTCAGTGCTTCAGACCCCTTCCACCGCAAGTTTTCCAGCTTCGAATGGAATGTCCAGACAGCTAACGGACCGCGCTTCTCCGTGATAAACGAGTCATGGCGTTCCGGCAAGATACTGTTGGCAATCATCGGCCGCAACAGCGACGGCACGCCCGACTTAACTCGCATTTATTATGTGTATGAATACGACTGTTCGGGTTTCACCACGGCATCGCTCATCTCCGGCGTCAATATGAAGGGTGTTGTATCTATTGTGCTCTCCGATGCGGTGTGTCATTCCCTCTTCGACGGTCAGACACCCGGCAGCCACGATGTCATGTTCGTCTGTCAGGAGAGCGGCACCAGCCGCATGTATCCCATATATGGTCCCGATGCCCATTTAGAGACCGTTATCGGCAGCGACGGCAAGTTCGAGAGTCTCATTGTCCATCCGCGGCCTGCACTCTCGGCTTCTCCCTCCGATATCAGCATTGAGGGCCTGCTGCAGCGCGGTTTCAGTCAGACGGTCACAGCGAATGTCCTCAACCGCAGCGAGTCCTATATCGGCGCTCTCGCCTGTCATCTGTATTCTCTCAACAACGGTGTGCTGACATCTCCTTTCGCCAAGTCCAATGCTGGCATCATGGCCGAGCCGGGCAAGAGAACCGCAGTGCCCTTCTCCATCTCTGCCCCGCAGGCCGGTGAGTATGTGCTCGTGCTGATGTCGATTACCAACTATACAATGGACGGCACCCCTCTGGCTCAGATTGCCCAGCAGCCCGGCTATATCACTCACAAACTCGTCACCATTGACGAAATGGCCATGGTCTGCAACGGAGTGACCTATGTTGAGAGGACCGACGTGCACGAACAGCTTCTTTATCAGCTTGATGTGGCTATGTACAACGGCACGCCTTTGAACTACGATGCCTTCCTGCCGGTAGATATCTTCCGTAAGAACACCTCCGGCGAGTGGGAACCTGTGGTGTTCCCCGGCGTGTCCACGATATACAGCGCGATGACGGTTGCCGCCGGTGCGAAGTCCACCGTCAGTCTGAGTCTGCCCGAGGCTCTGAGCAAGGGCGAGTATGTTGCAAGACTGAATGTTGCCAACGATTTCCTCAGCGGCAATCCCAACAACTACTTTGTCCTTGCCTCGGTACCGTTCACCGTCGGCGAAACGGGCATTAATGAGGTGGAGAGCGATGAGTTAAGAGTTAAGAGTGAAGAATCTGACGCCCCCATCTACGACCTCATGGGCCGTCGTCTCTCGGAGAAACCCGCGAGCGGCTACTACATCCGGGGCGGCAAGAAATATCTCATTCCGTAAGTTACACTGCAAATAATCTCAGAAACCCATTGACAAATAATCTCTTGGCTCTCGCTCTGATGTGGATGTCGGCGACATTCCCGCCTGTCGCTTCCCTGATAGGTGAGACGATAACGGTAACGGACATCACATAGCGAGTGTGATGCACATCAGCGTCAGGTCATCGCTGGCTTCCGCTCCGGAGCGATGCTGCTCCACAGTCTTTGTGAGCATGTCTATGACCTCGCGTGAACTGAGACTGGCGGCATCGGCCATCAGTTCGATGAGGCGGTCGTCGCCGAGCAGCTCTTTCTGCTGGTTTTCTGCTTCGGTCAGTCCGTCGGTGTAGATGAGCAGCTGATGACCGCGTATGTCGGGGATTGACTCGCCATGGAAGGAGACGTCTCCAATGATACCGATTGGCTGGTTGATGTGCGCCATCCTGAGGAACTGACCGTCCATGACCGGGGCATTGTGTCCGCAGTTGCAGTAATCGAGGCGGCCGGTGTCGAGGTGTATGAGTCCGATGAACATCGTGACGAACATGATATTGTCGTTGCCCTCTGAGAGTTCGTCGTTCATACGCACGGCGATGTCGGCAGGAGCCATACCCTCGCTGGCGAAGGTGCGGAAGAGGCGGGCACCCTGCGCCATGAATAGCGAGGCGGGCACACCCTTGCCCGATACGTCGCCCACGCAGAAGTAGAGCTGGTCGCCGCGTAGGATATAGCCGTAGAGGTCGCCGCCCACCTCCTTGGCGGGCACCATTGAGGCATACATATCAAGCCCCTCGCGCTCAGGGAATACATTAGGCACCATCGACATCTGTATGTTACGGGCGATGCGCAGTTCGGATTCGATGCGTTCCTTGGCTGTCGTGGTCTCCTCCAGCTGGTCGTAGGCCTGCTGCAGTTTCGCGTGAGCGGCTTCGAGTCGTTTTCCGGCCTGGCGGCGGTGCAAGATATAAATGATGAAGAAGACGGTGATAAGCCCCATGGCCACCAGCGTGCCAATCCAGCGCTCGTGTGAGAGTTCGGCCTTCTGGTGTGCAATCTCCATCTCTTTGCCCTGCGTGTCGTAGATTGTTGCCATCTCGGCCATCTGACTGCGTTTCTGGGCGGCGAAGGTGGAGTCGTATAGTTCAGCTATCTGCATGGCCGTATGGAGGGCGGAATCCTTGCGTCCGGCGTAGTAGTTGGCGCGCAGTTTCGGTATGTAGTATGCTCCTATTTCCTCCAGCGTCGGTCTCACGCCTCTCCATTTGAGATACCAGTCGAGCACCTCGTAGTTTGTCGCGGCTTCCTCCCACCGCTCGGCATTCATCAGGTAGTCGTTGGACTGGATTAAACCGTTAAGAGTGTAAAAATAAGGGGAGTTTCTGAACTTGTCATATTCCGTAGCGGCAGTATCCTTCTGTCCCAGGCTCCACAGTTTAATGGCATGATCCAGATGAAGGTAGCTGCCATATATACCCAACACAGGGGCATCGGGATGGTGCCGTCTGAGGGATTGCTGCACGGAGTCGACGAATATCAGCCAGTATCTTGCCTCCTCCCAATTCTTTTCTCTCACATACGCATCCTTTATGCGGGCGTAACAATTGATGAACACCTGGTGATTATACACAGAGGGGTCCTCGGCAAGCACATCCCAACAGTATACGCCGGCCTTATCTCCCACTTCTTTTGCTTTCTCGGGTTCCCCCAGTTTCACGTAGCAGCTGGCCAACAGTGAATACAGATTGATTTTCTGGTCGTAGAGCCCGTTGTCCAGTGAGTCCATCGAGGCCAGCAGGGGCACAGCCACGCGCAGGAAGCCGTCATAGTTGTGCTGCATGTAAAGATAAAGGGACAACTGGTTGCCCGCGAAGTTATAGTACCACTTGCGTCGGTTTTCCGGGCTGTCGTAGCTCATCGCTATCCTGTAAAGCCTCACCATCTCGTCGTCGGCTTCGGTTTCCTGCCGTATAAGCTCATAACTGTGAGCACGGAACACAGCGGCGTTCATTGCGTTTATCTCGCCCCTGTCCTCCAGACTGTCTATAAACGAATACAGGCGGTTGACTGCAGCCTGCGCTATATCCCTGTTTCTTGTCGCCTGGATGGAGTACTGCCCGAGAGAATAGATGGCACCTAATACGAATGAGTCCGTACTGCTATATTCGGGATGAGTGAAATCTTTCAGTTTGCCGTCTTCCTTTTCCTCGCATGCCACTACAGAGAAGAGCAATGTCGCAGCGGCTATAAGTATCATTAATGACTTTTTCATCGCGGTTTATTCTGATTTTGTGATGCAAAGTTACAAATTTTAATGTTTTCGCATCACACTCACAGAAAAAAAATATGCATAAAACAGAATTCTCTAAACTCTAACCTCTACACTTTCAACTAATTTTTGTAATTTTGCGGTCAGATTGCAATAGCTTTGAACGAAAATAAAAATTTACTCATCAATATAAAAAATCAAAAGCTATGAAGAAAATCTTTATGACGCTCGCCGTCCTTTTTTGCTGCGCTGTAACAACTGCAGTGCTGACCGCCTGCGGCAGCAAGGGCAACACCGCTGCAGAGAACCGGGAGGAGGCTCCTGCTCTGGTTATCAACCTTGACTCCATCGTCATCGAGCCTTACATGGCATTTGGCAGTTCACTGGCTGACGTGGAAAAGTATATGAACGAAACCCATGCTGACTGGGAAGTCGCGAATCCCGACACGCTGGACTTCCTCGAAACAGTAGTTGGACAGTTATGGAGCCGTTACTATACCAAGGATAAGATGAAAATCGGATTCCATTTCAGTGATGCCGATGCCACAAATCTCACCATCGTATCCCACGACTACTACTTCCCCATGTCATTGAAGCCCGTCATGGCCGCACTGGAATGCCTTGGTTTCGAGAATATGGGTGAGCTGAAGTATGAGGATTTCAATGCCGACCTCACCTACATGTATCTCTCTGCCGACGGAGAATACGAGATTCAGCTGTGCTCTTGGACAAAGGACGGCGGCAGCTGGGCCATTAGTTTCCAGCCTACCGACAAGAAGGATTTCAATTACCTTGTCAATAAGTAATTGGACAACACACGTAAAAAATGTAATTATGAAAGACATCAGACACACACTCATCCTCTCTCTCCTGCTGCTCTTTACGATGGCAGCTACAAATGTTTACGCCCAGCAGGAGGATGCCGAGGCACTGTTTCAGACGGGCGTCCGCTACGAGAGCGGCGACAGCGTTGAGAAAGACCTGAAGACGGCTATTGAATGGTTTGAAAAGGCAGCCGCCAAGGGACATGCGGTAGCACAAAACAGATTAGGAGTATATTATTTGTACGGCGAAGGTGTAGAGCAGGACCTGAAGAAGGCTGTTGAATGGTTTAAGAAGTCGGCTGCTCTGGGATATGCCTCAGCACAGTCGAATTTAGGATATTCGTACTACTACGGCCGTGGTGTGGAGCAGGACATAAAGAAGGCTCTCAAGTGGTTTGAGAAGGCTGTCGCCCAGGGACATGCCAGTGCAGAGTACCGTCTGGGAGTGATGTACGCAAACGGCGAAGGTGTGCAGATGGATATTAAGAAAGCTGCCGAACTGTTTGAGAAGTCGGCCGCCCAGGGAGATCCCCAGGCAGAATGTGACTTGGGAACTTTCTACTTGAACGGCATTGCTGTGGAGCAGAACCCGAAGAAGGCCCTCGAACTGTTTGAGAAGTCGGCTGCTCTGGGATATGCCTCAGCACAATACAATATGGGATTTTGCTATGACAACGCACTGGGTGTGGAGAAGGACCAGAAGAAGGCCGCTGAATGGCTTGAGAAGGCAGCAGCCCAGGGATATCCTCCAGCACAGTATCGTCTGGCATTTATGTACATAAGAGGCGAAGGCGTGGAGCGCGATGCGAAGAAAGGTGTTGAATGGCTGGAAAAGGCGGCCGCTGTGGGATATGCCCGGGCAGAGTGTGATTTAGGAGTGATGTACGTGATCGGCGATGTTGTGGAGCAGGACCAGAAGAAAGCTTTTGAATACTTTGAGAAGGCTGCCAATAAGGGAGATGCTCAGGCGCAGAACAATGTGGGCTATTACTACAATAACGGCCTTGTTGTGGAGCAGGATATGAAGAAGGCCGCTGAATGGTATGAGAAATCGGCCATTCAGGGACATGCTCCGGCACAGTACACTATGGGAGTCTTCTGCATGCAGGGCGTTGTTGTGGAGAAAGACATGAAGAAGGCTATTGAATGGTTTGAGAAGGCAGCCGCTCAGGGACATGCTCCGGCACAAAACGATCTGGGGGCCAGTTATGAGCACGGCAATGGTGTGGAGAAGGACCTGAACAAGGCATTTGAATGGTACAATAAGTCGGCCGCTCAGGGAGATCCCCAGGCACAGCTCAACTTAGGACTTTGTTATGTCTACGGCAGAGGTGTGGAGAAGGACATGACGAAGGCCGCTGAATGGTTTGAGAAGTCGGCTGCTCAGGGAAATGCCATGGCACAACTGAATCTGTCGGGTATGTACGAATACGGCGAAGGTGTGGAGAAGAATCCGGAGAAAGCCGCATACTGGAAGAAGAAATATGAGGAAAATCAGTATAAGTGAGGGAGGGATATTTACAACAAAATAAAAAATGAAAGACATCAGGCACATACTTATCCTCCCTCTCCTGCTGCTCTTTACGATGGCTGTCACAAATGTTTACGCCCAGCAGGAGGATGCCGAGGCGCTGTTCGCTATGGGAAATCGTTATGCAAATGGCGAAGGTGTGAAGCAGGACATGAAGAAGGCGGTTGAATACTACGAGAAGGCAGCCAGTCAGGGATATGCCCCTGCACAGTGTACTTTGGGAAGTTTTTACCTCGTAGGCATCGAGGTGAGAAGGAACATGGAGAAAGCGTTTAATCTGTATGAGAAAGCTGCCGCTCAGGGATACGCCCAGGCACAGTATAATTTAGGATTTATGTATAAGAACGGCGACATTGTCGAGCAGGACATGACGAAGGCGTATGAATGGTTTGAGAAGGCTGCTGATCAGGGGCTTGCCCAGGCACAATTTGAAATGGGACAACGTTATGATGAGGGCGAAGGTGTGGAGAAGGACCTGAAGAAAGCGATTGAATGGTATGAGAAAGCCGCCGCTCAGGGATATCACAAGGCACAATGTAATCTGGGATATTATTACGAGAAAGGCATAGGTGTGGAGCAGGACCTGAAGAAGGCGGCAGATTTGTATGAGAAGGCGGCCAGTCTGGGAGACGCTCAGGCACAGTTCAACTTAGGGATTTTTTATATCTATGGCAAGGGCGTGGAGAAGGATATGAAGAAGGCGTGTGAATGGATGGAGAAGGCGGCTGATCAGGGGCTTGCCCAGGCACAGTATAATGTAGGAATTTTTTATTATAATGGCGAAGGTGTGGAGCAGGACCTGAAGAAAGCGATTGAATGGTTTGAGAAGGCTGCTGAACAGGGACATACCAAGGCACAGAGTGCTTTAGGACAGATTTACGAGGAGGGCGAAGGTGTGGAGAAGAATCCGGAGAAAGCCGCTTACTGGAAGAAGAGGGCGGCGTCGCCTAAATGAAAATGATATTTCAGTTGACTGGTTTCAGGTGTTACTTTGATTCTTCACTCTTACAAATTATGGATACAAATTAATCATGACTCACCACCACTTTCTGACCTTTGTGCACATAGATGCCCGGCTTCGTCGGCTTGCTGCCGTACTTGCGTCCGCTCAGGTCGTACCATGCATCATCACCTGAATCCTGAATCCTGAAACCTGAATCCTGAATCTCTTCCACTGCGGTCGGATCGTCTGTATCGAGGTTCGTCACGATGTTGTGCACCATCTGCTCCGGACCGAGATTCACGTGGAACCAGGCACGGAAGGCGTTGATGGTCTTGTCGTTTACGGGCCAGAAGAGATGGTTCCCCGAACCGAGATACAGATTGCTTACATCGTCGCCGGGAAGCACTGTGGGATTGTAGTTGCCGCGGAACTCCACGTTGCCGTCCCCGCTCGTCACCGGAGTGTTGTTTTTGCTGATGACAACAGCATTGAATACCGGGTTGAAGATGCTTGTCGGAGCCGACTTGGGCACCACGTCGCCGTCCGCTGTTTCCCATCCGGAGCCGAGGGAAGCCTGCAGCACTTCGTTGCTCATGCCGCTGGCATCGGTGGCGTCTGCCACTTTGCCGCTCTTCCCGTAGCAGTTCGTGACGGTGATGTTGTCGTTGCCGGCCGTCTTCACGGTGATGACGTACGTGCTGTTCTCCAGACAGTTCTCAATGCTGTGCGTTCCTTCATCGTTCCATGCGTCGAAAATGCCTATGATGGCGTCATCCGGTCCCGTCAGACTTCCCGTGAAGAGACAGTTGGCGACGGTGGTGATCGACGACAAGCCGTGTCCGAGAACGCCGCCGAACCATTTCTCCGTTGATGTGACATTCACGGCCACATGGCAGTTCTGAATGATGTTCGTACCGCTATGGGCGTAGCCTACGAGTCCGGTGCAGTGCCTTTTACCGGAAACCGTTCCTGTGGTCCTGACGTTTTGTATGATGGCGTCGCTGATGTAACGGAACGGGGCGGTGCCGCGATTGCCCGTGTCGTCGAGCGTGACGTTCATCGTGTGTCCCGCACCGTCGAAGATGCCCTTGAACGGATGATCGCTTGTGCCCACTGTCGTTGTCACATCGATGTCGGCGCCGAGTTTGACCAGCTTGCCCTCGTATGACTCCGTTCCGTTGTTTATATTGCTTGCAAATGTGTTCCAGTCCTCTGCCGAGTTGACGGTCAGGGCTGCCGGCAATCCGCTTTCCCACGTCACTATATACGGCTTGCCGGCCTCGATGGCCGTGGCATCTTTGAAGTAGAGCGAGAGCGTGCCGCTTTCGCTGTCGTAGCCGGTCTGGCGGAGCCCCTCGCCGCCTTCGTCGTGGCGGGTGCCTTCTGCGTCATACCAGCCTTCGGTGTCGAGCTCCTTGACCGTAGCGCCTTCAAGATGCGTTCCGGCGAATGCGTCCACATTGAAGGGCAGCGTGAGGGTGTTCCAGTTGCCTTCCATATTCAGCATGCGGCCCGAGAGCTGCGCTATCATGAGCTTGCCGTCGTATGCGGCGATGGCCACGCTGTTGACGGCGTTGTCGTTCAGCGACAACAGAGCCGACTGCATCGTCTTGCCGGCGATGGCGCCTTTTTGCTCGTCGTCCAGCGTGCCGTTGTAGAGGTTCGCGCCGTCGCTGTAGGTGAAACCGTCTGCTATGCTGACTGCGCCGGAGTATTTGCTGGCCGTCAGCGCGCCTCCGGCGAGGGTGGTCGTGCCCGATGCTGCGACGCCATAACCTCCTTCACTGCTGCTCGCAGCCGTCACGCTGCCGCCGTTGATGATGATGTTCCCGTTATTGGTTCTGATGCCACTGCCCTCTTTGGTGCCGCCCGTCGCTGTCACGCTGCCGCCGTTGACGGTGATGTCCCCTTTTGAGGAGTAGATGCCGTCGGCGTCTTCACCGCTGCTCGTGGCTGTCACGCTGCCGCCGTTGATGGTGATTTTCCCTTCGGCCAGGATGCCTATGCTCTCCCAATGGTCGGTTGTGGCCGTTATGATACCGCCGTTGATGGTGATGTCCCCGTAAAGGGAGCAGATGCTGTAGCCGATGTTGCCTGCAGAGGCGATGAGCTGTCCCGTGCCTTCTTTCTGGCCGTAGATGGTGAGATTCTTCTCGGCATTGAAGACAAATCCGAACATGGCGTCGTCGACGGTGAGCTTTGCCCCGTCCGCCAGGATGAGGTGGGCATGATCATCCATGAAGTTCAAATACGCGATTCTGACCTCACCGTTCGCTACGTACCAGTGCTCTTCTCCCTCGGTGCCATAGATGCCGCCTCCCGAAAGGTCGACGACTGTGGCTGTCACGCTCTTTTCCTTGCCGTCGGCGTCGATATAGGTGACTTCAATATCCTCTGCCCATGCGGTCATCGCGCCCAGGACGGCGACGAGTGTCAGGAAAAACTTTTTCATAGGGGTATGTGTTGTTTGCTGTTTTTTTGAAGAATAGGGTATGTTCATCATCTCTGTCGGGGGCAAAGATACGAAATTTAATTGAGAATAGAAAATTGAGAATTGAAAATTAAAAAAAAATCAAAAGAAAAATGCAAAAAAAAA